>NZ_JAFAGT010000106.1 GCF_019237615.1 Roseateles sp. | reverse complement strand
CGCTGTCGGAAGGCGCGATCGTCCAGGGCGTGGTCAAGAACATCACCGAGTACGGTGCGTTCGTGGACCTGGGCGGCATCGACGGCCTGCTGCACATCACCGACATGGCATGGCGCCGTGTCCGCCACCCGAGCGAAGTCGTTCAGGTCGGCCAGGAACTGACCGCCAAGGTCCTGAAGTTCGACGCCGAGAAGAACCGCGTCTCGCTGGGCATCAAGCAACTGGGCGACGACCCGTGGTTCGGCGTGGCCCGCCGCTACCCGACCGGCACGCGCCTGTTCGGCAAGGTCACGAACATCGCCGACTACGGCGCGTTCGTCGAGATCGAGCCGGGCATCGAAGGCCTGGTGCACGTCTCCGAAATGGACTGGACCAACAAGAACATCGCCCCCAGCAAGCTGGTCTCGCTGGGCGACGAAGTCGAAGTCATGGTCCTGGAGATCGACGAAGACAAGCGCCGCATCAGCCTGGGCATGAAGCAGTGCAAGGCCAACCCGTGGGAAGAGTTCGCCGAGAACGTCAAGCGCGGCGACAAGGTCAAGGGTCCGGTCAAGTCCATCACCGACTTCGGCGTGTTCGTGGGCCTGGCCCAGGGCATCGACGGTCTGGTGCACCTGTCCGACCTGTCTTGGGACGAAGCCGGCGAAACCGCCGTCCGCAACTTCAAGAAGGGCCAGGAAGTCGAAGCCGTCGTGCTGGCCGTGGACGTCGAGCGCGAGCGCATCTCGCTGGGCATCAAGCAGCTGGACAGCGACCCGTTCACCGCCTTCACCACGATCAACGACCGTGGCGCCTCGGTGACCGGCAAGGTCAAGACCGTGGACCCGCGCGGCGCTGAAGTCGAGCTGGCTGACGGCGTGATGGCCTATCTGCGCGCTTCGGAAATCTCCCGCGACCGCGTGGAAGACGCCCGCAACGTGCTGAAGGAAGGCGACGAAGTCACCGCCGTCATCGTCAACGTGGATCGCAAGACCCGCAACATCCAGCTGTCGATCAAGGCCAAGGACAACGCCGACCAGCAGGAAGCCATGCAGCGCATCAGCCAGTCGAACGAGCGTGAGAACGCCGGCACGACCAGCCTGGGCGCCCTGCTGCGCGCCAAGCTGGACAACCAGGGCAACTAAGCCCCCGGTTGACCACCCGGCCTCCCCGGAGGCCGGGTATGCTCCCCACAGGCTCGCCGGCCTCGCCAGCGGGCCTGTTTCAATTGAAGACAGCGAATGCAACCACAGGGGCACATGGATGAATCCGTGCCTCTGTGCCTCAGTACCTCTGTGGTTGCCTTTTGAATTGAGCCATTCCACATGACCCGCTCCGACCTCGTCGCCGTGCTCGCCGAACGATTTGGCCAACTGACCCAGCGGGACACCGAGTTCGCGGTCAAGACCATCCTCGACGCGATGAGCGACGCCCTCGCGCGCGGCCACCGCATCGAGATCCGCGGCTTCGGCAGCTTCTCCATCAGCCGCCGCCCGCCCCGCGTGGGCCGCAACCCGCGCAGCGGCGAGCAGGTCATGATCCCGGAGAAGCTGGCACCGCATTTCAAGCCCGGCAAGGCGCTGCGCGAAGCCGTCGACAAGCATCTCCCGGTCACCGACGCCTGAGCCAGAATCCGCGCCATGCGCACCCTCGTCTGGCTCCTGCGGGCCCTGCTCTTCTTCACGCTGTTCGCCTTTGCGCTGAACAACAGCCACGAAGCCGTCGTGCACTGGTTCTTCGGCCACGAATGGCGCGCCCCCCAGGTCATCATCGTGCTGCTGGCCTTCGGCTTCGGCGCCGCTTTCGGCGTGCTGGCCATGGTGCCCGCCTGGTGGCGCCACCGACGCGCCGCGCAACGCGCCGAGCCCCTGCCCGACGCCCCCAATCCGGCGCCCGAGTCGCCCGCAACGCCTTTCTCTGCCCACCAAGATGGAGTTTGATCCGCGCTGGCTGCTCTTCGTCCTGCCCGTCGTCTTCGTCCTCGGCTGGCTGGCCTCCAAACTCGACTCCCGCCAATGGAAGCTCGAGCAACGTGAATCCCCCAAGGCCTACTTCAAGGGCCTGAACCTGCTGCTCAACGAACAGCAGGACAAGGCCATAGACGCCTTCATCGAGGCCGTCCAGAACGACCCTGACACCTCCGAGCTGCACTTCGCGCTCGGCAGCCTGTTCCGCCGCCGCGGCGAGACCGAGCGTGCCGTGCGCGTGCACGAACACCTGCTGCGCCGCGGCGACCTGCCCAGGACCGATCGCGACCGCGCCCAGCACGAGCTGGCCCAGGACTTCTTCAAGGCCGGCCTGTTCGACCGCGCCGAGGCGGCCTACGCCGAGTTACGTGGCACGGCCTTCGAGCGCGAGGCCCGCCTGGCCCTGCTGTCGCTGTACGAGCGCTCGCGCGACTGGTCCAAGGCCGCAGAGGTCGCCGCCGAGCTTGAGGCTGCCGGCACCGGCTCGTTCTCCGGCCGCATCGCGCATTACCTGTGCGAGCAGGCCCTGGTCGCACAGTCCCAGGGCCATGCCGACCTGGCCCAGGAACTGCTCGGCCAGGCCCAGCGCCGCGAGCCGGAAGGTGCGCGCGCCCATGTGCTGCAGGGCCAGCTGCTGCTGAAGGCCGGCCAGCCCGAAGCGGCGCTGGCGGCGTTCACCAGGCTGCTGGCCGCCAACCCGCCGGCCTTCAACCTGGTCGCCACCGACTGCGCCACGGCCGCCCAGGCCCTGGGCCAGCCCGAGCGCGCCATCGCGCTGCTGCAGGAGCAATACCAGCGCGCGCCCAGCATGCACCTGCTGCGCGCGCTGGCCCTGCTGCAGCCCGGCCCGCAACGTGAGCGCCTCGTCGCCCATCTGCACGAGCAGCCGGCCCTGTCCGCCGCGACCGAGCTGCTCAAGCTCAATGCCGCGGCCCTGCCGGCCGACGAGGCCGGGCCCATGGTGCAGACCCTGGAGAAGGCCGTCAAACCCCTGCTGCGCTACCGCTGCGCGGCTTGCGGCTTCGAGGCCGCGCACTATTTCTGGCAATGCCCCGGTTGCCTCAACTGGGACACCTATCCGCCCCGGCACGTGGAAGAGTTGTGAGAACCATCGTCTGCATGAAATGGGGCACCAAGTACGGCCCCGAATACGTCAACCGCCTCTACGCCATGGTGCGCCGCCACCTGCGCGGGGACTTCGAGTTCGTCTGTCTGACCGACCGCACCGAAGGCATACGCGGTGAGGTGAAGTGCTTCCCCATCCCCGAGCTGACGCTGCCCAACGGCGAGCCTGAGCGCGGCTGGAAGAAGCTGACGACCTTCAGCCCCGTCCTCGTCAACGAGTACGGCCTGAGCGGCACCGCCCTCTTCCTCGATCTCGACGTCGTCATCGTCGACGACATCACGCCCTTCTTCGAGGTGCCGGGCGACTTCCTCATCATCCATGACTGGAAGCGCCCCTGGCGCGTCACCGGCAACTCCTCGGTCTACCGCTGGGTGCTGGGCGCCCATCAGGACGTGCTGACCGAGTTCGTAGCCGACCAGGCCAAGGCCAAGGCCCAGTTCCGCAACGAGCAGGCTTTCCTCTCCGCCGTGCTGCACCGCCAGGGCAAGCTGCAGTACTGGGATGCCGCCTGGTGCGCCAGCTACAAGTACCACTGCATCCCGGCCTGGCCGACCAGCTACTGGCGTGATCCCTTTGTCCCCCGGGGCGCGCGCATCCTGATCTTCCACGGCGTCATGAACCCGCCCGATGCGCTGGCCGGCCGCAGCAACGGCAACTGGCGGCATGCGCGACCGGCGCGCTGGATCGCCGACCACTGGCGCGAATGAGCGCCCTGCCGCTCGCGGTCCTGGCCATCCTGGCCGGCCTGCTGCTTCGCGAACTGGCCACGGTGCTGCGGGCCCGCGTGCCGGCGCAGACACGCGCCATCATGGTGGGCGACAACGCGCCGCCGTGCCAGGATGAGATCCCCAGGATCCTCTGGACCTACTGCCAGTCGTCGCCCGCGCCCGCCTTCATGCAGGCCTGCCTGGACAACTGGCGCCAGTTCGCACCCGACCACGAGCTGCGGCTGCTGGACCGCGACAGCGTTGACCGGTGGCTGCCCGCGCTGCGCGCCGACTTCGACGCCCTGCCCGCCCGCCAGCAGGCCGACTGGCTGCGCCTGCAGCTGCTGGCCCGCCACGGCGGCGTGTGGATGGACACCTCCATGCTGCTCAGCCGCGACCTCGGCTGGCTGCATGACACCCGCAGGCGCCGCGCCGCCGACTACGTGGGCTTCTACATCGACCGCGACACGACGCGGCCCGAGCTGCCCATCATCGAGAACTGGTTGATGGCCTCGGTGCCCGGCGGCCGCTTCACCACGGCCCTGGCCCAGGCCTTCGACCGCGCGCTGGACGAGGGCGCCGAGGACTGGCTGCAGGGGTTGCACGCCGAGGGCCGGCATGCGCGCGTCGTGCAAGGCCTGGCCGAGGATTGCCAGCACCGGCTGCCGATGCAGGTCGCCGCCAGCGCGCTGCTGGACCGTGACCCGCAGACCGCACGCCTTGTGCTGCTGCGCGCCGAGGACGGCCCCTTCGCCTGGCAGGCAGGCCTGGGCTGGCGCCAGCGCCACTTCTACGCCCGCCTGGCCCTGGTGCCCTGTCCCCGCGTGCTCCCCGCCGTGCTGAAGCTGCGCGGCGGCGAACTCGCGGTCGTCGAGCGCAACTGGCAGCGCGGCCTGGTGTCGCCGTTCAGCGCGCTGCGCCATCTCATGGACCGCCGGCCCTAGCCGCCCCGGCGGCGCCCGAGGACCGGCGCCGCCCATCGTCGATACTCGAAGGACCCGTCCGCAGGCGGGCACCAACCGCCCGTTCACCCATGAGTTCCCTGTTTCTACGCAACCTCGACGAACACCTGCAGCTGATGCAGATCCTGGGAGCGCTCGACGCGCAGGTGCTGGCGTCCGGCCGGCGCCTGGCGAGCGTGCTGGGCGCGGGCGGCAAGATCATGTTCTGCGGCAATGGCGGCTCCGCCGCCGACAGCCAGCACCTGGCCTCCGAGCTGACCGGCCGCTTCATCAAGGACCGTCGCCCGCTGGCCGGCCTGGCCCTCACCGTCGACAGCTCGGCGCTGACCTGCATCGCCAACGACTACAGCTTCGACGACGTGTTCTCGCGCCAGGTTCAAGGTCTGGGCCGAGCGGGCGACGCGCTGATCGGCATCTCGACCTCGGGCAACTCCACCAATGTGCTGCGTGCCGTCGAGGCCGCCAAGGCCATGGGCATCCACACGCTGGGCCTGCTGGGCCGCGATGGCGGCAAGCTGGGCGCGCTGTGCGACGACAGCATCGTCGTGCCGCACACCGTCACCGCGCGCATCCAGGAGGCGCACCTGCTGATCGGCCACACGCTGTGCGGGCTGATCGAGGCCGAGATGGGCCTGGGCCAATGACCGCCCTGCCCAGCCGCGAACGGCTCGCCGCCTGCCGCATCCTGGTTGTCGGCGACGTGATGCTGGATCGCTACTGGCACGGCGCCGTCGAGCGCATCTCGCCTGAGGCACCGGTGCCGGTCGTGCGCATCGAGCGCGAGGAGGAACGCCTGGGCGGTGCAGCCAACGTCGCGCTCAACATCCGCACGCTGGGCGCGCGCGCGACGCTGCTGACCGTCGTGGGTCCCGACGAGCCCGCGCGGCGCCTGCGCGAGCTGCTGCAAGCGCGCGACATCGAGACCGTGCTGCGCGAGGACAAGCAGCTCTACACCATCGTGAAGCTGCGCGTCATCGGCCGCGCGCAGCAGCTGCTGCGCGTGGACTTCGAGAACGAGCCCGACCACGAGGCCCTGGGCGAGATGCTGGACGACTTCGCTGCGCAGTTGCCGCAGCACGACGTCGTGCTGTTCTCGGACTACGGCAAGGGCGGCCTGACCCACATCCCGCGCATGATCAAGATGGCCCGCGCGGCGGGCAAGCCGGTGCTGGTCGATCCCAAAGGCAGCGATTACCGGCGCTATGCCGGTGCCAGCGTCATCACGCCCAACCGCGGCGAGCTGGCCCAGGTGGCCGGCGCCTGGCGCGGCGAAGCGGACCTGCACGCCAGGGTCGATGCGCTGCGCGCCGACATCGCCGTCGGCGCGGTGCTGCTGACGCGCTCGGAGGAAGGCATGACGCTGTTCGACGCCGACGGCGTCACGCACGAGCCGGCGCGCGCCCGCGAGGTGTTCGACGTGACCGGCGCGGGCGACACCGTCATCGCGACGCTGGCTGCGCTGACCGGCGCCGGCATGCCCCTGCCCGACGCCATGCGCCTGGCCAACAAGGCCGGCGGCATCGTCGTCGGCAAGTTCGGCACGGCGACGGTCAGCTACGAGGAATTGGCCGAGTGAGCGCCCTGGAAGACAAGCTCGTCGATGCCGCCGCGCTCGACGGCGCCGCGCTGGCCGCGAGGCTGGCCATGCTGGGCCGCCCCATGGTGTTCACCAACGGCGTTTTCGACGTACTGCACCGCGGCCATGTGGCCTATCTGCACGAGGCGCGCGCGCAGGGCGCCAGCCTCGTCGTCGCCGTCAACTCCGACGCGTCGGCGCGCGGCCTCGGCAAGGGGCCGGACCGGCCGCTGAACCGCGACGTCGACCGTGCCCTGGTGCTGGCCGGCCTGGCGTCGGTCGACGCGGTGCTGTTCTTCGACGAACCCACGCCTTGCGCGCTGCTCGCCCGCGTGCGGCCGCAGCTCTACGTGAAGGGCGGCGACTACGACATGGAGGTGCTGGAGGAGACGCGGCTGGTGCGCTCCTGGGGCGGCGACGCGCGCGCCATCCCCTTCGTCGACGGCTACTCGACGACCGCCCTCGTCAACCGCATCCGCGCCGCCCGTTGATGCGCCCCGCCGCCTTCCTCGACCGCGACGGCGTCATCAACATCGACCACGGCTACCTGTACCGCTGGGACGATTTCGAGTTCGTCCCCGGCGCCGTCGATGCGCTGCGCCGCCTGCAGGCGGCCGGCTATGCGCTCGTCATCGTGACCAACCAGTCAGGCATCGCGCGCGGCTACTACGACGAAGCCGCCCTGCAGGTGCTGCACGACGCGCTGCGCGAGCACCTGGCCGGACAGGGCATCACGCTGGATGCCATCGAGCACTGCCCCCACCTGCCCGACGGCTCCGTGGCCCGCTACGCCATCGACTGCGACTGCCGCAAGCCGGCGCCGGGCATGATCCTGCGCAGCGCGCAGGCGCTGGGCATAGACCTCCCGCGCTCGCTGTTGTTCGGCGATAAGTCGTCGGACGTCGAGGCCGGCCGGCGCGCCGGCGTCGGCCGCAGCATCCGCCTCGCGAAGAACGCCGAACCGGGATCCGCGACGGCGGACTACGTCAACCTCCCCCAGGCCCTAGACGCGCTGGGCATCGCCTGACATGAGCCGCCCCCCCGTCTTCGCCATCGAGGCCACCAACCTGACCGACGAGCGCGGCACCGGCATCGGCCGCTACACGCGCCAGCTCATCGAGGCGCTGTCGGCGCTGCAGCTGCCGGCGCAGGACGAGTTCGAGCTGCTGCAGCTGTGCAAGCGCTCGCGCTGGAAGCTGCGCGAGCGCCTGGCCCAGGGGCCGCGCCTGTCCAGCCGCTGCTGGTGGGGCCCGGTCTGGCCAATCCCGCGGCCGGACTGCGCCCTCGTGCACGTGCCCGACGAGCGCGAGCCACCCTGGCGCGTGCCCATCGTCGCCACGGTGCACGACCTCTACGCGGCGCTCAACGTCAACAGCGGTGACGAGAAGAAGCGCCTGCGCAAGCTGCGCCACTACGCGCACCTGCGCGACCACTGCACGAGGCTGGTCTGCGTCAGCGAGAACACGCGGCAGGACTTCCTGCGACTGGTGGGCGGGGACCCGGCGCGGCTCAAGGTCGTACCGCCCGGCGTGTCGCCGCAGTTCCGCCCGCACACACCGGAAGAGCTCGACGCCGTGCGTGCCCGCCACGACCTCGCGGGGCCCTATCTGCTGTTCGTCGGTTCCACGCCCAACAAGAACCTGGCCCGCACCATCGAGGCTTTCGCCGCCGGCCGTTTCGACCGGGACTTCACGCTGATGGTCTGCGGCGAGCGCTCGCTGGCCCAGGGCCAGGTGCTGGCCGGCCGTGTCGCCGAGCTGGGCCTGACCGCGCGCGTGCGCTTCGCCGGCTTCGTCAGCGACGCCGACCTGCCGGCCCTGTACGCCGGCGCGGCGGCCTATCTGTTCCCGTCGCTGTACGAAGGCTATGGCCTGCCCATCCTGGAGGCCATGGCCAGCGGCACGCCGGTGCTGACCAGCGACCGCGGCGCCTGCCCCGAGGCGGCGTCGGGCCATGCCGTCATTGCCGACCCGGAAGACGTCGGCGCGCTGGCATCCGGCATCGCCGCAGCGGTGGCCCTGCCCGAGGAGCGCCGCACCGCGGCGCTGGCCTACGCCCGCACGCGCAGCTGGGAAGCCACCGCGCGCGGCACGCTGGCCGTGTGGCGGGACGTGCTAGCCCGGCCCTAGCCTGAAGTTCCCCGCACCCCAAGCCCGCCAAGCGGCCTGTTCTCTCTATGAGGCAGGCCGCTTTTGCTTGGGCAGATGACCAGGTATTTGTACCCATGTAATTTGCTTGAATTTTCTGTGTCAATGAACTATCTACGTAGTCATGCA
>NZ_JAFAGT010000103.1 GCF_019237615.1 Roseateles sp. | reverse complement strand
TCCCTCGGCTTCAGAGGGGGCGCAAAGTAACGTCCTGCCGGGTCAGCCCGGCGCCGCGTGCGGCGACCTCAGCTCGTCATCGCGACGGCGCCGGGGTGGGGGAATTTGGGGTGGCCATCAGTGGGGGAGTTTGGGTGGCCGCCGGGGGCCAATCAAGTGCCTGCCCGCTTAGAAACTCGTCTAAGTGCTGCTTGCCGCAGTGAAATCCAATGAGCAAGTCTTCGCCCGTAACCTCGTCAATCGGCAGCAG
This sequence comes from Roseateles sp., assembly GCF_019237615.1. Taxonomy (GTDB): domain Bacteria; phylum Pseudomonadota; class Gammaproteobacteria; order Burkholderiales; family Burkholderiaceae_C; genus Pelomonas. The sequence goes on along the minus strand of NZ_JAFAGT010000103.1, from coordinate 41,282 downwards.
GCCGTAGCCGTCGGCCGCGAGAGGCATCAGCCTACGAGACGGTATTGCTGGAGAAAAGGCGCGGCCTTGGCGGCCCGGACGCGGTCAACCAAGCGACTAGCTTGCTCCCGTGTCTCCTCAGTCGGCGCCGTAGCCTTAACCTGAGCCAAGAATACAGCTCGCTTTGCCTTCGCGGCGCGAGCCCGCTTGGCGGCAACCTTCTGCAGGCGCTGCTGAGCTGGCTTCTCAAGCAATGGCGGCTTCTTGAACATGAGTGCAATTTTAGCAACAGCTAAAGCCGATGCATCAAGCCGCATCACGCCATCTCGCGGTTCTTTGCTTCGCCCAGCCATTTTTCGTTGTTCTCTACGCCGAGTCCAACGCCGCAGTTCTCCGAGAGCGTCGCTTCGCCGCTGGTTGACTCTGGACTGCCATCCACGCTTCGACTTCCTCACGCCGCCAAGCCGTCACTGCAGCCGAGAGCTTCACCGGCGCTGGGAACTCGCCTGCCTTGACCTTCCGCCAGAGCGTGGCAGCCGAGAACGGCAGCATGGCCGGGATCAGGTCCGACTGACGGAGGAATTCTGAATCTACGGCCGCACGTCGGCCCTTTTTCTGACCGCTGGCACGGGGGAACTCTGCCGGCAATGGCAGGCCGATGCGATGCGCCCAGTCAGTGAACTCTCCCAGAGCGACCAAGCTGCGACCCGGGCTATCTGCGTCCGGACCACTGCCACGGCTGCGCGCTCCAAGCTGCTCAGCAGCGCCACCCGGTTCTGAAACAGCCTGACCGCGGATCGCGGCCGCACCTGCTTGGCCAGCGCCGCCTCAAGCGGGATGGTGGACGGGTCCAGGAACGTCATCAAAGCCAGCCATTGCCACAGCTCAGCGACGGGCACTTGGTGCCACGCCTTGAACGTCTCCGGACCGTCGAAGCGAACACCAAGGCTGTCCGCGCCAGTGGGGCCGCCTCGGCGGTGGCTCAGGTCTCCAGGGGCCGGTGCGGCGAACACGCCGGCGGCAAGTTGGTCGAAATCGGCAAGCATCGCTGTCGTCTCGGCGGCCGGCGCGTGAGACAACCGGCTTGCGTTGCCTGTCTCACAGAGAGTCACCCAGTTTCAAACGGATTGATGGGCGGAATGATGGGTGAAAAGCAAAAACGGGCCGCTAGGGCCCGTATTTACTAGTGCTTTGGCGGAGTCGGAGGGATTCGAACCCTCGATGCAGGTTTTGCCCACATACTCCCTTAGCAGGGGAGCACCTTCGGCCACTCGGTCACGACTCCAGCACAGCCATGCATTCTATACCAGGAATACACGGGCTTCCGCGAGAAAGTCAGGCGACTTGCTGTTCCTGGTCCAGGTCGAAGGCCTTGTGCAGCGCGCGCACGGCCAGTTCCATGTACTTCTCGTCGATGACGACGCTGGTCTTGATCTCGCTGGTGGAGATCATCTGGATGTTGATGCCCTCCTCGCTCAGCGCGCGGAACATCTTGCTGGCCACGCCCACATGCGAGCGCATGCCGATACCGACGATAGAGACCTTGCAGATCTTGGGGTCGCCGACGACCTTGGCCGCGTTGGTGGCCGGACCCACCGTGTTCTGCAGCAGGTCCATCGTGCGCGCGTAGTCGTTGCGGTGCACGGTGAAGGAGAAGTCGGTCTTGCCGTCCTGCGAGACGTTCTGGATGATGACGTCGATGTCGATATTGGCCTCGGCGACCGGCCCCAGGATCTGAAAGGCGATGCCGGGCTTGTCGGGCACGCCCAGCAGCGTCACCTTGGCCTCGTCACGGTTGAAGGCAATGCCCGAAACGACGGCTTGTTCCATTTTTTCGTCCTCTTCAAAACTGATCAGGGTGCCGGACTTGGCTTCCTCGTTGATGTCGATGTCCCAAGGCGTGAAGCTGGACAGCACGCGCAGCGGCACCTTGTACTTGCCGGCGAACTCCACAGAGCGGATCTGCAGGATCTTGGAGCCCAGCGAGGCCATCTCCAGCATCTCTTCAAAGCTGATGGTGTGCAGGCGGCGCGCCTCGGGGACGATGCGCGGGTCCGTCGTGTAGACGCCGTCCACGTCGGTGTAGATCAGGCATTCGTCGGCCTGCATCGCGGCGGCGATGGCCACGGCCGAGGTGTCGGAGCCCCCGCGACCCAGCGTCGTGATGTTGTTGTCGGCGTCTATGCCCTGGAAACCGGCGATGACGACGACTTTGCCGGCCGCGAGGTCCTCGCGCACGCGCTTGTCGTCGATGCTCTCGATGCGGGCCTTGGTGTAGGACGAGTCGGTCGCCACCGGCACCTGCCAGCCCGTGTAGCTGACCGAAGCCACGCCTTCGGCCTGCAGTGCGATGGCCAACAGGCCCACCGAGACCTGCTCGCCGGTGGCGGCGATCATGTCCAGCTCTCGGTTGACTTCCGCGCTCATGCTGGCCGGCGACAACTCCTTGGCCAGGCCCAGCAGGCGGTTGGTTTCACCACTCATCGCAGACGGCACGACCACCATCTGGTGGCCGGCACGCGCCCATTTGGCGACGCGTTTGGCCACGTTGCGGATGCGATCGGTGGACCCCATCGAGGTGCCGCCGTACTTGTGGACGATCAGAGCCATGTGTTTGAGCGAAGGCTTAAGTTGAGCCGCCGGGACGGCATGCTCGCAAACCCCCGATTTTATGCGGCCGCCCCGCCCTCGCCTTCGCTCTGTGGCAAGGCTGAGTCCTCCAGCCAGCGCAAAGCAAGCCTGGGCTCCTCTTGATCGGCGAAGGCACGAGCGTCCATGCCAAGTCCGGCGACGGCGACCAGGCACTGCCGGGCATCGAACAACAGCGGCCCGCCGCGCCGCCAGGGCGGCAGCCCGGCCTCCTGGCAGGCTTTCTTCAGGCTGCGCGGGACGGAAGCCGGCGCACGCTGGAACTGCTCGGCGCCGCCCCGGCCGCGCTGGGTCAGGTGGGCGAGGCGAGCGGCGGCAACGCCCTGCCCCGCCGACTCGACGAGCCAGGTGCCGCCCCAGGCGGGCTGCGGATAGCGCCCGGGGCGGCTGAGGTCGAGCTGGGCCGTGGCGGCCGGCGCGGGGGACTGCGGCGCCCAGAACAGCCCGTCGCGCCAGGCATGCAGCTCGCCACCGGGTGCGGGCCAGGACATCGTGCCCCCCGGCCGCCATTCGGCCGGCAGGCGCTTGACCAGGCTGGCCGGCGCAGCCGTGTGCGCCGACAGCCAGGCTCGCAGCGCATTGCTGGCCCGCGCGGGCGACAGGGTCGACAGGGCTGCCAGGTCCAGGCGTTCCGCCGTCGCCAGCAGCGCCAGGTCTTGCGTCGCGACCTCGGCGGCCAACGCGTCGGCCTGCTGCGCCCAGCGGGCGGCCTGCGCCAGCCCCGCCTCCGCCGACGCGAAGTCCGGCCAGAGCAGCCGGCGCAGCCGGTTGCGGGCGTAGCGCGTGTCGTCGTTGCTGGGATCCTCGATCCAGTTCAGGCCATGCTGTTCGGCATAGGCCTGGATGGCCTCGCGCGGCCGGTCCAGCCAGGGCCGCGCCCAGCACACGCCGTCGCGCCATTGCGTCCTGGGCATGGCCGCAAGGCCGGCGCTGCCGGCGCCGCGCATGGCCTGCAGCAGAAAGGTCTCGGCCTGGTCGCGTCGGTGCTGGGCCAGCAGCAGGAGGTCCGCGCCGGCCGCGACGGCCATGTCATGCAGGGCGCGATGCCGGCCCGCGCGGGCCCAGGCCTCGACGCTGTCGCCCGCCGCGGGGCTGCCGCCCAGGCGGGTGCATGAGAACTCGGCACCCAGCTCTCTGGCTGTGCGCTCGCAATGCACGGCCCAGTCGTCGGCCTGGGCCTGCAGGCCATGGTGGACGTGAAGGGCCACGACCCGCTGCCCTGCAATCCTGCAGGCGACGCGGGTCGCGGCATGCAGCAGCGCCGTGGAATCCAGGCCACCGCTGAAGGCGACCGCTACGGCATCACCGGTGGGATCAACGGTTCTTGGTGTCGCCGAATCGGCCATAGGCCTGCAGGCGCTCGTAGCGACGGTCCAGCAGCTCGCCGGTCTTCAGGTCGCTGACCTGACGCAGCGCGTCGGACAGCGCGCGCTTCAGGTTGGAGGCCATCTGCTTGGCATCGCGGTGGGCGCCGCCCACCGGCTCGCTGACGATCTTGTCGATCAGACCCAGAGCCTTCAGCCGATGCGCCGTGATGCCCAACGCCTCGGCGGCGTCTGAGGCCCGCTCGCTGCTCTTCCACAGGATGGAGGCGCAGCCCTCGGGCGAAATGACGGAATAGGCCGCGAACTGCAGCATCAGCACCTGGTCGGCCACGCCGATGGCCAGCGCGCCGCCGGAGCCGCCCTCGCCGATGACGGTGGCGATGATGGGCACTTCGAGTTGTGCCATCTCAAGGATGTTGCGGCCGATGGCTTCGCTCTGGCTGCGCTCCTCGGCACCGATGCCTGGGTAGGCGCCCATGGTGTCGATGAAGGTGAAGACGGGCAGGCCAAACTTCTCGGCCAGCTTCATCAGGCGCAAGGCCTTGCGGTAGCCTTCCGGGCGCGGCATGCCGAAGTTGCGCAGCGTGCGCTCCTTGGCGTCGCTGCCGCGCTGGTGGCCGATGACCATGCAGGCCTGGCCGTTGAAGCGCGCGATGCCGCCGACGATGGCGGCGTCGTCCGCAAAGTGGCGGTCGCCGTGCAGTTCCTGGAACTCGGTGAAGACCTCCGAGCAGTAGTCCAGCGTCTGCGGCCGCTGCGGATGGCGGGCGATCTGGTAGACCTGCCAGGGCGCGACGTTGGAGTAGACCTCCTTGGTCAGCTGCTGGCTCTTCTTCGAGAGGCGGTCGATCTCCTCGGAGATGTCGACGGCCGACTCGCTCTGCACGTAGCGCAGCTCTTCGATCTTGGTCTCGAGTTCCGCGATGGGTTGCTCGAATTCGAGAAAATGTTTCTTGCTCATCAGTAATCCACCGGTAGGGGATCCAGGCTACGCCAAATGTACCAAACCGCTACCGAACGGTAAGGCGCCCAGGCGTCGCCGACTTCGCGGGCCTCGGCGCGTGACACGGGCTCGCCGGAAAAATAGTTCAGGCTGATGCCCTTCAACAGGCCGACGTCGTCCAGCGGCATCACGTTGGGGCGCATCAGGTGAAAGATCAGGAACATCTCGGCCGTCCAGCGGCCGATGCCGCGGATCGCGACCAGCTCCTCGATGATGGCTTCGTCGTCCATCTGCGCCCACTGGGACACATGGACCTGGCCCGAGTCGAAATGTTCGGCCAGGTCGCGCAGGTACTCGACCTTGCGCGCCGACAGGCCGGCGGAGCGCTGCTCCTCCACGCCCATGGCCAGCACGGCGGCCGGCTGGAACTTCGGCGCCAGCGCGGCCCAGCGGTTCCAGACCGACTGCGCCGCCTTGACCGAGATCTGCTGGCCGACGATGGAGCGAGCCAGCGTCGCGAAGGCATCGCCGCGGCTTTGCAGGCGGGCTTCGCCGAACTGCGGGATGAGCTTCCTCAGGACCCGGTCGCGCTTGACCAGATGCTTGCAGGCCTCGTCCCAATAGGGCGGGACCACCTCGGGCACGACCTCGGCGGGGGTCTTGGATGCCATCAGCTCTTCACCCAGGTCGTGCCGCCGGCGCCATCCTTCAGCGTGACGCCCTTGGCCGACAGTTCGGCGCGGATCGCGTCGGCACCGGCGAAGTCCCGGGCCGCCTTGGCCGCGGCGCGCGCGGCGATGCGCTCCTCGATCCAGGCGGCATCGCCGCCCGAGCCGCCCTGCAGATAGGCACGCGGCTCCTGCTGCAGGATGCCCAGCACGCCGGCAAGGGCCTTCAGCAGGCCGGCCTTCTGCGGCGAGCGGTCGCGGTTGACCTCGTTGACGAGGTCGAACAGCACGGCGACGGCGCCGGGCGTGCCGAAGTCCTCGTCCATGGCCGCCTTGAATGTGGCGGCGCTGGGCTCAGCCCAGTCGATCGCGACGTCGGCCGGCGGCACCGCGTCCAGCGCCGTGTAGAGCCGCGTCAGCGCGGTGCGAGCGTCTTCCAGGTGGGCATCGCTGAAGTTGAACGGCCGGCGGTAATGCGTGCGCAGCATGAAGAAGCGCAGCGTTTCGCCGTCGAACTTGCGCAGCACGTCGCGGATGGTGAAGAAGTTGCCCAGGCTCTTGGACATCTTCTCGCCGTCGACGTTGAGGAAGCCGTTGTGCAGCCAGTAGCGCGCGAAGTCGTAGCCGGCGCCCTCGCTCTGCGCGATCTCGTTCTCGTGGTGGGGGAACTGCAGGTCACTTCCGCCGCCGTGGATGTCGAAGCTCTCGCCCAGCAGCGCGCAGCTCATCGCCGAGCACTCGATATGCCAGCCCGGGCGACCTTCGCCGAAGGGGGCAGCCCATTTCGCGTCCGCCGGCTCCTCGGCCTTGGCGGCCTTCCACAGCACGAAGTCCAGCGGGTCCAGCTTGCCGTCGTCCACCGCCACGCGCTCGCCGGCGCGCAGGTCGTCCAAGCTCTTGCCGCTGAGCTTGCCGTAGCCGGCGAACTTGCGCACCGAGTAGTTCACGTCGCCGCCCTCGGCGCGGTAGGCCAGGCCGCGATCTTCCAGGCGCTCGATCAGCGACAGCATCTGCGGCACGTACTCGGTCGCACGTGGCTCGTGGTCGGGACGCAAGAGCCCCACGGCGGCGAAATCCTCGTGCATCGCGGCCGTCATCTCTTCAGTCAACTGGCGGATGGTGGTGCCACGCTCGACGGCGCGCCTGATGATCTTGTCGTCGATGTCGGTGATGTTGCGAACATAGGTGACGGCATAGCCGCTGGCACGCAGCCAGCGGTAGATGACGTCGAACGCCATGTTCATGCGCAGATGCCCCATGTGGCACAGGTCGTAGACCGTGATGCCGCACACATACATGCGCACCTGGCCCGGCACGAGCGGCTGAAAGTCTTCGAGGGTGCGGCTGAGGGAGTTGTGGACGCGCAGGGTCATGAGACGGAAACCAGGGGCAAGAGCCACCAACAAGAAGCCCCGCACCGGGGCCGGCCAGGCGGGGCTCATAGAATGAAATCAGTATAGCGGCCGCCCCTGACGCCGCCCCCAGCCCCAACCCCCATGCGCCTGCCACTCCCCACCCTTGCGCTGCTTGCAGCGCTGGCCGCCGTGCCGGCCCGCGCCGAAGACCTGGCCGGTGCCCAGCGCCTGTGGCTGGCCGGCCAGAAGACCCAGGCCGTCGAGCAGGTCGAGCAGGCCCTGGCCCGCACGCCGGACGACCTGCAGCTGCGCTTCGCGCTGGGCGTCATGCGCATGGAACTGGGCGAGCGCGCCAAGGCGATGGCCATCTTCAAGCGGCTGACCCAGGACTTCCCCGACCTGGCAGACCCCTACAACAACCTCGCCGTGCTGCACGCCGCCGCCGGCGAGCTGGACGAGGCCAAGGCCGCGCTGGAGCAGGCCCTGCGCCTACAGCCCGAGCATGCCCAGGCCCAGGAAAACCTCGGCGACGTGCTGACCCGCCTGGCCCTGCGCGCCTACCAGCGCGCGCAGAAGGCCGCGCTGGCGCCCAGCGACGCCCTCGCCGGCAAGATCAGCCGCACGCTGGCGCTGACCAACGAACTCAACAAGCCCCGCTAAGCCCGCATGACCAAGACCGCCCTCCTGCTCGCCGCCCTGCTGGCCGCCACGGCCGCTTCGGCGCAGACCGTGAAGCTCCAGACCTCCGAAGGCGACATCCGCATCGAGCTCAACGCCGAGAAGGCGCCCAAGTCGGTGGCCAACTTCATCCAGTACGTGAAGGCCGGCCACTACAACGGCGTCATCTTCCACCGCGTGATCCCGAACTTCATGGTGCAGACCGGCGGCTTCGACGCCAAGCTGAACCAGCGTCCGACCAAACCGCCCATCCCACTGGAGTCCGGCAACGGCCTGTCCAACCTGCGCGGCACGGTCGCGATGGCGCGCACCAACGACCCCAACTCGGCGACGTCGCAGTTCTTCATCAACGTCGTCGACAACATCTTCCTCGACGCCGACGTCGGTCGCATCGGCACCGGCTACGCCGTCTTTGGCCAGGTCGTCGAGGGCATGGACGTCGTCGACAAGATTCGCGCGGCCGAGACGGCGTCGCGGGGCATGCACCAGAACCTGCCCGTCAAACCCATCTTCATCACCAAGGCTCTCGTCGAGCCCGTCAAAAAATGAGCCAAGTCAAGTTCACCACCAACCACGGCGACATCCTCATCGAGCTGGACGCCGCCAAGGCCCCGCTGTCCGTCGCCAACTTCCTCAACTACGTCCGCAACGGCCACTACGACGGCACGATCTTCCACCGCGTCATCAAGGGCTTCATGATCCAGGGCGGCGGCTTCGACGCCGGCATGAGCCAGAAGCCCACCGACGCCGCGATCCAGAACGAGGCCGGCAACGGCCTGAAGAACGCCAAGTACACGCTGGCCATGGCGCGCACCAACGCGCCGCACTCGGCCACCGCCCAGTTCTTCATCAACACGGTCGACAACGGCTTCCTGGACTTCAAGTCCGAGTCGCCCTCGGGCTGGGGCTATGCCGTGTTCGGCAAGGTCATCGAGGGCCAGGACATCGTCGACAAAATCGAGAAGGTCCGCACCGGCCGCGCGGGTGGCCATGCCGACGTGCCGGTCGAAGCCGTCGTGATCGAGAAGGCCGCCGAAGTTTGATCCCACGCTTCGCGGCGCCGGCGCACTGGCAGCAGATCGACCTGCTGTCCGACCTCCACCTCGGGCCGGACACGCCGGGTACGCTGGCCCGCCTTGAGAAGCACCTCGCCGAGACGCCCGCCGACGCGGTGCTGCTGCTCGGCGACATCTTCGAGGTCTGGGTGGGCGACGACGTGCGCCACGAGCCCTTCGAGGCCGGCATCACGGCGATGCTGCGCGCCGCGGGCGCGCGGCTGGACCTTTTCTTCATGCCCGGCAACCGCGACTTCCTCGTCGGTGCCGACATGCGGACCGCCAGCAGCATGACCGCCCTGCCCGACCCCACCGCGCTGGAGGCTTTCGGCCGGCGCTGGCTGCTGGTGCACGGCGACGCCCAATGCCTGGCCGACACCGCCTATCAGGCCTTCCGTCGCCAGGTGCGCTCGCCCGAATGGCAGGCCCAAGTACTGGCGCAGCCGCTGGCGGCCCGCCAGGCGCTGGGCCGCCAGATGCGCGCAGGCAGCCGTGCCGCGCAGGCCGAGCAGCTGATGGCTACCGACCTCGATGCCGAGGCCTGCCGCGCGCTGCTGCGCGAGGCAGGCGCGACGATCATGATCCACGGCCACACGCACCGCCCCGCCGAGCATGACCTGGGCGACGGGCTGACGCGCGTCGTGCTGTCGGACTGGGACTTCGACACGACGCCGGCGCGCGGCGACGTGATCCGCCTGTCGGCGGCGGGCCTCCAACGCCTGTCACCGTGATCCTGAAAGCCCTGAGCCGATGGCGCGAGCAGCGCGCCGTCGAGCGCCACGCCATCCCCGACCAACTGTGGCAGCTCACGCTGCTGCGCTACCCCTTCCTGTCCGCACGCGGCGAGGACGACCTCGCCGAGCTGCGCCGCCTGTGCAGCCTGTTCCTGTCGACCAAGGAATTCCATGGCGTCGACGGCTTTGAGGTGACCGACGAGGTCGCCGTCGCCGTTGCCGCCCAGGCCTGCCTGCCGGTGCTGAGGCTGGGCCTGTCCTGGTATGACGGCTTCGTGGGCATCGTCATGCACGCCGGCGAGGTGCTCGCACAGCGTCGCTTCGAGGACGAGAACGGCGTCGTCCACGAGTACGACGAGGAACTGGCCGGCGAGGCGATGGAGGGCGGCCCGCTGATGCTGGCATGGAACGCCATCGCCGTCAGCAACGACCCGGCGCAGTTCGGTGTCGACGAGGTCTTCAACGTCGTCATCCACGAGTTCGCCCACGTCATCGACATGCGCGACGGCCTGGCCGACGGTGTGCCGCCACTGGGCGGTGCGGATGAGCGGGAACGCTGGATCGCGGTGATCGACGCCGAATGGACGCGCTTCTGCGAACGCGTCGACGCTGGCGAGGCCACGCTGATCGACCCCTATGGCGCCGAGGCCGTCGAGGAGTTCTTCGCGGTCGCCGTCGAGGCCTTCTTCGTCGCCCCGGCCGCGATGCGCGCCGAGGAGCCGGCGATGTACGAGCTGCTGGCCGGGTTCTTCAAGCAGAACCCGGCGGGCTGAACGAAGACGGGACGCCGAAGCGTCCCTTTCGTCGCCAGAGCCCGAAGGCTCAGGCCGTCGCCGGCTCGGCCTTGGGCTTGCCGTCCTTGCTCGCCTTGGGCAGCGGCTGGATGTCCAGCACCGTCTCACCCTTGTCGTCCACGTCCACGCTGAGGCGGCCGCCGTCGACCAGGCGACCGAACAGCAGCTCGTCGGCCAGCGCACGACGGATGGTGTCCTGGATGAGGCGCTGCATGGGGCGCGCGCCCATCAGCGGGTCGAAGCCCTTCTTGGCGAGCTGCTTGCGCAGCGCGTCGGAGAAGCTGACCTCCACCTTCTTCTCCTGCAGCTGGCTTTCGAGCTGCAGCAGGAACTTGTCGACCACGCGCAGGATGATCTCCTCGTCCAGCGGGCGGAAGGACACGATGGCGTCCAGGCGGTTGCGGAACTCCGGCGTGAACAGGCGCTTGATGTCCGCCATCTCGTCGCCCTGCTGGCGCTGCGTCGTGAAGCCTATGGTGGACTTGTTCAGCGCCTCGGCACCCGCGTTGGTCGTCATGATGATGATGACGTTGCGGAAGTCGGCCTTGCGCCCGTTGTTGTCGGTCAGCGTGCCGTGGTCCATGACCTGCAGCAGCACGTTGAAGACATCCGGGTGGGCCTTCTCGATCTCGTCCAGCAGCAGCACCGCGTGCGGCTTCTTCGTGACGGCCTCGGTCAGCAGGCCGCCCTGGTCGAAGCCCACATAGCCGGGAGGCGCGCCGATCAGGCGGCTGACGGCGTGGCGCTCCATGTACTCCGACATGTCGAAGCGGATCAGCTCGATGCCCAGGATGTAGGCGAGCTGCTTGGCCACCTCGGTCTTGCCGACGCCCGTGGGGCCACTGAACAGGAAGCTGCCCACCGGCTTGTCGGGCCGCCCCAGGCCCGAGCGCGCCATCTTGATGGCGGCGGCCAGGGCATCGACGGCCGGGTCCTGGCCGAAGACGACGCTCTTGAGGTCTCGGTCCAGCGTCTTGAGCTTGCTGCGGTCGTCGCTGTTGACCGAGGCGGGCGGGATGCGCGCGATCTTGGCGACGATATCCTCCACCTCGGCCCGCGTGATGGTCTTCTTCTGCCGGCTCTTGGGCAGGATGCGCTGCGCGGCGCCCGCCTCGTCGATGACGTCGATGGCCTTGTCCGGCAGGTGGCGGTCGTTGATGTACTTGGCCGACAGCTCGGCCGCGGCCTGCAGCGCGCCCAGCGCGTACTTGACCGAATGGTGCTCCTCGAATCGGCTCTTCAGCCCCTTCAGGATCTCGATGGTCTGCTCGACTGAGGGCTCGGCCACGTCCACCTTCTGGAAGCGGCGGCTCAGCGCCGCGTCCTTCTCGAAGATGCCGCGGTACTCGGTGAAGGTGGTCGCGCCGATGCACTTCATCGCACCGCTGGACAGCGCTGGCTTGAGCAGGTTGCTCGCGTCCAGCGTGCCGCCCGATGCAGCGCCGGCGCCGATCAGCGTGTGGATCTCGTCGATGAAGAGGATGGCGTTGGGCTGGTCCTTCAGCGCCTTCAGCACCGCCTTCAGCCGCTGCTCGAAATCGCCGCGGTACTTGGTGCCCGCCAGCAGCGCGCCCATGTCCAGCGAGTAGACGATCGCGTCGGCCAGCACCTCGGGCACCTCGCCCTCGGTGATGCGCCAGGCCAGACCCTCGGCGATGGCCGTCTTGCCCACGCCGGCCTCGCCCACCAGCAGCGGGTTGTTCTTGCGGCGACGGCACAGCACCTGCACGACGCGCTCGACTTCGGCCTCGCGGCCGATCAGCGGGTCGATCTTGCCGTCCTTGGCCTGCTGGTTGAGGTTCTGCGTGAACTGCTCCAGCGGCGAGGCCTTGGCGGCGCCGCCCTCGCCTTCCTCGCGCTCGCCCTCCTGCCCACCGGGCCCCTGGCCCTCGGGGTTCTTGGGCGGCTCGGGGTCGGTCTTCTTGATGCCGTGGGCGATGAAGTTGACGACGTCCAGGCGCGTGACGCCCTGCTGGTGCAGGTAGTAGACGGCGTGCGAATCCTTCTCGCCGAAGATGGCGACCAGCACGTTGGCGCCGGTCACTTCCTTCTTGCCGCTGCCGGTGCTCTGCACATGCATGATGGCGCGCTGGATGACGCGCTGGAAGCCCAGCGTCGGCTGGGTGTCCACCTCGTCGTTGCCGCCCACCATGGGCGTGTTTTCCTTGATGAACTGCGTCAGACTCTTGCGCAGATCGTCCAGGTTGGCGGCACAGGCGCGCAGCACCTCGGCAGCACTGGGGTTGTCGAGCAGGGCGAGCAGCAGGTGCTCGACGGTGATGAATTCGTGCCGCTGCTGGCGTGCCTCGACGAACGCCATGTGCAAACTGACTTCAAGCTCTTGCGCAATCATGCGGCCTCCATAATGCACTGCAGGGGGTGGCCAGCTCGCCGGGAGGCGGCCGAAACCAACTCCACCTTGGTCGCGGCGACGTCCTTGGTGAAGACACCGCAGACCCCGCGACCCTCGTGGTGGATTTTGAGCATGATCTGCGTCGCCGTATCGAGGTCATGCCGGAAAAATTCCTGCAGAACCATGACTACAAACTCCATTGGCGTGAAATCGTCGTTCAGCAGCAGAACCTGATAGAGCCGTGGGGGCTCGGTCTTCTGCGTCTGGCGCTCGACGACGACCGCCCCTTCGCCTTCGTCCCGGCCCGGCTTCAGGGGAGGCGCGGGAGGGGGCGGAGTCGACTGGTTTCGCGGTGAAAAAACGGGCAGCACAGGCATGGGTTGATTCTATCGACGGGGGTCATTTCCCCGCCGACTGCGGGCAGTTGGCGGCGGCGGCCGGATTTGCAAGCCGTCCCAGGGAGAACCCGGGCGGGAAGGTCCCGAATTGACGCTGATTTTTGCGCTACCAGAATCCATGTCCGCCTCCGCTGGGAGGTGCCACAACAATGGAGACAAAACAATGGCACTGGGCAAAGTCAAGTGGTTCAACGATGCCAAGGGCTTTGGATTCATCGAACCGGAAGCCGGCGGCGACGATGTCTTCGCCCATTTCTCGGCGATCCAGATGGAAGGCTTCCGGACGTTGAAGCAGGGCAGTCAGGTGCAGTTCGAGCTGGTTCAAGGCCCCAAGGGGCAACTGGCCCAGAACATCACGCCCATGGAGGCTGCCGCCCTCGCCGCCGAGCAGCCGCTGGTGTCCTGAATCGCAGGCGCAGGCGCGCCCCGAGCCCCGTGTGCCGGCAGGCCACGGGGCTTTGTCTTGCCCGTCCCGACCAGCGCCTGGCGGCTCCGGCGAGGCCCCGTCAGCCAACTGCGTGGGCGGCTTGCTAGAGTTCATGCCCTGCGTGCCGCGCCCCGCCGCTTTGCGCCGCACGGATTGCACACTTACCGGAAGACTTCATGACCGCCGACAAGACCCAGATTGTTTACACCCTGACCGATGAAGCGCCCCGCCTGGCCACGGCCTCGCTGCTGCCGGTCGTCAAGGCCTTTGCGGCACAGGCTGGGATCGACGTCGTCACCAGCGACATCTCGGTGGCCGGCCGCATCCTGGGCCAGTTCCCCGAGCTGCTGACCGAGGCGCAGCGCGTGCCCGACAACCTCGCCGCGCTGGGCAAGCTGACGCTCAAGCCCGAGGCCAACATCATCAAGCTGCCCAACATCAGCGCCTCGGTAGCCCAGTTGAAGGCCGCCATCAAGGAACTGCAGGACAAGGGCTACAAGATCCCGGACTTCCCCGAGAAGCCCGAAACCGACGAGCAGAAGGACGTCCGCGCCCGCTACAACAAGTGCATCGGCTCGGCCGTGAACCCGGTGCTGCGCGAAGGCAATTCGGATCGCCGCGCGCCCAAGGCCGTCAAGGAATACGCCCGCAAGAACCCGCACCGCATGGACGAGTGGAGCCAGGCCTCGCGCTCGCACGTCTCGCACATGCACGACGGCGACTTCTATCATGGCGAGAAGTCCATGACGCTGGACCGCGCCCGCGACGTGAAGATGGAGCTCATCACCAAGAGCGGCAAGACCATCACGCTGAAGTCCAAGGTCTCGCTGCTGGACCGCGAGGTCATCGACTCCATGTTCATGAGCAAGAAGGCCTTGCTGGCCTTCTACGAGCGTGAGATCGAGGATGCGCGCAAGACCGGCGTGATGTTCTCGCTACACGTCAAGGCCACCATGATGAAGGTGTCCCACCCCATCGTGTTCGGCCACTGCGTGCGCATCTTCTACCGCGAGGCCTTCGAGAAGCACGGCAAGCTGTTCGACGAACTGGGCGTCAACGTCAACAACGGCATGGTGGACCTGTACACCAAGATCGGCAGCCTGCCGGCCAGCAAGCAGGAGGAGATCAAGCGCGACCTGCACGCCTGCCACGAGCACCGCCCCGAGCTGGCCATGGTGGACTCGGCCAAGGGCATCACCAACTTCCACTCGCCCAACGACATCATCGTGGACGCCTCCATGCCCGCGATGATCCGTGCCGGCGGCAAGATGTACGGCGCCGACGGCCGCCTGAAGGACGTGAAGGCCGTGATGCCCGAGTCGACCTTCGCCCGCATCTACCAGGAGATGATCAACTTCTGCAAGTGGCACGGCGCCTTCGACCCGCGCACCATGGGCACCGTGCCCAACGTGGGCCTGATGGCCCAGCAGGCCGAGGAATACGGCTCGCACGACAAGACCTTCGAGATCCCCGAGGACGGTGTCGCCAACATCACGGACCTGGCTACCGGCGAGGTGCTGATGAGCCAGAACGTCGAGCAGGGCGACATCTGGCGCATGTGCCAGTGCAAGGACGCCGCCATCCGCGACTGGGTCAAGCTCGCCGTCAACCGTGCGCGCAACTCCGGCATGCCGGTGGTGTTCTGGCTGGACGCCTACCGCCCGCACGAGGCCCAGCTGATCACCAAGGTCAAGATGTACCTGCACGAGCACGACACGACTGGCCTGGACATCCAGATCATGAGCCAGGTGCGCGCGATGCGCTACACGCTGGAGCGCGTCGTCCGTGGCCTGGACACCATCAGCGCCACCGGCAACATCTTGCGCGACTACTTGACCGACCTGTTCCCCATCATGGAACTGGGCACCTCGGCCAAGATGCTGTCCATCGTGCCGCTGATGGCCGGTGGTGGCATGTACGAGACCGGCGCCGGCGGCTCGGCGCCCAAGCACGTGCAGCAGCTGGTGGAGGAGAACCACCTGCGCTGGGATTCGCTGGGCGAGTTCCTCGCGCTGGCCGTGAGCCTGGAGGAGCTGGGCATCAAGACCGGCAACGCCAAGGCCAAGGTGCTCGCCAAGGCCCTGGACGCCGCCACCGGCAAGCTGCTGGACAACGGCAAGGGCCCCAGCCCCAAGACCGGCGAGATCGACAACCGCGGCAGCCACTTCTACCTGACGCTGTACTGGGCCCAGGAGCTGGCCGCGCAGACGGAGGACGCCGAGCTGGCCGCCCGCTTCAAGCCCGCGGCCGAGGCGCTGACCGCCAACGAGGCCAAGATCGCCAACGAGCTTAAGGCCGTGCAAGGCAAGCCCACCGACATCGGCGGCTACTTCCTGCCGGACACGGTCAAGCTGGACCAGGTGATGCGCCCGAGCGCGACGTTCAACGCGGCGCTGGCTTCGCTCGCCGGCTGATCGCCGACCTCCAAGGACACGGGGCGCCATGGCGCCCCATTTTTTTGGCCGCAGCGGCCCTCTCGGCCCGCTCGCACGACAGGCGTTGCCCCCATCTGCGACGCCGTCCCACCCTGGCAGCGAGCCCGCCGCGCAAGACCCACCCGATGACGCGACATCCCCCTGCCCTGCCCGTGACGCCAGGCCGCGAAAAGGCCGCACGACCGCCCGCCCTGCCCCCAGGCCTGGCCGCCCGGCTCGACGGCGTCCGCTGGCGCCGCAACCTCGTCGGCGAGGCCGGGGCGGCGGTCTACCGGCTGCAGCGCCCTGGCGAGCCGGACCTGTACCTCAAACAGGGCCGTGCCCAGACGGCGCAGGCGCTGGCCGACGAGATGGCCCGGCTGCGCTGGTTGGCCGGCCGGATGCCCGCAGCCCCGCTGGTGCATTTCGAATGCACCGGGCACCAGGCCTGGCTGCTCACGCAGGCCGTCCCCGGCCTCACCGCCCATGAATGGCTGCAACGACGTCCGGACCGGGCGCCGCAGATCGTGGCGGAGTTGGCCCGGGGCCTGGCCCGCCTGCATGCGTTGCCTGCGTTGCACTGCCCCTTCCAGTCGCCCCTGGAGCAACGCCTCGCGCTGGCGCGCCAGCGCCTGGACGCGGGGTTGATCGACGCCGACGATTTCGACGACGCCCGCCAGGGCTGGACGCCCGACGCAGTTTGGCGGTCCTTGCAAAGCCTGCTGCCGCTGGCAATCGATCCGGTCGTGACCCACGGCGACTACTCGCTCGACAACATCCTGCTCGACGAGGATTTCCGCATCACCGGCCTGATCGATCTGGGCCGGCTGGGCGTGGCCGACCGCTACCAGGACCTGGCCATCCTGTGGAACTGCCTGGCCGAGTTCGGGCGCGACGTCCAGGCGCAGCTGTGGCCCGCCTGCGGCATCGACACGCCAGACGCCCGCAAGCTGGACTTCTTCCTGTGCCTGGACGAGTGCTTCTTCATCTCGCCAGGCCGGCGAGGCCGATCACATCTGGTCGATCATCACCTGCCCGAACCCTGAGCACGACACCTGCGTCGCGCCGTCCATCAGTCGCGCGAAGTCGTAGGTCACCTTCTTGCTCAGCACCGCCTTTTCCATCGCGCTGATGATGAGGTCGGCCGCCTCGATCCAGCCCATGTGCCGCAGCATCATCTCGGCGGACAGGATCAGCGAGCCGGGGTTCACATAGTCCTTGCCGGCGTACTTGGGCGCCGTGCCGTGCGTGGCCTCGAACATCGCGATGGAATCGCTCATGTTCGCGCCCGGCGCGATGCCGATGCCGCCCACCTGCGCGGCCAGCGCGTCCGAGATGTAGTCGCCGTTCAGGTTCAGCGTGGCGATGACGCTGTACTCGGCAGGGCGCAGGATGATCTGCTGCAGGAAGGCGTCGGCGATGACGTCCTTGATGGTGATGTCCTTGCCCGTCTTCGGATTCTTCACGCGGCACCAGGGACCGCCGTCTATCGGCTGGGCGCCGAACTCCTTCTGAGCCAGCGCATAGGCCCAGTCACGGAAGGCGCCTTCCGTGAACTTCATGATGTTGCCCTTGTGCACGATGGTCACGCTGGGCTTGTTGTTGTCGATGGCGTACTGGATGGCCTTGCGCACCAGCCGCTCCGTGCCCTCGCGCGACACCGGCTTGACGCCTATGCCCGAGGTCTCAGGGAAACGGATCTTGCTGACGCCCATCTCATCCCGCAGGAAGCGGATCAGCTTGGCTGCCTGGTCGCTGCCAGCCTCGTACTCGATGCCGGCGTAGATGTCCTCCGAGTTCTCGCGGAAGATGACCATGTCGACCCTGTGGGGCTCCTTCACTGGGCTGGGCACGCCGTCGAAGTAGCGCACGGGGCGCAGGCAGACGTAGAGGTCCAGTTCCTGGCGCAACGTCACGTTCAGCGAGCGGATGCCGCCACCCACCGGGGTGGTCAGCGGCCCCTTGATGGAGACGATGTACTCCTTGACGGCCTTCAGCGTCTCCTGCGGCAGCCAGATGTCGGGGCCGTAGACCCGCGTGCTCTTCTCGCCGGCGTAGATCTCCATCCAGTGGATCTTGCGGGCGCCGCCGTAGGCCTTGGCCACGGCCGCATCCACCACCCTCAGCATGACCGGCGTGACGTCGAGGCCGGTGCCGTCGCCCTCGATATAGGGAACGATGGGCTGGTCGGGCACGTTGAGCGAGAAGTCGGCATTGACCGTGATCTTCTGGCCGCCTTCGGGCACCGTGATGTGCTGGTACATGGCTGGGGGGCTTTCGCGAGAGACGAGAGAAAAACGAACGCGGCGATTTTGCCGCGTCAGCAGGCCAGCATGACCCGCTGCCAAACCCCATGTCCCAGGGCCCAGGCCGCGCCCAGCACCAGGGCCATGCCGGCCAGGCGCAGGGCCAGCATCTCCCCGCCTGCGCCGCGCTTGAGCAACCGCGCCCGCCACAAGGGCGCCACCACCAGGCCCGGCGTGCTGGCCAGCGCAAAGCCGGCCATGGCGGCGGCACCACCGGCCACCGAGCCGGACAGGCCCGCCAGCAGCAGCGCCGCATGCAGCAGCCCGCACGGCATGACAACCCAGGCCATCCCGGTGACGAAGGCACGGCTGGGCTTGGGGCGCCAGTTCAGCGCGCCCAGCCAGACCGGCATGCGCCCGCGGACCAGCAGCGTCAGGCCCAGCAGCAGCAGCGCCGCCTGCAGCAGCGCCCAGACCGGCTGCAGCAGCGCGGCCCCCTGCGAGGCGCGCGCCAGCGCGTCGGCCGACGCCGCCGCGAGGGCGCCGCCGGCCGTATAGCCCAGCACTCGCCCGGCCAGCAGCTTCACCGGCCGCTTGCCGCCCGCCAGCGCGCAAGGCGCGCTGCACATGGCCGCGCAATGCGGCATGCCGGCCAGGCCCATCAGCGTGGCGGAGATGATCAGCGCGGCATCCACCGGATGCCGCCTCAGAGGATCTTGGAGAAGCGCTCGCGGCTGGCGTCGCTCTGGCAGTAGCGGTCGAACACCATCGCGACGGCGCGCACGAAGTACCAGCCCAGCGGCGTGAGCTGGATGGCGCCCGGCTCCATGATGACGAGACCCTGCTCCGCCAGCGGGGCCAGCCGCGCCAGCTCGGCGGCGAAATAGCCGGGCACGTCGACGAGGTAGGACGCGGCGATGGACTCGAACTCCAGCCGCCCCTGGCACATCAGCGCCATGATGACGGCGCGGCGCAGCAGGTCGTCGCGCGTCAACGCCAGTCCGCGCTGTACAGGCAGCTGGCGCTGGCGCAGCGTGTCGTCGTACTCGACCAGCGTCTTGGCGTTCTGCGCATAGGTGGCGCCGATGCGGCTGATGGCCGACACGCCCAGGCCCACGAGGTCGCAGTCCGGCTGCGTCGAATACCCCTGGAAGTTGCGGTGCAGCAGGCCCTGTCGCTTGGCGACGGCCAGCGGGTCGTCGGGCAGCGCGAAATGGTCCATGCCGATGTAGGCGTAGCCCTCGCCCAGCAGCGCGCTGATGGCGCCGGACAGCATGGCCAGCTTGTCGCCGGCTGGCGGCAGCAGCTCGGCCACGATGCGGCGCTGCGGCTTGAAGCGCTGCGGCAGATGGGCATAGGCATACATCGCGATGCGGTCCGGACGCAGCTCGGCCACCTGCGCGATGGTGCGGGCGAAGGAGGACGGGGTCTGCAGCGGCAGGCCGTAGATCAGGTCCACGCTGATGGACGCGAAGCCCAGCTCGCGCGCGGCGCGCATCAGCGCCGCGACGGACGCCAGCGGCTGCACCCGGTGCACGGCCTTCTGCACGGAGGGGTCGAAGTCCTGCACGCCGAAGGACAGGCGGTTGAAGCCCAGCGCGCGCAGATGCGCCAGCCGCGAGGCATCCACCGTGCGCGGGTCCACCTCGATGGACAGCTCGGCACCCGGCAGCAGCTTGAAGCGCTGCCTAAGCGCATCCATCAGCCCCGTCAGCTCGGTGTCCGAGAGAAAGGTCGGCGAGCCGCCCCCCAGGTGCAGCTGCGACACCGGCGCCGGGCCGCCCAGCGCTTCGGCAACGAGGTCCATCTCCACCTCCAGGGCCGCCAGATAGGGCTGGGCGCGCTCATGGTGCTTGGTGATGATCTTGTTGCAGGCGCAGTAGTAGCAGAGCTGCTCGCAGAAAGGGATGTGAACATAGACCGACAGCGGCTGCAGCGTGCCGCGCTGGCGCAGCGCCTGCAGATGCTGGGGCGCCTGGTGGGCCTCGACGAAGCGGTCGGCCGTGGGATAGGACGTGTAGCGCGGGCCGGCGACGTCGTGGCGGCGCAGCAGGTCGGCGTCGATGGGGCGGTCTGTGACAGCAGGCATGCTGCCACTGTGCCGGCGCCCACCGGGCCGGGCGTTGATCCAGGTCAAGGCCATGGCGGGTGCCGCCGCAAACAATGCCTTTCATGCTGACCACACCGCCTCGTCCGATGAGCGTGCCGACCTCCGCCGAGAGGCCGGCACGGCCCTGCTCCGCCACGCTGGAGCCGCTGCGGGTGGCCTGCGCCAGCTGCAACCTGCGCGAACTCTGCCTGCCCGTGGGCCTGAACCCGGCCGAGCTGCAGAGACTCGACGGCTTGGTGGAGAAGCGCCGCAGCGTGCCGCGCGGCGACCACCTGTTCCGCAACGGCGACCGCTTCGAGGCGCTGTACGCTGTGCGCACCGGCTTCTTCAAAACCCGCATCGGCAGCGAGGACGGCCGTGACCAGGTCACCGGCTTCCAGATGGCCGGCGAGCTGCTGGGGCTGGACGGTATCAGCAGCGACCACCACCACTGCGACGCTGTCGCGTTGGAGGACTCCTCCGTCTGCGTGATCCAGTACCGTGACCTGGAGGAGCTGTCGCGCGAGTTCACTGTGCTGCAGCATCAGTTCCACAAGATCATGAGCCGCGAGATCGTGCGCGACCATGGCGTCATGCTTCTGCTGGGCAACATGCGCGCCGAGGAGCGCCTCGCGGCTTTCCTGCTGAACCTGACGCAACGCCTGCAGGCGCGCGGTTTCTCGTCGTCCAGCCTGGTGCTGCGCATGACGCGCGAGGAGATCGGCAGCTACCTGGGGCTCAAGCTGGAGACCGTCAGCCGCACCTTCTCCAAGTTCCAGGAGGATGGGCTGATGGAGGTCAAGCAGCGCCAGTTGCGCATCCTCGATCAGGCGGGGCTGCAGGCGCTGGTAAACAACAGCGCTTGTTGAGGCGGGCCTTCGCCCGGTCTGCCCCGAGGGCGACGGCGACGCTCGCAGCATTGCGCCGCATATCGGCCAGCCAGTAGCCGACTTGCAACCTCTTGGAATGAAGCGAAGGCCTCATCGAAATGCGGCTCTGCGCATCCGAAGTGCCAGGCAAATACAGCACGGAGAGCGTCCGTCAGGTGTTCGTCCTTCTCAAGCAGCGACATGGTGATGCCGCCGAGGTCCTATTCGGCAACCAGCGCTTCGATCAGCTCGACGCGATCGTTCGCAAGCACCCTCATGCCCGCTCGTATTGAACCAGCCTGCCGTTAAAGCCCAACTTGCGCTGGATGCGGCGTTTGCCTGTGTTGATGACGACGCCAGAGGGAATCTGGGTGCTGATGCCCGCGTTGTAATCGCGAGTCTGACGCGACTGGCACGTCTGGACACCGAGCTTTTTCAGGATCTCTGGCGCCAAGACCTCGAGCGGCTTCACCGGAATCGGCTTGCCGGAAAGCACGCTTGGCTTGGCTTTGGCGTACACACCGACCCCAAGCTTGACCAGCACACCCTTGTTCCGAAGCTCAGCGAGCGCTCGATTGACTTGCGCAGTACTCCCGAAGGAGTCGAACTCTGCGCGCAGGAAGACATCGGCGTTGCGATTCGCCAGGGAGCGCCTGAGGCGGTTCACGATGTACATGGCTGCAGATTCCGCTTGTCGACCTAAGTATGACACGACCCATAAACCATTGATTAATAACAATTTAATCGCGTAACAAGCGCTCACCGACCTAGCAAGACAGCGAACGACCGCCCCCAGCCAAAGCCGCGACGAACACAGCCCGCTGCACAAAGCCCTGAGCCGCGACACAAAATATCCAATGACCAATTGATTTACAGGATGTTTTCTGCATCCTTGTGCACCAGCCAGATACTGCCAGCCCCAAAGCGAAAAGGCCCTGCGGGGGCTCGCAGGGCCAGGGCATCGAAGGGCGGCGGGGGTCAGCCGACCTTGATCTCGTTGCGCACTTCCTTCACGCCCGGCACGGCCTGCGCGAGCTTGATGGCCTTCTGCGCCAGTTCGGCGCTGGGCGCTGCGCCCTTCACGACGATGACGCCGCCGCCTGCGCTGCTGACGGTCAGCGGCAGGGCCTGCAGATCCTTGTCCTGCTGCAGCGCCGCAGCGGCCTGGGCGGCGACGGCCGCGTCGTCGCTGGCCGGCGCGGCCTGCTGGGCTGGCGCGGCAACGGGCTCGGCGGCGAACGACACGGTGGCGACCGTCGCCATCAGGACGGCGGACAGCAGGCGGGCGATGGTGGATGCTTGTTGCATGGCAGATCTCCTGAAGATGCTTGAAACGGAAGCGATGCCGGATGGCACCACGGACCAGTTCTACGCAACAGCCGTGCCAGCTACGGAAATCCGTTGCACATCAATCACTTGAGGTCGCGTCGCGCGCCCGGTGCGCAGCTGGGCCGGTGGCGCGGAGCGTTTTTGTCGCCGGGTGGCGACAGCCCGGCGGCACAGCCTGCTAAGTGCTTGATTCGCCTGACAGTTTTCTGTCGCCGGAATCCGACGCCGCCCCCGGCGCATCGCCGCGGAACAGCTGCGGATCGAGCCCGTGCTTCTGCATCAGCCGGTAGAACTCGGTGCGGTTGCGATCGGCCAGCCGCGCCGCCTCGGCGACATGGCCGGACGTGAGCATGAGCAGCTGGTTCAGGTAGTCGCGCTCGAAGCGCTGCTTGGCATGCTGGTAGTTCAGCACCTCGGCCGCCGGCATCTGCAGCGCGCGCTGCACCTGGGCCAGCGACACCAGCGCCGCCGTGGCCAGCACGCAGACCTGCTCGACGACGTTGTAGAGCTGGCGCACGTTGCCTGGCCAGGGCGCCGTCACCAGCGCCTCCAGTGCCTCGGGCGCGAAGCCCTTGACCGGCTTGCGGTGTCGCTGGGCCAACGCCAGAAGGAAGTGCTGGGCCAGCAGCGCTATGTCCTCGCGCCGCTCGGCCAGCGGCGGCAGCCCGAGCTTGACGACGTTGAGCCGGTAGAAGAGGTCCGGGCGGAACTGCCCCTCGGCCATCGCCAGATCGAGGTCCCGATGGGTGGCTGAAAGCACGCGCACGTCCACCACCACCGCCTCGTTGCTGCCCACGGGCCTCACCACACGCTCCTGCAGCACCCGCAGCAGCTTGACCTGCAGCGCCAGCGGCATGTCGCCGATCTCGTCGAGGAAGACTGTGCCGCCCTGCGCGGCCGGGATCAGACCCTGGCGGTGGCCCTGCGCGCCGGTGAAGGCGCCCTTCACGTGGCCGAACAGCTCGGACTCCAGCAACGCCTCGGGAATTGCCGCGCAGTTCACGGCGACGAAGGGCCGCGCCGCGCGCGGGCTGGCATTGTGGATGGCTCGGGCCAGCAACTCCTTGCCGGTGCCGCTGTCCCCGGCGATCAGCACGCTGGCGTCGGTGGCCGCCACCAGCCGCGCCTCGGCCAGCACCTCCGCCATGCGCGGGCTGCGGCTGATGATCTCGCGGCGCCAGGCGCCGTCGCCATCGAAGGCCGCGGGGCCCGGTGCGTTGAGCAGCAGCGCGCGGTTGATCTTGGCCATCAGCTCCTGGCCATCGAAGGGCTTGGTCAGGTAGGCATGGGCGCCGCGCGTCGTCGCCTCCACCGCGTCGGGAATGCTGCCATGGGCCGTGAGCAGGATGACCGGCAGCGACGGGTGGCGGGCGCGCACCTCGTCGAACAGCGCCAGGCCGTCCATGCCCGGCAGGCGGACGTCGGTGATGACGAGCGACGGCAGCCGAACGGCGAGTTGCGCCAGCGCAGCCTCGGCGCTGGAGACGGCCTGAACCACGTGGCCGGCGGCGCTGAGCCGCATCGTCATCAGGCGCAGCAGGTCGGCGTCGTCGTCGACCAGCAGCAGGGTGGCTTGGGTCGTCATGTGGGACTCTTCAGCGCTTGACGGGGAGGGTCTGCTCGATGGCTTTCAATGCCTCAAGCTTTTCATTGAGCTGCTCGTTGCGGCGCTGGCTGTCGCGCAGTTGCTGGGTCAGCTTGTCGACGTTGTCCTGCAACCGGCGCTGCTCGGCCAGGCGCGCCGCCAGCAGCGTGGCCAGCGGCTTCAGCGGCTCGATCTGCGGCTCGGTCGCGCTGGCGGCGAGCTCCAGCTGCGCCGTGGCCTGGGCCAGTTCGGCGCCGCCGCGGCCCTGGCTGAAGGCCAGGGCCTTGTGCAAGTCCTGCGCATAGGCCAGCAAGGCCTGCAAGTCCCCAGCTTCGGGCGCCGGCGGCGGCGCGGGGCAGACCGGCAGGGGTGGCGGCGGTGCCGGCTCCGGCAGCGGGGCCGGGGTCTGGCAGGCCGCGAGCAGCAGCAGGGCCAGGATGGGCAGTCGTCGCTCAGGTCGCATGGGGAATCTCGATCCGGAAATGGGCGCCGCGCTCAGCGGGCAGCAGGCGGCAGCTGCCGCCATGCGCCTGCACGATCTCGCGCACGATGGACAGGCCGAGGCCGCTGCCGCGGCGCGCGCCGGGCGCCTGGTTGCGGCCTTGGTAGAAGGGATCGAAGACGCGGCCGGAATCCTCGGGAGCCACGCCGGGGCCGGCGTCCGCGCAATCGATGCGGACCTTGCCGTCGCCCTGCTCCAGCGCCAGCGTGATGCGCCCGCCCGGCGGGCTGAAGCGCACCGCGTTGGCGAGCAGGTTGGCCAGCACCATGCCCAGCTTCTCGCCGTCGACGAGGGCCGTGCAGGGCCGGGACTCGACGCGCACGTCCAGCCCGCGCGCCTGCCACAGCAGCCGCTGGTCGTCGACGACGCGGGCCAGCAGCGCCGGCAGGTCGGTGGCACAGCGCTGCAACTGTTGCGAGTCCGAGGCCAGCGTCTGGTAGCTCAGCAGGTCCTCGATCTGGCGCTGCAAGGCCATGCTGTTGTCGCCGAGTATGCGCACGATCTCGGACTGGTCCGGCGTCAGCGGCCCGGCCACGCCGTCGCGCAGCAGCGCTGCACCCTCGCGGATGGAGGCCATGGGCGTCTTCAGTTCGTGCGAGATGTGGCGCACGAAGCGCGTCTTGTCGGACTCCAGCGTCACCAGCCGCTGGCGCAGCCAGTCCAGTTGGCGGCCGAGCCGGCGCAGGTCGGCCGGACCGCCGATGGCGATGGGCTCGTCGAGACGGTTGTCGCCCATGCGACCTATGGCGGCCTCCACATGGGCCAGCGGCCGCAGCAGCCAATGACCGAAGCCCAGGGCCAGCAGGCCGGCCAGCGCGATGGCGCCCAGCACCAGGCCGCTGATGAGGCGCCGCTGCTGCTCCAGCTCCGCCAGTACGGCGTCACCGCGCCGGTCCATGGCCAGTTGGCTGTGCTCGGCCAGCAGCTCGTTGAGGCGATGCAGGCGGACGAACAGCGGCGTCAGCTGCTTCAGCGCGGCGCCACGGGCAAGCGCCGGGCCGGTGCCCTGCAGCACCTCCCAGGCCGCCTCGGCCTGGCTCATCCATTCGGCCAGCAAGGGCTGCGCGGCCGCATCGCCCATCAGCTGGACCAGCGCCGCCTGCGTGGCGCGGGCGTCGGCCCAGGCGGCCTGATAGCGGTCGCGCAGGCTGATGTCGTCCAGCACCAGGAACTGGCGTGCACTGCGCTCCATGGCCACGGTACGCTCGGCCAGGCGCTGCACCTGGGCGCTCAGTCCGGCGGCGTCCTGCGAGGCCTGCCGGCCCTGCAGCGCGACGTGCTCCAGGGCGAACATCGCCTGCGCCGCCGCGCCACCGAGCACCGCCGTGATGAGCAGGAAGGCCGCCAGCAGGCATTGGTGGAAGGACAGGCCACGCAGCCGGCCGGCGCGCGGGCGGGCCGGATCCGGCGAAGACTGGGACGCGGTCGCAGCGATCGACGAGGAGGCGGTGGCGAGGTGGGGCTGGGGCATCGAGGAAGGCGCGCGCGGACGCGCCGCATCCTAGGAGGACGGCCGCGCTGACCGCGTAGGAGCAGGCCGTCTTTGCAGCGCCAGGCAACCGGGCTCCGCCCAGGGGCAATACGCCGATGCTGCGGCGCAGCATTCCAAGGCGTAGGATGGTCCCATGCGTCCCCAAGTCCTCATCATCGGCTGCGGCTTCGGCGGCCTGGAGGCGGCGCGCGCGCTGCGTGCCGCCGACGTCGACATCACCGTCGTCGACAAGACCAACCACCACCTTTTCCAGCCCCTGCTCTACCAGGTGGCCACGGCGGGGCTGTCGGCGCCGTCCATCGCGGCGCCCATCCGCCACCTGTTCCGGCACCAGCCCAACGTGACGACGCTGCTGGGCGAGGTCGTCGCCCTCGACGCCCGGGCCCGCACGGCCACGCTGGAGGACGGCTCGCAGCTTCGCTGGGACCACCTTATCGTCGCCGCTGGCGCCACCCACAGCTATTTCGGCCGCGACGACTGGGCTGCGTTCGCGCCGGGCCTGAAGACGCTGCAGGACGCCTTCGAGATCCGCCGCCGCGTGCTGCTGGCCTTCGAGGCCGCAGAGCGCGAGGATGACCCGGCGATGCGGGCGGCGCTGCTGCAGTTCGTCGTCGTCGGCGGCGGACCCACCGGCGTCGAGCTGGCCGGCACCTTCGCCGAGATCGCACGGCACACGCTGCCCGGCGAGTTCCGCCGCATCGACCCGCGCCAGGCGCGCGTGCTGCTCGTGGAGGGCAGTCCACGCGTGCTGCAGGCCATGCCCGAGGCCTTGAGCGAGCGCGCCCGCGAGCAGCTGGCGGCGCTGGGCGTGGAGGTACGCCTGGGTGCCCGCGTGACCGGCATCGATGCTCACGGGCTGGACATCACGACAGCCGCCGGTGCAGAGCGCCTGCACAGCCGCTGCATCGTCTGGGCCGCCGGAGTGGCCGCCTCGAAGCTGGGCCAAGCGCTGGCCGAGGCCACCGGCTGCTCGCTGGACCGCGCCGGCCGTGTCGTCGTCGAGCCTGACCTGAGCGTGCCGGGCTTCCCCGCCATCCAGGTCATCGGCGACCTCGCCGCCGCGCACAGCCATGTGCCGGGCCGGGAACCCAAGGCGGTACCCGGCGTCTCACCCGGCGCCAAGCAGATGGGCCGCCACGCCGCGGCCAACATCGTGCGCCGGCTGCGCGACCAGGCCGCCCTGCCCTTCCGCTACCGCGACTACGGCAACCTCGCCACCATAGGGCGCAACAGCGCCGTCGTCGACCTCGGCACGCCGGCCGGTCCGCTGCGCTTCTCAGGCTATCCGGCCTGGCTGTTCTGGCTGTTCGCCCACGTGTACTTCCTGATCGGCTTCCGCAACCGCTTCGTCGTGCTGCTGGACTGGGCCTGGGCCTACTGGACCCATGACCGGCATGCGCGCGTCGTGGCGGACAGCGCAGCAGATCCTAGCGAGGCCAGCCCGGCGCGCGAGCTGCAGGCCTGACCTCGTCCGCCGGCAGGCTGGCGAGCAGCAGTGCCAGGCTGGCGCCCAGCGCGCTCACGCCCCAGAAGATCAGGAAGCCGACCGTGTAGACAGCCTGCACCGACAGCGCCACCGGCGTGGCGCCGAACCAGCGCAGCTCGCCGGGGTCGACCACAGCGAACACCAGCAGCTCCAGCACGCCAGCCGCGAGAAAGGACGACCAGGCCGCCGCCATCGCGAAGCGCGCGATGCGCGAAGGGCCGGGCCCGCCGTTCACCGCTTGGCTCCGGCGGCAGTGCCGGTCGTGGCGTGATTGCGGCCCAGCATTGCCGGCATGTCGCCGGACTGCGCACGCACGTCGGCCGGCTCGGCGTCGTCCGCTGCGCGCTGCGCCGTGGGATGCAGGTCCAGCGGCGGGTCGGGATGCTTGATCGCCAGCGCCAGCGTCAGGAAGCTGGCGACGACGACGGCGGCCGGGCCTCCGGCCACCAGCCACACCATGGGCTCGCGCCAGGCGGATTCGGGTTTCACTGCGGACATGGGCTTCTCCTCGCCGTCAGCGCGGCAGCACGAAGGTGGATTTCTCGACGACGCTCTCGCCGGCACCCGCACCGATGCGGCTGACGCGCCATTGCATGG
The DNA here is from genome assembly GCF_019237615.1 of Roseateles sp. GTDB lineage: Bacteria > Pseudomonadota > Gammaproteobacteria > Burkholderiales > Burkholderiaceae_C > Pelomonas. The sequence continues at coordinate 13,315 of NZ_JAFAGT010000103.1, read as the reverse complement.
GGTGGGCACCGGGCTTGAGCCGGCCGGCACTTTCCGGGGGCATGCGCAGTGCCACCGCGACCCAGCGTGCCTCGGCCGGGCCCAGGTCCACGGTCGTGGCCCGGGTCAGCACCAGGCCGGGCAGGCCGTCGGCCTCGATGCGGTACTGCTGCGGCGCTTCGGTCGCGTTCATGACCTGCAGCCGGTAGACGTTCTCCACCCAGCCGTCCTCGACCAGGCGGGCCAGAGCGGCGCGGTCGCGCACCACGTCGACGCGAAAACCATGTCGAGACGCCAGGCTCCAAAGCAGCGCCGTGCAAATGAGCAGCAGCACGCCGGTGTAGATCAGCACGCGCGGCCGCAGCACGCGCCGCCAGCGCTGGGCGCGGCTCAGGCGCTGCTCCAGGCCGTTCTCGGTGTCGAAGCGGATCAGGCCGCGCGGCGTGGCCATCTTGTCCATGACGCCGTTGCAGACGTCGACGCAGGCGGCGCAGCTGATGCATTCGTACTGCAGGCCGTCGCGAATGTCGATGCCGGTGGGGCAGACCTGCACGCACAGGCCGCAGTCTATGCAGTCGCCCAGCGGGGTGGCGCGCGCCTCGCCCTTCCTGCCACGCTTGGCGTTGTTGCCGCGCGGCTCGCCGCGCACCGGGTCGTAGCTGACGATCAGCGTGTCGCGGTCGAACATCGCGCTCTGGAAGCGCGCGTAGGGACACATGTACTTGCAGACCTGCTCGCGCATGTAGCCTGCGTTGCCGTAGGTGGCGAAGCCGTAGAACAGCACCCAGAAGCTCTCCCACGGCCCCAGGCCGAAGGCGAGCACCTCGCGGGCCAGCACGTGGATGGGCGTGAAGTAGCCGACGAAGGTGAAGCCGGTCCACAGGCCCAACGCGATCCAGACCAGCTGCTTGCCGGTCTTGCGCCAGAGCTTGTCCAGGGACCAGGGCGCCTTGGTCAGCCGCAGCCGCGCATTGCGGTCACCCTCGAACCAGTGCTCCACCCACATGAAGATCTCGGTGTAGACGGTCTGCGGGCAGGCAAAGCCGCACCACAGCCGTCCGGCGACGGCGGTGAACAGGAACAGGCCGAAGGCCGAGATCATCAGCAGGGCCGTGAGGTACACGAAGTCCTGCGGGTAGAGCACTAGGCCGAAGATGTAGAAGCGCCGGGCCTCCAGGTCGAAAAGCACGGCCTGCCGGTCGCCCCAGGCCAGCCACGGCAGGCCGTAGAACACCGCCTGTGTCAGCGCGACGAAGGCCCAGCGCCAGCGGGCGTAGAAGCCGTCCACCGCTCGCGGATGGATCTTGTCCTCCGACCGGTAGAGACGGATGACCTGGGTGGCGTCACCCGGGCCGGTCGCGGTTGAATCGGGCATCGGGATCAACGGGCGGCAGCAACGCTCTGTGGTTGCGACAGGCCCCAGACATAGGCCGCCAGCACGCGGATCTGCTCGGGCGTCAGGCGCTCGCCATGGGCCGGCATCACGTTGTGCTTGCCGTTGTTGATCATGGCCATGACAGCCTCCTCGCCCCAGCCGTGCAGCCAGATCTTGTCGCTGAGGTTAGGCGCCCCCAGGGCCTGGTTGCCCTGGCCGCCCGGGCCGTGGCAGGCCGCGCAGACGACGAACTTGGGCTTGCCGAGCTGCGCGTAGAGCGGGTTGTGCGGGCTTCCAGACAGCGACAGCACATAGTGGGCGACGTTGCGCACGTCCTCGCTGCTACCGACCGCCGCCGCCATGGGCGGCATATTGCCTTCGCGGCCCTTGGTGATGGTCTCCGTGATGGCCTCGGGCGTGCCGCCCCACAGCCAGTCGTTGTCAGTCAGGTTGGGGAAGCCCTTGGAGCCCTTGGCGTCGGCGCCATGGCATTGCGCGCAGTTGTTGGCGAACAGCCGCTCGCCGATGGCATGGGCCTTGGGGTCCCTGGCCAGCTGCTCGGGCGTCATCCCATCGAAAGCGGCGTAGATCGGCGCCATCGCGGCGCGCGCCTTGGCGGTGTCGGCCGCATGCTCGCCGAGGCTGGTCCAGCCCAGCTTGCCGGCCTCGCTGCCCAGGCCCGGGTAGAGGGCCAGGTAGACGCCCGAGAAGACGATGGTGAGCACGAACAGCCCCATCCACCAGGCCGGCAGCGGGTTGTTCAGCTCGCGCAGGTCCTCGTCCCAGACATGGCCCGTCGTGTTGTCTGCGGCCATGACCTGGCGGCGGCTCGCGACGATGAGAAGGATGCCGCACAGAACCAGGCCGCCGATGGTGGCGATGGCGACGAAGAGGGACCAGCCGCTGCTGAAGAAGTCGCTCATTGCTCGTCTCCTTCAAACGGCAGGCGCGCAGCATCGTCGAAGCGGCCGCGCCAGGCCCAGGCGATGATGCCGACGAAGACGGCCAGCGACACCAGGGTCACGGCCACACGGAGTTCGTTGATGCCCATGGTCCGGGCTCCTTACTTGTTCGCGGTGCCGAGCACCTGCAGATAGGCCACCAGCGCGTCGAGCTCGGTCTTGCCCGCCACGTCCTGGGCCGAGGACTTGATCTCGTCCTCGGTGTAGGGCACGCCCAGCGTGCGCATCGCGGCCAGGCGCACCGGCATGCCGGCTGCGTCCACGGGCGACTTCTCAAGCCAAGAGTAGGCGGGCATGTTGGACTCGGGAACCACGTCGCGCGGGTTGTTCAGGTGGATGCGGTGCCAGTCGTCGCTGTACTTGCCGCCCACGCGGTGCAGGTCGGGACCGGTGCGCTTGCTGCCCCACTGAAAGGGGTGGTCGTAGACGAACTCGCCCGCGGTGGAGTACTTGCCATAGCGCAGCGTCTCGGCGGCGAGCGGGCGGATCATCTGCGAGTGGCAGTTGTAGCACCCCTCGCGCAGGTAGATGTCTCGCCCGGCAAGTTGCAGCGCCGTGTAGGGCTTGAGACCGGGCGCAGCCTGCGTGGTGGAGCGCTGGAAGAACAGCGGCAAGATCTCCACGACGCCGCCGACCAGCACGGTCAGCAGCACCAGCACGATCATCAGCAGGTTGCTGGTCTCGATGCGCTGGTGGCCGGAGACGGCTTGGGTGTTGTTGCTCATGAAATCTCCTTCAGGCGTGGGCCAGCGCGGCGGTCGGGATGCGCGCAGGCTGCACGTGGCCGGCCTGCACCGTCTTGATGACGTTCCAGCTCATGACGCCCATGCCGGCGAGGTAGAGCAGGCCGCCGCCCAGGCGGATCACGTAGAAGGGCCAGGTCGCCTTGACACTCTCGACGAAGGTGTAGACCAGCGTGCCGTCGGGGTTGACCGCGCGCCACATCAGGCCCTGCATGACACCGGCGATCCACATCGCGGCGATGTAGAGCACGATGCCGAGCGTCGCGATCCAAAAGTGCAGCTCGATGGCACGCTTGGAGTACATCTCGGTGCGGCCATACATGCGCGGGATCAGGTGGTACAGCGAGCCCATGGAGATCAGGCCCACCCAGCCCAGCGCGCCGCTGTGCACATGGCCCACCGTCCAGTCGGTGTAGTGCGACAGCGCGTTGACCGTCTTGATCGACATCATCGGACCCTCGAAGGTCGACATGCCGTAGAACGACAGTGCGACGATGAGGAACTTCAGGATGGGGTCGTCACGCAGCTTGTGCCAGGCGCCCGACAGCGTCATGACGCCGTTGATCATGCCGCCCCAGCTGGGCGCCAGCAGCACCAGGCTGAAGATCATGCCCACGCTCTGCGCCCAGTCCGGCAGCGCCGTGTAGTGCAGGTGGTGCGGACCCGCCCACATGTAGGTGAAGATCAGCGCCCAGAAGTGGACGATGGACAGGCGGTAGCTGTAGACGGGCCGCTCGGCCTGCTTGGGGATGTAGTAATACATCATCCCGAGGAAGCCGGCAGTCAGGAAGAAGCCCACCGCGTTATGGCCGTACCACCACTGCACCATCGCGTCCTGCACGCCGGCGTAGGCGGAATAACTCTTCCAGAAGCTGACCGGCAGCACCGCGCCGTTGACCAGGTGCAGCAGCGCGACGGCGATGATGAAGGCGCCGAAGAACCAGTTGGCCACGTAGATGTGGCGGATCTTGCGGCGCCCCACGGTGCCGAAGAAGACGATGGCGTAGGCCACCCAGGCGATGGTGATCAGCACGGCTATGGGCCACTCCAGTTCGGCGTATTCCTTGCCGCGCGTGATGCCCAGCGGCAGCGTGATGGCCGCGGCCACGACAACCAGCTGCCAGCACCAGAAGTGGAACCACGCCAGGCCCGGCGCGAACAGCCGCGTCTGGCCGGTGCGCTGCACCACGTGGTAGCTGGTCGCGAACAGCGCGCAGCCGCCGAAGGCGAAGATGACGGCATTCGTGTGCAGCGGGCGCAGCCGCCCGTAGCTCAGCCAGGGAATGCCCAGATTGAGGTCAGGCCATGCCAGCTGGGCGGCAATGACGACTCCCACCAGCATGCCCACCACACCCCACAGCACGGCGGCCAGCGCAAAAGCGCGTACCGGTCCGTCCTCGTATGCCGCCCCGGTGGCCAGGGCTTTTTCGTTCGCCATCGCGACTCCTTCAGTCTGATGCGAACCATTCTTCGTGCCCTCGGGCCTACGTGCCTTGATCCTCGTCAAGCAGGATGCGTTCACCCTCGCGCGCGAGGTCTTCGAGTTGCCCAGAGTTCACGGCCCAGCCGAACACGGCCACGATGAGCAGCACGAGGACCACCGAGAACGGGATGAGCAGGTAGAGGATGTCCATCAGCGATTCAGTCTCTGGGCGTTGAGCACGACGAACAGCGAGCTGCTGGCCATGCCTAGGCCGGCCGCCAGCGGCGGCAGCCAGCCCGCGAGTGCCAGCGGTACGCAGGCCAGGTTGTAGAGCGCGGCCCAGGCCAGGTTCTGGCGCAGCACGCGGCGGGTCTTCTGTGCCAGCGCAAGCGCCTGCGGCAGCGCCATCAGCCGGTTGGACACCAGCAACGCATCGGCGGCGCTGCGCGCCAGCATGGCGCCCTGCCCCATCGCGACGCGCACGTCGGCCGCGGCCAGCACCGGCGCGTCGTTGATGCCGTCGCCCACCATCAGCACCCGCTCACCGCGGGACTGCCAGTCGCGCAGCGCGGCCAGCTTGGACTCGGGCGTCGCACCGCCGCGCCAGTCGTCAATACCCAGCTGCGCGGCCATGCGCGCGACGGCCGCGGGCTGGTCGCCCGACAGCAGGCGCACGCGCCGGCCCTGGCCGTACAACGCCGCCACCGCCTCGGCGGCATCGGCCCGCGGCGCCTCGGCCAGGTCCAGCCACAACACGCAGTCGCCACTGCCGAAGGCGAGCCGCGCTTGCACGTCGGGCCGCTCGCCAACCCAGGCCGGCGCGCCCAGGCGCCACAGCCGCCCGTCCGCGTCGCGGGCCTCGACGCCGCGCCCCGCCACCTCGCGCACCGCGGTCCAGGCGCCAGCCCCGCTGCCGTCGGCCAGCGCCTGCGCATGCGGGTGGCGCGACAGCCCTGCCAGGCTGCGCGCGGCGGCCAGCAGCCCGTCGGCGTCAGCGCCTTCCGCGCCCTGCACCCAATGCCGGCGCAACCGCAGGCGGTCCTCGCTGAGCGTGCCGGTCTTGTCGAAGACGACGGTATCCACCGTGCACAGGCGCTCCAGCGCCGACAGGTCGGCCAGCAGCAGGCCGCGCCGCGCCAGCGCGCCGCTGGCCGTCAGCCAGGCGGCGGGCGCGGCCAGCGTCAGGGCGCAGGGGCAGGTCACGATGAGCACGGCGACGGCCACGGCGACGGCGCGCGACGGCTCCATCCACCACCAGGCCAGGCCCGCCGCCAGCGCCAGCAGCAGCACGCTGGCCGTGAAGCCCGCGGCCACGCGGTCCAGCATGCCGCCGGCCAGCGGCCGCTGGCTCTGCGCCTGCTGCATCAGCCGCACGATGCCCTGGGCCGTCGTGTCGGCGCCCACGCGCTGCACGGTCACGACCAGTACGCCGTCGAGGTTGAGGCTGCCGGCCACGACCTCGTCGCCCGCGGCCTTGGCCACCGGCGCAGACTCCCCCGTCAGCAACGCCTCGTTGACCCAGCCCTGGCCCTCGACGATGCGGCCGTCCGCGGCGAAGGCCTCGCCCGCCGCCACACGGATGCGCTCACCCGGGCGCAGCGCCTCGGGCGGCACGCGCTCGCTGCTGCCGTCGTCATGCAGCCGCTCGGCCGCCGCCGGCAGCGCGCCAGCCACCGCCTCCAGCGCCTCGGCGGCGCGGTGCCGCGCCCCCAGCTCGAACCAGCGCGCCAGCAGCAGCAGCGCGATGAACATCGTCAGCGAGTCGAAGTAGACCTCGTGGCCCAGCGGGCCGGCCGGGTCGAACAGCGCCCCGGTGCTGGCAACGAAGGTGACGGCAATGCCTATGGCCACCGGCACGTCCATGCCCAGCCTCCGGGCACGCAGCTGGCGCCAGGCACCGCTGAAGAACGGCCCTGCCGAGAACGCCATCACGGGCAGCGTCATGACCCAGCTGCCCAAACGAAGCAGCTGGTCCAGGTCGGGCGACAGCTCGCCCGGCGCGGCCACATAGGCCGGCGTAGCCAGCATCATGACCTGCATCATCAGGAAGCCCGCGACGAACAGCCGCCACAGCGCCTGCCGGCTCTCCAGGCGGCGCATCTCGCGCGCGGGCGCGGCGACATCGGGCGTGGCACGGTAGCCGACGGCCTGCAGCGCGGCCAGCAGGTCGGCCAGCGCGACGCGCGACGGCTGCCAGCGCAGTGCCAGCCGGGCGGACGCAGCGTTGACGCTGGCCGCCTCGACGCCCGGCAGCTTCAGCAGCGCGGCCTCGATGATGCCGGAGCAGGCAGCGCAATGCATGCCGGCCACCTGGAATTGCGACAACGCCGCCCCGGCCGGGCCGTCGGGCCAGGCCGTGAAGGGGGCAAGAAGCCTGGCGTCGGCATCGGCCGCGCGCAGGCTGGGGGGCGTAGCGCTCACGCCGCCAATCTAGCCGGCACGCGGCCGGCGGCGCATGACATGAATCAAGTCAGGCGCAAATCCCGCGACGCCGAGATGGGTCTTGCTGCGCTGGTGCCCCAAGGTCTGCAGCGGCGGTCGAGGAGACAAGTCGGCGCTCGCGTCTCGGGCGCTCGCCAAGCGGCGATTCCTGCGCCGGTCCTTAGACCAGGAGAACGACGTCGCTGTACTTGGCCAGCACCTCGTCGACCGTCACGAGCTTGAGTGGCTCCACCAGCGCTTGAGCGACCAGCAGGCGGTCGAATGGGTCGCTGTGATGAAGTTCGAGCATGGCCACCTCTGCGGCATGAGCTGCGCTCACGGGAAGCTCCAGAAACCCGCTTGCGTCGATTGCGGCAGCCAGCTCACGTGGGTCCGCGTCAATCTTGCCCAAGCGGGCCTTGATGACAGTATAGGAAGGCTCTCAACATATGCCGTGGCGCGACAAACGCCCCGAAATTGCTCCACGTTTTTGAGCTCCACAGGCCAACAAGGCGCCAATCCACTGTCTCAAGCCCCTGTCAGGGCGTTGATGGGCATCGGCGCTGCACCGTATGCAGCCTTGCCGCTCCGGCCGCTTGGCCTCAAGGCGGGGCTCTCATCTGCCCCATTAGATGCAGCCCGTTATTGACTACAGTACAATACGTCCTAAGGACGTATTGTACTGTAGTCAATGAACAGTTTCTACGTTCATTCATGAAGCGGCTGGGCACCCAACAAATGCCAGCTTGTCGTTTGCAACGATTTTTGCTATGCTGCGTCCTAAGGACGCAGCATAGCAGAGAACACAACAACTTTGAATTCCTGGATGCATCCGCAACGGCTCAACACGGTCAATCACCGATTGACAGCGGTCATCAGGCGCACTAGGCTTCGTCCTGAGGACGAAGCCTAGTGCGCCGTGTGGCAACTCATTACGCCTGCACTTAGTGAAATCCTGCCATGGTCAAAGAAGAACATAAACGCATCACGATTCCCGCCGCCTTAGGGCAAGTTCTGGGTGAACGTGGTCGCCCTACTGTTTCGGTCTACGAACTTGCTCTCGCAGCTTGGGAGCTGTGCAAGCACACCGAGCTTCACGGCGTGCCTCTACGGTCACACAAAACTCAGTTGGATTGGGGTTCATTCCGACGCTTCCAGCAACTGATGTTGGACAACGGCGTGCTGCGCCCTATTCCGGGCATCACGGGCGCATCCGTCTATCTGCTCATCGGCGCAAGCGTGAGTGATGCGAAGGTGCTGGCCTGTGCAGCCGATCCCTTCTGCTACATCTCCCACCTAAGCGCGATGGAGTTTCACGGGCTAACGGACCGCATGCCGGAGCAGTTGTATGTCTCAGCTCCCGCTCAAGGGCCTTGGAAGCAGTTCGCCACAGAGCAAATGCGCAAGGACCTGGGGGAGGAGCATTCAGACTACGTCGCTGCGGGGCTGCCGCCACTCCAACGCTCCAAGCCAGAGAAACTTTTGGGCAAGTCTGTCCATCAATTCACCAGTCTTCACCTAGGCGCTTATCGCAGCTTCAAGGATCAGCACATTCGAGTTGCTACGCGCGGGCGCACCTTCCTGGACATGCTGCGCGACCCTCAGCTATGCGGCGGCATCAGCCACGTATTGCAGACCTACAAGGAGCATGCACAGCAGTCGCTGCGCCTCATTCTTGACGAACTCGATCAGCATGGCAAACCCATCGACAAGGTCCGCGCAGGATGGATTCTTGAGTCAATCTGCAACCTCAGCGATCCCAGAATCGACGCTTGGACAGCGTTCGCCCAGCGCGGCGGGTCTCGGAAGTTGGACGCAACGGTCGAATATAGCCCCGAGTTCTCAGAGCGCTGGGCCCTGTCAATCAACGTTCCGGTTCTCGCCGAATGAGCAAACTTGACCTACAAGCCTGGGTGGACGCAGAGACGGAACCTGGCCGCCGCGAATTCCGTCAGGCTGTGCACCTGATTCTTCGGGCCATTGCCCACTCGGAGAAGCTCGCGCCGATCATGGTCATGAAGGGCGGCATCCTCTTGGCAATCCGCTATCAAAGTTCACGCTTCACCAAGGACGTGGACTTCTCGACGCAGCAGAAGCTCCAGGACGTAGACATTCCGACCTTCATTACCCAGGTGAAACAGGCACTTGAACTCGTCAGCATCGACAACGATTACGGTCTGGCAATAGCGCTGCAATCGCATGCCCTGAACCCCAAGAAGCAGGACAGCCTCTTTGCGACTCTGCAAATGAAGATCGGCTACGCGAACCGAGCAATAGCCTGAAGTTCCTCGAGCCTCCGGCCGAGTTTCCCTGTTGATTCAAGCACTTGGCGGGAAGCCTCCCGTGCGCATCACTACGCTGGAGGCGCCGAAGCGGCGCATCAAGTTTGGCCTGCTCAAAGGAAAATTGACCGTTCCCACGGACCTTGACGCACCGCTGCCTGATGAGGTGGTCGCCGGTTTCGAAGGCTTCTGAAAAATCGTTGTGAATCAATGGCTTGATGCGAAATCGTTTCCGCAGGGCGCGTCGATTTTGGCGTTCCAACCCCTTGATTTTTCTAGCGCGCTAGGGGGAGATGCGGAAGCGATTTTGGAACCGGCTTTTGGCATCGGCCGATGCAATCATCAGGTGTCCTTGCGGGGCCAAGGCAAGCTCTCATAAAACGCTTGCACCCGGCCGTAGGCGTCGTTGAAGGGTGGGGGTTCCGAGGCAATGAGCGCCACCACCTGCGGGTATTCACGCTGCGACAACTCTCGCAACTGTTCGCTTCGCATAGCCGCAGGGTCCATTGGCACCTGGCGGTCCTCTGAGGCTGCCATCAGCTTGCTGGTAATAGTCCGGTGACGGCCGTTGTTGACGCGCTCACTCGCGGGCGTTGATCTCGTCGACGTCGAAGGCGCGAGGATCGAAGGGGCGGCCAATCCATTTCTTCAGGGCTTCGTGCTCCGGGTGAGCCGGATCGGCCAGCGCTTCGAGGAACTCCTCGTAGCCCCCCACGCCGCCGACGTCCTGGGGTGGGCATGCGTTCTGGCCAGCGATGCACTGCGCGCGGTCAATCGGCGAATCCAGCCTGACGATCCGCTCGACCTTGACCTTGTGCCACCAGGCATCGCCGAAGTCGTAGAGGTACTGGAAGCTTTTGCGCCGGCCCAGCGCCTCGCTCAGCGTCACATCCTCTTCAGGCATCAGGTCGTCGGGGAACTCCCGCCCTGGCTCCGTCGCCCCGTAGTGGTCGTGGCCGAAGATGAACTCGTGCACATGGCCGCCATCCCACCCGGCGCCCCACAGCAGCATGACGTGCAGGCGTGACAGGTCCACCGTCAATGGCACCAGCAAGCGGCGCCACACCTTCGGATGCACGTCTTCGAGTTCGACGTACAGCTGCCAGGCGTGGAGGTTTTCTTCGGCGGGGGATGTCGTGCTCATGGCGGCACTTTAGTGGCCACCAGGTGCTGTAGGTTCAGGCCGCCTCGGCCAGTGGTGTCGACTGCCACGCCGCTCGCAGCTGAGGAGCAACCACCCACGGCATCAAGTCATCGATGCGGTTGATCGGGTGCTCTGCGATGCGCTCCAGCACATGGGCCAGGTAGCGCTGCGGATCGATGCCGTTGAGCTTGGCCGAACCGATGAGCGTGTAGATCACCGCGGCGCTGTCGCCACCGATGTCGGAGCCCAGGTGCAGGTAATTCTTCCTGCCAAGAGCCACGCCGCGCAGGGCTCGCTCGGCCGCGTTGTTGTGCGCCTCGATACGGCCATCGTCGACGAAGCGCGTCAGCGCCGTCCAGTTGCTCAGTGAGTACCCGATGGCCAGCGCCATCGGCGACTTGGCCGAGACCTGGGCCAGCGTCGCATCCATCCATTCCCGCAGTTCCTTGAGCAAGGGGGCAGTCTTGAGTCGTCGCACTCGTCTTCGCGCATCGGGCGCTCGACCCTGGATCTCGGCCTCGATCTTGTACAGCTCGCCGATGCGCTGCAGTCCCTGATGCGCCAGGGTGCCGGGCAACTTGTGCTGTCGCACGTGGATGTCCCACAGCTTGCGGCGCGCGTGACTCCAGCATCCGGCTTCGATGATGCGGCCGCCTTCGCGGTCGTCGGCATAGAGGGCGTTGTAGCCCGCGAACGCGTCGGCTTGCAGCACGCCGCTGAACTTCCTCAAGTGTTTGGCCGGGTGCTCACCCTTGCGGTCGGGCGAGTACTGGAACCACACGGCCGCAGGCGCCTCGTCGCCGCTCGGGCGGTCATCGCGAACATAGACCCACAGTCGGCCGGTGTGAACTTTGCCGCCCTTGCCGCCAAGTGCCCGGATCGGCGTGTCATCGCCATGGACCTTGCCGGCGCTCAGCACGTAGCGGCCGATGGCCTCGGCCAGCGGCTTCAACAGATGCGCGGCCTGCGCCACCCAGTCGGTCAGCGTCGAGCGGTGCAGGTCCAGGCCGGCGCGGGCGTAGATCTGCGCCTGGCGGTACAGCGGCGTGTGATCGCAATACTTGCTGACGAGCACGTGGCTCAGCATGCCGGCACCGGCCATCACGCGATCGATGGGTCGGCCAGGTGCTGCGGCCTGCTTGATGTCCTGGCAGCCCCGGCAGGCCAGCTTCGGGCGCACGTGGCGCACGACATGGAAGCTGCCGGGCTCGTAGTCCAGCACTTCGCTGACGTCCTGGCCAATCTCGCGCAGCGCCAGGCGCAGGCCGGGCAGCCGCAGTTCGCTTGGTGGCCAGCCGGCAGGTGCACGACAGTGCGGCGCGGCAGATGCTCCGGCAAGCCTCGGCCGCTCGGCGGCGTGCGACGCGCGCGTTTGCGGCGCTGTTCATCGAGCGAGCTGACGTTGTTCGTGCCGGGTGGCTCCGGCGTCACGGCCGGCGCCATCTCGCCGCCCCGCAGATCGAGCTGCGCGTGTTCGAGCCTCTCGCTGGAGCTGCCGTACTTCATACGCCGCAGGTAGGCGATCTCGACCTTGAGCTTCTCGATGGTCAGTTGCGCGAGCTTGAGGTCCTGCTCGAAGCGCTGCACCTGGACGCCGAGTTCGGCGTTGCGATGCAGGGCTTCATCCAAGTTCATGGGTGCCACTGTGCATCGCGGGCCGTGTCCCTCACAACGGGACATGCCCCGTCAACCGATTCGACTCGGTTTGCAGTGACGCCTTACGCCGCCGTGCGCGGCTGCCAGGTGCGCTCGGGCTTGCGCCAATCGATGCCCTCCAGCAGCATCGACAACTGCGCCACGCTCAACGACACGCTGCCACTGGTGGCCTGTGGCCAGACGAAGCGGCCGCGCTCCAGGCGCTTGGTCAGCAGGCACATGCCGTCGCCGTCGTTCCACAACAGCTTGACCAGGTCGCCCCGGCGGCCACGGAAGGCGAATACGTGGCCCGCGTAGGGATCCTCGGCCAGCACGGTCTGAACCTTGGCCGCCAGCGAGTCGATGCCGCAGCGCATGTCCGTGATGCCGGCGGCCAGCCAGACGCGGGTGCCGGCACGCGGGCCGATCATCGCGTTTGGCGCAGCGCGCGCAGGACGCTGCACAGGCTGGCCTCGTCCACCGCGCCACGCAGTCGAAGCAGCACGTCGGCGATCTCCATCTCAATGACGCCGCACGGCGCTGGCGTTGTAGGCTCGATCGGCGCGGGCACGGTGACGACTTCAGATGGCGGCACCACCGCCACCGGCAACAGCACGGTGGACGCGGCGGGCACATGGTCGGTTTGAACGAGCTCCCTGCGCCACTTGAACAGCATGTTGGCGTTGATGCCGTGACGTAGCGCGATCGCCGAGACGGACGCCCCGGGCTCCAAACTCTGCCGCACGAGGTCTTCCTTGAACGTCCGATCGTGCTGCCGCCGGCTCCGCTTCCCAGCGGCCTCCTCACTCTTCATGGTGTGCACCATCTCCTCATCGCGCACACCTCCAAGCGGGTCTGCGGTTCGGGTCAGATGCTTCCCGCTGTCAGCGGGTCAGGCAAGGACGGCCTTCGTCGGACTATTACGCTTGCTGAGCACGAGGGACCTGTCCTCGTCGTTGAAGTCGATGCAGTCCAAGAGCAGGCATAGGTCATAGATGTCCTGAAATCGGGCGCGATTGCGGATCGGCTGCTGAAGTACGGATCGAAGCTTTTCGGCGATGAGGTCATGGTAGGCATACATCGCCAACACGCCTCCGTCGACATCGCCCTCTTCGACATCTGACGCCCATTCATTGAAGCTGCAGTCGATCTGGATTGCCTTGGCAGACTGCCCCGCATTGAGCCTCTTGAACTCGTTGGCTATTCTGAAGTTCCCCGCACCCCAAGCCCGCCAAGCGGCCTGTTCTCTCTATGAGGCAGGCCGCTTTTGCTTGGGCAGATGACTAGGTATTTGTACCCATGTAATTCGCTTGAATTTGCGATGTCAATGAACTATCTACGTAGTCATGCA
>NZ_JAFAGT010000052.1 GCF_019237615.1 Roseateles sp. | reverse complement strand
CAGCCGCGACACCGAACTCAGCCACTGCTTCAATTCCTTCGCGTCCATCGCCAGCTCCAGCGGCCCTCCACATGGGGCTCGTGCGACCAGTCTGGTGGCCGGCTGGCTCAGGGCGTGAGCCTGTCACTAACTAACGATCAAAGAGCCGCTTCATGTCAGCAGTTCTTACACACTGCTCTGACGCTGGCACAGTCTTGGACACCTTCATTGCTGGGTATTTTCTCCTATGAAACCCAGCAAAAACAAAGGGTTGCGACCTTTCGGCGGCAACCCTTCTGATGAGTGGTGGAGAGGAGGAGGATCGAAAACACCCGTCTAGGCCGCATGGTTACTGCATATGCGTTTTCTGAACGCGACGGTTACTGCGCTAGTTACTGCAAAAAAATGGATCGTAAATTCCCACCGAGTTCGATCCTCGCGATCGCAGCTCAGCGGCAGTCGGCATATGCCACCGAGATCAGCCCAGGGCGTCCGCGGTATGTTCTTCGCGATTTCTAACCCCGCTGGGAACGCATAGATGCTATGTAGGACGGCTCAGGTTTCCCCTTGAGCTACAAACGAATTTCCAAATCTTCGTTGTCAAGGAGTATGGAAATGACCAAGTCCTCAGCAGTCCTACAAGGCAAGGATACGACTCGGAGTACAGCCTTGTACATGAGCTTCGATCTGGGCGACAAGAAGTGGCAGATCAGCGTCAGCGATGGCCGCGACGGCGTGAGCCGACACACTGTGGCGGCCGGTGACCCAGTCGCAGCCGCCGACTGCATCATCAAGGCCGCCAAACGCTTCAAGCTGGCCGATCGAGCCCTCGTACACAGCGTCTACGAGGCGGGCCGCGATGGCTGGTGGCTCCATCGATGGCTGTGCGATCTCGGTGTTGACAACATCGTCGTGGACCCTTCGAGCATCGAAGTCAATCGACGTGCGCGGCAAGCCAAGACCGATCGGCTGGACGCCGACAAGCTGCTCGCCTTGCTCATCCGGCATCACCACGGCGAGCACGTGTGGTCTGTGCTCCACGAGCCCAGCGCGGAAGACGAAGATGCGCGGCGCGAGCACCGCGAACTGCAGCGACTCTCGCACGAGCGCATCGCACACACGAACCGCATCGGCTCGCTGCTGGTGTTGCACAACCTGCGGCCTGGCATCGTCATCGGGGGGCGAGATTGGGCGCGGTGGTGGAACGCGCATCGCGACCAGGTGCCGACGCTGCTGCGCGCCGAGCTGGAGCGGGAGTGCGAACGCCTGAAGCTGGTGAAGGAGCAAGTGCGGGCTATCGAAGCGGCGCACCGTCGTGAGCTCGCCGACGGCAAGCATCCCCTGGTCGAACAACTGATGCGACTGCGCGCCGTCGGCCCCAAGGGAGCCTGGATCCTGGTCAAGGAGGTCTTCGGCTGGCGCCAGTTCGCCAATCGGCGCGAGCTCGCGAGCAGCCTGGGCTTGGTGCCCACGCCGCATGCCAGTGGCAGCATCGAGCGCGAGCAAGGCATCAGCAAAGCGGGCAACCGCCGCGTCCGAGCCCTGCTCACTGAGCTCGCGTGGGGCTGGTTGAAATTGCAGCCCGACAGCGAGTTGACGCAGTGGTTCAACCGGCGCTTCGCGTGCGCCGGCGCACGCCTGCGGCGCGTCGGCATCGTGGCCCTGGCCAGGCGCCTGGCCATTGCCTTGTGGCGCTACACGAAATACGGCGAAATCCCCGCCGGCGCCCAGCTCAAGCCTATCTCGGCTCCCGCGTAATTCCGGCGCACCGATTGCAGAGTCCGCCAAATGATCAAAGGTCAACGCGCCCGTAACGGCTGCGGGTCACCGCAGGGTGACCGTCCCGAAAGAAGGGGCGCGTCGGTAACCGGGGATTGCCAGTGCGCCTGGCGCGCATGCAGCATGTGGTGTTGGGCCTCAGAGCCCTGCACGGATAGAAGTTTTATCGAGCAAGAGCTCGATCCCTCTTCAGTCCCCGACCTCAGATCAATCCCGCCGACGATTGCGATCGAACCTCGGCCTCAAATTCCGCCATGACCAATGAAAATCGGGTTGACAAAACAGTCCTCATAGAAGCAGCCGTTCGTCAGAACAGCGGCTTCAATGGCGTCTGGCTAGCGGCCAGTTCGAGCGCACAGCCCGTGAAAACGCTATGGCATTCGGTCACCGGCTTCGGCTGCCCTGTGCCAACATTTGAGGAAGGGTGGCTGAACAACAGCGGAGGAGCACCTATGGCGACCAAGAAGATCGTCCCTTTGTCCTGGGTGGCACTGGATCCGGACTATGCGAACCGGGCAGGCTATGACCCGGACTTCCTTGGTATCAAGGTCCCAGTGCCTAAGCTCAGCAAGGAGCTGAAGAGGAAGGCCACGCTGGGCGTTCTTGCCTACGAACATTTCTCGGTGCTGCTGAACCCCGACCGCAGGCTTGCGTTCTGGACGGCCGTCAACATCGACGGCGCCAACGAGAAGCGCCTGGCAAATCGAGCCGCCGATGCTTGGTGGACGGACGACCGAGATAAAGGAGCGTTCAAGCCATATCAGGTCACGAACACGTTCTACCGAACTTCAGGCTTCGAGCGCGGGCATCTCGTTCGGCGGCTCGACCCCGCCTGGGGAGCGGACGACGACGAGGCTGCGCGTGGCGAGGCCGACTCATTTCACTTCTCGAACTGTTCGCCGCAGATTCCGGCGCTGAACAAGCAGTGGTGGGGAAAGATCGAGAAGCACGTCCTCGACACTGCGAACGCCAACGACCAGCAGATCTGTGTGTTTTCGGGTTGCCTGTTCACGGATGCCGATCCCACGTACAAGAAGCTCAAGATCCCCTTGGCGTTCTGGAAGGTCGTCGCTTGGACCGTCGGCACGGGGAATCCGAAGCTGAAGTCACTGGCCTTCTTCGTTAAGCAGGATGAGGCCGTTGCAAAGCTCATCAAGGCCAAGGGCGTGCAACCGCTTGCGGTCGAGCTCGGCACGGTGCCCGAGGCCATCCAGGGCTATCAGACGACAGTGGCCGAGTTGGCGGCGCAGACGGGGCTTTCCTTTGGCGACCTGGCCAAAGAGGATGTCGATGTGTACGCCGGCAAGCGCGCGAACCGCCTGGCACCTCTTGCGTTCAACGCCATCGACGTCTACCGGCGCCTGCGCCGCCCGTCGGACCTCTTCACGGAGTGAGCCATGGCCGCTCGTATTGATCCCGTCGTTGCCCGGGCCGCCCAGCGTGGCGAGCGGGTCGGTGTGCTGGTGTTGGTCGACAAGCCGACTCAGCAGGGGCCGGTACCTTTGGCCCTCGATGCCAACCTGAAGACGTTGAAGGAGCGGACCCAGGAAGTCCATCATGAGGCGAAGTCGCTGCTGCAGGACCCGGGTGCACGATCGAGCAGGGAGGCTGCCGGCCTGCAGCCTCTCGCGGTCAACGTGAGCGATGGCGAGCGAGGCGGCGTCCTGCTGGAGAACCTTGGCGCAGTCATGGCTTCCGTCGATCCCGACGACCTGGACAAGATCAGCCAGGTAAGCGGCGTCCGCAAGGTCATCCCGATGCCAAGGTTCCTGCCTTTGATCGTGCCGATGCAATACCGGGCGGCGGCACCGGCTGACCTGGTCGAAGGGCCTGCGAAGTCCCTGCAACGCGTCGGCGTTCCTGACCTTTGGGATGCTGACCTGTGGGGCAAGGGCACGACCATCGGTCACTTCGACACCGGCATCAATGCAGACCATCCGGCGTTCGCGGAATTGCGCGCGAGTCGGCGGTTCAAGTACGCCGCCTTCGGCAAGGACGGCGTCCTGCAAAAGCGCGCCAAGCCGCTCGACGGGCATGCTGACCACCATGGCACCCACACGGCTGGCACGCTGGTGGGTGGCGACGTGGACGGCCTGCAGGTTGGCATTGCACCTGGCGCCAGGCTGGTCAGCGTGCAGATATTTCCGGGCATCACGAAACAGGGTGATCAAGACCAGCTCGTTGTCAACGCGCTCAACTGGATCGTCGGTGAGCGGCCCCATGTGCTGAATCTCAGCTTCGGTGACGCCAAGTACAACGACTCCTACCTGGGCGTGATCGGTGAGCTGATCGACCAGAACATCGCCGTGGTGGCAGCCGTGGGGAACGACGGCGCATTGAGATCGTCTAGCCCGGGCAACTACGCAAGCGTGATCGCGGTGGGAGCTGTTGACGGCAGAGGCAAGGTTTGCGCGTTCAGTGGCAGCGCGACGGTCCGAAGGAACGCCCGGCCGGACATCTGCGCGCCAGGGCTCAACGTACTGTCCGCAGGGAAGGGCGACGACTTCGCGTGGTCCACCGGAACTTCGATGGCCGCGCCCCATGTGGCTGGCATTCTGGCGCTGCTCCGGGCGCGGGCGCCCGATCTGACGCCGCTGGAGCTGAAAGCGCTGCTCAAGGCCCATGCCCGGCAGCCCGGCAATTGGGATGCTACCCGCGGAGGCGCCGGGATCGTGGATGGCAGTGCTTTGCTGGCTGCCGTATAGTTCGGGTATGCCAAAAACCGTCGCAGCAGCAGCCCTGCCCGGTACCTCGGGTACTGCGGTGGCGACTGTGCGCAAGCGCACAAAGGCAACCGGTACGAGCATCTCGAAGCCCGTAAGAACTGTCGCTGCAAAGCAGATCGACCCCAAGGTTCGGACCGCTATCAAGAAGGCTGGTTCCGATCCGTTGGTGGTGATGGTGAAGTTTGATACGAGGGGTTCTGGCTTCGGTCAGCTGCCTGTTACAAACCGCGCCGGCGGGGCACGGGAGCGGGCCTTCAACAAGGAAGTTGAGGCCGAAGTCGGAAAGTCGGCGGCGAATGGCAAGTACCGGATCGTGTCCGTGGCTTCCAACATCGGTGTAGCAACGGTAGAAGCGTCGGCGAGCATCGTCCGCGACCTGATTGCATCAAGCAAGATCGCCGGAATGAAGCTGAAGGTCTGAGGAGACCTTTCGGCGTCTGGCGCGAGAGCCCTGCGCTGAAGTTGCCCATCTTCTCGGGAAGCCTGCAGAACGGCCTGTCGCAGACCAATCGGACATCCAGCTCTGGTTCAGGAGCGCGGCTGGTCTCGACGACGCGATATTTGCGATGTCGGTCGTGCCGTCGCGGCTTGAACAGCGATCGTGACATGATGCGCCGGGACGTTCCATACCGCTGATGAATGACAGCAGCCATTCCCGAGTTCTCGCCCCGCTACCGTTTCGCGGATCCCCTTCTGGATCAAATCGGCGAAGAACCGCGATGAGGTTCTCAAAGGCCTGTCTCGGCTCCGAGCGCGCTTGGCAGAAGTAGGCCGACGGATCGAGTAGTTGGTCTTGCCCTAGCGACGGTGGCGGTGAGCGGCCGCCCCAGCCTGACTCGGTCCAGAAGGTGCGATGAGGCCCAGAGACGGGCCTGCGTGCGCGGGAGCTCCCTCGTTCAGCAACGAGGCAACTAAGGTGTCAGCGGCGGGTGACCCCAGGGAAGCGTTTCAAGGCAGTGTGTGTCACACGCCCAGGTTACACGGTCCGCTGCTTCGGCCGCTGCTCCCAAGTCCTTGTCGGACAAGGAACCCTAGAAGAAACAAGGGGTTGCGGCCTTTCGGTGCACCCCCTTGGGTATCGGTGGTGGAGAGGAGGAGGATCGAACTCCCGACCTTCGCATTGCGAACGCGACGCTCTCCCAGCTGAGCTACCCCCCCACGTGGCGAAGAAAGTATAGCCGGCAACCGCGCCCGCCATCGGCCCTTGACGGCTGGGGTAGGCATAGCAGCTTGCTATGGTCTGCATTGAAGGTATCGATTGGCTACGCGCCCCGGCGGGGGAGTAGCGTCGCCACTCCCCACCCCCAACGGAGACTGCAATGAGCTTGAAAGGATCCAAGACCGAGCAGAACCTGAAGGACGCCTTTGCAGGTGAATCCCAGGCCAATCGCCGCTACCTCTATTTCGCGAACAAGGCCGACATCGAAGGGCAGAACGATGTGGCGGCGCTGTTCCGCTCCACGGCCGAGGGCGAGACGGGTCATGCCCATGGCCATCTCGAGTTCCTTGAGGCCGTGGGCGACCCCGCCACCGGCCTGCCCATAGGCGCGACGCGCGACAACCTGAAGGCTGCCGTGGCCGGCGAGACGCACGAGTACACCGACATGTACCCGGGCATGGCCAAGACGGCTCGTGACGAGGGCTTCGACGAGGTCGCCGACTGGTTCGAGACGCTGGCCAAGGCCGAGCGTTCCCACGCCAACCGCTACCAGAAGGCGCTGGACGCCCTGGTGGACTGAAGTCCCCCGGGCGGCCGCTGGGCGCAGCGGTCGCCGGCCTATTGGGCAGGAGCGAGGATGAGCAGCAGAGAAGGCAATCTCGAAGCCCCGACGCGGCACGCGCTCGACTGGAAGAGCACCGAGTTCAACGACGAGGCGGCCTGCGTCCAGGAGATGGCGCGCATCTTCGAAATCTGTCATGGCTGCCGCCGCTGCGTCGGCCTGTGCCAGAGCTTCCCGACGCTGTTCGATCTCGTCGACGAGGGCAAGACGGGCGAACTGGACGGCGTGGACCGGCAGGATTTCTGGAAGGTCGTCGACCAGTGCTATCTCTGCGACCTCTGCTACATGACCAAGTGCCCCTATGTGCCGCCGCATGCGTGGAACCTGGACTTCCCGCACACGATGCTGCGGGCCAAGGCCATCAAGTTCCGCAAGGGCGAGGTCGGCGCTGGCGAGAGGTTCCTCGCGTCCACCGACGTGCATGGCCAGTTCGCCGGCATCCCCGTCGTCGTGCAGGCGGTCAACGCGGTGAACCGCACGAAGCTGGCGCGCAGGCTGCTGGACAGGCAACTCGGCGTCCATCCCGAGGCCTGGCTGCCCGAGTTGGCGTCGCACCGCTTCCGCTGGAGCGCGCCCGCGGCCTCGACCCAGGTCGTCACCAACGGCGAGCGCACGCCGGGCAAGGTGGCCATCTTCTCGACCTGCTACGTCAACTACAACGAGCCCGGCATCGGCCTGGACCTGCTCAAGCTGCTGGAGCACAACGCCATTCCCTACGTCATCGTCGAGAAGGAGTCCTGCTGCGGCATGCCCAAGCTGGAGCTGGGCGACCTGGAGGCGGTGGAGCAGCACAAGACGGCCAACATCGCCGTGCTGGCGCCCTATGCCAGCGACGGCTTCGCCATCCTGTCGGCCATCCCGAGCTGCACGCTGATGTTCAAGCAGGAGCTGCCGCTGATGTTTCCCGACGAGGAGGCCGTCAAGCAGGTGCAGGAGGCGATGTGGGACCCGTTCGAGTATCTCGTCGCCCGCCACAAGGACGGCCTGCTGAGAACCGACTTCAAGCAGCCGCTGGGCAAGGTCAGCTACCACGTCCCCTGCCACGGCCGCGTGCAAAAGATGGGCCGCAAGACCGAGGAAATGTTCAAGCTCATCGCACAGAGCGTGGAGGTCAAGCTCAACACCGTCGAGCGCTGCTCGGGCCATGCCGGCACCTATGGCGTGAAGACGCGCACCCATCCGGTGGCGATGAAGATAGGCAAGCCCGTCTTCAAGGCCATGGCCAGGGACGAGCCCGACGTCATCGCCAGCGACTGCGCGCTGGCCGGCCACCACATCGCGCAGGGCATGGCCCAGGCCGGCACGCCGGCCAAGGCCCTGGCCCATCCGCTGACGCTGATGCGCACCGCCTACGGACTGCCATGATCACGATAGACAGCCTCATGACGCTGGAGGCCTATGCGAAGTTCCGCAAGGCCGAGAAGCCGGCCATCGTCGCCCACCGCCGCCTGCGCAGCGTGCGGCTGGGCGAGCACCTGAACCTGCAGTTCGAGGACGAGCGCAGCATCCGCTACCAGATCCAGGAGATGCTGCGCATCGAGAAGATCTTCGAGGAGGAGGGTATTCAGGGCGAGATCGATGCCTACGCGCCGCTGGTGCCCGACGGCGGCAACTGGAAGGCGACGCTGCTCATCGAGTATCCCGACCCCAACGAGCGCCGCCGCGAGCTCTCAAGGCTCATCGGCGTGGAGGACCGGCTGTTCGTCGAGGTGGAGGGCCAGCCGCGCGTCTATGCCGTTGCGGACGAGGACCTCGACCGTGAGAACGAGGAGAAGACCTCGGCCGTGCACTTCGTGCGCTTCGAGCTGGCGCCGGCCATGCGCCAGGCCGTCAAGGCGGGAGCGGGCGTCAAGCTCGGCTGCGATCACACCCACTACCCGGCGCATGTGCAGATCGTGCCGGAGACGCTGGCCAGCCTGGCGGCGGACCTGGCCTGACGGCCGGGCGCCGGCCGGCGTCAGCCGATGGCGCCCGACAGGAAGAGCTTGATGACGCCCTTGGCGGCGAAGCCCACCAGGCCGAAGCCCAGGCCCAGCAGCAGCACGAAGGTGCCGAAGCGCCCCGCCTTGGACTCACGCGCCAGCTGCAGGATGATGAACACCATGTACAGCATGAAGGCCGAGACCCCGAAGGTCAGGCCGAACTGCGCGATCTCGGCTTCGGTATAGCCCCACATGGTCAGCGCCGCCCGGCCGCCCGACGGCGCTGCCGCCCCCCCGCGAGGGGGCGTGGGCGAAGTGAACGTGGGGGCCGGCGGTCCATGTCAGTCGGGCCTGCGGGTGACGAGGTCGCGGTAGGCGTGCCAGCTGGCGTGGCCCAGCCAGGGCAGGATGAGCACCAGGCCCAGCAGCGTGGTGGCCATGCCGACCAGCGTCAGCGCGATGAGCAGGGCGGCCCACAGCGCGATGGGTGCGGGGTGCTCCAGCACGACGCGCCAGCTCGTGAACACGGCGCCCAGCACGCCCAGCCTGCCCGGCGGCAGGTCCACCAGCGCCGGGATGGCGACGACGGTGGACGCGAACACCGGCGCGGCCAGCACCGCGCCCAGCATCAGCCAGGTCTCGAACAGCCGGGAGTCGTCGTTCAGCACGACCTTGAGCAGGAAGTCGCGCGGGTTGTGGATGGGATCGGCGGCGAAACCGGTCACGAAGGCCGCGGAGCACAGCACCCAGCCCGTGCCGGCGAAGGCCAGCAGCACGCCGAAGACGATGAGCCGGCCGTCGCGCGGCCGCCAGGCGTCGCGCACCGTGTGCCAGCCGGGCCGCCCGCCACGGTCCAGCTCGCGGCTGATGGCGTACAGCCCGGTGGCCAGGATGGGCGCGACGATCAGGAAGCCGCTGAAGGCACCCGCAAGCAGCCAGAAGCGCTCACGCGCCAGCGCGAATAGCAGCGCGCCGAACAGTGCCATCGCCAGGCCCTGGCCCAGCGAGGCCAGCGGCGCCCGCCACAGGTCCCGCCAGCCGCGCGAGAGCCAGCCCAGCGGGCGCAGCACGGGGATGGAACGGACGCCGAAGGCCCGGGATTCCCTCAGGGCCTGTTCGCTGTAGCGGTTGGGCATGGCGGCAGCGAGTGTGCCGGGCCTGGGCGGCGCGCGCCTTGATGCATCTCAAGCCGTGGCGATCAGGTGCCGGGCGGCGTCGCGCAGCGTGTCGGGCCGGGCGTCGGCGAGCTGCAGCGGCGCCGTGCCGGCGACGGCCGGGAAATGCCGCTGCAGGGACGCGGCGTAGCCGGGGTCGTAGTGCTCGCGCATCAGCGCCGTGAAGACGCCAGCCCAGTCGCCCGAGCGTGCCTGCGCCGCCCATGCCGCCACGCGGGCGCGGCCGCGCAGCTCGACCAGGTCCTCCAGCGCGGCGCAGAAGGCCTCGGGGGCGGCGGCGAAATGCGCGTAGTCCTGCAGCAGCAGCTCGACGCGGGCGGCCTCGGGGAGATCTATCCACAGCGGCCGGCCCTGGCCGTGCAGCGCCGCCAGCAGCGCGGCGGGCAGGGCGATGCGGCCAATCTTGCGGCTCTCGCTCTCGACGAAGACGGGCCGCGCGGGGTCCAGCTGGCGCAGCGTCACCCACAGCGCCGTGTCGAAGCCCTTCTGCGTCGGCTGGGGGCGGTCCGGCAGGTGTCCCAGCACCGAGCCGCGGTGCGCGGCCAGGCCTTCGAGGTCCAGCACCTGCGCGCCCTCGGCGGCCAGCGCCTGCAGCAGCCGTGTCTTGCCGCAGCCGGTGAGGCCGCACAGCACGCGGTAGCGGAAGTCGGCGGGGCGCTGTTCGAGGTCGTCGCGCACCTGGGCGCGGTAGGCCTTGTAGCCGCCCACGAGCTGGCGCGAGCGGAAGCCGATCTGGCCGAGGAACCAGTGCAGCGACAGCGAGCGCTGCCCGCCGCGCCAGCAGTAGACGAGCGGCCGCCAGGTCTTGGGAAGGTCAGCCGTGCGTTCCTCCAGCAGCCGCGCGACGTTGCGCGCCACCAGCGTGGCGCCCAGGCGGCGGCCGGCATGCGGGTCCTGCTTGTAGAGCGTGCCTACGACGCGGCGCTCCTCGTCGTCCAGCACGGGCCAGTTCTGGGCGCCGGGCAGGTGGTCCTCCGCGAACTCGCCCGGCGAGCGCACGTCCAGGAGGGCGTCGAAGCGGTCGAGCTCGGCGATGGCATCGTCGATGTTGATGGTGTAGTTCATGGATGCACCGTTCGTGCAGCTCGCTGTCCCGCAGGGCGGGAGCGGGCTTGCCTGGGGCGGCCCGGCGCGGCGCTCATGCCGGCAGGGAGACCGCGTCAAGCAGCTCGCTCTCGATCTGCAGCTGGGCCTTGTTCTGTTGCAGCGCCGGACCGTCGACGAGGAAAGTGTCCTCCACGCGCTCGCCCAGCGTGGAGATCTTGGCCAACTGCAGGTTGATGCCGTGGCGGGCCAGCACGCGGGCGATGGCGTAGAGCAGGCCGGCGCGGTCGCTCGTCGAGATGGTCAGCAGCCAGGCGGTGGCGCGCTCATCGGGGCGCAGCGAGATGCGCGGCGAATAGGGGAAGCTCTTGACGCGGCGCGACAGCCGGCCGCGCCGGGGCTCGGGCAGCGGGCCGCCGGCCTGCAGCGTGGCGGCGAGCTTCTGCTCGACGAGGGGCACCAGGTCGCGGTGGTGCACGTCGGCCTCGGGGCGTATGACCTGGAAGGTGTCCAGCGCATAGCCGTTGCGCGTCGTGTGCACCTTGGCGTCGAGGATGCTGAAGCCGGCGCCATCGAAGTAGCCGCAGATGCGCGCGAACAGGTCGGGCTGGTCGGGCGCGTAGACCAGCACCTGCAGGCCTTCGCCGATGGGCGAGGGGCGGGCGCGCACGACGGGCACCTGCGTGTCCACATGCCGCCACAGCGAGCGCGCGTGCCAGGCCAGCTCGGCGCCCTCGTGGCGCGCGAAGTAGCTGACGGCCAGCCGGTTCCACAGCGGCTCCTCCGTGCCGGGCAGCTGCGAGTGCAGGGCGAGGTCCTGCCGGGCCTCCTGCTTGCGCGCCTCGATCTCGGCATCCAGGTTGATCTTCGCGCCGCCCAGCGCGCGCAGCGTGATGCGGTACAGGTCCTCCAGCAGCTTGCCCTTCCAGGCGTTCCAGACCTTGGGGCTGGTGCCGCGGATGTCGGCCACCGTCAGGAGGTACAGGGCGGTCAGGCGGCGCGCGTCGCCCACCTTGGCGGCGAAGGCGGCGATGACCTCGGGATCGGACAGGTCCTCCTTCTGCGCCACGCGCGACATCGTCAGGTGGTGCTCGACGAGGAAGACGCACATGGCCGTGTCGGCCGGGCCGAGGCCATGCTGGCGGCAGAAGCGCTTGACCTCGATGGCGCCCAGCTCGGAGTGGTCGCCGCCGCGGCCCTTGGCCACGTCGTGGAAGAGGGCGGCAATGTAGAGCTGCTCGGGCTGGTCGAACTGCGCGGCCAGCTGCGAGCAGAACGGGTACTCGTGCACGTGCTCGGGGATGAAGAAGCGCCTGACGTTGCGCAGCACCATCAGGATGTGCTGGTCCACGGTGTAGACGTGGAAGAGGTCGTGCTGCATCTGCCCGACGATGGAGCGGAACACCCATAGGTAGCGCCCCAGCACCGAGGTCTGGTTCATGAGCCGGAAGGCATGCGTCTGCCCTTCGGGCGCGCGCAGCATGGTCATGAAGGTGGCGCGGTTGACCGGGTCGCGGCGCCAGGCGGCGTCCATCAGGCCGCGGGCGTTGTAGAGGGCCCGCAGCGTGCGCGCCGACAGGCCCTTGATGCCGGGCGTCTGCTGGTAGACGAGGAAGGTGCGCAGGATGGCGTGCGGGTCGCGCTGGTAGAGGTCGTCGCCGGCGACCTCCAGCATGCGGCCGCGGTCCAGGAACTCCGGGTGGCCCTCGATGGGGCGCAGCAGGCCCTGCTGGGAGCCGTTGATCTGCTCCTCCAGGTTCAGCAGCAGGATCTGGTGCAGCTGCGTGACGGCCTTGGCCGCCCAGTAGTAGCGCCGCATCAGCAGCTCGGAGGCGCGCACCGAGTCGGTCGCGACGAAGCCGAAGCTCTGCGCGACGGCGGTCTGCAGGTCGAAGACGAGGCGGTCCTCGCGCCGGCCGGCCACCGCATGCAGGCGCGCGCGTATGAGCTTGAGCTGGCCCTCGTTGCGCTGCAGCTGGCGGCTCTCGAAGGCCGTGATGAGGCCGCGCGCGCTGAGGGCCTTCCAGGTCTTGCCCAGGCCGGCCGCGCGGGCCAGCCAGATCAGCATCTGCAGGTCGCGCAGGCCGCCGGGGCTTTCCTTGCAGTTGGGCTCCAGCGCGTAGGGCGTGTCGTCGAACTTGGTGTGGCGCTGCACCGTCTCCAGCGTCTTGGCGCGGAAGAAGGCCTTGGCGTCCATGGCCTGCATGAAGCGCCCGGACAGCAGGCGGAACAGCCTGGCCTCGCCGGCCAGCGCGCGGGCTTCGAGCAGGGCCGTCTGGACGGTCACGTCGCCCTGCGACTCGGACAGGCATTCGCCCAGCGTGCGCACCGAGGAGCCGATTTCCAGGCCGACGTCCCAGCAGGCCGTGATGAAGCCCTCGATGGCCGTCTTGACGGGGCCGGGCACATGGGCCTCGACGCCGTCGGGCAGCAACACCAGCACGTCCACGTCGGAATGCGGGAACAGCTCGCCTCGGCCGTAGCCGCCGACGGCCACGAGGCAGGTGCCCGCCGGCATGCCGGCCTGCGACCACAGCGTGCGCAGCGTGTCGTCGACCTGGCGGGCCAGGCGGCGCAGCAGGCTTTGCGCGCCGGCCTGGGTGGGACGTGCGGCCAGGAAGTCGTCGATCAGCGTCTGCTTGCCCGCCTTGAACCGCTGGCGGAGCTCGGCAAGCGTGGCCACGGCGTCAGGCCGTGGCGGCCGCAGCCTGCGTGATGAAGGCCGGTGGCGGCGGGCTACCTGCCGACAGCGTCATGACTTCGTAGCCGGTCTCGGTGACGAGCAGGGTGTGCTCCCACTGCGCGGACAGCGAGCGGTCCTTGGTGACGATGGTCCAGCCATCGCCCAGTTCCTTGATCTCGCGCCGGCCGGCGTTGATCATGGGCTCGATGGTGAACATCATGCCGGGCAGCAACTCGTCCAGCGTGCCGGGGCGGCCGTAGTGCAGCACCTGCGGCTCCTCGTGGAAGACCCGGCCGATGCCGTGGCCGCAGAACTCGCGCACGATGGAGAAGCCGGCGTTCTCGGCGAAGGTCTGGATGGCATGGCCGATGTCGCCCAGGCGCGCGCCGGGCCTGACCTTGGCGATGCCCTTCCACATCGCCTCGTAGGTGAAGGCGCACAGCCGCTTGGCCGCGATGGAGCCGTCACCCGCGACGAACATGCGGCTGGTGTCGCCGTGCCAGCCGTCCTTGATGACGGTGACGTCGATGTTGACGATGTCGCCGTTCTTCAGCGGCTTGTCGTTGGGGATGCCGTGGCAGACCTGCTGGTTGACCGACGTGCAGATCGACTTGGGGTAGGGGATGTAGCCCGGCGGGCAGTAGTTCAGCGGCGCGGGAATGGCCTGCTGCACGTTGACGATGTAGTCGTGGGCGAGCCGGTCCAGCTCGTTGGTCGTGATGCCCGGCTTGACGTGCGGCGTGAGCATGTCCAGGACTTCGGACGCCAGGCGCCCGGCGATGCGCATGCCCTCGACGTCGGCAGCGGTCTTGATCGTGATGGCCATGCCCGAATTATCTCAGTCGGCCCAAATGACCGTACCCGTCACCCAGGTAGCGAGCACGATGATGCCGAAGGCTATGCGGTACCAGGCGAAGGGCACGAAGGTGTGGCTGGACACGTAGCGCAGCAGCCAGCGCACGCAGGCCCAGGCGGCCAGGAAGCTGACGACGAAGCCGACCGCGAACATCGGGAAGTCGGCCAGCGACAGCGCGTGGCGCTCCTTCCAGAGGCTGTAGCCGCCGGCCGAGATCAGCGTCGGGATGGCCAGGAAGAAGGAATAGTCGGTCGCGGCCTTGCGCGACAGGCCCAGCAGCATGCCGCCGATGATGGTGGCGCCCGAGCGGCTGGTGCCGGGGATCATGCCCAGGCATTGCACGAAGCCGACCTTGAGCGCGTCCATCGGCGTCATGTCGTCCACGCTCTGCACGCGGGCCTGGGGCTTGGCCCGCTTCTCGACCCACAGGATGATGAGGGCGCCGACGATGAAGGCGCCCGCCACGACGGGCGCGTTGAACAGGTGGGCCTTGATCATCTTGTAGACCGTCAGGCCGATGACGCCGGCCGGGATGAAGCCGATGATGACGTTGCCGACGAAGCGGCGCTGCTTGGCGCTGCTGCCCAGGCCGCCCAGGGCCTCGCGGATACGCGCCCAGTAGACGATGACCACGGCCAGGATGGCGCCGCTCTGGATGGCGATGTCGAAGACCTTGGACTTGGCGTCCGTCATGCCCAGCAGGCTGCCGGTCAGGATGAGGTGGCCCGTGGACGACACCGGCAGGAACTCTGTCAGCCCCTCGACGATGCCCATGATGGCGGCTTTGATCAGCAGGATGACATCCACGTAACGGCTCCAGGGGCGAACAAAGCAGCGCAGTGTAGCCACGGGTTCTTGCCGCCCGTCGGCAGCGCCGGCTACATTACTGACCCTTCGGTCATTAACTCCGACATCTTGGCCACGCCCCCCCCACGCCAACGCCGCAAGGACGCCCGTCCACAGGAGCTGCTCGACGCCGCCCTGGCGCTTTTCGTCGAGAAGGGGTTCGCCGCCACGCGCAGCGAGGAGATCGCCGCGCGCGCCGGCGTGGCCAAGGGCACGCTGTACCGCTACTACCCGAGCAAGGACGAGCTGTTCAAGGCCATGGTGCGCGACAACCTGTCCGTACACATCGCCGAGTCGGCGGCCCAGGCCGCGCAGTACCAGGGCCCCATCGCCGAGCTGCTGCGCCAGATGATGCAGGCCTGGTGGGCCAAGGTGGGCCATGGCAACGCCGGCGTCGTCTGCAAGATCATGATGATCGAGGCGCGCAACTTCCCCGAGCTGGCGCGCTTCTATGTGGACGAGGTCATACGCCCCTCGCAGAGCCTGATCAGTGGCCTGGTCATGCGCGGCATCCACAGCGGCGAGTTCCGCGCCGTGCCGGTGGAGGCGACGGTGCACATGCTGATCGCGCCCATGCTGCACCTGTTGCTGCACGAGCACTCCTTCGGCGAACACGACAGCTGCCACGAGGGCATGGGCGACGAGGCGCTGCTGGACGCCCAGATCGCGCTCCTGCTGCACGGCCTGCTGGCCGGGCCGCAGGGCACCTAGAATTTTGCTTTTCAGTCCCCCGCCGTATCGCGCTCCGGAGAACAAGATGAATCTCGAACAAGTCCGCTTCAACATGATCGAGCAGCAGATCCGCCCCTGGGACGTGCTCGACCCCAGCGTGCTGGAGCTGCTGCGCGTCGTGCACCGCGAGGATTTCGTGCCCGAGGCCCACCGGGCCCAGGCCTTCGTCGACACCGAGTTGCCGCTGACAGCCACGCGCCGCATGCTGGCGCCCAAGGTCGAGGCTCGCCTGCTGCAGGAGCTCAAGGTGCAGCGCCACGAGAAGGTGATGGAGATCGGCGCCGCCACGGGCCACCTGGCCGCGCTGCTGGGCCACAAGGCCCAGCGCGTCATCGCGCTGGAGGCCGACGCCGGCCTGGCCGCCCAGGCCCAGGCCAACCTCAAGCGTGCCGGCGTGCTGAACGCGACCGTGCTCAACCAGGACGGCGCCGCCGGCCTGCCCGAGGAAGAGCCCTTTGACGTCATCCTGCTGTCGGGTTCGGTCGCGGCCGTGCCGCAGGTGCTGGCGAACCAGCTCAAGGTGGGCGGCCGCCTGGCGGCCATCGTCGGCGCGGAGCCGGTCATGCGCGCCGTGCTGGTCACGCGCACCGGCGCGAGCGATTTCCGCACCGTGGAGCTGTTCGACACGGTGGCCGGCCGTCTGCCCGGCTTCGCCGAGGCGCCCGCGTTCAGCTTCTGACCTGATGCAGTCCGTCGCCATAAAACGCCGCTTGCCCCCCTTTGGGCGCAGGTCGTCACATGGCTTCAGTCACCGGCGGACTTTGCATCTATAACCCCGGCCGCTGCTTAATTCATTGCTCCAGCCAAGGAAACTCATGCCCCTCGCCCAAGCACCTCGCCTGATCCTGCAACCGCTGGCCGTCGCGGCCGGCCTCCTGCTCGCCGGCGTGGCACAGGCACAAAGCCTGCAAGAGCTCTATGACGCGGCAAGGGGCTATGACGCGACCTTCCTGGCCACCCGCGCCAGCGCCGACGCGGCGGCCGCGCGTGCCGCGCAGGCCGAGGCGTTGCTGCGCCCGACGCTGGGCCTGCAGGCCACGGGCACGCAATCCCGCACCGAGCCGCCGAGCACGGGCGCCGTGAACTCCACGACGCTGACAGCGGGTCTGCAGGGCAAGTACTCGGTCTACAACGCCGCCAACGGGCCCACCATCGACAAGGCGCGCCGCGGCTATGCCGCCGCCCAGGCCGACTTCGAGGCCGCCGAGCAAGACCTCATCGTCCGCCTGTCCACGGCCTATTTCGACGTGCTGGCAGCCAAGGACACGCTGACGACCTCGCGCGCCAACAAGGCCGCCATCTCGGAGCAGTTGGCCTCTGCCAAGCGCAATTTCGAGGTCGGCACCGCCACCATCACCGACACGCGCGAAGCCCAGGCCCGCTACGACCTCGCCGTCGCGCAGGAGCTGGCTGCGGACAACGACCTGCGCGTCAAGCGCGTGACGCTGGACCAGTTCGTCGGCCGCGTCGGCGTCGAGCCCAAGGGCCTGGCCCAGCCGGTGGCGCTGCCGGCGCTGCCCAGCGACAACGTCGACACCTGGGTCGCCACCGGCGACGACCAGCATCCCGCCATCCGCAAGGCGCGCCTGGGTCTCGAAGTGGCCCAGTTCGATACCCAGATCGCCCGCGCCGGCGAGAAGCCCACGCTGGACGCCAGCGCCACCCTCGGCGGCCAGAACCTGCACAGCAGCCTGAGCGGCGGCCAGGCGATCTCGGCGGGCGTCGGCACCACCAAGTCGGCCAGCATCGGCCTGACCTTCACCTACCCGATCTACACCGGCGGCTTGACGCAGAACCGCATCAAGGAAACCCTGGTGCTGGAAGAGAAGGCCCGCAACGACCTCGACTTCGCGCGTCGCAGCGTCGCGGAGGCCACGCGCCGCGCCTTCTTCGGCGTGCAGTCCCTGAAGGCCCAGGTCAATGCCTATGAGGCCGCCGAGGCGTCCACCAAGCTGGCGCTGGAAGCCACGCAGCTCGGCTACAAGGTCGGCGTGCGCGTCAACCTGGACGTACTGAACGCCCAGACCCAGCTCTACACCACGCAGCGCGACCTGGCCAAGGCGCGCTACGACGTCGTCGTCAACAGCCTCAAGCTGCGCCAGGCCTCGGGCCAGCTGCGCGCCGAGGACCTCGGCGCGATCAACGCGCTGCTGGCGAAGTAAGCCGCGCCGCCGGGGCGGCGCTCAGGCCTCGTTGCCGAGCGGCTTCTTCCGGGCCAGCGGTGCTGCCGGCTCGGGCTGTGCCGCCGGCAGCGGCTGCAGCGGGGCATGCTCGCGCAGCGCGCGCAGGATGATGGCCGTGGGGGCCTGATGGCCGAAGCGCGACAGCACGGTCTTCAGGTGGGCCACGTCGCGCACGGCGATCTCCAGGATCCAGCTGTCCTCGCCGGTCACGTCATAGGCCGTCAGCACCTCGGGGCTGGCGTCCAGCGCATGCAGCATCCGCGCCTCGTCCATGGCCTCGATGCGGATGACGGCGCGGATGGCA
The DNA here is from genome assembly GCF_019237615.1 of Roseateles sp. Lineage (GTDB taxonomy): Bacteria > Pseudomonadota > Gammaproteobacteria > Burkholderiales > Burkholderiaceae_C > Pelomonas. The sequence goes on along the minus strand of NZ_JAFAGT010000052.1, from coordinate 22,091 downwards.
TAGCCCAGCTTGGCGCCGTCGACGAGGGCGCGGTAGCCGAGGATGACACCGCTGTCCTCAAGCTTGCGCACGCGCTCCGTCACGGCTGGCTGGCTCAGGTGCACGCGCCGGCCCAGTTCGGCCATCGTCAGGCGGGCATCGGCCTGCAGTTCGGCCAGGATGCGGTGGTCGTGCTGATCAAGCTCAAGGGCCATGGAACTCCCGTCATCGTGTTGGAAGAGGCTTGAATGTCAAACCAACAGGTAGGTTAGACCTTCAAGTGGCCATGTCGCGGCCGGGCCGCAGTTTCTACGATGCCGGCCATGAACACAACGAGCCCTTCGCTGGCATCCGGCCCCGAATTCGAGGGGGGTGGGGTCACCGGTCGCCGGCGTTCGGCAGGGCGTTGAGCGGGATGCGCAGGTAGCTGACGCCGTTGTCCTCGGCCAGGGGCATCTGGCCGGCGCGGATGTTGACCTGCAGCGCCGGCAGGATCAGCGCCGGCGCGCCCAGCGTCGCGTCGCGGGCACGGCGCATGGCGACGAAGGCGGCCTCGGTGACGCCGTCGCGCACATGGATGTTGCCGGCCCGCTGCTCGGCCACCGTCGTCTGCCAGCGCGCCTCGCGGCCGTTCGGATAGTCGTGGCACACGAACAGCCGGGTCTCGGGCGGCAGGGCCAGCAGGCGCCGCATGGAGCGGTAGAGCTGGCTTGCGTCGCCGCCGGGGAAGTCGGCGCGGGCGCTGCCGAGGTCGGGCATGAACAGGGTGTCGCCGACGAAGACGGCATCCTCGACGTGGTAGGCCAGGTCGGCTGGCGTGTGGCCGGGCACCAGCAGGGCCGTCACCGCCAGGTGGCCGATGTGCAGCGTCTCGCCGTCGCGCAGCAACTGGTCGAAGCCGTCCTCCGCCACGGGCTGGTTGTAGAAGCGGCCGAACGTGGCCTGGACCGTTCGTATGTGCTCGCCGATGGCGATGCGGCCGCCCGCCTGCCGCTTCAGATAAGGCGCGGCGGACAGGTGGTCGGCATGTGCATGTGTCTCCAGGATCCACTGCAAGGTCAGGCCATGCGCGCGCAGGTGGGCGAGCAGGGTGTCGGCCGAGCGCGTGGCGGTGCGGCCGGCAGCCGCGTCGTAGTCCAGCACCGGGTCGATGACGGCGGCCTGGCGTGTGGCCGGGTCGTGCACGACGTAGCTGACCGTCCCCGTCGCGGGGTCATGGAAGGCTTGGATGGCGGCGCTCATGCGGGTGTTCCGTGTAGGGCTTGGATGTTTTCATTATATTGATATGTATAATGAATGTCATGTCCAGGCCAACGTCGCTGAACCCCGAGCTGCTGCGCGCGGCTGCGGGTGAGGCCGTGGCCGCGCTGAAGGCGCTGGGCAACCCGGAGCGGCTGCTGTTGCTGTGCCAGATGTCGCAGGGCGAGATCTGCGTCAGCGAGCTGGAGCAGGCCCTGGGCATCTTCCAGCCGACGCTGTCCCAGCAGCTCGGCGTGCTGCGCCGCGAGGGCATGGTGCAGACGCGGCGAGAGGGCAAGAAAGTCTTCTATCGCGTGGCCGACGAGCGCCTGCTGGCGCTGCTGGGCACCCTCTACACGCTTTACTGCCCCAAGGAGGAGGCAACATGACCCTGGACTGGACGGTCTTCACGCCGGGAGGCGCCCTGGCGGGCGGGCTCCTGATCGGTGGCGCGGCGGCGCTGCTGGTGCTGCTGGGCGGGCGCATCGCCGGCATCAGCGGCATCCTGGGCGGCCTGCTGCGGCGCACGCCGGGCGAGCGCGGCTGGCGGCTGGCCTTCGTGGCCGGCCTGGCCGTCTCGCCCTGGCTCTACGCCGCCTTCGCGGCGCCGCTGCGGCCGCGCATCGACGCGGGCTGGGGCCTGCTGCTGCTGGCCGGCCTGCTGGTGGGCGTCGGCACGCGCTATGGCGCCGGCTGCACCAGCGGCCATGGCGTTTGCGGCCTGTCGCGGCTGTCCTGGCGCTCGGCCGTGGCCACGGCTTTGTTCATGGCCGCCGGCTTCGCGACGGTGTTCGTCGCACGCCATCTGTTCTGAGGAGTACGGACATGGGAACCCTCATTGGCGCCCTGGCGGGCCTGGTCTTCGGCCTCGGGCTCATCGTCTCGGGCATGGCGCAGCCGGCCAAGGTGCTGGGCTTCCTCGATTTGGCGGGGGCCTGGGACCCCTCGCTGGCCTTCGTGATGGCGGGCGCCATCGCCGTGGGCCTGCCGGCCTTCGCGCTGGCCATGCGGCGGCGCGAGAGCTTCCTGGGCCTGCAGATGCAGCTGCCGACGTCGACGCGGGTGGACCGCCGGCTCGTCGGCGGCAGCCTGCTGTTCGGCATCGGCTGGGGACTGGCGGGGCTGTGCCCCGGCCCGGCCCTGGTGGTGGCGGGCAGCGGCGAGCCCAAGGCCCTGGCCTTCGTCGCGGCGATGGTTGCCGGCATGGCCTTGTTCGAGTGGCTGGAGCGGCGCTGAGCGTGGGACAAAATCCGCGCCCATGCTGTTCCTGCTCTCGCCCGCCAAATCCCTGGACTACGACACCCCGACGCCACCCGAGCTCGCACCGGCGCTGACCCGGCCGCAGTTCCTCGACGACACGGCCGCGCTGATAGCCATCCTGCGCGACAAGAGCGTGGCCGACGTGCGCGCGCTGATGGACCTGTCCGAGCCGCTGGCCCAGCTCAACGTCGACCGCTACGCCGCCTGGCGCCCGCGCTTCACGGACAAAAACAGCAAGCCCGCCATGCTGGCTTTCGACGGCGACGTCTACGACGGCCTGGACGCGAAGACGCTGTCCGCCGACGACCTGGCCTGGGCCCAGCAGCATGTGCGCATGCTGTCGGGCCTGTACGGCCTGCTGCGCCCGCTGGACCGCATGCAGCCCTACCGCCTGGAGATGGGCGCGCGGCTGGCCAACCCGCACGGTGCCAGCCTCTACGACTGGTGGGGCGACCGCCTGGCCCTGCACCTCAACAAGCTCGCCAAGGCGGAGAAGGCGCCCGTCATCGTCAACCTCGCGTCGCAGGAGTATTTCCGCGCGGCCGATCGCAAGGCCCTCAAGCCCCGCGTCGTGGACTGCCAGTTCGAGGACTGGAAGAACGGCGACTACAAGATCATCAGCTTCTTCGCCAAGCGAGCCCGCGGACTGATGGCGCGCTACGCCATCCGGCAGCGCCTGCAGACGCCCGAAGAGCTCCAGGGCTTCGACCTGGACGGTTATCGTCTGGCTCCCGAGGTGTCTTCTCCCGACCGACTCGTCTTCCGCCGCAAGCCATGAGCCAACAAGTCATCACCCCCGAGCTGTGTGCCTGGATCACCGAGCAAAGCAGCGCCGGGCATGCGTCCGAGAGCATCCTGGCGGCCATGCTGGGCAGCGGCTGGGACGAGGGCATCGCCCGGCAGGCGCTGGCGCGCACGCTGGGCCAGTCGGCCACGCTGACGCCGCCGCCCGGCATCACGCCGGGCCTGCCCGAGCCTGAACTGAGCCGCTTCGCGCCCGTCATCGACACCGGCGACCGGCAGGTCAAGGTGCTGATGGCGCTGCGCCAGCCGCGCGTGGTGGTCTTCGGCGACCTGCTGTCCGACGAGGAGTGCGACGGCATCATCGGGCTGGCCAGCAAGCGCCTGGCGCGCTCGGAAACCGTGGCCACCGGCAGCGATGGCAGCGAGGTGAATGCCGCGCGCACCAGCGACGGCATGTTCTTCGAGCGCTGCGAGACCGATCTGATCCGCAGGATCGAGGCCCGCATCGCGACGCTGCTGCGCTGGCCGCTGGACCACGGCGAAGGGCTGCAGGTGCTGCGCTACCGCCCCGGCGCCGAGTACCAGCCGCACTACGACTACTTCGACCCCGGCCATGTCAGCACGCCCAACATCCTCAGGCGCGGCGGCCAGCGCGTGGCGACGCTGGTCATCTACCTGAACACGCCGGCGGCCGGCGGCTCCACCATCTTCCCGGACATCGGCCTGGACGTCGCGCCCGTCAAGGGCAATGCGGTCTTCTTCAGCTACGACCGGCCACACCCGGCCACGCAGACGCTGCACGGCGGCTCGCCCGTCCTCGACGGCGAGAAATGGGTCGCCACCAAGTGGCTGCGCCAGGGCGTGTTCACCTGATCAGGCGCTGGCCGCGATCAGCGCGGCCAGCGCCAGCGCCACGCTGGTCAGCAGGTTGAAGTAGAGCGTGCTCAGCAGCAGGCCGCGCCAGATGGCGCCCCACCAGCGCAGGCCGTAGACGCGCTGCATGGCCACCAGGCCGTGCACGAACACGGCCAGCAGCACTGGCCCCTCCAGGCCCGTGCCCAGGGCGAACAGCAGCGCCAGGAACCACAGGCTGTGGCTGTGCAGCGAGAACACGAAGTGCTCGGCGTAGCGCCGGCCGCTGCCGGCGAAGGTCAGCAGCAGCAAGGCCGCGAAGATGGGCTGCATGGCCAGCATGGCGTAGGGCGCCAGCGCGCCGGCGCGCCGCTTCCATTGCTCGACGGTCATGGACTGGCCCTTGTCGAGGACGCTCAGCAGCCAGCGCTTGCCGTTGCCGCAGTTCTCGGGGCGGGTCGTGTCGCAGTCGCCGATGCGCGTGCGGGTGCGTGCCTTGAGGGCGTCACCCGCACTGGCGCCGCCGGCCATGGCCTCGGCCACTGCCGCGGCCTGCCCGGGCGTCATGTCCGGCCTGACCCGGACCCGCTGCGGCCTGCCGGGCTCGGCGGCCGACGCGGCCGCGGCCGGGCCGCCGTCGACGGGCTGCGTCGGGGCCTGCGGCAACAGGGTCCAGCCGACAAAGAAGATGAAGCTGGCGCTCAGGTACACGCGCAGCGGCAGCACATAGCGCCTGCGGGCGCCGTGGAAGTAGGCGTTCGTCAGCCGGCCGGGCAGGGCGATCAGCGCCCAGAGCGTGCGCAACAGCGGCCCGTCGAAGGCGACGTAGTGGCCCAGGTACTCCGTCACCATCTCGCGCACCGACGGCGGATGCAGGTCGGTCTCCTGGCCGCAATGGCCGCAATAGCGCGGCCGCGGCGTGGCCAGCGTGTAGTGGCAGTTGCGACAGTAGGGCAGCTCGGAGGCGTGGCTCATGCGGACAGCAGTTTGTGGATCAGCTCGGGCGTGCTGCCCGCCGCGTACTTCTTCATCAGCCGGCCGCGGTAGATGTCCACCGTGCGCGGGCTCACGCCCAGGCGGCGGCCGATGAGCTTGCTGGTCTGGCCCTCCACCAGCAGCGCGGCGATCTCGCGCTCGCGCGGCGTCAGTTCGGCGGTGATCTGGCGGCGCGCCGACAGGTCCTCGAAGCTCCAGATGCCGCGGGCATGCGGGTCGGCGGGGTCCAGCGCGCGGCCGCTGACATGGCACCAGAACAGATCGCCGCCGCCGAGGCGCCGCATGACGCGGTCGTCGGCGTAGCGACCCTGGGCATCCAGGCTGGCGACGATGCGCGCGCCGGTGCGCTCGAATTCGGCCGCGCTGGGGTACATGACGGCGAAGCTCTGGCCGACCAGTTGCTCGCGCGTGGCCGAGAACATCTGCAGCACGCGCTCGTTGCAGTCCACGATCTGGCGCCGCGCGGACAGCACCAGGCCGATCGGGGCGAGCAGGAAGGCGCTGCGGTAGTCGGGGGCGGTGTTCACTGATGGGGCATGGCCGGCGGCTGCGGCCCGCGATGCTACCCGGCCGGCGAGCCATGGCTCCAATGGGCGATGCCGCGCCGAGGAGGGCTTCCTAAGCTGGCGGCCTCACCTCAATCAAGGAGTTGGATGATGGCTTTCGAGTTTGAATCGGCCCGCCGTGGGCTGCGCGCGCTGCTCGGCGCGGGCCTGCTGGCGCTGGCCAGCGGCGCCAGCCAGGCGGGCGTCGGCCTGGTCTGGGACCTGGCGCAGTGGAGCTACACGCTGGCGCCCGACCAGACGCTGGAGCTGCACGCGAAGGTCTACAACGAGGCCTCGGCCAGCGAGCATCTGCTGGGCAGCCGCTTCGTCGCCGCCTATGGCGAGGGCATCGGGACGACCTTTGATTTCCTCCCGCCGATGCTGGCGCTGGCCGAGCAGTTCGCCGGCATGGACCTGGCGCCCGGCCAGGGCATGGACTTCGTGTTCGGCCGCCTGGCGCCCGTGGGCGGGCATGCCGCGCCGGGCAGCTACATGGGCGGCGCCTTCGCGCTGGCCTTCCTGGACGCGACCGGCGCCGAGGCGTCGTGGTCGCCCGAGCACACGCTGCTGCTGACGGTCGTCGACGGCGCGCCCACCGGGCCCGGCCAGCGCCTGCCCGAGCCGGGGTCGCTGGCGCTGGCCGCAGCCGGCCTGGGCGCGCTGGCGTTGCGGCGCCGCTGCCGGCCCGAATAGGCGATTCTGCGTAATCGACCCCCGCCGCCGGGGGCGCTACGCTTCCTGCTTCATCTCACAAGCAGGAGACGGCATGAACAAGGTGTACCCCAGCGCCGGGGAGGCGCTGCGCGGCGTGGTCAGCGACGGGCAGTTGCTCGCGGTCGGCGGCTTCGGCCTGTGCGGCATTCCCGAGGCGCTGATCGCGGCGCTGCGCGACAGCGGCGTCAAGGGCCTGACGGTGATCTCCAACAACGCTGGCGTCGATGGCTTCGGCCTGGGCCAGCTGCTGGAGACGCGGCAGATCAAGAAGATGATCTCCAGCTACGTCGGCGAGAACAAGGAGTTCGAGCGCCAGTACCTGGCGGGCGAGCTGGAGCTGGAGTTCACGCCCCAGGGCACGCTGGCCGAGAAGCTGCGCGCCGGAGGCGCCGGCATCCCGGCCTTCTTCACGAAGACCGGCGTCGGCACCGTCGTGGCCGAGGGCAAGGAGCTGCGCGAGTTCGACGGCGAGACCTATGTGATGGAGCGGGCGCTGATGCCCGAGGTGGCGCTGGTCAAGGCCTACAAGGCCGACAAGAGCGGCAACCTGGTGTTCCGCCGCACCGCGCGCAACTTCAACCCGGCCGCGGCGATGGCCGGCAGGCTGACCATCGTGGAGGTGGAGCAGCTGGTCGAGACGGGCGACATCGATCCGGACGACATCCACCTGCCGGGCATCTACGTGCACCGCATCGTCGTCAACGCGCACCCCGAGAAGCGCATCGAGAAGGTGACGCTGTCGCCCAAGAAGGAGAGCTGAAATGGCGTGGACGCAAGACCAAATGGCCGCGCGGGCGGCACAAGAGCTGGAAGACGGCTTCTACGTCAACCTCGGCATCGGCATCCCGACGCTGGTGGCCAACCATGTGCCGGCGGACAAGGAAGTCTGGCTGCAGAGCGAGAACGGCATGCTGGGCATCGGTCCGTTCCCGACCGAGGACCAGGTCGACGCCGACCTCATCAACGCCGGCAAGCAGACCGTGACGACGCTGCCGGGCAGCAGCATCTTCGGCAGCCACGACAGCTTCGCGATGATCCGCGGCGGCAAGATCAACCTGTCCATCCTGGGCGCCATGCAGGTCAGCGGCAAGGGCGACCTGGCCAACTGGATGATTCCCGGCAAGATGGTCAAGGGCATGGGCGGCGCGATGGACCTGGTTGCCGGCGTCAAGCGCGTCATCGTCCTCATGGAGCATGTGGCCCGCAAGAAGGACGGCAGCGAGGACCTCAAGATCATCCCCAGCTGCACGCTTCCGCTGACGGGCGTGGGCGTCGTCGACCGGATCATCACGGACCTGGGCGTCTTCGACATCGTGCCCGAGGGCCTCAAGCTCGTCGAGCTGGCCGACGGCGTGACGCGCGAGTTCGCGCAGAGCAAGACGGGCGTGCCACTGCTCTGAGATAAACCGCACGCGGTTTACATTGCTTACTCACCCCGACGGGTCGGCGCAAGCCGGCCCGTTTGCTTTGCACCGAACATCCTGTCCGGCCTCCCGAGGATGAGCATGCGCCCACCACCGCTTCCCGAAATCGAGTTCGTCGAGACCCCGTCAGCGTTCGAGGCCGGCACGCCGGGCCTCGCCGCGGCCGCCGCCGCCGCGGCTCTGCTGGCCGCCTGTGGCGGCGGCGGGAGCGGGGGCGACACGGCCGCGCCGATCGGCCCCGCGGCGCCCGCGCCCAGCCCCACGCCGGCCCCGGCGCCCGCCACCATCCTGGACGCCGACGCGGCCCGCTTCCTGGCCCAGGCCGGCTTCTCGGCCAGCAGCGCCGACATCGCGACCGTCAAGGCCAAGGGCTATGCCGCCTGGCTGGACGCGCAGTTCGCGATGCCCGTGAGTGACGGCCACTTCGACTGGATGACGGCCAACGGCTACGCCACCGTCGACCACCGCAACGACTTCGGCGGCGTGGACAACACGCTGTGGCGCAAGCTGCTGTCGGCGCCCGACACGCTGCGCCAGCGCGTCGTGCTGGCGCTCAGCGAGATCTTCGTCGTGTCGATGAACGGCGTGCCCGTCAGCTGGCGTGGCATGGCCATCGCGGCCTATGTGGACATGCTGGAGCAGCGCGCCTTCGGCAGCTACCGCGACTTGCTGGAAGGCGTGACGCTGTCCTGCGGCATGGGCGTCTACCTGAACATGCGCGGCAACCTGAAGGAAGACACCAAGACCGGCCGCCTGCCCGACGAGAACTATGCGCGCGAGGTCATGCAGCTGATGTCCATCGGCCTCGTGCAGCTCAACGCCGACGGCTCGGCCAAGGTCGACGCCAGCGGCAAGGCACTGGAGACCTACAACCAGGCCAACATCACCGACCTGGCCCGCGTCCTCACCGGCTGGGACTTCGACGGCAGCAGCGCCACCGACCCTGCCTTCATGAAGAAGCCCATGGTCAACACCGCGAGCAAGTTCTCGACCGGCGCGAAGAAGGTCCTGAACGTCGACATCCCGGCGACAGCGGACGGCCCCGGCGCGCTGAAGATCGTGCTGGACACGCTGGCCGCCCATGCCAACGTCGGCCCCTTCATCGGCCGCCAGCTCATCCAGCGCCTGGTGGCCAGCAACCCCAGCGCCGCCTACGTGGCCCGCATCGCGGCCGTGTGGGCCGACAACGGCAGCGGCGTGCGCGGAGACCTGAAGGCCGTCATCAAGGCCATCCTGCTCGACACGGAAGCCCGTACCGCGTCCACCGCGCCGGGCAGCGGCCGGCTCCGAGAGCCCATGCAGCGCTTCATCCAGTGGGGTCGCAGCTTCGGCGTCAAGTCGCCCAACAATCTCTGGAACATCGGCGACACGAGCAACCCGGCCACGCGCCTGGGCCAGAGCCCCATGCGCAGCCCCTCGGTCTTCAACTTCTTCCGTCCCGGCTATGTGCCGCCCGGCGCGCAGCTGGCCGCCAACGGCGTCACGGCGCCGGAGTTCCAGCTCTGCAACGAGAGCACGGTGGCCGGCTACCTGAACTACATGCAGACGGTCATCGCCAGCGGCACCGGCGACGTAAAGCCCGCCTACACGGCCGAGCTGGCGCTGGCCACCGACGCGGCCGCGCTGGTCGCCGATCTGGCGCTGCGCCTGGGCGGCGGGGGCATCTCGTCCGCCACGCAGTCCGCCATCGCCACGGCCGTCGCGACCATCAGCGCGACCACCGACGCCGGCAAGCTCAACCGCGTGCAGGCCAGCATCCTGATGCTGATGGCCTGCCCCGAGTATCAAGTGCAGAAGTGAGGGGACGACGATGAAGCTGAACCGACTCCCCGAACTTCAGCGCCGCGAGTTCCTGCGCCGCACGTCCGCCCTCGGCCTCGCCGGCTCGGCCGCGCCCTGGGCGCTGTCGCTTGCCGGCATCGGCGAGGCCGCCGCGGCCACGGCACCCGGCGACTACAAGGCGCTGGTCTGCGTCTTCCTGTACGGCGGCAACGACTACGGCAACACGCTGGTGCCCTACGACACCGCCAGCTACAACGCCTACGCCACCATCCGCCAGACATTGGCCACGCCGCGCGACCAGCTCGCCGCCACCGCGCTCGCGCAGACCGTGGGGGGCCGGCAGATGGCGCTGGCGCCGCAGCTCGGCAAGCTCAAGAGCCTGTGGGACAGCGGCAAGCTGGGTGTTCAGCTCAACGTCGGCACGCTGGTGCAGCCCACCACGCTGGCCCAGTACAAGGCGCAGAACGTGCCGCTGCCGCCCAAGCTGTTCTCGCACAACGACCAGCAGTCCGTCTGGCAGAGCAGCTCGCCCGAGGGCGCGACGACCGGCTGGGGCGGGCGCATGGGCGACCTGTTCCTGGGCGGCAACGGCACGGCCACCTTCACCTGCATCAACGTGTCGGGCAATGCCGTCTACATGGCCGGCCAGCAGGCGGCGCAGTACCAGGTCTCCACCAGCGGCGCCGTGCCCATCAACGGTGTGCTGAAGCCGCTGTACGGCTCGCAGGCCTGTGCCGACGCGCTGCGCAGCCTTGTCACCGCAGGCCGCAGCAACTGGATGGAGGCCGAGCTCAACAGCATCACGTCGCGCTCCATCGGCGCGCAGAGCGCCGTCAGCACGGCGCTGGCCAGCCAGGCCGCGCTGCAGACGGCGTTCGACACGACCAGCAGCCTGTCCAGCCAGCTCGCCATGGTCGCCAAGCTGATCGCCGCACGCCAGGCGCTGGGTGCTACGCGCCAGGTGTTCTTCGTCTCCGTCGGCGGGTTCGACCTGCACGACCTGCTGGTCACCCAGCATCCGCCGCTGCTGACGGCCGTCAACGACGCGCTGGCCAGCTTCTATGCGGCCACCGTGGAGCTGGGCGTGTCCGAGCAGGTCACGACCTTCACCGCCAGCGATTTCGGCCGCACCTTGAGCAGCAACGGCGACGGCTCCGACCATGGCTGGGGCAGCCACCACTTCGTGCTGGGCGGCGCCGTCAAGGGCGGGCAGTTCTGGGGCGCGCTGCCATCGGTCAGCGTCAACGGGCCGGACGACGTCGGCCAGGGGCGCTTGCTGCCCACCACATCGGTAGACCAGCTCGGCGCGACACTGGCGACATGGATGGGCGTCGGCACGGCCGACCTGCCGCGCGTGCTGCCGCAGATAGCCAACTACAGCCAGCGCAACATGGGCTACTTCGGATGAGGTGCGGCGGGCATGCCTAAGATGCCCGCCATGCACCGCCCCCTCGTTTCACTGCTGCTGGCCGCGCTGCTGGCGCCCGCCGCCTACGCGCTGGACCAGCCCGAAGCCGCCACCACCCGCACCGCCAAGCAGGGCAGCCTGACGGTACCGGCCCGGCACTTCGCCGTGACGGCGGCCAACCCGCTCGCCGTGCAGGCCGGCGCGGAGATCCTGAAGGCCGGTGGCTCGGCCATGGATGCGGCCATCGCCGTGCAGGCCGTGCTGAGCCTCGTGGAGCCGCAGTCCAGCGGCATTGCCGGCGGCGCCTTCCTGATGCACTGGGACGGTCGGCAGGTGCAGGCGCTGGACGGGCGCGAGACGGCACCCGCCGCCGCCACGCCGGCGCTGTTCCTCAGGCCAGACGGCAGGCCGCTGGCCATGCGCGACGCCATCCTCAGCGGCCTGGCCACCGGCACGCCCGGCGTGCTGGCCATGCTGGCCGAAGGCCACCGCCTGCACGGCAGGCTGCCCTGGGCGCGGCTGTTCGAGCCGGCCATACGGCTGGCGGAGCAGGGCTTCGCGATCAGCCCGCGGCTGTTCGAGCTGTTCAGCGCCGAAGCCGCGCTGCGCAACGACCCGCAGGCCGCACCTTACTTCTTCGATGCCGCCGGCAATCCCAAGCCCGTTGGCACGCTGCTGAAGAATCCGGCCTACGCCGCCGTGCTGCGCGGCATCGCCAAGCAGGGCGTGAGGGGCTTCTACGAAGGCCCGGTGGCCGAGGACATCGTGCGCCGCGTGAGAGGCCATGCGCGCCCCGGGCTGCTGACGACGGCCGACCTGGCCGCCTACAAGCCCGTCGTGCGCCCGCCGATGTGCAACGACTGGCGCAGCTGGCGCATCTGCGGCTTCGGCCCGCCGACCTCGGGCCACCTGACGCTGATGCAGATCCTGGGCCTGCTCGACACGCAGCCCGCCGCCGTCGCGGCCCGGGGCATCACGGCCGACTGGATGCATGCCTATGCCGAGTCCGCCAAGCTCGCCTTTGCCGACCGCGCCCAGTTCATCGGCGACCCGGCCTTCGTCACCGCGCCGGGCGGCGACTGGCAGACGCTGCTTGCGCCGCCCTACCTGAAGCAGCGCGGCGCGTTGATCGGCGCCAAGGTCATGGCCACGGCGACGGCTGGCCAGCCGGGCACGGTGGTGCAGGCGCTGGCGCCGCAGGCCGAGCAGCTCGAATCCGGCACCAGCCACGTCAGCATCATCGACGCCCAGGGCCACGCGGTGGCCATGACGACCAGCGTCGAATCGGCCTTCGGCAACCGCGTCATGAGCGACGGCGGCACCGGGCTGCCTGGCGGCTTCATGCTGAACAACCAGCTGACCGATTTCTCGCTGAACCCGGTGGGCCCCGATGGGCGGCCGGTGGCCAACCGCGTCGAGGCCGGCAAGCGCCCGCGCTCCAGCATGGCGCCCACGCTGGTGTTCGACCATGACGGCCAGCTGTTGATGGTGGCCGGCTCGCCAGGCGGGCCGGTCATCATCCACTACATGGCCAAGCTGCTGACCGGCGCGCTGGCCTGGGGCCTGCCGGTGCAGCAGGCGGTGGACCTGCCCAACTTCGGCCACTTCAACACCGGCAGCCTGATCGTCGAGCGCGGCGCGCTGACGGCCGCCCAGCTGTCCGAGCTGCGCGGCCGCGGTCATCATGTCGTCGAGACCGACCTGACCAGCGGCCTGCAGGTGCTGATGCACGTGAAGGGCGGCTGGGCCGGCGGCGCGGATCCGCGCCGCGAGGGCATCGTCAAGGGCGAGTGATCATGCCCGCCGCACGGCAGGGCGGCGGGCCTTCCTCGGGCGGTGCCCGGTCCGCGTTCAGCGCTTGCCCAGCACGACCAGGCCCAGCGCGCCCAGGCCGGCGAACAGCAGCCCGCTCCAGACCTCGTAGGGCAGTCCGATCAGCCGGTAGGCCGCTGCCTCGGAGCAGTTGGCCGTGACCATGAAGACCGACGGCCACAGTTCCTCAAGGTTCAGTGCCGTGAGGATCTTGTCCGCCAGGCCCATGGCGCAGCTCGCCGTCTGCGAGGCCACCTCGTGCTGGAAGACCGCGGCCGTCAGGCCCGCCGCGCACGCCAGCAGCACGGCGACGAGGGCGCCCTGGCGCAGCGAGCGCCTGGCCTGCGCCAGCCAACCCAGCAGCGAGAACGCACCGATGAGCAGGAAGATGCCGCGCTGCAGCACGCACCAGGGGCAGGGCTTGACGCCGAACTGGTGCTGGGCCACGAGAGCCGCCACGACGGCGGCAAAGCTCGCCACGGCCATGCCGGCCAGTGCGCGGCCCGGCCACTTGGAGGGGCGGGTGAACATCAGTCCTGCACTTCCGCGATCAGCTCGATCTCGACGCAGGCGCCCATCGGGATCTGCGCCACGCCGAAGGCACTGCGCGCATGCTTGCCCGCGTCGCCCAGCACACTGGCCAGCAGCTCGGAGCAGCCGTTGGTGACGAGGTGCTGCTCGGTGAAGCCGGGCGTGCTGTTCACCAGGCTCATGACCTTGACGATGCGGACCTTGCCGAGGTCGCCGGTGGCGGCCTGCAGCGTGCCGAGCAGGTCGATGGCCACGGCGCGCGCGGCCGCCTGGCCGGTGGCTGTGTCGACGTCCTTGCCCAACTGGCCTACCCAGGGTTTGCCATCCTTCTTGGCGATGTGACCCGACAGGAACAGCAGGTTGCCGCTGCGCACGAAGGGCAGGTAGGCAGCGGCCGGCACGGCCACGGGAGGCAACGTGATGCCGAGTTCGGCAAGCTTGGCTTGGATGGCGGAAGAGCTCATGGGGAGGCGCGCTGGCGCAAGAAAAAAAACGGCGGCATGCTACACCCCGCCCCCAATCCTCGGGGCCACGGGAGGGTGGCGAATAACCCATAGAGTGGCGGCGGTGCAGCCCATATGGGTTTCTGCAAACTTCGCAACTTTATGGGTTCTTGCTGCTGCGCGGAAAAACCTCGGGGCGGGAGAGGCTTTCACTTGGTTTGGTCTGACTGAACGCGCTGCGGCACCGGGATGTTGTGCTTTTCAATCAGGCGTCGGGCGGCCTGCCGGATGAGCGTTTCAGCTTCAGGAGGGGCGATATCCTCACGAAGTCCCTGGCGCGGCGCTTGGCGGCCTGGAACAAGCCATCGATGGCCTCCAGGAAGCCATTGGTCTGGCGGGTCTGCGTCCAGGCCACGATGCCCTCGGGCTGGCGACGCACCAGGGCGGCGACCTCCTTCATGCCCGGACCTTGGAATGCGTCACGCAAGCGCTCCAGTGCCGCAGCATGGCGCGCACGACGTTGACCTGTTTGTGATCGAGGATCGAGCGCAACTGCTCCTTGTAGAGCCACACGCGCGCGCGGTACGCGCGAGTCGGGTCGCGTGGATCAACTGGTGCAGCGCGGCGCCGGCCTGCGGCTTGAGCTTGGAGACGCCCTTGAGCAGCGTCCAGCGCATGCCCTTGAGGGAGTCGTCCGTGCGCTGCTCGATGCGGCGCGTCTTGCCCACGGCCAGGTTCGCGTGCGCTACGACGTGGAGTTTGTCGAATGTGATGCGGGCGTCGGGCAACCGCTCCTGCGTGCCGTTGATGAAGGCCGCCGACATGTCGATGCTGACCGAGTCGATTCGATCGGGTGGGCAGCCATGCGTCTGCAGATCGGCCGCCTGCGCCTTGATCGTCCCCGCATCACGCCCCTCCGTGACGAAGAAGACCCGCCGCGCCAGCGCATCCGCGGCCACCGGAACGAACACGGACGTGTGAGGCGGCGCCTCGACATCGCGCAAGCTCTTGCCGGGCACATCGGCAGCCGTCTTCGTCTCGGCCTCGCGCACCCACCGACGCAGCAGGTTGGCATTGACGCCGTGCGCCATCGCCACGGCGGCCATCGACATGCCAGGTTGCATGCAGGTCGCGACCGCACCAGCTTTGAATTCGTTGCTGTGCAGCCGGCGGCGCCGACGCGTGCCGGCAGGCTGATCGGGAAAGGTCATACGTATCCACCAAAGTCGAGGTGGGTACAAGACTCCTATGCGCCTATCGACTTCTCAAGATGGTGGTCGGGCCGGACGTACGCTCACTGAATTGAAGGGCAGACGCACTAGCGGGCCAGCGCCTTCGCAATCTGACCTAAGGTTTTCAACGCTCCTTGGACCTTCTCGTTGTCGGGGTGCCCGAAGTTGAGCCTCAGGTGATGCGTGAACCGGTGGTCAGCTGAGAACAGGTGTCCTGGGGCGATGCTGATTTCATGGGACAGGGCAACCCTGTGCAGTTCGAGCGCGTCGATATTGGGGGGCAGTTCGAGCCAGACGAAGTAGCCTCCCTCTGGCTGCGTGACGCGGGTGCCCTGAGGGAAGAACTTGGCGATGGTCATCAGCACGGCTTGCCGGTTCGTGACGAGCACTTGTCGAAGCTGTCGCAGGTGCTTGTCGTAGCCGCCTCGCTGAAGATATTCGCTCAGCCCCTCCTGCATCGGCACAGGCGTTGCCAGCGAGCTCATGAGCTTGCGGCGGCTAACGTCACGCGCAAACCGGCCAGCTGCCGCCCAGCCAACGCGAAACCCGGGTGCCAGCGACTTGGAGAATGAGCTGCAGTGCAGCACCAAGCCGGTCTTGTCCCACGCTTTGGCTGGCCTGGGGCGCGCGCCAAAGTAGAGCTCGCCGTAGACGTCATCCTCGATGAGCGGGATCTGGTGGCTAGCGAGCAATGCAACTAGCGCTTCCTTGGCCGCGTCCGGCACTAGGCTGCCCAACGGGTTCTGGAAATTCGGCATCAGCCAGCATGCCTTCACGGGATGCCGCCCGATGATCGCCGCCAGCGCGGACACGTCGACGCCGGTGCGCGCATGGGTCGCCACCTCGACTGCCTTCAGTCCGCGCCGCTCCAGCGCTTGCAAGGCGCCATAGAAGGTCGGCGACTCGATGGCAACCAGGTCACCGGGCTTCGTGACTGCCTCTAGGCACAGGTTCAGAGCCTCCATCGCGCCGTTGGTCACAACCAGTTCGTCTGCATCGACCTTGCAGCCGGCGCCGAGGTAGCGAAGGCCGATCTGGCGCCGCAGCTCGGCACTGCCTGGCGACAAGTCTTCGACGGTACGCCAGGGGTCGAGTCCTCGCACGGCTTTGCCCAGTGACAGTGCCAGCTTGTCGAGTGGAAACAGGGCTGGGCTTGGGAACGCTGAGCCAAGAGGCACGACCGCCCGGTTGCGCGACAGACCCAGTACCTGGAATACCAGCTCCGACACTGCGACGCTGCGCTCTTCGGCTAGTGGGTCCGATGCCTCGGGCTCTGGGTGCGGGATCGCAGCCTGACTGACGAAGTAGCCCGACCGCGGCCGGGCTTCGATGAGGCCTCGAGCCTCGAGCAGGTAGTAGGCCTCGAAGACGGTGGATGGGCTGACGCCGCGGTCTTTGCTCGCCTCGCGGACGGAGGGCAAGCGGTCCCCAGGACGCAACTGCCCCGCGAAGATGGATGCTGCCAGGTCATCGGCGAGGACTTCGTAGCGCTTCATGGGGCGGAAGGGTGCTGATATGGCTGTTGCGCGATGCTGATGAACTGTATTGGAAACAGCTTTCTCTCTGTGGAATTCCACTTGTTCTTCCATCTGATGCGGTGTTTTTTTATAAATCTGAGTCTGTATTTATGCGGCGGCCAAGAGCACAGTCGAGACCCAAAAAGAGAGGTCGCCAATGTCTGTGTTGAGCTACGTGCGGATGATCTTGTGGAGCTTTTTCGGCATCCGCAAACGCGCAGGTGCCGACGACGAACTCGCGCGAGTCAAGCCTGGCGTCCTGATCGTCGCAGCCCTCTCGATCGCCGGTCTGTTCGGCCTGATGGTTTGGACGCTGGCCAACGTGGCCGTTCGCACCCTGAGCTCGTAGGACTACTTCTTGGGGCCGTGGTCGAGTGCGGCTAGCGACACCCCAACCACCGCTCACCTGTCCGCAGTTCGCGCCACAGCGGTCCGTCGTCAAGCTGAGCGCCGGGGCGCGACATCGTTGGCCTGTTGAGGCGCGGTACTCAAAATAGACACGATTTGCCACCCGGCTGGAAGAACTAGAAATCATGGAATGGGTCCCCGCAGTCTTCATCGTCTTCAAGGTGACAGTGCTGAGCATTGGCATGTACCTTGCCGTCAAGTGGCACTACGACCAAGGGAGGAAGCACGGCACGGAGAAGCAGCGCGCAGTGCTTCGTGCATGCGTCAAGTTGGTCGCAGCCTTCGTTGTGTTGGCCGCGGTCCTGCTGCTCCTCACCTTCAAATTTGGCACGATGCTCGGCATCGACCTGACCAACCCTTGATGGAAAGCTATTGACTTCGGCTTCGCGAGGTGAACGACTCGCCATCTGCTGCAAGGCAGATCTATAGGCGCGGCGGGCATGACACCGTCCGCCCAACGCTCGGCCTAACGCCCGCGTGGCTCAGCGCATGACCCCACCCGGCGCGAGGCGATGGACGAGATCGTTGACTGGCTGACGTTCTGCAACCACCGGCGGCTTCACTCGTCGCTGGGCTACGTCAGTTCGATGCAATTCGATGTGGCTTGCCGCCCAACAAGGGCAAGCTGCGTAACGGTCTCAGCCATGGGATCCGGGAAACGCGGGCAAGGTCTGTGGAGCCCTTGATAATCAAGTGCCCCCGCTTGTTCGAGATGCCTGCCTTTCATCATGGATAAATTCTTGCTGCAGCAGCAGGTGCTGGAACGGCTCGTCGAAGACCTGCTGCAAGCCGAAGAGGCAGCGCGGGTGGCGCATGAAACGGCGACTCACGAAGAAAACATCGCCGAGAACAAATACGACACATTGGGTCTCGAGGCCGCCTACTTGGCCACCGGCCAAGCTCGTCGTGCCGAAGCCATCCGCCAGGCGATCGCCAATTGGCGCCAATTCCGCCCACGCCCCTACGACGCGAGCATAGGTATACAACTCGGCGCGCTGGTCTGCCTGGTCGACTCCGACGACAAGCAGCAACAGCTCTTTCTCGGTCCCGATGGGGGCAGCATGAAGTTGGTCAGCGGCGCTGAGCTCGTTCAGGTCATCAGCAGCCGGGCCCCGTTGGGCAGGGCCATGCTTGGGAAACGTGAGGGTGATGAGGTGTCGATGCAGATCGCTTCAATCCGACAGCAGTTCGAGGTGCAGCGGGTTCATTGAGCTGCATCAAGTGCACGACGAACTGACTTGATCGCGTAGCTGCCTAGGCCTTACCCATGCACGCATTGACGCTGGCACCGGACGCACCACTCTCCACTTCAGGCCCGCAGTTGCCGCGGCTCTACACCTTTCGCCGCTGCCCCTACGCGATGCGCGCACGGATGGCGCTGCTGCAAGCCGGGCGGGCCTTCGAGGCGGTGGAGGTCAGCTTGCGAGATAAGCCGGCAAGCTTGCTGGCCTTGTCTCCCAAGGCCACGGTACCAGTGCTTCAGTTGCCCGATGGCAGCGTGATCGAGGAGAGCTGGGACATCATGCGCTGGGCTCTGGCTGCGCCCGATGCGCAGGGCTGGTGGGCGCGGGCGCAGTCGCCCGCGAACCTTGACCTGGTACGGAGAAATGACGGTGACTTCAAGCATCACCTGGACCGCTGGAAGTACCCGCAGCGCCACGCGAGTGAGGCCTTCACGCCAGAAGCACACCGAGACAGGGCGCTGGACGTGCTTCTGCGAGCCCTAGATGCACGACTGCAAAGCGTGCCCTTCCTGGGCGGCTCCGCGCCCTGTGCCACCGATCTGGCAGTGATGCCCTTCGTACGTCAGTTCGCCGCGGTGGACCCGGAATGGTTTGCGACACTGGACTTGCCGTCGGTGCGGTCGTGGTTGAACGGCTGGCTCGTCAGCCCGCTATTCGCTGCTTGCATGTACAAGTTGCCCGCGGAAGGTGCGAATCGCTTTCCCGCGCTCTGATCCTTGCTTGGCGGTCGATCAAATCTCGACCTGGAGACCAAGGGCCGGTTGGAGGTGAAGCGGTCGCCGGCCCGTACGGAAATCGAGCGGAAGGCTTCGGAAGTCGCCGAGTTTGTCTTCTAAGTCTGGCCGTCGGCAGCCAGACTGAAGGCGACGCCGGATTCGCCCAGCGAAAACGGGCGCAGCAGTCCGGCCAGCACGCCTCGAATACGATGGGCAGGTCCTCCATCGGCAAAGGCCCAGCCCATGCGATGCCTCGGCATCACGACCATGCACACCCTTGCGGCCACCACTAATGCGGGCGCCCGGGCGTGCGAGCGACTCCGCAACACGCAGGCCCAGACCTTGCCCGCTCAGGACGGCAAGCCATGACCCCGATTCAGCAATGGCATGCCACCCGCAGTCTGCGCCTGTTGCTGCAGACGCTGCGCGACATGATGGTCTCGATGGGCCCGCTGCTGCTGCTCGGCGGAGGCCTGCTGGTAGCGGCCTACTGGTGGCTGGATCCGCAGCCGCCGCACCAGGTGAGGCTGGCCACCGGCCCGGCCGGAAGTGCCTACGCCGGCTTCGGCGAGGGCTATGCGAAGGCGCTGGCGCGCGAGCACATCCAGGTGGAGCTGATTGCCAGCGAAGGCGCGCAGGACGATCTGGCCCATCTGCGTGCGGGTACGGCCGATGTGGGCTTCGTACGCGGCGGCATGGCCGATCCGGCGGCCGATACCGAGGCCGGCATCGTCTCGCTGGGCAGCCTGTTCTACGAGCCGATCTGGGTCTTCTATCGCCGCGAACTCAGCATCGCGCGCCGCCAGCCTGGCGGTGAACTGCAGCGCCTGGCCCAGCTGCGCGGTCTGCGAGTCAGTGTGGATCAGGACGGTAGCGGCGTACCGCAAATTGTTGAGAAGCTGCTGGCGCTGAACCAGCTGAAGCCGACCGATCTGCGGCTGTCCAATCTGGCGCCCGACGCCGCCGGCGCGGCCCTGCGCCAGGGCCGGCTGGATGCCACAGTGCTGATCTCGGCGCCGCAGGCCGGCCTGATCCGCGTGCTGTTGCGCGACCCGGCCATTGCGCTGATGGCCTTCGAGCAGAACGAGGCCTATTCGCGCGAACTGCCCTTCCTGTCCACCGTGAGGCTGCCGCGTGGCGTGGTGGACCTGGCGGCCGATTTGCCGCCGCACGACGTGCCGCTGCTGGCCACCACCACTGCGCTGCTGGCGCGCGAGCAGACGCACCCTGCGCTGCGCCAGCTGTTCGCGCAGGCGGCCCTGGGCCTGCACAGCGAGGCGGGCTGGTTCAATGGCGCGCGCGACTTCCCCAATACCCGCACCAGCGAGCTGCCGGTCAGCGCCGAGGGTGACCGCGCGATCAACGGCACGCCACCGGCCTGGGCCCGCTACCTGCCCTTCTGGGCCGGCAATCTGCTGGAACGCATGTGGCTGGTGGTCGGCGGCCTGCTGGTGCTGATGCTGCCGTTGTCGCGCGTGGTGCCGCCGCTCTATACCTTCCGCGTGCGCTCGCGCGTGTTCCGCTGGTATGCACGGCTGCGCGAGGTGGAAGCAAAGCTGGAAACCGGCACGGGCGAGCGCGACGCTTTGCTTGACGAGCTCGACGAGCTGGACCGTGTCACACACCGCATTGCGGTGCCGCTGTCCTATGCTGAAGAGCTTTACGCGCTGCGCAACAACATCTATGCGGTGCGCAAGCGTCTGCTGGCGCAGCGGTCCCGGCCAACAGAAGGACCGACCGACTGATCAACGAGTGGCGCGGCGGCGTACTGCAGTCCAAAGAGCCCTTGCATCCCCGTGGGGGCGCCTCTTATGCAAAACCTCGAAGGCTGGCGCGACCGCGGGTCGGCGTGGCTGCATAAGCAAATTTTCACAATCGATCGCGTTCGTATGTGGATCTCGTGCGGCTTAAGTGGTTTTGTGCGATTTGGAGCCGCTGTCGTGGTCAGTCCCCAATCGCAGACCTAGGAACTTGGTAATTTCCCGCCGGCTCGAATAGGGGGTATTGATGGAGCGTGAAGCCATGTTGGCGATCACATCGACCTAAGATCGCGCCACGTCACTCGTGACATGGCGCCCGGGCGGCCTGCGGCAACCATCAAAAAAACGGGTTCGTCGGCCGCGCGACGGATCTCAGGCGGTTGAGGCGAGTATGAGTATCAGGAGCATCCCTTCCATCGCTAGTGCAGTAGCTGCAGCGGCCCTGCTGACGTTCAGCGCCGGCGCTGGCGCCGGCGTTGTTTTCAGCGACGGCTTCGAGAGCGGCGACTTCAGTGCGTGGAGTACCGTGAACATCAACGGTTTCTATGACGGTGTGGATAGCGCAGCGCCCCACGCTGGCAGTTACGCAGCCTTCTTTGGCAATCCCAATGGAGTCAGCACGATCGGGACGACGATCAACACCGTGATCGGTGATCACTACGTCGTCAGCTTTTGGCTGCAGAACGAGGCGGATGTCACCGGAAATTCAGTTCCCAACAGCTTCTCCGTCGACGCTGGGGGCTCCATGCTGATGTCGCTGACCAACGTGGGCGCCTTCAAATACACCAAATACACGGTCGGCTTCGACGGTACCGGCTCGCCAATGGCGCTGAATTTCAACTTCGAACAGGTCGCTGCGTTCTGGGATTTTGACTCGGTCGTTGTGAGTTCGGCCGCTGTGAGCGTGCCTGAGCCCGCCACGCTGGGCTTGATCGGTATCGCACTGGTCGGCGCCATCGGCGCTTCGCGTCGTCGCAAGGACTGATCCGAGCCTTTGCCTTCGAGTGAGCCCGTGGCAAGGGGGGTATGACAGCGTCTGAACAAGAGCAACGAGAGTACATCGGCAGTGCAACGTTGATCGTGCTGGGAATTGATTTGCTGCCAAGCTCAGTTTCGTCATTGCTGCGGATGCGTCCTTCGCAGTCCTGGCAACGCGGCGAGCCGAAGACGTTCCGCGGAAAGCCACTGGGCCATACCTTGCATGAATGGGGCGGTTGGAAGAAATCCCTGCCGCCATCGCAAATGGCGCGCTCACTGGAGCTACAGGTGCTCTATTGGGCGCGCCTCCTCGAAGGTAAGGCTGACGCGTTTTCTAAGCTATCTAATTTGGGTTGCCGCTGGGCTCTTTGATCGTTAGTTAGTGATGGTCATTCAGCCCCAATGCCAAAGCCAACAGTGGCGCGGACTTGCGTGGTTTTTTGCTGGCGCGGTCCAGCGCCCGGAACCAGCCGAGGTAGCTTTCCAGGTAGTCTGTGGCCACGCCCT
>NZ_JAFAGT010000045.1 GCF_019237615.1 Roseateles sp. | reverse complement strand
CTGCACGGCCAGTTCACGCATGCGCTGCAGCGAGTCGGTGACCTTGGCCAGTGCGCCGTCGGCGGTCTGGGCCAGGGAGATGCCGTCATTGGCGTTGCGGATGGCGACGTTGGAGCCGCGCACCTGGGAATTCATGCGCTCGGCGATGGCCAGGCCGGCGGCATCGTCCTTGGCGGAGTTGACGCGCAGGCCGGAGGACAGTCGCTGCATGGAGACCGCCAGCGAGGACTGCGAGGTGGAGGTGTTGCGCTGGGCGTTCAGCGACATCAGGTTGGTGTTGATGATCTGGGGCATGACGGGTTCCTTTCGTTGACGATGAGCGTCTTGACCTACGTGGCTCCCGATGGCGTCGTGAACCCGTTGAGAGGCTTATCGTCCGGGCGGGGGGCCGGCTTGAGGAATTTCTTCACGCCCGATCATGAGAAGCACCCCGCGGGGTGGTTGCGGGGTGCTCCGGGCCTGCGGGTTTATCGCAGCAGCGACAGGACCTGCGAGGGCAGCTGGTTGGCCTGGGCGATCATGGCGGTGCCGGCCTGCTGCAGGATCTGAGCGCGGCTGAGGTTGGCGGTTTCCTGGGCGAAGTCGGCGTCGGTGATGCGGCTCTTGGCGGCGCTCTGGTTCTCGACGGCGATCTGCAGGTTGGAGATGACGGCGTCGAAGCGGTTCTGCGAGGCGCCCAGCACGGCGCGCTGGTCGTTGACGGTGTTGATGGCCGAGTCGATGTTGTTGATGACGACGTCGATCTCGGTGCCCAGGGCGGAGCCGTCGATCTTCGCGCGGCCGGTGCCCGTTTCATCGGTGCCGGCGACGGTGGTGATGTTCGTGGCGGCCGTCATCTGGCTCGTGACGATGTCGATGCGGTCGAACGAGCTGGTGTTGGCGCCGACCTGGAAGGTCTGGGTCTGGGCATCGGCGCCCAGGATGGCCTTGCCGTTGAAGGTGGTGCCGCCCAGCACGCGCTGGACTTCCTTGGCGAGTTCGCCGAACTCCTGGTCCAGCGAGTCGCGGTCGGCGCTGGTGTTGGTGGCGTTGCGGGCCTGCACGGCCAGTTCACGCATGCGCTGCAGCGAGTCGGTGACCTTGGCCAGTGCGCCGTCGGCGGTCTGGGCCAGGGAGATGCCGTCATTGGCGTTGCGGATGGCGACGTTGGAGCCGCGCACCTGGGAGTTGAGTCGTTCAGAGATGGCCAGGCCGGCAGCATCGTCCTTGGCGGAGTTGACGCGCAGGCCGGAGGACAGTCGCTGCATGGAGACCGCGAGTGAGGATTGCGCGGTGGACGTGTTGCGCTGGGCGTTCAGCGACATCAGGTTGGTGTTGATGATCTGGGGCATGGTGTGCCTTTCTTTGCAAGCTTGAAGAGTTCCGGCGACGGTGCCGGATGGAACGGAACCCGATCGCGAATCCGATTTCAGAACCGTCGGATTGGCTATCGGATGGCTGCGATGGTTTCTTGAGGGCTTTTGTCAAGACCTGTGATCTATTGAACAAAAGGAGTTCGGCGCGCCTGTTTGGGCAATCGGTGCGAGGGCGGGCAAAGTCCGGCCCCGCTCGCGGCCATTTCAAGGGATGGCTCGAATTGGAGGGGCCTAAAGTTCGGGACGTACCTGCCGACCAGTGCCGGCGCTTTATTCCTGCGAATACCCATGGCCAATGCCGACCAGACCTCGCTGAAGCTGCTCCAGCGTGCCCGTACCCTTCTGGGGCAAAACGAGTGGGAGGGTGCCGCCAAGCTGATCAAGCAGGTGCTGAAGCTGCGACCGCGAGACGCTGCGTTGTGGTTGACGTTGGCGCGGAGCTATCACAATGCCGACCGAACGCAGGAATGGCTGCATGCGGCCGAGGAGGCACAGCGGCATGCCGGGCGAGATGAATCCCTTGCTTGTGATGCCACTGAGGAAGCCGTGGATGCGGCTTTCGCGATGCATGACCATGCGTTCGCGTTGGTGCTGGCTGGCAGGCTGCCCGTCGAATTGCGTGACCGCCGCCCGAGGTTGTTGCGCTTGATGGGCAGCGCGCTCAACAAGTTGGGCCGCCCGCAGGAGGCTGTGACGCCGCTGATGCAGGCCATTGCTCAGAGACTCGACGACTGCGATGCGCATACGGAACTGGGCTTTGCGTTCTACACCCTGAAGCTCCATGCACAGGCTGCGGAGTGCTTCCGCACGGTGTGTGCCCTTTATCCAGATCACGTGGGCGCGCTGGCCTATCTGAACTACCTGGAGCAACTGGCCGCCCGCTGGGACGACTACGACATGCGCTCCCAGGCGTTGTTTGCGGCGCTGGCAGCCCCAATCGATCCGGCTTGGTATGTGCCGCCGTTCGCGCTGGTGTGCCTGCCTCACACGCCGGCACAGCTGCTGGCGGTGGCCAGGCTGGCGTCGCAGCATCAGTGCCGGGGCATCTCTCCCATGCCAGCGGCGGTGCGCAGCCCGGCCGAGGGGCGGCGTCTTCACGTGGCCTATCTCTCCAATGACTTCCATGGCCACGCCACGGCTTCGCTGATCACGCAGGTGCTGGAAAGCCACGACCGCGAACGCTTCGAGGTCAGCTTGCTGTCGCATGGCGAAGACGACGGCTCCGCGCTGCGCCAGCGCCTTCTGCGGGTGGGGGATCGCTTCGAGGACATGAGCCGCTTGAGCCTGGCCGACATGGCCAGCCGCGTACGCGAACTGGGGGTGGACATCCTCGTGGATCTCAAGGGACACACGGGCGGCAGCCGCCTGACCATGCTGGCCCATCGTCCTGCGCCGATACAGGTGGCATGGCTCGGCTTTCCAGGTAGTTGCGGCGCCCGTGAAGTGGACTACATCATTGGCGACCCCATCGTCACACCGCTGGCCGATGCGCCCTGGTACAGCGAGAAGATCGCCCAGATGCCGCATTGCTATCAGCCCAACGACGGCCTGCGCGAACGCGCCACACCGCCGGCGCGCAGCGAGCTGGGCTTGCCTGACGATGCGCTGGTGCTGGTCAGCGCCAACCAGACGGCCAAGCTGAATCCGCCGCTGTTCGACGCGTGGATGGAAATCCTGCGCCGCCTGCCGCAAGCCGTGCTGTGGCAGTTGACGGGGGGGGACGAGCCTGATGCGGAGCTGCGCCGCCAAGCCCAAGCCCGCGGTGTGGCTCCAGAGCGCCTGATCTTCATGCCGAGAGCCAAGCTGGCCGACCATCTGCGCCGTCTGGGCGCGGCCGACCTGGCGCTGGACAGCTGGCCCTGCAACGGCCACACCACCACCAGCGACGCGTTGTGGGCCGGCGTGCCGGTGGTGACGCTGCGCGGGAGCAACTTTGCGGGCCGTGTCAGCGAAAGCCTGCTGCGTGCCGTGGGCCTGCCCGAACTGGTGTGTGATTCGCCTCAGGCCTATGTCGACCAGGTCTGCGAGCTGGCGGCCCTGCCTGAGCGCCGCGGCGTGTTGCGTGCGCGGCTCGCGCAGGCGCGCGACGATGCACCGCTGTACGACGCCAAGGGCTTCGCCCGCGACCTGGAGGCGCTGTACGAGCGCATGTGGGGGCGCCACCGAGCCGGCCTGTCTCCCGAAGCGTTGACGGCGAAGCCGCTGACGGCCTGAACCCGCTGCCGAAAGAAGCCATGACAGATGTCTCGCCCATCCTCACCATCATCGTGCCGACCTTCAACCGGGCGCGCTACCTGGACTCGCTGCTGGAGATGCTGTGCGGGCAGATGGCTGACTTTCCCTACAGCTTCGAGGTGTTCGTCGGCGACAACGCCTCGCCCGACGCAACCCCGGAGGTGCTGGAGAAGTACCGCGAACGCCTGCCGCTGCGCTGGCACCGCCATGCGAGCAACCTGGGCGGCGGCCCCAACTGGCACTATCTGCTGACCCACGCGCGCGGCCGCTACATCGTCTACGTGGCCGATGACGACGCACTGCTGGGCGCCCAACTGGCGCAGACGGTCACGGTCATGGAGGCGCTGCCCCAGGCAGGCGTGGCCTACGCGCCGTGGAAGTTGTTCGATCTGGTCCAGGGCGAGGAGCGTGGGCAGTTCTACCGACAGGGCGACGACGTGTTGGTGGAGCAGGGTGACTATGACAAGCTGCTGGACACCCTGCTGAACCACGGGATATTTCCCGAGATTGCGGTCTATCGCACCGAGATTCTGCGGGTCGTGATGCCGCGAGTGTCCGAGCAGGCGTTCTACGCGTTTGTGCATTCGGCCGAGTTCGCCAGTCACGCCCAGGTGCTGTTCCTGAAGGACCCGTTCTACGTCTCCATCACGAACTACTTTGCCGACCACCGGCGCGAGCAGACCGGCCTGAGCGAAGCCGAACACGCCTGGGATCGCTATCGCGCCGGGCTGGAACATGTGTTGGGCCGCGCCCTGCCGCAGCTGACCTCGCAGCGGCGTGTCGAGTTTCTGCTGCGAATCCAGGATCTGATCGCCAGTCGGATCTCGGTGGCGGTGCGGCTGCGACTGCATCAGCAACGTGATGCAGTCGATACCTACTACCTGGCCTACCGGCTTAAAGCCATGGGGGCCGAGCAGTTGCTGCCGGTGCAACTGCCGGTGCTGGCGACCCATGCGGCGGTCAGCTTCATCGCCACCGACGAGGAGCTCAACCGAGGCATGAGCAAGCTGCTCTGCGTGGGCCATTTTCCGGCTCCGCTGCGCCAGCTCGTGCAGGAGAGGGCGCGCCTGCCTGTGCAGTTCGCCACGACGGTGGCCGAGCATGGGGATCCGGATGCACAGACGCTGGTGTTCGGCCTGGGCGATGCGGTCAGCCGCGAGGCGCTGCCCGCCAGCTTCGGCGGGCGGCTGGTGCTGGAGCGCGACCTGATGCGCAAGTTCGTCGCCTGAGCGCGCATGGCGCCAGGGTTCAGCCCGCTGAGCGCTTCAGGAATTCCTGCCACGCCACAGTGCCGGACGCGATATAGCGCGAGCCGTCGCGGCCACAGTGAGCGACCAGATCAAGCCCGGATACGTATGGACTGAATGCCCCATGGGACTGCGGATAGGGCAGGCGCAGATAGTCCATGTATCGCACCGTCACCCCTTGGGCCTCGAACTCGTCGTGGGCGAGGTAACGCGCGGCGCCATGGCCGGTGATGTAGTCCGTGCCGCCAAGTTGGCGAACCACGGCCAGCACACGGGCGCTGCTTGTACCGGAAACTCCCAGATCGGCCACATCCACGAAGCGCCGGCCGGCTTCCAGCCCGAAGTAGCGGACCAGCGCCATCAGCGAGGCGCGCGCCAGTGCGCCGATGCTGGCGTACTCCTGGGCATAGATGTCCCGGGCCAGGGAGAGCGCGTCGGCCGCGTGCGGTGCAGCCCGGAAGCTGCGCGCCAGCAGCGCGAGATGGTTTTCGCGCCACTGCGCCGATGGCGCCGGCCGCACGGCGTCTATGCGCTGACCCAGCTGCAGGCCGGGCAGTGGCACGGTCAGCCATCGCTGGCCATCGGCCGTCTTGATCTGTACGCGGTTGACGAAGCTGCCCTTGGAGAACTGCACGTCGTCGTAGTGCACGAACACGTCGGCCTGGCGCACCTGCTCCAGCAGGCCGACCCAGGGGAACAGCATGGACTGCGAGATGACTATGCCGGGCATGCGGTCTCCAGGAAGACCTCCATCAGCACCAGGTCGTGCCAGGCGTCGTCAATGAAGACATGCTCGCGCAGCCGGCCGCAGGGCTGGAAGCCCAGACTCGCGTAGCAGCGCAGCGCCGGCGCGTTGTCGGCGCGCACGCGCAGGCTCAGCTTGCGCAGGCCCCAGGTGCGGCGCAGATAGGGCAGCAGCGCCGCGATTGCCGCCCGACCATGTCCGCGCCCCTGCGAAGCCGGTGCCAGGCAGATGCCCAGTTCGGCGCGCCGGTCGATGGCGTCCAGGCCGGTGACCTGCACATAGCCCAGAGCGATGTCGCCTTCGCGTGCGGCGATGACCCAGAGCAGGCTGTCCGGAGCGCTGCTGCGCAGCTGCAGCCATTGCCGCACCTGGGCTGCATCGCTGCCGCGAACGCGCGCGAGCAACTGGGCCTGCAGCGCCACGTCGTTGCGCAGCAGGTGCAGTGTCGCGATGTCGTCCTCCCGCCAGGCGCGCAGGCGTAGCTGGGCCGACTCGATCAAGGGGCACCTCCGTCGAGGAAGAAGGGACGTGCTCGGCTGCGTGCCAGCCATGGTTGGTCGGACAGCGCCTGCCGCGCGATGGAGGGGTTCAGGCCCACGTAGAGCTGTGTCACATCATCTGGCAGTTGCTCTGGGGCCAGCACCGGCCGTTCGAACAGGGCCTTGCCCTGCTGGAAGGGATTGCGGTCCAGGAAGCAGCGTAGCCGCTCGGGGTGCGCGAGGCTGGCAGCAATGTGGGCGCCGTAGACGCCCGAGCCGTAGATTGCGACCGGCACGTCGCCCGCGGCGTGCTCGGCGGCCGCGATGCGATCGCTCAGCTCGCTCCAGAAGCGTGCGAGGGCCTGGGCCTGCGGGCGCACGACGGACGGCTCCGGGCCGAGTGCGGCCACGCCTGCCTTGACGGCACGGAACACCAGCGCGCCGCGATGCACGTCGGGCTCGATGCAGATGGCGCCGAAGCCGGCGTCGGCCAGCAGGCGGTGCAGCGAGGCGGTGGTGAAGTGGTTCACATGGTCGGCGACGATGAAGTCCGCCGGGTTGCCGACTGTGCAGGGCACGACGCCGTAGAAGCTACCGCCCGCCTTCAGCAGCGCCGCCACATGGGCCACGCTCGCGATGGGCGCGGGGATGTGCTCAAGTGCGAAGAAGGAGATCACCGCGTCGAAGCTGCCGTGCCAGCCGGCAGGTGCCTCGTTCACCGCCTGGCGCTCGCGCGGCAGCAGGCGGTCCCAATGGCTGCGGTACATCTCGCTGACGTCGAACAGGTGCAGTTGCAGGTCGGGACGCTCGGCGGCCAGCAGGCGCGGCATCGCAGCCTTGGCGCAGCCGTAGTCCAGCAGGCGTGCACCTTCGGGCAGTGGCAGGCGTTCCAGCAACAGGCGCAACTGGTGCTGGGTGCGGTAGACGATGCGCTCGCCGCCGTCCGCGGTACGCTCGGTGTCGTAGATCTGGTCCTCGTCGTCGTGGTCCAGCAGGATGCGGTAGTCGCTTGCGTAGTACTGCGCCGTGTCGGGTAGCGGCTCCCCCTGCAGATGGCCACAGCGGTCGCAGCACCACACGCGCGTGCGGCCCGGCCTGAGCTCGCACAGCGAGGTCAGCGAGAGCTTGCCGCGTGACTCGTAGAGGGGAGCGCCGAGAGGCGCCTGGCAGACGTTGCAGAGCATGATGGGGTCAGGGCGCGTCAACGCACAGTTCAGGGTGGATCAGGCTGAAGTCCTGGCCGGCGGCGAAGGAGCCCTTCCAGCCGTGGCTGCGGCCGGTCGCGTCCGCAAAGTTGAAGTAGCGAAACTGCATCGACCAGCGGGAGCGCTGGCTTCGGTTGTAGCCCGAAGCGTGCAGCACCAGGAAGTCGATGATGACGAGGTCTGTCGGCGCGCAGAGGGGCGCGACCTGCGCATAGCGTGACAGCAGAGCCTCCTGGTTGGCCAGCATCAGCGCGTACGCGCCGCTGCGCCCGTCACCACTGCCGCGGTAGACCGGCAGCGGTCCCTCGCGCTGCGAGCCCGGACAGAAGCGCACTGGACCGAGCGCTTCGTCTACCGGGACCAAGGGGCTCCAGAACACCAGCCCATCGAGGCTGCGCAGCTGGGCCGGGTACTCCTGGTGCCATTGCGCGCGAAAACGCTCCTCGCCCGGGTTGTCGATGCGGATGCCGTAGCCGCCGCCGGCAATGCCCGGCTCGCTGCCGGGCCGCAGTTCACGCATCAGGCGTTCATGTGCGGGATGGGCCACCAGTCGTACAAAGGGCGGCAGCTGCTTGACGGCGTCATAGACCTCGGCACCCCAACTGCGATCGCGCCGGATGAGATCCTGGTAGCCGGCATCGAAGTGGGCAGGGTCCAGCGGAGGGCGCTCATCCGGCACGCCGTGACGCTGCATGACCTGGCCAATGGCGGCGTGGATGGCGCGCTGCACGGGCTCGATGTCGGCATGTGCGTCGTAGAAGCCCGGCAGGATCAGCAGGCCATCACGGTGGAACTGTTCGCGCTGCTGTTCGCTCAGCAAAGGGGTTGGCATCGTGGTGTCCTCAGCGGATTGCAGACCGCACATGGGCCACGACGCGTTCGATCTGTGCCTCGCCCAGGTCGTGGTAGCTGGGCAGGTTCAGTGCGCGCGCGGGCAGACCGTAGGCGACGCGGTTCTCGGGTCTTGGCGTGAACATCGGCAACTGGCTCAGCGGCCAGAAAAACACGCGACCGTCGATGCGGTCGGCCCGGAAGGCCGCCAGCAGGGCTTCACGGTCGAAGCGCACGCCCTCGTCCACGACGATGGTGGGCATCCAGAAGCCGTTGCGCTGCTCGGCGCCTTCGGGGTTCATCGTCAGCGGCAGGTCGGCCAGTCGCTCGCGGTAGGCCATGAAGACCCGGCGCTTGGCCGCGATCAGTTCGTCCAGTCGCTCCACCTGCGCACAGCCCACGGCCGCTTGCAGATTGGACATCTTGTACTTGAACCCCAGCAGGTCGGGCCAGAACTGCCTGGCCTGCCCGGCTGCACGGCCATGGTTGGACAGGGTCAGGACGCGCTCGTACAGCGCTCGATCCTGCGTGATGAACATGCCGCCCTCGCCGGTCGTGAGGGTCTTGGTGCCGTGGAAGGAGAAGGTGCCGAAGGCGCCCATGGCCCCGGCGGCCGCGCCGCGCAGGCTGGAGCCGAGGGCTTCGGCGGCGTCCTCGATGACTGGGATGCCGTGTCGAGCGCCGATGTCCAGCAGTGCATCCATGTTGCACAGGTTGCCGTACAGGTGCACCGCGAGGATGGCCTTGGTGGCTGGTGTGATGGCGGCTTCGACCCTGGCGGGGTCGAGGCACCAGCTGTCGGGCAGCACGTCCACGAAGACGGGCTTGGCGCCCAGGTAGGTGATGGGGGCTGCCGAGGCGATCCAGTTGGTGTCGGCCAGGATGACCTCGTCGCCGGCCGCGATGCCCAGCGCCGCCATGCCCATGTGCAGCGCGCCGGTGCAGCTCGAGGTTGCGATAGCGTAGGGCACGCCCAGGTGCTTGGCGAACGCAGCCTCGAAGCGCTGGATGTACTCGTAGCATCGTTCGCCCCAGCCGTGGCGGATGGCGTCCTCGACGTAGCGGATTTCCAGCTCGGTGATGGACGGCAGCGTGTAGTGGATACGGTCGGCACTCATAGCACTTGCAGCTCCGGAATGGCGACCACACAACGCCCGCCCCAGTCACCGATGTAGCGCAGTTGGGAGGAGATCTCGTCGCGCAAGTTCCACGGCAGGATCAGCACGTAGTCCGGTCGATGCTCACGCAGATGCGCTTGCGCCACGACAGGGATCCGCGAGCCCGGCAGAAAGCGACCCTGCTTGTGGGGCGAGGCATCGACGACGTAGGGCAGCAGGTCAGGGCGCACGCCGGCCCAGTTCAGCAAGGTGTTGCCCTTGGCGGCTGCACCGTAGGCGGCTACCTTCTTGCCCGCGCGGCGCTGCTCGATCAACCAGCTGAGCAGCTTGTACTTGATGGTTTCGGCGCGGGGTTGCAGGCTGGCGTAGAAGGCCGGCTCCAGCATGCCGGCGGCGGCTTCTTCGGCCAGCAGCTCGGTCACGCTGGGTAGCGGCGCGCGGGGGCTGCCGCTGTGCTGCGCCCAGATGCGCAGCGAGCCGCCATGGGTTGGCAGGCGTTCCACGTCCCAGATCTGCAGGCCGGCGGCGGCGAAGATGCGCTGCACCGTGGCAAGGCCCAGGTAGGAAAAGTGTTCGTGGTAGATGGTGTCGAACTGGGCCTCGCGCACCAGGCTCAGCAGGTGCGGGAACTCCATCGTCACGCAGCCGCCGGGGGCCAGCACGGCTGTCAGGCCGGCAACGAAGTCATTGATGTCGGGTACATGGGCCAGCACGTTGTTGCCCACGACCAGGTCGGCCGGGCGCCGCGTGCGCGCGAACTCGGCGGCGAACGATGCGCCGAAGAATCGCTCGATGCTTTCGATGCCCCTGGCGCGCGCCGCGGCCGCGGTGCTGGCCGTGGGTTCTATGCCCACGCAGGGGATGCCGAGCTGCTGCACGTACTGCAGCAGGTAGCCGTCGTTGGAGGCCACTTCCAGCACCAGCGATTGCGGGCCCAGGTCCAGGCGTTGCGTGGCGTGCTCCACATAGGCGCGGGCGTGTGCCAGCCAGGAACTGGAGTAGGACGAGAAGTAGACGTAGTCGCTGGAGAACAGCGCGTCGTGGCGTTGCAGTTCGTCGACCTGCACCAGCCGGCAGTGGCCGCAACTGAACACCTTCAGCGGGAAGTAAAGCTCCGGCGCGTTCAGGTCTTCGGCGCGCAGGAAGGCGTTGGAGGGCGGTGCGCTGCCCAGGTCGGCAAAGACTTCGGCGAGCGGGGTGTGGCAGTGGCGGCAGCGCACGGGGTTCCTTCTCTTCTGTCGGTTGTCGGACTCTTCAGGCCTGCAAAGGCGCGAAGGCCGCATCCAGCGCGGGGTGGCTGCGGTCGCGGTCGGACAGTTGGCCAATGGGCAGCGGCCAATCGATGGCCAGCGCCGGGTCGTCGGGACGCAGCCCGCCCTCATGCCGGGGGGCGTAGGCGGCGGTGTGCTGGTAGAGCAGTTCCACGTCGTTCGTCAGCGCCTGGAAGCCGTGGGCGAAACCTTCGGGGATGAAGACCTGCTGCTCGTTGTCGGCCGCCAGTTCCAGCCCGAACCAGCGGCCGAAGCTCGCCGACCCGGCGCGCAGGTCGACGGCCACGTCGAACACCCGGCCGCGCAGGCAGCGGATGAGCTTGGCTTCCAGCGCCGGGGCACGTTGGAAGTGCAGCCCGCGTACCGTGCCACGCTGCGCGGTGTAGGAAAGGTTGGTCTGCACAAAGTGCAATTGCGGGCGGATGGCGGCCAGTTCCCGCTCGCAATGCAAGCGCGTCAGGCGGCCGCGGGCGTCGCCGCGCGGCTCGGTGCTGATCTGCCAGAGACCGGGCAGCGGCGTGGGGTGGAGCTTCATGCAGGCACCCATCCCGATGTTTGCCCGGCCCAGGCCAGCCCATGCCGGCGGGCGTCTTCGACGTAGGCATCTAGGTCTGCCTGGCTGAGGCGTTCGCCCCGTTCGTGCCAGGCACGGTACCAGCGGGCGGTGCGCGCCAGGGAGGTGGGCGCGTCCCAGACCGGGCGCCAGCCCAGACGTGCGCGGGCCTTGCCGCAATCCAGGTGCAGCAGGGCGGCCTCGTGCCGCGTGGCGTCCTGGCCGCCGAGTTCGTGGCGCAACGAGGGCCAGTGGGCCGAGAAGCCGCTCACCACCTCGCCCACGCTCAGGTGCCCGGCCTCGTCGGGGCCGAAGTTCCAGGCCTGGGCTTGTTCGCCACGCCCCTGCAGCAGTTGCTGGCCCAGCAGCAGGTAGCCTGCCAGCGGCTCCAGCACGTGCTGCCAGGGTCGGGTCGAGCCGGGGTGGCGGATCCGCGCAGGCTCGGCCGCGAGCGCGGCACGCACGAGGTCGGGGATCAGGCGGTCTTCCGACCAGTCGCCGCCACCGATCACGTTGCCCGCGCGGGCCGTGGCCAGCAGCACGGGGTGGCCGCGGCTGTCGTCGTTGGACAGGAAGCTGGCGCGATAGCTGGCGGAGACGATCTCCGCGCAGGCCTTCGAGGCGCTGTAGGGATCGTGTCCGCCCAGGGCGTCGTCCTCGGTGTAGCCCTGGGCCTGGTGCCGGTTGGCGTAGCACTTGTCGGTGGTGACGTTGACGACGGCGCGCACCGATGGCGTGGCGCGCACGGCCTCGAAAAGGTGCACCAACCCCATCACATTGGTCGCCAGCGTGCCGGCCGGCTCGGCGTAGCTGCGGCGCACGAGGGGCTGGGCCGCCAGATGGAAGACGATGTCGGGTGCCAAGGCTTGCACGGTACGGCGCACGCCGTCGGCGTCGCGCAGGTCGACGAAGGCTTCTTCGATGCCGAGATTCAGCAGGGCATGGTGACTGGGCTCGGTGGCGGGCGGCAGGGCCAGCCCGCACACCTGGGCATCGAGTTGCCGCAGCCACAGCGCCAACCACGAGCCCTTGAAGCCGGTATGTCCGGTCACCAGCACGCGGCGACCTTCGTAGACCCCGGCGAACAAAGGCTGGCTCATCAGCGCCATACCTTCCACGGGGCCTGGTGTGTCTGCCACAGCTCTTCGAGCCTGACCTTGTCGCGCAGCGTGTCCATGGGCTGCCAGAAGCCGGGGTGCTGGAAGGCCGACAGTTGACCTTCGGCGGCCAGGCGGTTCAGCGGATCGCCCTCCCAGGATGTGGCGTCACCGGCGATGTAGTCGATCACCTGCGGCTCCAGCACGAAGAAGCCACCGTTGACCCAGCCGCCGTCGCCCTGGGGCTTCTCGGTGAAATGGGTGATCTGGTGGTCGGTGATGCCGAGCGCGCCGAAGCGGCCCGGTGGCTGCACGGCCGTCACGGTGGCGAGCCGGCCCTGGGCCTTGTGGTGTGCAATCAGCGCCCGGACATCCACATCGGACAGCCCGTCGCCGTAGGTGAAGCAGAAGCTCTCGTCGTCAAGGTAGTGGCGCACGCGCTTGAGGCGCCCGCCCGTCATCGAGTCCTCGCCGGTGTCGACCAGCGTGACACGCCAGGGCTCGCAGTGGCGGTCGCGGATTTCCATGCGGTTCTCGGCCAGGTCGAACGTCACGTCCGACATGTGCAGAAAGTAGTTGGCGAAGTACTCCTTGATGACATAGCCCTTGTAGCCCAGGCAGATCACGAAATCATTGATGCCGTGATGCGAATAGGTCTTCAGGATGTGCCAGAGCACCGGGCGCCCGCCCACTTCGACCATCGGCTTGGGGCGCAGCGTGGTCTCTTCCGCCAGCCGCGTGCCCAGCCCGCCTGCGAGGATGACTGCCTTCATGTCCAAAAACTCCCGTCGTGGTGGACGCAGTGGTCACCGCCTTCTCCGTGCCAGACGAATGATCGCCCGCTGCGGCCGCCTGGCGAAGCGCTTGAGACATGGATTTCCCCTGCTTTTCCAGGCATGCCGGGCCTGGCTGCTGCGCCTGCACAGCAGTCCTGTAGGAATTTGCCTGACAAGCTGCGACGGCAACCCTGACGCCAGGCGTGGAATTGGGACGATGTTGCGCCGCATCTCGACTCTTCAGAATCCGTTCCACGCTGAAACAGCAAGGAGCCGACGATGAACACCGAGCAAATCCTCAACGAGATCCGCGAAGCCAACCTGTCCTACCTGATGCTGGCCCAGAGCCTGATCCGTGCGGACCGCGAGCAGGCGCTCTACCGCTTGGGCATCAGCGAGGACACGGCCACGTTGATCGGCACACTGAGCCCGGCGCAGATCATGAAGGTCGCTTCCGGCAACACGTTGCTGTGTGCCTTCCGCATGAGCGACGACCTGGTGTGGGGGCTGCTGACCAACCACAGCAAGCCCGGCGCGAACGAGAGCGTCAGCCGCCTGCACGCCTCCATCCTGATGGCCGGCCGCCACGAGCACGCCTGAGCCAGCGACCCCTTCGCCGCCATAAAGTTCATAGATTCCGGAGCCCACCATGCGCGTCAAGAGCATCCTCACCGAAGCCAAGCAGATCGAGCGTGCCGTTCAGCTGATCCACCTCGGTGCCCGCCTGCAGGTGCTGGAATCCGAAACCGACCTGTCCTACGAGCGCCTGTTGCGCCTGTACAAGGAAGTGAGCGGCAAGTCGCCGTCCAAGGGCCAGCTGCCGTTCTCGACTGACTGGTTCATGACATGGCAGCCCAACATCCACGCCAGCCTGTTCCTGAACATCCACGAATACCTGAACAAGGCCGCGGAGATGGACGAGATTGACACCGTCATCAAGGCCTACCAGCTCTACCAGGAGCAGACGACGGCCCAGGGCCTGGAGGCCATGCTGTCGGTCACGCGCGCCTGGCGCCTCGTGAAGTTCGTCGACAACGGCATGTTGACGTTGACCCGCTGCTCCAGGTGCAACGGCCAGTTCGTGACCCATCCACACGAGATCGCCCGCCATTTCGTCTGCGGCCTGTGCAACCCGCCGGCGCGCGCGGGCAAGGGCAAGGCGGCCGGCGGCATCCAGATGCACTGAGCGCGTGAGCACCGCCAGCCACCGCATCGCCCTCGTTGTCATCGCCCGCGACGAGGCGCCGCGCATCGCGCGGCTGCTGGACAGCGTGCGCCCCTGGGTTGACGAGATGCTGGTGCTGGACACCGGCTCGCGCGACGCCACGGCACAGGTCGCGCGCGCTCATGGCGCCCGCGTGGCGCATTTCGCCTGGTGTGACGATTTCGCTGCCGCCCGCAATCACGCGCTGGCGCTGGTCGACGCGGACTGGCGCCTGGTGCTGGACGCCGACGAATGGCTCATGGAAGGCGGCGAGGCCTTGCAGGCGCTGCGCGCCACGCCACCCGATTTCGTCGGCGTGCTGCAGCTGCGCGACCGCTTCGACCAGGCGCCGGGCCGGCAGGCCGAGGCCGTCGCCTGGCTGAGCCGCGTGCTGCCGGGCGCCGTGCGCTATGCGGGCCGCGTGCACGAGCAGCCGCTGCACGACCTGCCTGTGCGCCGGCTGCCGCTGGTGGTGGGGCATGACGGCTATGTCGCCGAGCGCCTGGCGGACAAGCGCGGGCGCAACCGCCGGCTGCTGGAGCAGGCGCTGGACGAGGCGCCCGAAGACGCCTACCTCTGCTACCAGCTCGGCAAGGACTGCGCCGTCTACGACGAGCATGAGGCCGCGGAGGATGCCTTCGCGCGCGCCTGCCAACTGCCGGGCGCGATCGCCGCGCCCTGGTGGCTGGACCTGGTGTCGCGCCGCCTGTTCGCCCTCAAATGCCTGGGCCGGCATGCCGACGCAGTGGATTTCGCGCAGACGCAGATGGAGGTCGGCGCCGAGTCGCCCGATTTCTTCTTTGCGCTGGGCGACCTGCTGCTGGACCTGGCCGCCACGCAGCCCGAACAGGCTGGAGAGCTGCTGCCCATGGTCGAGGCCGCCTGGCAGCGTTGCCTGGAGCTGGGTGAGCGCCCCGAGCAGGCGGGCGCCGTGGCCGGCCGGGGCAGCTTCCTCGCCGCGCACAACCTGGCCCTGGTGCTGGAGGGCACCGACCGCGCGGCCGGGGCCGCCGCGCTGCGCGCCGCCCATCCCTGGCCGTGAACCTCATCACCACCTGGCCGCTGTCTGCCCTGCTCATCTGGCTGGCGGCCTGGCTGGCGCATCTGCTGCTGAAGGACCTGGACCCGGACGTGGCGCTCGCCGCCGGAGCGGCGCTGGGCGTCGCGCTGGCCCTGTTGTACCGCCAGCCCTGGCGCCGGCTGATCTCGGCGTTGGGTTTCCCGGTGTCGGCGCTGCTGCTGGGCTGGCAGCCCGGCGGCGGATGGGTCTGGCTGCTGGCGCTGGCGCTGCTGTGGTGGCTTTATCCGCGCCGTGCGTGGAGCGACGCGCCCCTGTTTCCGACGCCGCGCGGCGCGCTGGCGCCGCTGCCCGGGCATGCGCCGCTGGCGCCGGGCGCCCGCGTGCTGGACGCCGGCTGCGGTGCGGGCGACGGCCTGCGCGAGCTGCTCGGCGCCTATCCGCAGGCCCGTGTCGAAGGCGTCGAATGGAGCCGCCCGCTGGCGTTGCTGGCACGCTGGCGCGCCGGCGGCGCCAGCGTGCGGCGTGGCGACCTGTGGGCCGACGACTGGGCGCCGTTTGCGCTGGTCTATGTGTTCCAGCGGCCAGAATCCATGCCCCGCGTCTGGGACAAGGCATGCGCGGAGCTGGCGCCCGACGCCTGGCTGGTCAGCCTGGACTTCGCGGTGCCTGAGCAGCCGCCTGTGACGAGCTGGCAACTGCCGGGCGGCCAGAGCGTGTGGCTTTACCGCCCCGGGCGGAATGCCGCGTCAAAGTCCGCCAATTGACACGTTCAAGGCGGCGCCGGCGGGGCATACTTTCTCAAGCCCCCCGGCATCGGGCCGATATGGCCTGAACACCTCCACAACTTCCGCGCATGTTCGTCATCATCGGCTGGGCCATTTCCATGGCCTGCATCTTCGGCGTGTTCATTGCCCACGGCGGGAACATCGGCGTCATCCTGCATGCCTTGCCCTTCGAGATGATCACCATCTTCGGCGCCGCCATGGGCGCCTTCCTGGCCAACAACCAGATGAAGGTCGTCAAGGCCACGGCCGCCGGCCTGGGCCGCTGCTTCAAGGGCGGCAAGTACAGCAAGGCGCGCTACATGGAGCTGCTGGCGCTGATGTACGACATCCTGCAGAAGGCACGCAAGGAAGGCCTGATGTCCATAGAGAAGGACGTCGAGGATCCGCATTCCAGCCCGCTGTTCCAGAAGTACCCGACGGTGGGCAACGACCACCATGTCACCGAGTTCATCACCGACTACCTGCGCATGATGGTGTCGGGCAACCTCAACGCCCACGAGATCGAGGCGCTGATGGACAGCGAGATCGAGACCCACCACCAGGAAGAGCATGCCGCCGTGGCAGCGCTGCAGCGCGTGGCCGGCGGCCTGCCGGCCTTCGGCATCGTGGCCGCCGTGCTCGGTGTCGTGAACACCATGGGCTCTGTGGGCCAACCGCCGGCGGTGCTGGGCGGCATGATCGGCTCGGCGCTGGTCGGCACCTTCCTGGGCATTCTGCTGGCCTACGGCTTCGCGGAGCCCCTGGCAGGCCTGCTGGAGCAGAAGGTCGAGGATGCCGGCAAGGAATTCCAGTGCATCAAGACGACGCTGCTGGCCAGCATGCAGGGCTATGCGCCCCAGGTGGCCATCGAGTTCGGACGCAAGGTGCTGTTCTCGGGCGACCGCCCCAGCTTCGTCGAGCTGGAAGGTCATGTGAAGAAGAAATGACCCCCCCCCGAAGCGCCTTTGGCGCTCCCCCCACGGGGCGCGCACCCAGTGGCCCGGCGAAGCCGGTTTCACGGCCGCTGCCTGAGGGTGGTGGCGCTTCGCGCGCCGGAAACGCCGGAAACGCCGGGAGCGTCTGATGGCGGGAGATGCAAAGAAACTGCAGCCCATCATCATCAAGAAGGTGAAGAAGGGCGGCCACGCGGCCCATGGCGGCGCATGGAAGATCGCCTACGCCGACTTCGTCACGGCCATGATGGCCTTCTTCCTGCTGATGTGGCTGCTCGGCTCGACGACCGAGGGCGACAAGAAGGGCATCGCCGAGTTCTTCCAGTCGCCGCTGCGCGTCGCCATGCTGGGCGGCTCGGGGTCGGGCGACTCGTCCAGCATCGTGCGCGGCGGCGGCAAGGACCTGACGCGCGAGACCGGGCAGGTCAAGGAAGGCGACAGCCTGGCCCGGCGCTCCACCTACACGCTGCGTGCGCTGAAGGAGGAGCAGCGCAAGGCCGAGCGCTCGCGGCTGGAGCAGCTCAAGGCCAAGGTCGAGCAGATGCTGGCCGAGAACCCCAAGCTGGCCGCACTGGGCGGCCAGATCCGCCTGGACATGACCAGGGAAGGCCTGCGCATCCAGATCGTCGACGAGGGCAACCGGCCCATGTTCGACAGCGGCAGTGCGGTCGTGAAGCCCTATATGCGCGAGCTGCTGCGGGAACTGGGCGGCGTGCTGACCGAGGTGCCCAACCGCCTGACGGTGGAGGGCCATACCGACGCCCAGCCCTTCCCGGGCGGCGACAAGGGTTACAGCAACTGGGAACTGTCGGCCGACCGCGCGAACGCGTCCCGCCGCGAGCTGGTGGCCGGCGGACTGTCAGAGGCCCGCATGCTGCGCGTGCAGGGCCTGGCGGCCAGCAAGCTGCTCGACGCCAAGGACCCCAACGGTGCGTTGAACCGGCGCATCAGCATCATTGTCATGAACCGTGATGCCGAGGACGCCGTGCTGAAGAACTTGACCGACGAGCCGGAGGCCGACGCGGGCCCTGCGGAGAGCGGCGGGGCACAGGCGCCGGGGACCGGCCTCACGGAAGTGCCGGGTAGCGGAAAAATGCCGCAAACTCGGACGCCGGCGCCGCCTCGCTAGAAACTAGACTGCGGGGTGACCCCTGAAATCCCCGCCTGCCCCGAGAGAGGATCGCCATGAGCGCAGACATGAAATTCCTGGTCGTTGACGATTTCTCCACCATGCGCCGCATCGTGCGCGGCCTGCTGAAGGAGATCGGCTACAACAACTGCGAAGAGGCCGAGGATGGCGTCGAGGCGCTGAGCATGCTCAAGGGTGCCAAGTTCGACTTCGTTGTCAGCGACATCAACATGCCCAACATGACGGGCTTCGAGCTGCTGAAGGCCATCAAGGAAGACCCCAGCCTGAAGCACCTGCCGGTGCTGATGGTCACCGCCGAGGCCCGCAAGGAGGACATCGTGCTGGCCGCCCAGTCGGGTGCCGCGGGCTACATCGTCAAGCCTTTCACCAAGGCCACGCTGGAGGAAAAGGTCCTCAAGATCATGCAGAAGCTGGCCGCGGCGGCCTGACAACGGGGGATCCATATGTCGATGGAACAGTTGGACCAACTGGCCAAGGCTTCCGAGCCGCTGCTGGTCTCTCCCGAAGTCTTCCAGCAGCTCGGGACCATCACCCGCACGCTGCATGACACCATGCAGCGGCTGGGCGTCATGCCCAAGCTGCAGGTGGCCACTGACGGCCTGCCCGATGCGCGCAGCCGCCTGAACTACATCGCGACGAAGACGGCCGCGGCCGCCGAGAAGGTCTTGAACTCGGTCGACCAGGCCAAGGTCGAGCACGCCGGCATCAGCAAGGCGGCCAACGACATGGCCGCCGCCATCGTGGCCGACCCGGTGCGCGCCGTCGCCAGCGGCGCGGTGATGAATTTCGTCAAGGACGTCGAGCACCGCACCGCGAGCATCGATGCCCACCTGACCGACATCATGCTGGCCCAGGACTTCCACGACCTGACCGGTCAGGTCGTCGCCAAGGTCGTCACGCTGGCCAACGACCTGGAAGACAGCCTCGTCAAGCTGCTGGTGCAGGTCGTGCCGCCGGAGCAGCGCGAAAAGGTTGACCCCAACATCCTGCAGGGCCCGGTCGTGAACCCGGAAGGCCGCACGGACGTGGTCTCCAGCCAGGGCGAGGTCGACGACCTGCTCGCCAGCCTCGGCTTCTGAGCCCGCAACCAGGACAGGCCCTGGGGCTTGTCCCGCGCCGGGCGAGGGCCGCATGCGGGCGGCCTGGCATGAGCCCTCTCACCTCCCGTCGACAAGGCCGGCCTCTGCGCCGGCCTTTGCCATTGGGGCGGGATTTGCTGTGCAGATGGCCCAAGTGATGTAGGCGGGCCTGGATAGGCGATATAGCTGCACCTGTTTCGGGCGCCGGTCGCCGCGCGGGTCGCTTCAAAGGCCTACTCCAACCTGCATGAGACCCCTGCGAGAACAGAACCCTCCCGGGGCTGCGGATTAACAGGCGAGGTCGTCGTGGCTGTATTCGGCTCTGAATAAGGAGCTGAAATGCAAGCCATCCTCGCTGACGTCGCCGTGAGCATGCCGGAGTTCAAGAAGAACCCGGCCGCCGTGCTGCGCGAGGCCAACAAGCGTCCCGTGGCCGTACTGAACCATAGCAAGGCCGCTTTCTACATGGTCGAGCCTGAACTTTTCGAAGTGTTGATGCAAGAGATGGCCGACCGGGAGCTGATGGCCAAGGTCCGTGCTCGACTTGCCGACAAGAGCAAGGCCATCGAGGTCGACCTTGACGGCCTCTAAACCAAAGCCGGTGACGAAGAAGGCTCCAAAGAAGAAGTACAAGTGCCGGCTCAAGTTCCTGCCTGAAGCTCTGGAGGAATGCCAGGCCTTGATCGCAGCATTCGAGCGACCCTCAGGAAGCTTCTGGCAAAGCGACTGGACTCGCCGCACGTGCCTGGTGGCGAGCTGCATGGCGACCTCGCCAACTGCTACAAAATCAATCGTCTCGAGCAAGGCGTTCGCTTGGTGTGCCAAGTCGAGGACGACGCCCTCGTCGTGTTGGTGCTCGTTGTCGACAAGCGCGAGGACAGCGCCGTCTGCAAGTCGGCCATGGCTCGCCTGGTTGATGCGGCCAATGTCATGGCCGCGGCTGTGAAGACCGCGTCGAGAACCGCGGACGACAAGCTGAAGAAGAAGTAGGACGCGCACGAGCATGGTGCTCGCCGGGAACCCGCGCCAGCGCCAGCTTTCCGCGGATTCTTGGGCCCTTTGCGTAGTAAAACCCGTTGGGTCGGGCTCTACTGCGCTGTTGACGAGGGTGACGGCGTCGGCCCGGGCGAGATAAGCCGGGCAAGCACCCCGCTTTTCCCGCTCAAGTTTGCGGGGCGGCCTCGAACAATTCGGTCCAGCGCTGTAGAACCGCCATGGCCGACCAAGACGCACAAGACCGCAACCTGCCAGCATCGGCCAAGAAGATCGAAAGATCCCGGGCCGAGGGCCAGATGCCGCGCTCGCGCGACCTGCCGCACTTCGTGATGATGGTGGCCGGCGGCGCCGTGCTGACCGTGGGCGGGCCCCGCATCGTCGAGAAGCTGCGCCAGACGCTGGCCGCCGGCCTGCACTTCGACGCCGACCTGCTTGCGCGGCCCGGCTTCATGGGCGAGCGCCTGGTCGACATGGCGCTGGCCTTCGCCTCCGTCATGGCCCCCATCGCCGCCGTGCTGATGCTGGCGGGCATCGCCAGCCATCTCGCCAGCGGCTGGAACTGGACGATGAAGCCGCTCGTGCCCAAGTTCTCGCACCTGAATCCGCTGGGCGGCCTGAAGCGTCTGTTCACCGGCCAGGGCTTGGGCACGGCGCTGAAGGCGGTGCTGCTGGCGCTGGTGTTGGGCATCGTCGGCGCGCTGGTGCTGAAGAACCGCCTGGCGGCCTATGTGGGCATCATGTCCGTGCCGCTGCCCTCGGCCCTGGCCTACGCGGGCCAGCAGCTGATGGCCGGTCTCGCGCTGCTGGCCATCGCGCTGGCGGTGTTCGCCGCCATCGACGTGCCGCTGCAGCGCCAGCTCTGGCTGCGCCGCCTGCGCATGACCCGCGAGGAGGTCAAGCAGGAACTGAAGGAGGTCGAGGGCAACCTGGAGATCAAGGCCAAGGTGCGCGCCAAGATGCGCGAGCTGGCCAAGCGCCGCATGCTGGCCGCCGTGCCGCAGGCCGACCTGGTCGTCATGAACCCGACCCACTATGCCGTCGCGCTGAAGTACGACGAGGGCAAGATGGCCGCGCCCAAGGTCGTGGCCAAGGGAGCCGACCTGCTGGCGATGAAGATCCGCGACCTCGCCAAGGAGAGCAAGGTGCCGGTGCTGCAGCAGCCGGTGCTGGCCCGCGCCCTCTACGCCCACGCCAAGCTGGACCACGAGATCCCCGCCGCGCTGTTCGGCGCCGTAGCCCAGGTGCTGGCCTACGTCTACCAGTTGCGCGCCGCGATGAGCTCGCGCAACGCCGCGCGTCCCGACGTGCCCAATCCGCACGTGCCGCCCGAACTCGATCCGCACAACAAGCCGGGCTGGGCACCCGAGCCCGACCAGGATTTCGCTGAATGAATCCCTTGATCCAGAAGCTGCAAGGCCTGCTGGGCCCGCGCGCCGGCATCATCGCCGCCCTGGGCGCGCCCGTCGCGGTGCTGATGGTGCTGTCCATGATGGTGCTGCCGTTGCCGCCCTTCGTGCTGGACCTGCTGTTCACCTTCAACATCGCGATGGCGGTGATGGTGATGATGGTTGCGGCGCACATGATCAGGCCGCTGGACTTCGCTGCCTTCCCGACTGTGCTGCTGCTGACGACGCTGATGCGGCTGTCGCTGAACGTCGCGTCCACCCGCGTGGTGCTGCTGGAGGGCCACACGGGCACCGGTGCGGCCGGCAAGGTCATCGAGGCCTTTGGCCATTTCCTGATCGGCGGCAACTTCGCGGTCGGCCTGATCGTGTTCGCCATCCTGGTGGTCATCAACTTCATCGTCGTCACCAAGGGCGCCGAGCGCATCGCCGAGGTCGGCGCGCGCTTCACGCTGGACGCGATGCCCGGCAAGCAGATGGCCGTGGACGCGGACCTGAACGCCGGCCTCATCAACGAGGCCGAGGCCAAGCGCCGCCGCGCGGAGCTGTCCGACGAGGCGGACTTCTTCGGCTCCATGGACGGTGCCAGCAAGTTCGTACGCGGCGACGCGATCGCCGGCATGCTCATCCTGGCCATCAACATCGTCGGCGGCTTCATCATTGGCGTTGCCCAGCATGGCCTGTCCGCCGGCCAGGCTGCCGACAGCTACATCCTGCTGGCGGTGGGCGATGCGCTGGTGGCGCAGATCCCGGCGCTGCTGATCTCGGTGGCGGCGGCGATGGTGGTGTCGCGCGTGGGCACGGACAAGGACATCGGCAGCCAGATCGGCAAGCAGGTGTTCGGCTCGGCCAAGAGCATCGCGATCACGGCCGCCGTCATCGGGGCGCTGGGCCTGATCCCCGGCATGCCCCATGTCGTGTTCCTGCTGATCGCCGGCGGCCTGGGCTACCTGGCCTACTGGCTGCGCGCCAGGGAGCAGGCCCAGGATGCGGCCAAGGCGGTCAAGCCCGTCATGCCCAGCAGCGAGGGTGCCGGCGAGGCCAGCTGGGAAGACCTGGTGCCGGTCGACACGCTGGGCCTGGAGGTGGGCTACCGCCTCATCACGCTGGTCGACAAGACCAAGGAGGGTGACCTGCTCTCGCGCATCAAGGGCGTGCGGCGCAAGTTCGCGCAGGAGGTCGGCTTCTTGCCGCCGCCGGTGCACATCCGCGACAACCTGGAGTTGCGCCCCAGCCAGTACCGCATCTCGCTGCGCGGCGCCGTCGTCGGCGAGGCCGAGGCCTTCCCCGGCATGTGGCTGGCCA
Organism: Roseateles sp.; assembly: GCF_019237615.1. Classification (GTDB taxonomy): domain Bacteria; phylum Pseudomonadota; class Gammaproteobacteria; order Burkholderiales; family Burkholderiaceae_C; genus Pelomonas. The sequence goes on along the minus strand of NZ_JAFAGT010000045.1, from coordinate 43,565 downwards.
TCAACCCGGGCCACGCGACGCAGAAGCTCATCGGCACCGCGACCACCGACCCCGCCTTCGGCCTGCCGGCGGTGTGGATCGAGGAACGCCAGAAGGAGATGGCCCAAATGAGCGGGTTTACGGTGGTTGATTGCTCGACCGTCGTGGCCACCCACCTCTCACACTTGATGCAAGTGCACGCGGCCAAGTTGTTGGGCCGCGTGGAGACGCAGTCGCTGGTGGAACACCTCACCAAGCAGGCGCCGCAATTGATCGAAGACGTGATTCCCAAGATGGTCAGCATCGCCACCCTGCAACGCGTGCTCCAGCTGCTGCTGGAGGAGGGCGTGCATGTGCGCGACATGCGTTCCATCGTCGAATGCCTGGCCGAGAACGCCGCCACCGTCACAGACCCGCAGGAGCTGGCCCGCCGCATCCGCACCCACATCGCGCCGGCCATCGTGCAGCAGATCTATGGCTCCACCAAGGAGCTGGACGTCATCGCGTTGGAGCCGGAGCTGGAGCGCCTCGTCACCCAGGCCCTCAACTCGCCGCATGGCGCCGCGCTGGACCCGGGCGTCGCCGACACGCTGGCGCGCAGCGCCGCCGAGACGGCCCAGAAGCAGGAAGACCGTGGCGTGCCTGCCACGCTGCTGGTGCCCGACCTGATCCGCGCGCCCATGGCCCGCCTGCTCAAGCGTGCCGCGCCGCGCCTGAAGGTGCTGGGCCATAGCGAGATTCCAGAGACCCACACCATCCGCATCGGCTCCATCATCGGAGGCACAGCATGAACGTCCGCAAGTTCACCGCTCGCACATCGCGCGAGGCGCTCGCTCTCGTCAAGCAGGCTTTCGGCCCCGACGCCGTGGTGCTGTCCAACAAGAACGTGCCCGAAGGCGTGGAGGTGCTGGCCATGGCCCCCGAGGGCATGGGTCAGATCGAGCAGATGGCCGCCACGGCGCCGCGCATGGTGGCGCCGCAGCCGGCCCAGCCGTCCGCCCGCGCCAGCTTCAGCGAGCGCACGCTGCGCCAGGAGCCCAGCTTCGTCGCGCCCGAGGTGGCGGGCGACGTGCAGCAGCTGGCGATGAGCACGCTGAACTTCCAGGACTATGTCCGCGAGCGCGTGCTGCGCCGCCGCCAGGCCGAGATGAGTGGCCAGCCCGACCCCGTTCGCCAGGTCGCTCCGCCGCCCGTGCAGGCGCCTGCCGCCCCGTCGCTGGACGCCGTGCGCCTGCAGCGCGAGCGCCGCGCCGCCGAAGCCATGGCTGCCCTGGCGCCCCGGCGCGCTGCAGCCCAGCCCGAGCCGCGAGTGGCACGCCCGGTGCCGCCGGTGCTGCGTGACGAGATCCGCATCCCGCCCGCCGGCGCGTCGCGCGCCGTGCCGCGGCTCAGCGAGCTGTCTGCCGCCGAACCCCTGCCGCTGCCCGGCCAGCCAAGCGCCAGCCAGCGCAGCCAGATGGACATGGCCGACGAGTTGCGCCAGATGCGTGGCCTCATCGAGGAGCGCTTCTCCTCGCTGGCTTTCATGGAGAAGCTGCAGCGCCAGCCCGTGCAGGCGCGCCTGACGCAGAAGCTGCTGGAGCTGGGCTTCTCGCCCGCGCTAGTGCGCAAGCTGGCCGAGTGCTGCCCGTCCGACTTCCGCGGCGGCGAGGCTGCCGATGAGAACGCCTGGGCCGCCCATGTGCTGTCGCGCAACCTGCAGACCGACGAGGCCGCGCCCGCCATCGAGGACCGTGGCGGCGTCTACGCGTTGATCGGCTCCACCGGCGTCGGCAAGACCACGACGACGGCCAAGCTGGCCGCCCATTTCGCGACCAAGCATGGCGCAGGCCAGCTGGGCCTCATCACGCTGGACGCCTACCGCATCGGCGCCCACGAGCAACTGCGCGCCTACGGCCGCATCCTGGGCGTGCCCGTGCACACGGCGCACGACCGTGCCTCGCTGGATGACCTGCTGGACCTGCTGTCCAGCAAGAAGCTGGTCCTCATCGACACGGCCGGCATGGCCCAGCGCGACACGCGCACCCAGGAACTGCTGGAGATGCTGGCCCACCCCAGCATCAAGAAGCTGCTGGTCATCAACGCGGCCCAGCAGGGCGAGACGATCGAGGATGTCGTCAATGCCTGGAAGGGCGCCGCCTGCGAGGGCGTGGTGCTCAGCAAGATCGACGAAGCCGTGAAGCTGGCCCCGGCGCTGGACACGCTGATCCGCCACAAGCTCAAGGTACTGGGCGTGGCCAACGGCCAGCGCGTGCCGGAAGACTGGCACCGCCTGCCCAGCGTAGCCCTGGTGCAGCGCGCGCTCAAGGGCGCGGCCTCGGGGGCCTGGCGCATGGACAACACCGATGTCAACCTCATCTTCGCCGGTGCGCCGCTGACCGACGCCGGCCTGCGCGCCGTCCATTGACCGGAGGCGGGATGCTTCAAGACCAAGCCCACGGCCTGCGCCGCCTGTTCGCCGCCTCCAAGACGCGCTTCGTTCCCGTCGTCAGCAACCCGCGCGTGATGGGCGCGGGCGCACTGCTCGAAGGCCTGTGCGCCGCCTTTGCCGAGCTCGGCCTGCACACCCTGGTCGTCGACGCCGGCGTGCATTCGCCGCAGCCCTCGGAGCTGGCGCAGGTGGACCTGTCCAACTGCATCGAGCGCCTGTCGCCCAAGCTGTCCTACCTGGCCGCACGCGGCCTGCCGCTGCGCCATACCAATGCGCACGGTTCGGCGGCGTCATTCCTGGAGGTCGTGGCCGAGGCCGCGCCCGAGGCCGACGTCATCCTGCTGCACGCCAGCGCGGCCGAGCTGGCCCGTGTCGTCGCGCTGCGCGAGGTGCGCCCGCTGCTGTTGGCCGACACCGACCCGGCCAGCGTCACGGAGGCCTATGCCGGCATGAAATGGCTGTCGCAACGGGCGGGGTTGATGGTCTACAGTCTGCTGATGGCCTGCCACCCCCAGTTGCGCGTGGCCACCCGCATCGCGCAACAGCTCCATTCCTGCGCCGACGGCTTCCTCGGCGCGGTGCTGCGTGACTGGGCCTGCCTGGATCCACGCGGCTCGCAGCACGCGCCGATGGCGCCCGAGCTGCGCCACCTGGCCCGTGAGCTGCTGCTTGCGGCTCCTCCCGGAGCGGCGCTGGACGCCGCCTCCGATGCGATCCCGCTGCGCCCGGCGCGCGCGGTGTCCAATCCCTTTGTCGCAGCGCACTGATCCTCGCCGGAGCTACTCATGTATACGCCCAAAGGCCGCCTCGACAACAGCACGCTGATCAAGCAGTACAGCCCGCTGGTCCGACGCCTGGCGCACCAGATGATCGCCAAGCTGCCGGCCAACGTGGAGGTGGATGACCTGATCCAGGTCGGCCTGATCGGCCTGACCGACGCGCTGTCGCGCTTCGATGCCGGGCAGGGCGTGCAGTTCGAGACCTTCGCCACCCAGCGCATCCGCGGCGCCATGCTGGACGAGTTGCGCGGCGGCGACTGGATGAGCCGTGGCACGCGTCGCCAACAGCGCGAGATCGAGGTGGCGGTGCACAAGGTCGAGCAGCGCCTGGGGCGCGCACCCAGCGAAGCCGAGATCGCCGCCGAGATGGGCCTGCCGCTGGCCGAGTACCAGGAGCTGCTGGGCAAGGTGCGCGGCACCCAGCTGGTCTACCTCGAGGACATGTCGGGCGACGATGGCGACGACGACTATCTCGACCGCCACGTGGCCGACGAGGCAAGCAACCCGGTGGCCCAGTTGCAGGACCACCGCATGCGCCAGGCGCTGGTGGCAGCCATCAAGAACCTGCCCGAGCGTGAGCAGTTCGTGATGAGCATGTACTACGAGCACGACATGAACCTGAAGGAGATCGCGGCCGTGCTCAAGGTCACGGAGTCGCGCGTCTGCCAGCTGCATAGTCAGTCCATTGCAAGGTTGCGCGTTAAGCTGCGCGATTGGTAACACGGGGCCATTTCTTGCCGAGCCCCGGCTGACAAGCAGGGGACAACGCATGCTCAGGTGGCCAAGGAGCGGAGGAACAACCACCGCCGTCTCTCGCGAAGAGCCAGTGCGCCGTGAGGATGGTGGCGCGCTGAACGTCGTCAAGCGCCTCGCCCGTTCCATCGGCACGGTCGGCAAGGACGCCGCCGAGGTGCGCGGCGCGCTGGAGGACACCCAGCGCATCGTCCAGGCCCAGGGCCAGGCCATGCAGGCCCTGGCCCGGCAGCTCAACCAGATCGGCCAGGCCCAGGCGGCCATCGCCGCGGCCACGGCGCAGAGCGCCGCTGCCGTTCAGCGAGCGCGCGGCGCGCTTGGCGGCGTCGGCGACGAAGTCACCGGCATGGCGTCCACGCTGGCCCAGGTGTCCGACGCGGCCGCCGAGATCACGAAGATTTCGCTGCAGACCCGACTGGTGGCCTTCAACGCCGCCGTCGAGGCCAAGCATGCGGGCGACGCCGGCCGCGGTTTTGCCGTCGTGGCCGAGGCGGTCAAGGCCTTGGCCGGTCAGGTCGAGGCATCGTCCAAGGCCATCGTCGGCGCCATCGCCAGCCTGCAGCAGCGCATCGATCGCTTCAGTGCCGAGCTGACCCATGACGGCGAGAAGCCCAGCGCCATCCATGCCGCCTTCCACGAAGTCGAGGAGGACGTGCAGCGCATCGCCGCGTCGGCCGCCGAGAGCGGCCAGCAGATGGGCCTGCTCAACGAGCGCGCCCAGGAGCTGGAGCGCGAAGTGTCCGAGGCCTCGCACGGGCTCAAGGTCGCGTTCGACGGCAGCGACCGCTTCCTGCGCATGGCGGAGGACCTGGTCGAGCAGATCGCCGAGAGCGGCGTCGAGGTCGACGACATGCCCTTCATCCGCGCCGCCGAGCAGGCCGCGGCTGACATCGCCGGGCTGCTGGAGGCGGCCTTGCGCGAAGGCCGGATCTCGCAGGCCGACCTCTTCGACGAGGCTTACCGCCCCATCGAGGGCACCGCCCCGCAGCAGCACACGACGCGCTTCTGTTCGCTGACGGACAAGCTCTTCCCGGCCGTGCAGGAAAAGGCACTGGCCTTCAGCGACAAGGTGGTGTTCTGCATCGCGGCCGACCGCAACGGCTACATCGCGACGCACAACCGCAAGTACTGCCAGCCGCAGCGCCCCGGCGACCTGGTCTGGAACACGGCCAACAGCCGCTATCGCCGCATCTTCAATGACCGCACCGGCCTGGCGTCGGCGCGCAACCAGCGCCCCTTCCTGCTGCAGACCTACCGGCGCGACATGGGTGGCGGCCGCTTCGTCGTGCTGAAGGAGGCGACGGCGCCCATCATCGTGGCGGGGCGCCATTGGGGCGGGCTGCGCCTGGCGTTCAATTTCTGACCGATCGACGGATCTCGCTGTTCAGCAACGCCAACCAGGCCTCGGCGCTGGGATGACTGCGGCTGATGGCCATGAATGTGGTCTTGACCTCCAGCGGCGGCGGCTGCCAGCGGATGGTGTCGGCCGTCAGCGGCTGCTTCGAGAGCTGGTACTCGAAGGTGCCGCGCTCCGAGAACACTGCGTCGACGCGGCCGAGGTTGAGCATCTCCGCACCGGGGCGCGGGTCCACCAACTCGTGCAGCCTGTAGCGTCCGTCGAGCAGCAGGGGTGGCAGGTAGGAGCCGCGCTGGTAGGCCACCGTCGCGCCCGGCGGCAGCGGCGCCTTGCGGTCCGCGCGCACGAAGAAGCCCAGCTGCATGCGGGCCACCGGCAGCGAGTAGCGGAAGAGGGCGTCACGCTCGGCATTGCGCCACACCGTCATCAGCAGGCATTCGCCGTTCCTGGCCATGCTCAGCGCGCGCACCCAGGGCACCCGCAGCATCTGCACGTCCAGGCCGCCGGCCGCGAAGGCGCGGCGCGCCAACGCGGTCATGCTGCCGCCGTCGCCCAGCTCCGTGCTGACGTAGGGCGGGAAGTCGGTCACGCACAGCGGCACGGGCGCCTGCGCCTTCGCGGCGCCTGCCGCGGCGATGAGCCCGGCGAGCGCCGCGGTCGTCTTCACTCGGCGATGCAAGCCCGGTTCTTGCCCGTGTGCTTGGCCTCGTACAGCGCCACGTCGGCGCGATCCAGCGCGGCTTCCAGCGTCTCGCCGGGGCGGTACAGAGTCACACCGGCCGAGAAGGTCACGAAGACGTCCTTGCCCTCATGCTTGAAAAGCGCGCTGGACAGCGCGCGCTGCAGGCGAACCAGCACTGCCTGCGCCTCGTCCAGCGGCGTGTCCGGCAGCATCAGCACGAACTCCTCGCCCCCGTAGCGGGCCACCATGTCGCCGGGCCGCAGCGAGGCCTGGGTGCGTTCGGCCAGCGACTTCAGCGCGATGTCCCCCGCGTGATGGCCCAGGCCATCGTTGAGCTTCTTGAAGTTGTCGATGTCCAGCAGCGCCAGCGCGATGCGGGTTGTCTCGCGTTCGGCCCTGGCCTGCTCGATGCCGAAGGCCTGGATGAGGCCGCGGCGGTTGGCCACCTGAGTCAGCTGGTCGGTGTGGACCTCGCTGGACAGCCGGCGCAGCTCGCCCTCCAGCTCGTCCACGCGCTGGGTCAGTGCGGCGGCACGGTCGTGTTCCAGCGTCAGCCGCGCCTGCGTCTGTGCCACCAGCCCCTGCACGCTGCGGGTCTCCTCGACCATCTCGCGCACGGTGCCGGCCAGGCTTTCCAGCGAGTCGGCATGCTCTATGGCCTCGGCGTAGCGGCCGACGCTGCTCTGGAAGCGGTCGGTGTGCTGGCCCAGTTCGCCGAGCTCGGACAGCATGCGCTGGATCAGGCCCTTCAGCGCGTCGCGCGCCCTGGAGCGCTCCTCGCGCAGCGCGCGCTGGCGCTCACGGGTGCCGGCCAGCAGTTCGGCGACGGTGCGCACGCCACGGCCGGACAGGCCCTGGGCCAGCGTCTGGTTCATCGCCTCGGCCTGGCCGCGCGCCCAGGAGTCGTCCTCAGCCAGGTCGACGAGGCTGGCGCCCAGCTCGCGGCACAGGCCTCCGAGCTCGTCGAAGAGGTGGCGGCGGTGGTCCAGCAGGTGGCGGGCGCGCAGGCAGAGCGCGGCCATCTGCGCGGTGCGCTCGGGGCCGGCGTCGCCGGCCTGGAGCTCGTCCTGCGCGGCCTCCAGCTCGCGCATCAGGGCGTCGGCGGGCGTCGCCTCCGTCTGCGGCGAGCGCAGCGCGTGGCGTACCGTGCCGTTGAGCTCGCCGCTGATCGCCGTCCAATGCGTGCGGGTGTCGGCCGCGGGCGGCTTGTCGCGCGAATCGCCGTCGTACAGATCGCCGAAGCCGGTGTTCTCGTGAAAGCCGGTATCGGCGAAGGCGCTGTCGGCGAAGAGCTGACTGGGCGTGCCGCCCTCCTCGGTCTCTACGCTGCCGCCGTCGCCGTCCTTGTCCCAGCTCGCGACGAGGTGGGAGAGGCGCTTGATGAGCTTGCCGCTGTCGCTGCGGCCCAGGTCCAGCGTGCGGAAGACGCCGTCCTTCTTGCGCGCCAGCGTCCAGTGACGGCCGCCGCGCTCGAGGCCGCGCACAAGGCGTTCGACGGCCTCGGCCAGCGCTTCGGCCTGGGCCGCGGGACCGGCCACGTCGAGCAGCTTGTCGACCTGGCGCTGAAGTTCGTCCAGCCGCTGCTCGCGCAGGGCAGCCTGCAGCTCCTGTCGTGTGCCACCGCTGGGCAGGGCCAGGCTGATGAGCTTGGACATCAGCTGCTGTGCTCGCTCGGGCAGGGCACCGGGCGCCGCGGACTCTCCTCCGGCCTCGAAGGCGTAGGCGCGTGCGTAGTTTTCGGGCGTGGGCTCCAGCCGCGCCTGGGCCAGGCGTTGCAGCGCGGCCTTGGCCAGTTGGGCCGGCGGCAGTTGTGGAGGCATGTCAGTGCAGTCCGGGCGTCCGAGGGGGCTGCTGCCCCCTCGTGGGGGGCAGTGAGCGCAGCGAGCGTGGGCGCTGCGTCATATCAGGCCTGCCCGCGCGAAGCCAGGTCGGCGGGGCTGTCGGCCTGGGTGATCCAGGGCGCCTTGCGCGGCAGCACGGTCTGGGCGATCCAGCGCTCCAGCTCGTCCGCCGGAAGCGGCTTGCTGAACAGGAAGCCCTGCATCAGCGAGCAGCCCAGGCGGTGCAGCACCTCCATCTGGCGCAGCGTCTCCACGCCCTCGGCGATGACGCGAAGGCCCAGCGCCCGCGCCAGCGCGATGATGGCCGTGACGACGGCCGAGCTCTGCGGCGTGATGCCGAGGTCGCGCACGAAGGTGCGGTCGATCTTGACCTCGGAGATGGGCAGCGTGGTCAAGTAGGCGAGGGACGAGTAGCCGGTGCCGAAGTCGTCGATGGAGATCTCCACGCCGACCTCGTTCAGGCGGTGCAGCGACGGGATGACGTTCTGCAGGTCCTTCATCAGGTTGTTTTCGGTGATCTCGAGCTGGATGGAGCGGTGCGGCACGCCGTAGGCGCTGACGCACTGGTGGATGTGCTCGACGAGATCGGTGCGCTCGAACAGCCGGCTGGGCAGGTTCACGGCGATGGAGTCCGAGAAGCCGAACTGCAGCGACCACAGCTTGGCCTGGCGGGCGGCCTCCTTCAGCGCCCATTCGGACAAGGGCACGATGAGGCCTGTCTCCTCGGCCAGCGGGATGAAGTCGGCCGGCGGCACCAGCACGTTGCCGCGCTGCCAGCGCATCAGCGCCTCGGCGCCCACCATGCGGGCGGCACGCACGTCGATCTTGGGCTGGTAGTGCAGCACGATCTCGTTGCGCTCCAGTGCCTTGTGCAGCGCGCTTTCAAGTTCCAGCTTCTGCTTGCCATGGCCGGCCAGCTGCGGCGAGTAGACGGCCGAGGCGTTGCGGCCCTGGCTCTTGACGGCGTACATGGCGACGTCGGAGTTGCGCAGCAGGTCGGCCATGGTCTGGCCGTCGCGCGGGTAGAGCGCGATGCCCACGCTGGCCGTGACGAAGCATTCCTGGCCGCCGACGAAGATGGGCTCGCGCAGCGCATCCAGCACGCGCTGGGCGACGCGCTCGGCGTCGCGCTCGTCGGCCACCTCGGGCAGCAGGGCCACGAACTCGTCGCCGCCCAGGCGCCCCACAGCCTCCAGGCCGCGATGGCCACGGTTGCCCAGGCCGTCGAGCACGCCTTCGAGGATCTGGTCGGAGTGGCGCACGCAGGCGCGCAGGCGCCGGCCGACCTCGACGAGCAGCTCGTCGCCGGCCGTGTGGCCCAGCGTGTCGTTGATGACCTTGAAGCGGTCCAGGTCGATGAGCAGCAGGCCCACCTCGTGGCCGCCGCGGCGGGCGCTCTCGATGGCACGCTCGACGCGGTAGATCAGCTGGCGCCGATTCGGCAGGCCGGTCAGCGCGTCGAAATGGGCCAGTTGGCGGATGCGGTCCTCGGCCTGGCGGCGGTCGGTCACGTCCTGCAGGATGCCGGTGTAGCCGCTGACGCCGCCCTGCTCGTTGAACTCGGGCTCGGCCTCGATGTGCACGACGCGCTGGCGGCCGTCTGGCAAGGTCAGTGGCAGGTCGGTGACCAGCACCGAGGTGTGGGCGATGACGTCGCGCAGCAGGCGCAGGAAGACGTGGCGGTCATCGGCCGGCACCATGCGCATGACGCCGATGAAGTCCAGCCGGTCCTGCGGGCCGCGGCCGAACACGCGCAGGCCTTCGGCGGAGATGGCGAAGCTGGCGGACGCTTCGCGCCACCATTCGAAGCTGCCCATGCGCGCCAGGTCCTGGGCGCGGGCCAGCTTGGCCTTGCTGCGCTCCAGCTCCAGCCGCGTGCGCGAGCTGCGCAGCAGATAGCGCAGCCGGCCGTCCAGCAGGCTCCACTGCGAAGACTTGACAAAGAAGTCCGTTGCGCCGGCCTGGTAGGCCCGGTTGATGGAGGCCTCGTCGTCCAGGCCGGTCAGCATCAGCACGGGCAGGGATTCGAAGCCGGGCGTGGCGCGCAGCAGCGAGCAGGTCTCGAAGCCGTCGAGCTCGGGCATCAGCGCGTCCAGCACGACGACGTCGGGCGCGCGGCCGGACAGCTGGCCCAGGGCCTCGCTGCCGCTGGCGGCCTCGGTGACCTCGAAGCCACGCTCGCGCAGCGCCGCTGCGGTCAGCAGCAGGTTGACCTCGTCGTCGTCCACCAGCAGCACGCGGGGGCGCGGAGGCAGGTCGTCGAGGGCTTGACCGGTAGGCAGCATGAAGGGTCAGAGCAGCGCGGCGAGGGCCGCGCGTACCTGTTGGATGTCTTGGAGCATAGCGTCCAACTGCTCATGCAAGCCCTGGGCATGGCCGTCGCGGGCCATGGTTTCGATGTCGGCGCAACGCGCCGACAGCGCCGCCGCGCCGAGGCTGGCGGACGAGGACTTCAGCGTGTGGCTGACATGCCGCACGATGGCGAGGTCCAGCGTGCCGCCTTCGCGGGCGCGGGCAAGGTCGGGGAGCAAACGGTCCAATGAATTGGAGAAGGCATTCACGACGCGCTCCAGCAGCTTGTTGCCGCCACTCGGGTCGAGCTCCCGCAAGCGACGGATCGCCTCGGGATCGAGCAGCAGGGCGGGATTTGGGGCGGTCATGGACGGGGCTGCGGGTCTAGGGACTCGGCATGCCTAAATGTATCTCGGGTGTGAGGGGGGGCAGACGCGAAGGAATGCACAGATTCGATGGTGCTTTCGGTGCTTATTGACATCGGGCTGCGCCGGTCCTGCCGTCATCTGGAGCGCGCGGATGCGCTGCCTACAATGTCCCGCATGAACAGCCTCAGCGACGACAGCGCGATCACGTCGCGCCGCCAGGAGCGACGACTGCCGATGCGACTGCTGGTGCTGGGTCTGGCTGCGGCCGCGCTGCTGATGCTCCTGCTGGGCTGCCTGGTGGTGCTGGCTCTGGTGCGCGTGTGGGGCGGCGAGGTCGGCCTCGTGCATGCCGCCCTCGTGCTGACAGCCTTCTTCACTGGCGTCATGCTGCTGGTCGCGGCGGCCCTGGGCTGGCATGCCGGGGTGCGGCTGACCCGTCAACGCCTGGCCGAGCCGCTGCGCGAGGCGCGCCAGCAACTGCTGATGCAGGCCCAGCTGCAGCGCGACTGGCAATGGGCGACAGACGCCAACCACCGCCTGGTGCGCTGGCAGGCACCGCAGGGCGCGCCATCGTCGAGCTGGGTGGGTGCGGGCGCAAGCACCCAGCGGCTGTGGGAGCGCTTCGAGGCTGCAGCGCCTGCCGCCCAGCTGCGTGAGCGGCTCGATGCCCACCAACCCTTCGCCGAGCTTCAGCTCGGCGCGGCGGAGGGCGGCGCGTCATGGCAGCTGCGCGGGCTGCCTTGCATCGATTCGCAGGGTCATTTCGCCGGCTATCTCGGCACGGCGCGGCCGCAGGAGGATGCCGTGGCCGCGCCGGCCCCGCAGACCGCGCCCGACATCGCCGCCGAGCATGAGTCCTTCAGCTACACGGTCTCGCACGACCTGCGCGCCCCCTTGCGCGTCGTCGAAGGCTTTGCGCGCATCCTGAAGGAGGATTACGGCACGCGGCTGGACCGCGTCGGCAACGACCACCTGGACCGCGTCATGAGCGCCGCGGCGCGCATGAACAGCATGATCGACGCGCTGCTGTCGCTGAGCCAGCTGTCCACGCGGCCGCTGATCAGCCAGCCCGTCAACCTGTCGCAGCAGGCCGGCTATGTGGTCGAGGAACTCCAGCGCGCGGCGCCGCAGCGCGAGCTGGCCCTGGACATCGAGCCCGGCCTGATGGTGCAGGGCGACCCGACGCTGCTGCGCATGGTGCTGGAGAACCTGCTCGGCAACGCCTGGAAGTACAGCGCCAAGACCGAGCGCACCGAGATCGGGTTCGGCACCGTGCAGCAGGACGGGCGGCGCGTCTTCGTCGTGTCGGACAACGGCGCGGGCTTCGACATGCGCTTTGCGGAACGCCTGTTCGGCGTCTTCCAGCGCCTGCACAGCGCCAGCGACTTCCAGGGCACGGGCGTCGGGCTGGCGCTGGTGCGCCGCATCATCCGGCGGCATGGCGGCGACATCTGGGCCGAATCCGCGGTGGGCGAGGGCGCCCGCTTCTACTTCACGTTGGGCTGAGGCCCTTCGCCCGGTCCCGCTTTGGCCGGATGCCGGCAAGCGCATCGCCAGGGCGTTCCGGTGCCCGGTCCGCTGGCAGGCGCTACCGCCGCATGGATTGCGTGAATCAGTGCTGCCCGGGCCGGGCCAGCAGTTCCACGGCATCGACGATGCGCCGAGCCTGCTCCGGCAGGCTGTGGCCGTCGGCCGCGGCCAGGCTCATCAGGCGGGCCAGGGCTTCGTCGCGCGGCAGCGAGTAGCGGTGCATCAGCACGCCGACGGCCAACGCCGTCGTGTCGAGAAGCGGCAGCTCGGAAGGACTCTCGAAGGCCGCGGCCGCCGGGGGCGGAGCGGCCAGACGTGCAAAGGCAGCCTCGACGGCCGGCACGATCTGCGAGATGTCCAGCGGCTTGACGAGGTAGGCCACGGCGCCCAGCTCCTTGACCTTGGCCACCGTTGCTTCGTCCGTGAAGGCGGACAGGAACATGAACGGCGTCTGCAGGAACTCGCGCAGGTAGGCTGCCACGTCGAAGCCGGTCAGGCCTTCCATGCGGATGTCGAGCAGGGCCAGCTCGGGCCGGTGCTCGCGGGCGAGCAGGATGGCGTCGTCGCCGTTGTCGGCATCGATGACCTCGAAACCGGCCTGCGTGAGCCCGTAGCTCAGCGTTGCCAGCACCAGTCGGTCGTCGTCGACGACCAGGATCTTGCCCTTGCTCACCGCGCCCCTCAGGAACTTGCTCTTGTGCCCGGATTGTGAACCACGCTGGGCGGAATCAGTTCCAACCGGCAGACGACGTCGCCGTCCTGCTGTTCCAGGCTGAGGATGGCGCTGCGCCGTGGCAGCAGCGCGCGCACCAGGCCAAGGCCCGAGACGCCACTTTTCACGTTCTGCAGTGCGAAGCCCTCGGGCAGGCGCCCGGGGTTGACGATCTCGACGGTCACGCCGGCCGCGTCGCAGATGAGCTGGCAGCGCACCGGGGCCTCGCCGCCGTGGCGCAGCGCGTTGCCGAGCAGCTCGTTGAGGCTGAGTGCGATGGGGATGGCCTCGGCTTCGGGCAGGCACCAGTCGTCCATCAGCACGCCGCCTTCGGCGGCGGTGGTGATGACGCGGCCCTGCATGCGCTGCACGGAGCCGACGATGGCGTCGAACACGCGCTTGAGCAGCAGCGGCCCGGTGGCGCCAACCTGCAGGCCGTAGACCTGGGCGATGGCCTGCACCTGGCCCACCGCCTCCTTCAGCACCGGCGCGACCTCGGGCCGGCGCGCGGCGATCTGCTGCAGCAGGCCGGCCACGCCCTGCAGATTGTTCTTGATGCGGTGGTGCACCTCGCGCACGAGCAGCTCGCGCTGTGCGATGGCGGCCTGCAGGCGGGCCTGCTCGGCGGCGCGTTGCTCGGTCACGTCGCTGGCGACGAGCAGCAGCAGCTCGGGCGTGTCGCCGCCGACGCCGGCCAGGTGCAGCAGCCGCGTGTCCCAGATGCGCGTGGCGGGGCCGGCCGGCACGCGGTACTCGCGCTGCACGACGGCCTGCGCGGCCAGCGCCTCGCGCATGTCGGCCACGACTTGGGCGCCCTGCTCGGCGCCGAACAGCTCGGCCGGCGTGCCGCCCAGCAGCGCGGCCTCGGGCCGCCCGGCCAGCGCCGCGGCGGCCTGGTTGAGCTTGACGATGCGCAGGCTCTGGGCCTCGTGCAGCGTGATGGCCAGCGGCGCGCCCTCGATGATGCGGGCCAGCGAGGCCTGGGCCAGGCGGCTCTCGGCCTCGGCCTGGCGGCGGCGGTCGATGTCCAGCAGCGCATAGGTCAGCTGGGTGCCGCCGTCCTCGCGCGGCGTCTGCACTGCGTTGCCTATGACCCAGAACGCGCGCCCGTCGCGGCCACGCAGCCGGCACTCGAACACGTCGGTGCCGGGCTCGGCGTGGAAGGCGTGCGCGTCGTCCTCGGGCGCCAGCACGCCCATGGGCTGGCCCCGCACGTCCTCCAGCTCGCAGCCGAACATGCGGCGCGCCGAGCGGTTCATCCACTCGATGCCGTCCGGGCCGACCGTGACGATGCCCACCAGCACGGAGTCCAGCACGGCGCGCTCGCTCTCGGCGCGCAGCAGCAGCGCGTTCTCGGCCTGGGCCTGGGCGGTCACGTCCAGCGTGACGACCGAGGTGGAGCGCCGCCCGCCGGCCAGCAGCCCCGGCGCGACGCGCGTCAGCAGCCAGCGCCGGCCCAGCTCGGGGTGGCGCACGGCGTAGCGCACCTCGATGGCGTCACCTTTCTTGAGCGCGCGCTGCAGGCGCTCGAACTCGGGCAGCGAGGCGGGCTCGACGATGTCGCGATGTATGCCCTGCAACGAGCCCTGGAGCGGGCTCTGCTGCCTGGCGCCGGTCTTGAAGGGCGAGCCCTTGCGGTGGGCCTTGAGCCAGCCGGCCTCGGGCTGGAAGGTGGCCAGGCCGACGGCGGCGGCGTCCATCAGCGCATCCAGTTGCTGGTGCGCGAGGTCGCGCTCGTGCAGCGGGCTCTGGTCTTCAAGCACCGCCAGCAGCAGCGTGCGGCCGTTGTGTCGCCACAGGCGCAGCCGCGCCTGCAGCCAGCGCTGCAGGCCCTGTGGGTCGATGAACTCGGCCTCGGTGACGAGGGAGGCGTCCAGCGCGCGCTGGGCCGCGAGCGCCGGCAGCGGTGCGCCTCGATGCCAGCCGAGCAGCGCCTGCAGCAGGTCGGGCAGGTCGTTCAGGTGGCGCGGCGAGCCGCTGTATAGGGCGGCGAAGGCGGCGTTGTGACGCAGCATGCTGCCGCTGGCCGTATCGGCCAGCAGGGCCGGCAGCGGCGACAACGCCAGCCACTCGGCCAGCGGCGGCTCGCCGGGCTCGGCGGCGCTGAGGCGGGCATGCAGCAGCCAGTGGGGGCGCTCGCGCAGCAGGTGCAGCGTGGCGCGCTGGCCATCGGCGAGCTTGAGCGGCGGCGCGGCCGGCGGCGCGCGGCCGGCGTCTATGGCCTGGGTGGCCTCGCGCAGCCAGGCCTCCAGCCGGGCGCCGGCCGCGTTGCGCAACATCCGCCAGCCGTCGGCGGCGTCGCCGCCCAGCCATTCGCGCGCGGCCGGGTTGGCGCGCAGCACGGACAGGTCGGCCCGCAGCGTCAGCACCGGGTCGCCGACGAGTTCGAGCAGCGCAGCGGAGGCGGGCGCGCCGAGCATGGTTCAGCCGTGCGGCAGGGGCGGGCTCATGCGAGCGGGCCGGCCGGCATCACGCGAAGGCGGTCCCGCTCATTCGAGCTGGGTGGCCTTGTGCAGGGCCCGCAGCACGCAGGCATTGATCTCGCCGGCGCCCAGCATCAGCGCCTCGGCGCGTTCGCGGTAGTCGAACACGCTCTCGGACTCGATCGCGCGCACCAGCTCCAGATAGGGCAGGAAGGGGCCGCTGCCGTCGACGAGGGCCTGGCGCACGCGTTCCGGCACGGGGATGCTTTGCAGTAGCCGCTCGAAGGGCTGCTTGAGCATGTGGTCCAGCAGCGAGAACAGCCCGCAGATGAACATCTCGTCGCGCATCTCGCGCTCTTCCATGCCGGCGGCGAGCTCCTCCATCAGCAGGCCGCGGCGCAGGGCGCCGTACATGATGGGGCGCATGCTGTGGTCCTTGCTGGCGGTCGTCAGCAGCAGGGCCAGCCAGCGCCGCAGGCGCGCATAGCCCAGCAGCATGATGGCGTGGCGGAAGCTGGACACCTCGACCGGCAGGCCGAAGGCGGCGGAGTTCATGTAGCGCAGCAGCTTGAAGGCCAGGCTGGGGTCGCGCTTGAGCGTCTGCTCCAGGCGCTCGACGTCCTCGCCCTCGTCGACGCGGGCCATCAGCTCGACGATGACCTGCAGGTCGGCGGCGATCTCGGTCTTGCCGGTGCCGGGCGTGGCGGCATAGACGCCGTCCATGGGCCAGCCGATGACGTTCTGGGCGCCCGCCTGGAAGCTGGCCTCGACGGCGTCGGCGCCGCGCACGCCGGCATGGATGAGGGCGACGCCGGCCGGCGCGGCCTGGCCGGGCTCGAGCACGACCTGCTTGAATACCGCAGCGACGGCGGTCGGCAGCGGCGTGTTGGGCAGGCCCTTGAGCAGGCCGCTGTGGCCCGCGGCCTTGAGCGCGGCGATGGCGTCGGCGTGCGCCGGGTCGGCGGCGATGAAAGCGGGCACCTCGATCTGCGAGGGCTCGGCGGGCGACTGGGCCAGCAGGGCGGTCAGCAGGGCCTCGCCCTGCGGGCTGATGACGGCACCGCCCTGGGGCCAGGTGGCGGCCAGCGCGGCGAGCAGCTCGGCCTGGTCGATGCGGGCGTCCGCACGCAGTGGCACCAGGGTCAGCCGCGTTCCGGCGATGGCGCGCTGGCGGTCGATGACCGGGGCAAAGCCGAGGGCGATGCCGGGCAGGATGGCGTGATCGAGGGCGGCGGGGATGTGGTCGGGCATGGGCGGCGCGGCGGCGGTGAATGCGGCAGTCTGCCACGACCATCCGGCGCGAACGCGGGCAAATCGTGACAGCTTCACGCAGACGCGCGCCGGCTGCGCGCCCCGCCGGGAGCGCCGGCTCAGCCGTTGATGTACTGGAACAGCGACATGCGCTGGACCATGGCGTAGGTCTTGAGCGCCGCGTCGTAGCCGGTCTGCTGGTTGCTGAAGTCGGAGATGGCCTGGGTCATGTCCAGGTCGGTGGCGGCGCTCTGCTCCTGCTGGGAGTAGAGCTTGAGGCCGGACATGCGGGTTTCGCTGCCGTCGAGCTTGTTCAGCGCCTCGCCGGCCTGGCTGCGCGCGCTCTGCAGCCTGGTCATGACGGCGTCGAGGTCGCGCACGGCGTTGTTGTTGGACTGCGTGATCTGGGCAGCGCCTCGGTTGGGCGTCAGCAGGTCGCTGATGGCGCGGTCCAGCACGTCGAAGACCTTCAGCGAATCGGTCGACGGGGAGACGGAGAAGTTGTCGCCGTTCACGGGCGCGCCGGAGATGGTCATGCTCATGCCGTCGAACTCCAGCGCCTTGCCGGGCGTGAAGGTGCCGGTGCCGGGCGTGCCGTCGGCGGGCGCGGGCGTGATGGTGTAGGTCTGCGATGGTGCGGTGCCGCCGATGGCGATGCTGTAGGCGTGGCCCGTCAGCTTGGACGGGTCGGAGACGGAGCCGCTGTCTATCCAGCCCTTGGCGGCCTGGCCGGGAACGAGACTGTTGGTGCCGGCGTCGGTGACGAAGAAGCCGTTGCCGCTGCGCGCGCTTTCCCAGGCGCCGCGGCCGTCCATGGTCAGCGGGAAGTCCTCCAGGTTGCCGCTCTGGATCTGGCCGGGCACGCCGATGAAGGTGACGCCGCCGTTGCGGTCGAGGAAGGGGGGCTGGGCCGAGCCCTGGCCACCGAAGACGTAGCCGCCCGCGCCGTCGGTGCGGTTGGCGATGGCGAGCAACTGGTCGCGCAGGCCCTTGAGCTTTTGCGCAAGGGATGCGCGCTCGGTGTCGGGATAGCTGGCGTTGCCGGCG
The DNA here is from genome assembly GCF_019237615.1 of Roseateles sp. Classification (GTDB taxonomy): domain Bacteria; phylum Pseudomonadota; class Gammaproteobacteria; order Burkholderiales; family Burkholderiaceae_C; genus Pelomonas. Next base: position 26,120 of record NZ_JAFAGT010000045.1, on the reverse strand, counting down.
TTGAGCATGGTCTCGCGGGCCTGCTGCAGCAGCTCGCCGGCGTCGCCCAGCGCCGACTCGGCCAGCGTCATGCTGTTGCGGCTGGCCTCCAGCGAGCGCTGGTTGGCATCCACGCGGCCTATGGCGGCGAGCGCGCGTTCGGCACGCGCCGCGCCGGTGGGGTCGTCGCTGGCACTGAGCACCCGCTTGCCGGACGTGAGCTGCTGCTGTTGCTGCTGCAGCGCGGTCTGGCGGCGCTGCAGGTTGCTGATGGAGGCCTCGTAGACGTTGGCGGTGGAGATTCTCATGGCGGGTCTTCCGATCAGTGCTGGGCCAGGCGCAGCAGTTCGTCGAACAGCGACTGCGCGGTCTGCAGCACGCGGGCGGCGGCCTGGTAGCCCTGCTGGAACTGCATGAGCCGGGCGGCCTCCTCGTCCAGGTTGACGCCGGCCACGCTGGAGCGGGCCTGCTCGGCGCTGCTGGCCACGCCGGCCGAGACGCCGCTGAGGTAGGTGGCGCTCTGGCTGCGCGCGCCGAGGTCGCTGAGGTCGGCGGCGTAGGCGTCGGTGACGGTGGCGCCGGGCTTCATCACCGGGTTGCCGTTGGCGTCCAGCAACAACACGCCGTTGGCGTCGCGCTGCTGCTGGCGACCGACGAAGGCCTCGGTCTGCAGGCCCAGGAAGGCCTTGGCGTTGCCGTTATTGGCGCCGGTGTACTTGGTGGGGTCGATGGTGAGGCTGTCGCCGCTGCGCGGCACGCCGCTGGTGTTGAGCTGGAAGCCGAGGTCGATGCCAGGAGGTGCGTCGTTGCCTATGGGCTGACCGGCACGCCAGACACCGGTCTGGCCGTTGGAGAGGCTGTAGTTGACGCTGCCGTCCGGGTTGGCGGTGCCGAAGGTGAGGGTCAGCGGCAGCTGGGCTGCCGTCGTCGCGCTGAAGTTGCCGTTGACGGCGTAGATGCTCTGGATGCTGAGCGTGCCCGTGTTGGCGACGTTGCTGGTGGCCGTCAGCGGCGACGCCGCGGCGATGCCGTTGGGCGAGTCGAGCACCACGTTCATGCCGGAGGCGGCCATGCCGACGGGCTCGATGATGAAGCTGTCGCCAACCTGCGGCGCCGGGCTGGCGGGGAAGCTGATCTTGACGCCGTCCACCGTGTCGCCGTTGACGAAGGGGATGGGCTTGCCGTCGGGCAGCTGGGTGATCTCGTAGCCGCCGGCCGTGACCTTGAGCAGGTAGTTGCTGGCCTGCAACTGGGTCGCGTCGGTGATGCTCACCTGCGGCAGGGCGGCGCTGGGGTTGTTCGTGGACGGCAGCACGCGCGGCGCCGCAACGCTGAAGATGTTGCCGCCCGTGCGGGCCGGCGTGGAGAGGTCCAGCCCCAGCGCGTTCTGGTCGTTGACCCGCGTGCCGATGGCGGCGGCGAGCTGGCCCAGCATGTTGCGTGCATCCACCAGGTCGCGGTTCTGCACGCGCAGCATCGCCGCCAGCGTGCCGCCGGTCAGGACGGACTCGTCCAGCGAGCGCTGCAGGTGGCCGTCGCTCATGGTCAGCACGGCGCGGTTGGGGTCGTAGGCGTCGGGCGTGACCTGCAGTGCTGACGCGGAGTTGCCCAGCACCAGGCGCTGGCCCCCGCCGATGAACACGCCCAGGGTGCCGTCGTCGGCCGGCACGGTGGTGACGGAGATGAATTCGCTGAGCTTGGAGACCAGTTGCTCGCGCTGGTCCAGCAGGTCATTGGGTTCGTGGCCGCTGCCGCGGTTGGAGGCGATCTGGTCGTTGATGCGTGCGATCTGCTGGGCCAGGTCGTTGACGCGCTGCACGCCGTTGCGCAGGTCGCCGACGATGCCGGCCTGCATGGCCTCGATCTGGCCGCCGGCGTCGCGAAAGCGCGCGGCCAGGTCACTGGCGCGGCCCAGCACGACCTGACGGGCCGAGGGGTCGCTGGGGCGGCTGGCCACGTCCTGCATGGCGTTGAGGAACTGGCTGGCGGCATAGCCCAGGCCGTCGGCACCCAGCGGCAGCACCTTGCCCAGCCGCGTCAGCAGGTCGGAGCGGGTGGCGTCGCCCGCCGCGGCGGACTTGGTGGCGGCGGCCTGGCGCGTAAGGAACTGGTCGTGCGCGCGCTCGATGGTCTGCACGTCCACGCCGCGGCCGAAGAATCCCGCACCGGTGTACTGCCCCGGAGCCGTCGTGAGCACCACCGATTGGCGCGAATAGCCCGGGGTGTTCGCGTTGGCGATATTGTTGCCCACGGTCTGCAGCGCCGCCTGGTTGGCGAACATGGCGCGCGCGCCGAGGGAGAGCAGGCTGGGCATGGCTCAATCCTTCCTCATGCCAGGCTGCGCTGGACGCGCTGCGTGGTGTCGATGACCTTGGCGAGCTTGCTGGCATAGGCCGGGTCGGTGGCGTAGCCGGCCTGCTGCAGGCCCTGGGCGAATCCGGCGGCGTTGCCGTTCTGGGCCTGGGCCACGACCTTGGCGTAGCGATCGTTGCTGCTGATCAGCTTGGCATAGTCCTTGAAAGCCTCGTCATAGCTGGCGTAAGCGCGGAACTTGGCCGTCACCTTGACGGCCTGGCCGTTGATGACTTCGGTGGTCTTCACATCGACGGTCTTGCCCGTCCAGCCCGGCGAGGCCTTGATGCCGAAGACGTTGTAGCTCTTCGTGCCGTCGGCGCCGGTGATCTCGCGCTTGCCCCAGCCGCTCTCGTGGGCCGCCTGGGCCACCATGAAGCTGGCCGGGATGCCGCTGGCGGCCGAGGCCGAGCGGGCGGCGGCGTCATGCTGCTGGATGAAGCTCTGCACGTGGCTGGGGATGCCCTTGGTCGCCAGCGCCGGCAGCGCCTGGGCCAGCGTCGTCTGGCTGGCCTTCTTGACGTTCTCGGGTGACAGGTCCTGCACGCCCATCTGGCGCTGCAGCTGCCGCTGGATGGCGTCGGACAGGCCGCCCGGCAGGCCGCTCATCTTGCCGGCGAACTGGGTGTCCAGCATTTCCGTGCCCAGCTGGGTGGCGCTGTTGTCCAGCATGCCGCTGGACAGCGTGGACGCGCGCATGCTCTTCATGACCTCCTGCATGAAGAGCGCCTCGAACTGCTTGGCCGTCTCGCGGATGCTGGCCTTGGGGTCGCGCGAGGCCTGGGCCTTGAGCGCATCCAGGCTGCCCAGGCTCTGGCCGGAGACGGACTCGAAGGACGCAGCCATCAAATCACCTCGAGCTCGGCGTTCAGGGCGCCCGCGCTCTTCATGGCCTGCAAGATGGCGAGCAGGTCCTGGGGCGTGGCGCCGAGCGAGTTCAGCGCCTTGACGACGTCGGACAGCCGCGCGCCGGCAGGCAGCTGGATGAGGCTGCCGGGCTCCTGGCGGATGGCGATGTCGGCCTTCTCGGCCACCGTCGTCTGGCCGCCGGACAGCGCATTGGGCTGGCTGATGACGGGGGTGGAGCTGATGGTCACCGACAGGCTGCCATGGGCCACGGCGCAGGAGGTCAGCGTGACGGCCTGGTTCATGACGATGGAGCCGGTGCGGGCGTTGATGACGACGCGGGCGGCCGGCGTGGCCATGTCGACTGCGAGGTTCTCGACGTCGGCCAGGAAGGCGACGCGCTCGTCCGGCGTGGCGGGGGCGCGCACGCGAACGACGCGGCCGTCCAGCGCCTGGGCGACGCCGGCGCCTTTGGCCTGGTTGATGGCCCGGGCCACGGCGCGGGCGGTGGCGAAGTCGCTGCTGTTGAGGTCCAGCTGGATGCTGTCGCCCTGGGCGATGGGCGTCGGCACCGAGCGCTCGACGAGGGCACCCGCCGGGATGCGGCCGGCGCTCAGGTGGTTGATCTGCACCTTGGAGCCGCCCGCCGACGCGCCGGCGCCGCCGACGACCAGGTTGCCCTGGGCGATGGCGTAGACCTGCCCGTCCGCGCCGCGCAGCGGCGTCGCGATCAGCGTGCCGCCGCGCAGGCTCTTGGCGTTGCCGATGGATGAGACATTGATGTCCAGCTGCTGGCCGGGCTGGGCGAAGGGCGGCAGCGAGGCCGTCACCATGACGGCGGCGATGTTGCGAGGCTGCATCGTCACGCCCTGGGGCAGCAGCACGCCGAACTGCTGCAGCATGGCCGTGAGGCTCTGGCCGGTGAAGGGGGCCTGCGTGGTCTGGTCGCCCGTGCCGTCCAGGCCGACGACCAGGCCGTAGCCCGTCAGTGGGTTGGAGCGCACGCCGGCGACCGAGGCGACTTCCTTGATGCGGGCCGCCTGTGCCGGCGGCGCCAGGGGCGCCAGCACGAGGCTCAGGGCGAGGAGGAGGACTTGCAGGGACTTCACTCGGCGGATTCTGCGGATGCTTGAGCCCGCGAAGCCGGGGAAAAGGACGCGGACTGCCCCGCTTTTCCAAACCCGTGGCGTCTTGCCGGGGCTGGCTTGCCCCCCCCGGTCGGGTGTCGGCGACGGCGGAGCGCAAGCTTGTACTCAGCTTCCGCCGCCCGGCCATGCGATTCTGTCAATCCTGATCGCCGGCCTTCAGCCGGCCGCCGGCCCGCGACGCGTGAGCGTCGAATGCAGCGGAATAACTTCATGTTATGTGTGAGTTTGCTGCGGTTTGGGTGTCTTTGGCTAAATTCGGCCCCGATGGCGATGCGGAAGGAAACTTGGTGACAGGTTTCTGACTGTGTAGTTCGGTAAAGTTTTACTGACCCGTCCGAGCTGCCATCGTCCCTAGGACCTGCCATGTCTTTGCCTTTCGAGCCGTTGACCCTGGTTCATGTCGTGTTTTCCTCCCGCATCGCGGGAGGAGAGCGGCATTGCATCGACCTCGCCAACGCCCAGGCGGCCCTGGGTCACCGTGTCCACGTCATCGGCGTCGCCGACTCGGCCGTCGCCACCGCGCTGGCGCCGGGCGTGCGCTTCCATGGCTTGGCCCTGCCGCTGATGCGCGGCTGGCGCGTCGCCGCGCTGGCGCGCCGCCTGCGGGCGGACGTCTGCCACGGCCACCTGGGCCCGGCCTGCAAGGCGGTCGCCCATGTCCGCCGGTCCGCGCGCATCGGCACGTTGCATGTCGGCTACAAGGCCCACCATCATGGGCGGCTGGACGGCCTCGTCTGCGTGAACCGCGCCCAGCACGACAACCTGCCCGACGGCCCGGCGCTCGCCAGCGTCATCTACAACTGGGCGCCGGAGCGCGACGCCGCGGCGGCCGCGCGCCAGACCGACCTGCGCGCCGAACTGGGCCTGGCGCCCGAGCAGCTGCTGGTCGGCAGCGTTGGCCGCCTGCATGTCAGCAAGGGCATGGACCTGCTGATCGCCGCCTTCAAGGCCCACGCGCCGGCGGACGCCGTGCTGGCGATCCTCGGCGAGGGCCCGGACGAGGCCCTGCTCAAGGACATGGCCGGCGCGGACCCGCGCATCCGCCTGCTGGGCTTCCGCAGCGACGTCGACCAGGCCCTGAAGGCCTTCGACCTCTTCATCTCGCCGTCCCGCGAGGAGGCCTTCCCGCTGGCCATCCTGGAGGCGATGCGCGCCGGGCGCCCGGTGCTGTCCACGGCCACGCAGGGGCCGCTGGAGATGCTGGCCGGCCAGCCGGCCCGCCTCGTGAAGGTCGGTGATGCCGACCTGCTTGGCCAGGCCATGGCCGAGGAGCTGGCGCGGCTGCGCCCGCTGGCGCCGCAGCAGCGCGCCGTGTCCTATGCCACCGCGGCCTACGACCGCGCCAACGCCGTGGCCCGCACGCTGGGCTTTTACCGTGACGTGATGCTGCATCAGGCCACCCGGGCCAAGCCCTTCATGGACGAGGAAGAGGCCTACGCCGCCTGGCGCGCCTGATGCTCAAGGCGCCGCGCACCGACTTCTGGCAGGTCGGTATCGTTCCCGTCGCGCTGCAAGACGTGGACGCCGACGGCCTGCGCGCAGCCCGCGGGCGCATCACCTGGCTGCCCGACGCGGGGCGCTGGCGCTACCTCGCCGACCCTTTCGGCCTCGTGCGCGGCGACGCGCTGCATGTCTTCGTCGAGGCCTTCGACTACCGCGTCAAGCGCGCCCACATCGAGCGCCACGAGTTCGGCCTGGCCGACCTGCGCTGGCGCGGCCAGGCGACGGTGCTTGAGCAGCCCTTTCACCTGTCCTACCCCCAGGTCTTCGAGCACCGGGGCGAGACCTGGATGGTGCCGGAGAGCCACCAGGCCGGCGAGATCGCGCTCTACCGCGCCGCCGACGGCACGCTGGACCGCTGGGAGCGCGAGTGCGCGCTGATCGCGGGCGTGCCCGGCGCGGATGCGTCGCTGATCGAGCACCAGGGCCGCTGGTGGATGTTCTACACACTGGTGGGCCCCGGGGCGCGCGACCAGCGCGAGCTGCATGTCGCCCATGCGCCGGCGCTGACGGGGCCGTGGACACCGCTGGCCGGCAACCCGGTGCGCGTCAGCCGCGACGGCGCGCGCCCGGCGGGCCGTCCCTTCGTCGGCCGCGACGGCATGCTGACGCTGCCGGTGCAGGACAGCAGCCGCGGCTACGGCAGCGCGACGCGGCTGCTGCGCTTCCCGGTGCTGACGACCGAGCGTGTGGTCATCGAGGCGGGCGCCGAGCGCCTGACCGGCGACCTGGCCAGCGACAGCCACACCGCCGGCCTGCACACGCTGACCGGCTGCGGCGGCTTCACGCTGATCGACGTGAAGCGCATCGACCGGTCGCGCGGCAAGCAGTGGCTGGACTTGAAACGTCGGTTACGACGGCTGTTGGGTCGCTGAGACGCCGTGCCCACGGGGGCGCCGCCTCGGCCTACCATGGCCGCATGAGCCCGCAGCCCCCCTTGAGCGAACGCATCGCCGCGCTGGCGGCGGCGCTGGAGCCCCAGGTCATCGCCTGGCGGCGCGACCTGCACCAGCACCCCGAGCTGGGCAACCGCGAGTTCCGCACCGCCGCCGTCGTCACCGAGCATCTGCATGGCCTGGGCCTGGACGAGGTCAGGACGGGCGTGGCACACACCGGCGTCGTCGGCCTGTTGAAAGGCGGCAGGCCCGGTGGCGTGGTGGCGCTGCGCGCCGACATGGACGGCCTGCCCGTCACCGAGGAGGTCGAACTGCCCTTCGCGTCCAGGGCCCGCGCTGTCTGGAACGGCGAGGAGGTGGGCGTCATGCACGCCTGCGGGCATGACTGCCATGTCGCCATCCTGATGGGCGTGGCCAGCATCCTGGCCAGCCTGCGCGCCGACATCCCCGGCACGGTGAAGTTCATCTTCCAGCCCGCCGAGGAGATGCCGCCCGAGGGCGAGGAGGGCGGCGCGGCGCTGATGATCAAGGAGGGCGTGCTGGAGCACCCCACGCCCGGCGCCATCTTCGGCCTGCACGTCACGTCGCGCCAGTCGGCTGGCGTCATCGGCTACCGGCCGGGGCCGACGATGGCAAGTTCGGACAAGCTGCGCATCACCGTGCAGGGCAGGCAGACCCATGGCGCGGCGCCATGGCTGGGCATCGACCCCATCGTCACCTCGGCTCAAATCGTGCTGGGCCTGCAGACCGTCGTCAGCCGCACGCTGGACCTGAACCGCGAGCCGGCCGTCGTGACCATAGGCGCCATCAAGGGGGGCGTGCGCGAGAACATCATCCCGGATGCGGTGGAGATGCGCGGCACGATACGCAGTTTCGACGAGGGCATGCGCGACGCCATCCACGCGCGCGTGACGCAGCTGGCCGAGGGCATCGCCGCGGCCTCACGCGCGACCTGCAAGGTCTGCATCACGAAAAACTACCCGGTCACGCGCAACGACCCCGTGCTGACCGAGCGGATGCTGCCCACGCTGACGCGCGTCGCCAGCAGCGGCCCGCGCCCCATGGGCATAGAGGTGGTACCCAAGGCGACCGGCGCGGAGGACTTCTCCTTCTTCCAGCGCCTGATCCCGGGGCTGTTCTTCTTCGTCGGCGTGACGCCGCCGGAGATCGAGCCCAGCCAGGCCTATTCCAACCATTCGCCGCGCTTCATCGTCGACGAACGCGGGCTGGAGGTGGGCGTGAGGGCGCTGGCCAACCTGGCCGTCGACTACCTGGCCGGCGAGGCGGGCTGATCAGCTCGGCGCGATGTTGAGGAAGAAGCGCGACAGCCAGCCCACCGCGTGAGCGTCGGCGGTCGCGCCGCGGCCGCGCTGCTCGATGCGCACGTTGGCCACTGCGGTCGACGCCACGGCATTGCCCTGGCCGATGGCGCGTGGGTCCACCTGGCCGGAGAAGCGCAGCACGTCGACGTTGCGGTTCACGCCGATCTGCTTCTCGCCGCTGATCATCAAGTGGCCGTTGGGCAGCACCGCCGTCACGACGGCAGTGATGGCGCCCGTGAACTCGTTGGTGTTCTGGTTGCTGCCCTTGCCCTTGTTGTCGTTGGCCGAGGTGGCGCCGGCGCTGGCGCGGCCGAAGGAGTTGGGCGCGATGCCGGGCAGGGCGCTCACGCCGGCCGACAGGCTGCCCGTCTTGCTCAGCTCGCTGGTGCTGGTCTGCGTGGCCGAGACCTTCTCGATGATGTTGACCGTCAGCGTGTCGCCGACCAGGCGGGCGCGCTGGTCCTCGAACAGCGGGCGGTAGCTGGCGCCCTGGTAGATGGCGCCGTTGGTCGACGCCATGGCCTGCACCGGCGGCAGGTTGACGACGGGCGTGTGGGTCAGCTCGACCTGGGGCTCGGGGTAGGGCGTCGCGCAGCCTGCGAGCAGGGCTGCGAGGACGAGAGCAGCGAGGAATTTCATGACGACATCTCCATGGATCGGGCCGCGAGGCCGGCCGCTCCTCCGGCGCCAGCCGTGGAGCCGGCCCGGCCGGGCTGCCGGCTGCGCCCCCTGGGAGGAGCGCGCGAGCGCTACGGGGGAACCTAAATCTGGGCCAGCTTCTGCAGCATCTGGTCGGAGGTCTGCACCGCCTTGGAGTTCAGCTCGTAGGCGCGCTGGGTCTGGATCATCTGCACCAGCTCCTCGACGACGTTGACGTTGGACGTCTCGACGAAGCCCTGCTGCACCGCACCGATGCCGTTGTTGCTGGGCGCGCCGGTGTTTGGTGTGCCGCTGGCCGCCGTCTCCGTGAAGAGGTTCTGGCCCTTGGGGTCCAGGCCGGCCGGGTTCACGAAGGTGGCGAGCTGCAGCTGGCCCACGCTCTGCGGCGTGGGCTGGCCCGGCAGCGTGACGCTGACGGTGCCGTCGTTGCCTATGGTCAGACTCTGCGCGTTCGGCGGGATCGTGATGCCGGGCAGCAGCGTGTAGCCGTTGCTCGTGACCATCTGGCCGTTGGCGTTCAGCTGGAAGCTGCCGTCGCGCGTGTAGGCCGTCGTGCCGTCGGGCATCTGGATCTGGAAGAAGCCGTCGCCCTTGATGGCGAGGTCCAGGTTGTTGCTGGTCTGCTGCAGGTTGCCCTGCGTGTAGATGCGCGCCGTGGCGACGGGCCGCACACCCAGGCCGACCTGCAGGCCGGTGGGCAGCGTGGTCTGCTCCGTGCTGTTTGCGCCGCTCTGGCGCATGTTCTGGTAGATCAGGTCCTCGAATACAGCGTGCGAGCGCTTGTAGCCATTGGTCGCGACGTTGGCGAGGTTGTTCGAGATGTTGTCCAGCTGGGTCTGCTGGGCTTCCATGCCGGTCTTGGCAATCCAGAGCGAGCGCATCATGGCGGGGATTCCTTAAGTGCTGCCGAGCAGCTTGGCGGACTGCTGGCCCTGGGTCTGGGCGATCTGCAGCAGCTTCATCTGCTGCTCGAACTGGCGGCCGGCGGCGATCATGGCGACCATGGTCGCGACCGGGCTGACGTTGGAGCCTTCCAGCGCGCCGTCCTGCAGCCGCGCGGCCGGGTCGGCCGGCAGGTCGCCGGCGGCGGCGCGGAACAGGCCGTCGTCGCCGCGCGCGAGCTGCGTCGGCGCCTCGGGCGTGACGAGCTTCAGGCGACCCATCGTCGTCGGCTTCTGGTTGGGCGACTTGACGCTGACGGTGCCATCGCTGCCGATGGACACCTCGCTGTTGGGCGGGATGCTGATCGGGCCGCCGTCGCCCAGCACCGGCATGCCGTTGCGCATGACCAGCAGGCCTTCGGCGCTCACGTCCAGCGAGCCCGCACGGGTGTAGGCCTCGGTGCCGTCGTTGGCCTGCACGGCCAGCCAGGCGTTGCCCTGCATGGCCACGTCGAGGTTGCGGCCGGTGGCGGTCAGCGGGCCCTGGGCGTCGTTGTAGCCGATGGTGGTTTCCAGCGCATAGGCGCGCGTGGACGCGCCGTCGCCGCGCACCGGCACGGCGCGGAAGGCCTGCAGCTCGGCGCGAAAGCCGTTGGTCGTCACGTTGGCGAGGTTGTGCGAGAGCACGTCCTGCCGCTGCATGGCCGCCTTGGCGCCGGCCATCGAGAGGTAGATCATGCGGTCCATCGCGCGTCCTCGGCCGTGGTTGCGATCAGCGCAGGTTGACGATGGTCTGCAGGACCTGGTCCTGCGTCTTGATCGTCTGCGCGTTGGCCTGGTAGGCGCGCTGGGCCGTCACCATGTTGACCAGCTCGGCCGTGATGTCGACGTTGCTTTCCTCCAGCGCGCCGGACTGCAGCGCCCCCATGTTGCCGTCGCCCGGCACGCCGACGACGGCGTCGCCGGACGCGACGGTGCGTATCCACATGTTGCCGCCCAGCGCTTGCAGGCCCTGCGGGTTGCGGAAGTTGGCCAGCTCGACCTGGCCGGCAGGCTTGCTCTGGCCGTTGGAGTAGCGTGCCAGCACGGTGCCGTCGTTGCCAACCTGGATGCCGGTCAGCTGGCCCGGCGCGTAGCCGTCCTGGGTCAGCGCGGTCACGGCGAAGCTGCTGCCGTTCTCGCTCACCTTGCTCAGGTCGAGCTGGATGCCGGGGACGGCCAGCGTCGTGTTCCCGCGCGTGCTGGTGCCGGACGGGATGCTCATCGTGATCGGGCCCGTCGGGATGGTCGGCGCGCCGCCGCTGGGCGGGAAGGTGAGCGTCGTGTACGGGGTGGTCGGGTTGCCGTTGGCGTCCAGCGTGATGGGATTGCCGCTCGAGTCGGTGTTGAAGGGCGTGCCGTTGGCCGTCGCGTAGATGTGCCAGGTGTCGCTGCCGTTGGCGGCTGTCGGGCCCTTCTGGAAGTAGAAGGTGACGGCAACGTCCTGGCCCTTGGCGTCGTAGACGGTCATGGACGTGGCGTTGTTGTAGGTCGCCGAATCCTTCAGGTCGATGCCGGTGCCGGCGGCAGGGGCCGTCGACTTCTGACGCGAGTCCAGGTTGAACTCCATCTTCAGGCTGGTCGTCACGGCCGGCGGGATGCCGCTCGTGGGCAGTTGCAGCGGCTGGGCCGTGCCGGGCTGGATGACGCCGGCGCCGTTTGCCGGGTAGCCCATCAGCTTGAGGCCGTCGTTGTTGACGATGAAGCCGTCCTTGCTGACCTTGAACTGGCCGTTGCGGCTGTAGCGCGTCGGGTTCACGCCGTCGCCGACCTGGAAGAAGCCGCCGCCGTTGATGGCGAGGTCCATCGGGTTCTCGGTCGTCGTGATGTTGCCCTGGCTGAACTGCTGGGCCACGGTCTGCAGGCTGGTGCCGATGCCGAGCTGGTTCGTGCCGGCGCCGTTCAGCGAGGCGGCGTAGACGTCGGCAAACTCGGCCCGCGAGCTCTTGGCGCCGTAGGTGCCCGAGTTGGCGATGTTGTTGCCGATGACATCGAGGTTCTTGGACGCGGAGTTGAGTCCGGAGAGGCCTTGCTGGAAGCTCATGGGGAGTCCTTGCTGTCGTGCGGAAGGGTGATCAGTTGACCGAGGAGACGGCCGAGTAGTCCACGGGGCCGAGGCGTTCGAGGTTCAGCTTCAGGCTGCCGTTCTCGCTGTAGACGGCGTTCACCTTGTCGTGGGCGTAGAGCGTCGCGTCGACGGCCTTGGTGCCGTTGGCGGCCGTGATGCGGTACTTGACCTCCGTGCCCTCGGGGACGAGGTTGTTGGCGGTCCAAGTGAAGGTCTGGCGGCCCGAGCCCTGCGCGCCGAGCTGCTGGGTGTCGATGACGTTGCCCGCCGGGCCGAGGATCTCCAGCTTGACCGTCTGGGCGGCGCCGTCGAGCTCGTAGCTGGCGCCGGCAACGCCGTTGACGACCTGCAGCGAGTTGCCCGGCACGCTGACCTCGCGACCCACCAGCGAGATGGACTGCATGGCCTGCATCTGGCCGAGCTGCAGGCCCAGGTTCTTGATGCTGGTGTCCAGCGTGGACAGCGACGTGACCTGCTGGATCTGCGCCATCTGGCTGGTCACCTGGGCGTTGTCCATGGGGTTGAGCGGGTCCTGGTTGTTCATCTGCGCGACGAGCAGCTTCAGGAAGCGGTCCTGCGTGTCGGCCGCGTTCTTGCTCGCGGTCGTGTTCGAGGATGCGGTGCCGTTGATGGCGGAGACGTCCATGGCTTGCCTCGCGGTCAGGACTGACCCAGTTGCAGGGTCTTGAGCAGCAGGCTCTTGGCTGTGCTCATCACTTCGATGTTGTTCTGGTAGGAGCGCGACGCCGAGATCATGTTGACCATTTCTTCCACCGGGTTCACGTTGGAATAGGTCACATAGCCGTCGGCGTCGGCCTGCGGATGCCTGGGGTCCAGCACGCGGCGGCCGGGCGTCTGGTCCTCGGTCACGTTGGTCACGCGCACGCCGGCGTTGCCGCCGTCGTTGCCTGCGCCCATCAGCTGGGTCTGGAAGACGACCTGGCGCGCCTTGTAGGCCTGGCCGTCCGGGCCGGCCACCGTGTCGGCGTTGGCCAGGTTGCTGGCGACGACGTTGAGGCGCTGGCTCTGCGCACTGACCGCGCTGCCCGAGACGTTGAAGATCTGGAACATGGACATGGCCGCCTACTCCTTCGTCAGCTCTGGTTGTGCGACTTCATCGCGTCCAGCGCGGTGCGCACCGAGCCGTTGATGAAGCGCAGCGTGGCCTCGTACTTCACCGAGTTGTCGGCGAAGCTGGCGCGCTCGCGGTCCATGTCGACGCCGTTGCTGTCCAGGTTGGTCTGGGACTGCAGCGCATAGTCCTTGCCGCTTTCGCCACGCGCGCCGGCCAGCGGGGCCAGGTGACCGCGCTGCGTCGTCTGCAGCGCGCCAGGCGTACCGATCTCGCCGGTGGCCTCGCGCAAGGCCTTGGCGAAATTGATGTCGCGGGCCTGGTAGCCCGGCGTGTCCGCATTCGCGATGTTGCTGGCGAGCAGGCGCTGGCGCTCCGCCCGCAGCGTCAGGGCCTGGGTCTGGAAGTTCAGCGTGTCGGTGATTCGGTTCAACATCGGCGTGCCTCTTGCGAGGGGTGAAGCCGGGATGGCTCCTTGCACAAATTGTCTGAACCGACGCCGAAAACATGAGCGGGATTAGCGGGGGCAAAGCGGCTCAATTCAGGCCTAGGGCGGGCGGGCCGCGTCCCTAGAGTGCTGGCCATGCTCCGTGCTGTCCTGCTCCTCGTCTGCCTGCTCGCCACCGGTGCGTGCCGGGCGCAGACCACGCTCGACCCGGCGCTGCTGGAGCGCGTGCGCGTCCTGGCCGAGACGGCCGCGCGCGCCGCCGCGCCGCCGGATACCCGCGTGGCCGTCGAGATCGGCGCCCTGGATGCCCGCCTGCGCCTGGCGCCCTGCGGGCAGGTGCAGCCCTATCTGCCGCCCGGCATGGCCGTCTGGGGGCGCAGCCGCATCGGCCTGCGCTGCATCGACGGCACGGCGCGCTGGAACGTGACCCTGCCGGTGCGCGTGGCCGTCTTCGGCCGGGCCGTCGTCGCCAGCGGCCCGCTGCCTGCCGGCGTGAGCCTGTCTCAAGACCAACTGGCAATGGCCGATATCGACATTGCCGCGGATCCCGGCGCCGTCTTCACCGACCCGGCCCAGCTGATCGGCCGCACCCTGGCGCGTCCGCTGGCTGCCGCCGAGGCGGTGCGCGCGCCGGCGTTGAAGTCGCGCCAGTGGTTTGCTGCCGGCGAGACGGTGCAGGTGCTGGCAGCAGGCCCCGGGTTTGCCGTGGCCTCGGAGGCCCAGGCGCTGGGCGCCGGCATCGAGGGCCAGGAGGTGCGCGTGCGCTTCGAGAACGGGCGCGTGGCCAGCGGCCGGGCGGTTGCCGAGCGCCGCGTGGAGCTGGCGCTGTGAGCAAAGCGCCACGAATCGCAGGAACTGGCCGGAGAAAACCGCCAATTCCCGCTCAAGTTCTCGGGCCAGGGGTCGATACAGGAGGAAACTCCCTCGCAATACCCCCAGCGGGGCCCGTCCCCGCACCCTGGAGAAGCTCATGAAGATCGGCAACAGCCCTGATGGAAGCGCCGGCCCGGCCAAGGTCGAGCAGCGCCCCGCTGCGCGCAAACCCGAGGCCTCCGCCGCCCAGGACGTCGTCCGCCAGGCGTCCACCCCCGCGGCCAGCACCCAGGTCGCCATTTCCAGCGCCGCCAAGCTGGCCGCCAGCGTGACGGGCGACGACGGCAGCTTCGACGCAGCCAAGGTCGAGCGCATCTCCAAGGCCATCAGTGAGGGCAAGTTCACGGTCAACGCGAACGCCATCGCTGACAAACTGGTCGCGAATGCGCAAGAATTGCTGAGCGCGCGCGCCAACAAGCACTGAACTCATGACTGCCACCGCCTCGTCCACCCCGCTCGGCCCGGAACTCGAACAGCCCCTGCTGGCCGTCGAGTCGGCGTTGAACCAGCTGGGCGACGCCCTTGCCCGCCGCGACGCGGCTGCCATCGAGCAGCATGCCGCCGAGCTGCACCAGCACCTGGCCCGCGCCGTGCAGAGCTTCAGCGAAGCCGCCCGTACCGGCAGCGTGCCCCCGGCGTTGCGCAACCGCCTGGTGCGTGCCGGCGGCCTGCTGGCCGCCCAGCGCGAAGCCCTGGCGCGCGGCAATGCCTCGCTGGACCGTGCGCTGGATGTGCTGATCCCCAGCGAGCCTACCGGTCTCTACGGCGCCGGCGGCAAGGCCGAGCGCCGCAGCCTGGGTGGCAGCTTCCAGGCCTGAGGGCGCTCCAACCCACGAAGAAGCCACCCGCGGGTGGCTTTTTTGCGGCTGTCGCGGCCGTTCAGCGGGTGGCGGCCTGGCGCACCTTGTCCAGGTAGGCATGGCCATCCGGCGGCAGCCCGCTGCGCTGCGATGCCCAGATCATCTCGCCCAGTGCCTCCATGGCCACATGGTGAGCCTCGTGGCGCGAGTTGCGCCGGGCGGACAGCAGGTCGATGGCCTGGCGTATGCCTGAGGGCTGGTCGATGGCATGCTGCTCGGTGATCGTCAGGTGCATGGAGAGGTGCAGGAAGGGGTTGGTGCGCCCCTCCTCCACTGTGTAGACCTTCTCCAGTGCGGCGGCCTCGTCGGCGAGGTCGGCGTGGTATTCGGGATGCTCGGCGATCCAGTCCGCGGCGATGGCCTCCATCGGTATCAGCGGCGCGCCGTCGCGCCATTTGCGGTAGGTGGCGCAGAAGAAGCGCCGGACTTCGAGCTGGGACGGGGCGAACATGCTTCCATTGTCGCCGCCCGGGCCCTGTCGTTCAGGGGCGGGGCTCCGAGTCGTGCCTGCCGTCCCAGCCGCTGCGCTGGGCGCGGTAGGCCGCCTCGGCCGCGCGCTCGGCGGCGATGAGCTGCTCGAACTGCCGCAGGCCGCGCTTGGCGGCGGCGATCAGTGCGTTCTCGTCACGCTGCAGCGGCACCATGCTCTCCACCAGCTCGATGTTGTGGCGCCTGTAGCGCATGGCGTGGCGGCGGGCCGCGGCGGGCTCCATGCCGGTCAGCTCCAGCACGGTACGGGCGCTCAGCAGCGCCGACTCGAAGGTCTCGCGCTCGACATGCGTGACACCCAGCTCGCGCAGCTGGTAGTAGTGCTGCACGTTGCGGGCGCGGGCGACGATGGTGAGCTGCGGGAAATGCTCGCGCGCCAGCCGGACCAGCTCCAGGCTCTGGCCGATGTCGTCGATGGCGACGATGAGGATGCGCGCGGTCCCGGCGCCGGCGCTGCGCAGCAGGTCCAGCCGGGTGGCGTCGCCGTAGTAGACCGTCCAGCCGAAGCGGCGCAGGCTCTCTATGGCCTCGGCGTCGTGGTCCAGCGCGGTGGCCTGCAGGCCGTTGGCGCGCAGCAGCCGGCCTATGACCTGGCCGTAGCGGCCGCAGCCCGCCAGGATGATGGGCGAGGGCGTGGGCGGCGCCTCGGCGCGCTTCCTGTGCTGGCCCAGCCGGTCCAGCTTGCGCGACATCAGCCGGTCGCCCAGCGTCAGCAGCAGCGGCGTCAGCGCGAGCGACAGCGCGATGGCGGCGACCAGCGCCGAGTTCTGCGCGGCACCCAGCATGCCCTCGCCCTGTGCGAGCTGGAACACGACGAAGCCGAACTCGCCGCCCGGCGCCAGCAGGATGACGAAGGCCGGCCGCTCGGCGAGCGGGATCTGCATCAGCCTGGACATCGCGACCAGCACCACCGTCTTGCAGGCCAGCAGCGCCAGCAGCGTGGCCAGCACCAGCAGCGGCTGCGCGGCGACGGCCTTCAGGTCCAGTCCCATGCCCACGGCGATGAAGAACAGGCCCATCAGCAGGCCCTTGAACGGCTCCAGGTCGGTCTCCAGCTCGCGGCGGTATTCGCTCTCGGCCAGCAGCACGCCGGCCAGGAAGGCGCCCAGCGCCATCGACAGGCCCACCAGTTGCATCAGCGCCGCCGTGCCCAGCACGAGCAGCAGGGCCGCGGCCGTGAAGATCTCGGGCGTCCTGCTGCGCGCGATCCAGCGCAGCGCCGGGCGCAGCAGCAGCCGGCCGCCGAAGATGATGGTGATGATGGCGCCCACCGCCTTGGCCGCGGCCAGCCAGGTGCGGCCGCCATCGTCGTCATGGGCGCCGCTGAGCGCCAGCACCGGCACCAGCGCCAGCACGGGGATGGCGGCGATGTCCTGCAGCAGCGCGACGGACAGGATGCTCTCGCCGGCCGTCGTGCGCGCCAGGTTGCGCTCGGCCATCACGGCCAGCGCGACGGCCGTGGACGACATCGCCAGCCCCAGGCCGACGACGACTGACAGCCGCCATGGATGGCCGGTCGCGATGCCCACGGCCGTCAGCGCCGCCGCGCAGCCCAGCAACTGCACGCTGCCCCAGCCGAAGATGGGCCGGCGCATGGCCCACAGCCGCTTGGGCTCCAGTTCCAGGCCGACGAGGAAGAGCATCAGCACGACGCCCAGCTCCGCCACCTCGGGGATGGCGTTGGACTCGGGGATCAGCCCCAGCACGGCGGGCCCGACCAGCAGGCCGGCGACGAGGTAGCCCAGGATGGCGCCCAGCCGCAGGTAGCGCGCCAGCGGCACGGCCAGCACGGCGGCGGCCAGCAGGGTCAGGGGCAACAGCAGCCATTGGCCGTGACTCATTCGGCGTCTCCCGCGTCCAGCGACGAGAACAGCGGCGGCCGCTCGTCCAGTGCCACCTCCTGCTCGTCCCCCGCCACCGGCGCGTCGAGCGAGGCGCTCCAGGCGGGGTAGCTTGCCAGTCGCTCGCCGAACAGGCGGGCATGGGCGTGGATCTCGGCGTCGCTTGCGCGGTGCGCGGCGTGCAGGACCTGCGGCGGCAGGTAGCGCATGCCGCAGGTCTTGACTGACTGTTCGTAGGGCAGCAGGAACTCGTCCATTCGGTGGTGGTTGTGGCCGCCTGGCGCGTAGCTCTCCATGCCGCCGCCGGTGGACGTGACGAGCCAGAAGTCCTTGCCGCGCAGCGCCGTGCCGCCGGGGCCGTAGGCCCAGCCCAGGCGCAGCACGTCGTCCAGCCAGAGCTTCTGCAGCGCCGGCATGCTGTACCAGTAGATCGGGTGCAGCATGACGACCAGCCGCGCCGCCGCGAGCGCGCGCTGCTCGGCTTCGACGTGGATGTGGAAGTCCGGATAGAGGCGGTAGAGGTCCCGCAGCTCGACACGGTCGGCCGCCGGCGAGGCGCGCAGGACGCCGAGCATGGCACGGGTGGCGTTGGAGCGGGCCAGGTCCGGGTGGGCGGCGAGGACGAGGATGTCGCGGGGGCTACTGTCTGGCATGGCCGGCTAGATTAACGTGCGCGCACGACAGCTCCCATCTGGGCCACCCGCAATGCGCATCTTCGAGACCCTTGCCGACCTCCAGGCCCTGACCGGCCAGCTCCTGGGCCACAGCGACTGGATCTCGGTCGACCAAGCACGCGTCAACGCCTTCGCCGAGGCCACCGAGGACCGGCAGTGGATCCATGTCGACCCCGAGCGCGCCAAGGCCGGCCCCTTCGGCGAGGCGATCGCGCATGGCTTCCTGACGCTGTCGCTGATCCCCTATTTCTTCGAGACCGGCTTCGCGGTGCGCGAGACGCGCATGGTCGTCAACTATGGCCTCAACAAAGTGCGCTTCACGGCGCCGGTGCCGGTGGGCAGCCGGCTGCGCGCCGGCTTCAAGCTGCTGGCCATGGACGCGGTGGCCGGCGGTGCGATGCAGCTGACGGTGGAGGTGGCCATCGAGGCCGAGGGCGCGCGCAGGCCGGTCTGCGTGGCGGAGAGCCTGGCGCGGCACTACCGCTGATCAGGCCGGTGTGTAGGCCAGGCGCACGTAGATGGGCGCGAAGGCCTCGGCCTGCGTGATCTCCAGCAGGCGCTCCTTGGCCAGCTCCAGCATCGCGATGAAGGTGACGACGAGCACAGCCTGGCCCTTCTCGACGTTGAAGAGCTTCTCGAACTCGACGAAGCGCTGGCCCTGCAGCCGGCGCAGCACGATGCTCATGTGCTCGCGCACCGACAGCTGCTCGCGGCTGATCTTGTGGTGCTGGTTGAGCTTGGCGCGCCTGAGGATGTCCAGCCAGGCCTCGCGCAGGTCGGCGGTGTCGACGTCGGGGAAGCGCGGCGTCAGCGATTGCTCGATGTGCACCTGGGCGCGCAGAAAGTCGCGGCCCAGCAGTGGCAGTCGGTCCAGGCGCGCGGCGGCCAGCTTCATCTGCTCGTACTCCAGCAGGCGCCGCACCAGCTCGGCGCGCGGGTCCTCCGCCTCCTTGCCGTCCTCGCTCTTCTTGGGCGGCAGCAGCATGCGCGACTTGATCTCGATCAGCATCGCCGCCATCAGCAGGTACTCGCTGGCCAGCTCCAGGTTGTGCTTGCGGATCTGCTCGACATAGCTGAGGTACTGGCGCGTCACGTCGGCCAGCGGGATGTCGAGGATGTTGAAGTTCTGCTTGCGGATCAGGTACAGCAGCAGGTCCAGCGGGCCCTGGAAGGCCTCGAGGAAGACCTCCAGCGCGTCCGGCGGGATGTAGAGGTCCAGCGGCAGCTGGAACAGCGGCTCGCCGTACAGGCGAGCGACGGCGACGGTATCGACCGCTTCCGGAAGATCCGACGAAATCCGGGAGGTCTCGTCGGCGGTGACCGTGGTCATTGGCGTGGGTGTCTGCGATCTAGCGACTGCCGCGGAACTGGCGCTGCAAGGCCGGCGAAGCCGCCAGGGGCGGGCCGTCTACTTGTCGTCGGTCTGGTAGACATAGGGCTTCTGGGCCACGCGGGCGGCGTCGAAGCCGGCCTGGGCGACGCGGTCCTGCTCGCGGTCCCACAGCAGTGCGCGGCCGGCACGCTGCTCGGCCTCCAGCGTCGGGCGCTGGGCCTTGAGCTGGTCGATGAATTGGGTGACGTCGGACTTGTAGGGCTTCCAGAACAGCGGCATGGCAGGGTCTCGCAATCGAATCGGTTGATTTTATCGGGCGCGCAGCCGGCCGAGGTCGTCCAGCGCCGGCACGCCGCCGAGAAGGGCGAGCAGCGCAGCCAGCGGCAGCGTGGCGGCATAGCCCATGACCTTGAAGGCCCATGCGCCAGCGAGGCCACCGACGGCGAAGGCCAGCAGCAGGCCGCCCAGCAGCCGCAGTCGGGCCGCATCGGCGCCGGCGCCGCAGAGCCTGCGCCCCAGCTCAATGCCCAGGTCAGTGACGATGCCGGTGACGTGGGTGGTGCGGATCTCCGCGCGCGAGACCTTGGTGATCAGTGCGTTCTGCAGCCCCATGGTGAAGCACAGCACGGCGACGGCTGCGGGGATGAAGAGGGCGCGCAGGCCGGCCAGCCAGGCGCCCAGCAGGCCGAAGAGCAGCAGGCAGGCCGCCTCCAGCAGCAGCGGTAGCGCGAAGACGCTGTGTGCCCGGCGACGGCGGCCGAAGTGCACGAGCAGGGCGGTGCAGGCCGCGCCGGCGCCGAAGGACAGCAGCGCGCCCAGGGCCGTGGCCAGGGCCTGGGCCCGGCCCAGCACGAGCCCGTCGGCCGCGGCCGAGACCATGCCGGTCATGTGCGAGGTGTACTGCTGCACGGCCAGGAAGCCGCCGGCATTGGTGGCGCCGGCCACGAAGGCCAGCATCCAGCCGAGGTGGGCGTTGCCCTCGGCGGTGCGTTCGCTCGCCAGCAGCCGGCGTGCGTAGTGTTGGGGCATGGCGGCTCCGGGGATTGGGCTGCGATGCGCCCGATTCTCGAGGCTGGCGGCGGCGTCAGCGCACCCGCATGCCGGGCTGGGCACCGGGCTGGGGCTCCAGCACGAAGATGCCGGGCTGCGCCTTCTCGTCGGCGTGGCTGGCGGCCAGCACCATGCCCTCGCTGATGCCGAACTTCATCTTGCGCGGCGCGAGGTTGGCGACCAGCACGGTCAGCTTGCCTTCCAGGTCCTCGGGCCTGTAGGCGCTCTTGATGCCGCTGAAGACGTTGCGCATGCGGCCTTCGCCGGCGTCCAGCGTCAGTCGCAGCAGCTTGTCGGAGCCCTCGACGGCCTCGGCCTTTACGATCTTCGCGATGCGCAGGTCGACCTTGGCGAAGTCGTCGATCTTGATCTCGGCGGCGATGTCTTCGCCGCCGGGCTGGACCTTGGGGGCCGGCGGGGCCTCGAACAACTGCTCCACCTTGGCGAGCTCCACGCGCTGCATCAGGTGCTGGTAGGCGCCGATTGGGTGGGCGCCCAGCGCCTTCGCGCTGTCGCTCCACTGCAGCGGCTCGATCTTCAGGAAGGCCTCGACCTGTGCGCTGAGGGCCGGAAGCACCGGCTTGAGGTAGATGGTCAGCAGGCGGAAGGCCTCGATGCAGACGCTGCAGACGTCGTGCAGCGCGGCGTCCATGCCCTGCTGCTTGGCCAGCTCCCAGGGCTTGTGCTGGTCGACGTACTCGTTGACCTTGTCCGCCAGCGCCATGATCTCGCGCAAGGCCTTGCCGAACTCGCGGGTCTCGTAGAGCTCGGCGATGGCGCCACTGTGGGCGCGCAGCGTCTCAAGCAGCGCCGAACCCTCGACGCCCAGGTCGCCGCTCAGCGTGCCATCGAAGCGCTTGGCCAGGAAGCCCGCCGCGCGCGACGCGATGTTGATGTACTTGCCGACCAGGTCGCTGTTGACGCGGGCGACGAAGTCCTCGGGATTGAAGTCGATGTCCTCGACCTTGGCGTTGAGCTTGGCGGCGATGTAGTAGCGCAGCCATTCGGCGTTCAGGCCCAGGCCGAGGTACTTGAGGGGATCGAGCCCGGTGCCGCGGCTCTTGCTCATCTTCTCGCCGCCGTTGACGGTCATGAAGCCGTGGACGAAGACGTGGTTGGGCGTCTTGCGGCCGCTGAAGTGCAGCATCGCGGGCCAGAACAGCGTGTGGAAGTAGACGATGTCCTTGCCGATGAAGTGGATCTGCTCCACGGCCGGATCGGCGACGAAGGCGTCGAAGTCCTTGCCGATCTTGCCGAAGTAGTTCTTCAGCGAGGCGAGGTAGCCCACCGGTGCGTCCAGCCAGACGTAGAAGTACTTGCCCGGCGCGTCGGGGATCTCGATGCCGAAATAGGGCGCGTCGCGGCTGATGTCCCAGTCGCTGAGCTTGTTGCTGCCGTCCTCGTCGGTCGCGAACCACTCGCGGATCTTGTTGAGCACCTCGGGCTGCAGGCGCCCGGCCTCCTGCGTCCACTGGGTCAGGAACTCCACGCAGCGCGGGTCGCTGAGCTTGAAGAAGTAGTGCTCGCTGGTGCGCAGCACCGGCGTCGCGCCCGACAGCACCGAGTACGGGTTCTTCAGCTCGGTGGGCGCGTAGACGGCGCCGCAGACCTCGCAGGAGTCGCCGTACTGGTCCTTCGCGCCGCACTTGGGGCATTCGCCCTTGATGAAGCGGTCCGGCAGGAACATGGCCTTGTCCGGGTCGAAGAACTGCTCGATGGTCTTGGTCGTGATCAGCTCGTTATGGCGCAGCGCCAGGTACACGGCCTTGGACAGCTCGTGGTTCTCCTCCCCGTCGGTGGAGTGCCAGTTGTCGAAGCTGATGTGAAAGCCGTCCAGGTACTGGCGGCGGCCGGCGGCGATGCCGGCGACGAAGTCCTGCGGCGTCTTCCCGGCTTTCTGGGCCGCGATCATGATGGGCGCGCCATGGGCGTCGTCCGCGCAGACGAAGTGCACCTGCGAGCCCACCATGCGCTGGTAGCGAACCCAGATGTCGGCCTGGGTGTACTCCATGATGTGGCCGATGTGGAAACCGGCGTTCGCATAGGGCAGGGCGGTGGTGACGAAGAGCTGGCGGGTCATGGAGACGGAGGCGGCGGAGCGGGAAAACGGCGGATTTTAGGTTTGCGGCTCGGTCGGGCCGGTGTCGCCAGCCTCGGGCTGGGCCTCGGCCTCGGCGGGGGTCTGGTCGTCGGCCGGCTTGCCGCTTTGCTTGCGCTGGCGCTTCTCCTCGGCCTTGCGTTTCTTGGCCAGCTCTCGCTGGCGCTTCTCGTAGCTGTAGTTCGGTGTGGCCAACTGTGATCTCCTGCGGCGCCCGCACGCGCGGGCATCGTCCAATGTAACCCGCGGACTCGCAACGCACGCGCTCCCACTTGGCAGCGAAAGCTACAGAGCGCCTCAAGGACCGCCTCTAAGTCACTGATCCGTAACACTTCCGCAAGCTATCCACCGAGTCTGTGGAAAACTTTGTGGAGAACCCGCCTCGATCGCGGCCAAGCCCTTGTGCAATGCGGTTTCGCTTAGGTTGCTGAATTTTTAAGCAGCGGCAATGAGTCTATATGAATCAACCACTTAGCGAAGTTGCCCTGAGGGTGGCCGCGGTTGGCAAGCTCAGGGTCCAAAACGCTTGACGCCTGCCAGATTTGGGGATAAGTCAAGCCGCGATGGGCGGATGTCACGGGTCTGGATGACATCGCTGTGGCGTTTGTCCACGCCCGCTGTGGACAAGTCTGTGGGCCGGCTGACGACAGCGGCGCTAAGTGCTTGATCGGCTTGCCGCCAGCCTGGACTGCCCGTTTTTGAGGCGCTGAATTTGGGGGCAGCCCCAACAGGCCCGCCCGAGGCCGCCGGCTAAACTCCCGGCCTTTTGAAGAGGCGGCAGCGGGGCACATGGGGGAATCGAAGGCGGAACTCACACGGGAGAGCGGCGGGCGCAAGAGTGCCTCGCGCACCGGCACTTTCGAGTTGAAGTCACGCCGCTTCAGCCTGCTGGGCCTGGTGCTGCACAGCGCCGACATGGCCGAGCTCGCCGCCGACTGGGCCGAGCGCGCCGGTGCAGGGGGCTTCGAGCATGAGCCCGTCGTCATCGACCTGAGCGCGGTGCCGCGCGCGCCGGCCACGTCCGCCGCCGAAGGCCAGGCGCCGCTGGCGCTGGACGGCCCGGCGCCCGTGGACCTGCGCGCCATCGTCGCCATGCTGCGCGCCAGCCAGCTGCAGCCCGTGGCCGTGGCCGGCGCGACGGCCGAGGAGCTGGCGCTGGCGCATGAGCTGGGCCTGGCCGACGCGGCCGACGAGCCCGCCGCCGAACGCGTGGCGCCCGCCATGCCCGCGGAGGTGGTGCGCGAGATCGTCGTCGAGAAGATCGTCGAGAAACCTGCCGCGCCGGCGCCGACGCTGGTCGTCGACAAGCCGCTGCGCTCGGGCCAGCGCATCTACGCCAAGGGCGGCGACCTCGTCGTGCTGGCCCTCGTGAGCCATGGCGCCGAGGTCATCGCCGACGGCAGCGTGCATGTCTACGCGCCGCTGCGCGGCAAGGCCATCGCGGGTGCGCGCGGCGACACGTCGGCGCGCATCTACACCTACAGCCTGGAAGCGGAGCTGCTGGCCATCGCCGGCATCTACCGCACGACCGAGAACCCGCTGCCGGCCGACGTGGCGGGCAAGCCGGCCCAGGTACTGCTCGACGGCGAGAAGCTGCTGATGCAGCCCCTCGCCTTCTGACCCACCCGATTGAACTGAACGAACAGGAAAGCCCCAGATGACCACCAAGATCGTCGTCGTCACCTCCGGCAAGGGCGGGGTTGGCAAGACCACCACCAGCGCGAGCTTCGCCACCGGCCTCGCGATGCGCGGCTTCAAGACCTGCGTCATCGACTTCGACGTGGGCCTTCGCAACCTCGACCTCATCATGGGCGTGGAGCGCCGCGTCGTCTACGACCTCATCAACGTCGTCAACGACGAGATCAAGCTCACGCAGGCCCTCATCAAGGACAAGCAGCTCGACAAGCTCTACATCCTGGCCGCCTCTCAGACGCGCGACAAGGACGCGCTGAAGCAGGAGGGCGTGGAGCGCGTGCTGGCCGAGCTCGAGGAGATGGAGTTCGACTACATCATCTGCGACTCGCCGGCCGGCATCGAGACAGGCGCGCTGATGGCCATGCACTACGCCGACGAGGCGCTGGTGGTGACCAACCCCGAGGTGTCCTCGGTGCGTGACAGCGACCGCATCCTGGGCATGCTGAGCAGCAAGACCAGGCGCGCCATCCAGGGCGGCGAGCCCGTGAAGGAGCACCTGCTCATCACGCGCTACAACCCGAATCGCGTCGAGGGCGGCCAGATGCTGAGCCTGGACGACATCCACGAGATCCTGCGCACGCCGCTGATCGGTGTCATCCCGGAGAGCGAGAGCGTGCTGCAGGCCTCCAACCAGGGTCTGCCGGCCATCCACATGCAGGGCAGCGACGTGGCCGAGGCCTACAAGGACGTCGTCGCGCGCTTCCTCGGCGAGGACAAGCCCATGCGCTTCACCGAGGCTGTCAAGCCCGGCTGGTTCAAGCGCGTCTTCGGCGCCAAGTGAAGGGAGCCTCGCTATGGGATTCCTGAACTTCTTCCTTGGCGAAAAGAAGAGCTCCGCCAGCGTCGCCAAGGAGCGGCTGCAGCTCATCCTCGCGCATGAGCGCAACGGGCGCAGCAGCAGCCCCGACTACCTGCCCCAGCTGCAGCGGGAACTGGTGGCCGTCATCAGCAAGTACGTGTCCATCAACGCCGACGACATCAAGGTCCACATGGAGCGCCAGGGCGACCTGGAGGTGCTCGAGGTGAAGATCGAGCTGCCGGAGCCCAAGTAGCCCCCCCCCCGCTGGGCCTCGCGCCGCTGGATGCGGGCGAGCCTGGTCGCTCCCCAGGGGACGGCGATGCCAGCGGCATCTAGCCGCATGCACATCGCCCCGATGGGCCGGCTCCGGAGTGGCCCGGAATGCAGGCCGCTAGTTTCGTTAGTTAGAAGTTTGCAAACAAAACCGCCCGATGCTGGCGAGGATGTCGTCGGCGGATTTGGTCCAGGAGAACGGTTTGGGGTTGGCGTTGTTGAGCTCGAGGTGGCGGTGAATCGCCTGCTCGGTGAGCGTCCAGTCCGCCCATCTTGAATCGCCGGTTGGCGCGTAGGAGTCTCGTGTCCATCAGTTGTCGTGGACACAAGCATCCAAGCCCGGCTATCGAACTTCAAGGTGACTTGGGCGGACGCATACATTACGGGCACCTGTTCAACGTGCCGTTGCCCATGCTCTGCGCTGGACGCTTCGCCGCCATCCAGGGTGGCCTCCTGCGCTTCGCTTCGTCAGCGGCGGACCTCACGCCTGACGGCTGTGCTCCCGTCAACATCGCCCGCCTGGGGGCGGGCCGGCGCTTGGACCGCGCCTCGATGCTGCCGGCTCCCCCGAGCACTGCGGCAACCCGTCTGGGGACGGATGCGCCTTCGCGTCAGGCCCGGCGCCGGCCGGACCTGCCCGCTGTCCTGCGGCAGCGGCTCCGAACAGCCAGGCGCCTCAGCGATACTGCTCGGCGTCAATGAGCCGAGTCGTGTTGCTCCGTGCGCACAACCTTGCCTGACTCATCCAACCAGCGCCACTCTCCCACTTGCTTGTCGCCTAGTCGGCCCTGCAATTTCGCTGCAACCCGCATGAATGCTGGCGTTCGAGGGTAAGTCCGGTCCTCTGAATCCCGCAGGAAGCGTTGTTAGCGGAGTTGATTCCTGGGGGATTTGCACCTTGAGCACGCCCGACTTCTTCCGCGC
>NZ_JAFAGT010000027.1 GCF_019237615.1 Roseateles sp. | reverse complement strand
AGCTCATGTACAGGGCTGTACTCCGAGTCGTATCCTTGACTTGTAGGACTGCTGAGGACTTGGTCATTTCCATACTCCTTGACAACAGAGAACTGGAATTCGTTTGTAGCTCAAGGGGAAACCTGAGCCGTCCTACATAGCATCTTTTGGGCGCCCAATGCCGTGACGTCTATGACGGCTCAGGGTCGACAACGTGAGCTCGCGGGCATGGCGAGCGGCCACTCGATCGTGGTCTGCCCGAACGAGCGCATGACCGATCGGGGAATGGCGGCTCCAGTTCGCTAACCTGCCGTTAAAGCGGCGACTAGGTTCGCGCCCTCGATGACTGGAATGCGCCGGGCAGCGTGGGCACGTCGGCCGGCGCCGACTGACCGAGCTCGCTGCAAAGCAGCCGGTCACCCGGCCTCGATGCGAGGCTCGGTCGATCGACTTTTTCGCCACGCCGCAGGCGGCAAGCCGAACTCGCGCCTGAAAGCGCGGCTGAATGCCGCATCGGTCAGATAGCCCACTTCCTCCGCCACTTGGGATAGCGGGACGCTGCTGCGTCGGAGCAAGTTGCCGGCCAGCAGCATGCGCCACTGCGTGAGGTAATGCATTGGCGACTGCCCCACGAGTTCCTGGAAGCGCTGCGCCAGCACCGAGCGCGAGCTGTGGACGGTGCGCGCCAGCTCGTCGAGCGTCCAAGGGTGCGATGGCCGTTCGTGCATCGCTGACAGCGCCGCGCCAACGACACGATCGCCGACGCCGGCCAACCAACCCGCCGCGGGCCGCGAGGTGTCCTGCATGGCCAGCCGCAACACTTCGATGAACAGCACCTCGGCCAGTTTCGCGAGCACGCCGGCGCCACCGGGTCGCGGTGAACGCACTTCAGCCAGCGCGTAGCGCACCGACGCTTCGAGCCACAGCCCCGCGGGCGAGCCGCGCACATTGACACGCAGCAGCCTCGGCAGGCCGCTCAGCAGCAGGCGCGCCAGGCGGTCGTCGCACGCGAGATAGCCGCATACCAGCTTGGTCGATGCCCCGCCTCCGCCGAAGCTCAGTATGCGAGGGCGTCGCGCCAGCACTTCCGCAAGCGGCGCGCCACCGCTGGCCGGCGGCAGTCCCGGCTCCGACGTCATAAGGTGCGGATCTCCATGCGGAAACAGCACGACGTCGCCAGCCACCAGCCGGACCGCCGGCTCGCCGGGCATCTCGACGAAACATTCCCCCTCGGTGATGAGGTGGAAGATGACCAAGCGCTCGGCCTGCGGCTCGAGCAGGGGCGCCGCCAGGTCGGCACGCGGCGATTGGTAGCACCACGGCGCGGTGAAGCGCGCGTGCATGAACATCGAGCCGACGAGGTGGACGACGCGCAGGGTCTGCGAGAGCGCGTCCATCATGCGGCGTCCACTTGCACTGCCAGTCCGTTCGCCCGCACCGCCAGCGGGATCGGCGAGCGCTGCAGCGCGCGGTCCACCAGCGAGCGCAGTTGCGCGGGTGTCGCGTCGCGAGCGCTGATCGCGATGACCAGTCGTTGGTCGGTGGGCACTGGGCTCACCACGCGACCGCCCTCGTCCTCCAGCCCGATGAGACCGCACGCATCGGACTGGCTCGCGGCCTCGACCTGCAGCGTCTCCAGTGTGACGCCCTCGGCCGCGGCGAGCAACGCGATCGAGGTTGCCGCGCAGGTGGCGAGTCCGGCCCGATAGAGCCAGCCGGGCGTCACCTGGCCGCCACCTCCGCCCAGTTCGGGAGGCAGGTCGGTGCAGACCTCGCGGCCGTTGGGATGCCGGCAGACGACGCGCAGCGGTGTCTCGGGCCCGCTCCATTGCGCCTGCGCCGGCGCGTCAGCCGACAGGCCCGTCTCCGGCCGCCGCCGCAAGACCCTTTCGAGACGCGCCAACGCGTCGGCCACCGCCTGCATGCTCATCGCCAACTCCTGCCGTCGTTGAAGCCATTGTGCGGCGCGTGTCCGCGCGGCGGCGGCGCCGCGACGAGATCCGGACGCTGGGACAAATCACCCGGACGATCAGGCGGGACGCCGACGCATCCGGCGCGATCCACTGCCGGTACCGAACAACCGCGGAGATCCCCATGAACGCACCGCTCGATATCGACGCCCTCAAGACTCGCCAGCAAGCCGCCTGGGCCAGCGGCGACTACGCCGTCATCGGCACCACGTTGCAATTGGTCGGTGAACAGCTTGCAGAAGCCTGCGACATCGGCTGGGATCAGCGCGTGCTCGACGTGGCGGCGGGCAACGGCAACGCCACGTTGGCCGCTGCGCGGCGGGGCGCGCAGGTCACTTCCACCGACTACGTGGCCGCGTTACTCGATCGCGGCGCTGAACGCCTGGCCGCCGAGCGTCTGGTCGCGACGATGCGCGTGGCCGATGCCGAGGCCCTGCCGTTCGGCGACGGTACCTTCGACGCGGTCGTCTCGACCTTCGGCGTGATGTTCGCGCCCGACCATGCCAAGGCCGCCGCCGAACTCCTGCGCGTGTGCCGTCGCGGCGGCCGCATCGGCCTCGCGAACTGGACGCCCGACGGCTTCATCGGCCGGCTGTTCAAGATCATGGGCCACCACCTGCCACCGCCAGCAGGCGCGCTGCCGCCATCGAACTGGGGTGACGAGGCCAAGCTGCGCGAGCTGCTGGGGCCGGGCGCGAGTGCGATTGCCATCGAGCGGCGCCACTTCAACTTCCGCTATCGCTCAGCGGCCCACTTCGTCGAGGTCTTCCGCCGGTGGTACGGCCCGGTGCACAAGGCCTTCGCCGCGCTGCCGGAGGACGGCCGCGCGGCGCTGGAGCGCGATCTCGTCGTGCTGCTCGAAGAGATGAACACCGGCGGCCCGCACGCGTTGATGGTGCCCGGCGCCTACCTCGAGATCGTCGCGACACGTGCCTGACGATGGACGCACGCCTGCAACTGCGCTTGCAGCGATACGGCTGGGATCGCGCGGCCGCGCGTTACGACGCGTCGTGGCAGCGGTCGCTGTCAAGCGCGCATCGCCTGCTGGTCGATCGCCTGCAATTGAGGCCGGGCGAGCGCGTGCTGGACATCGCCTGCGGCACGGGCGGCCTCGCTTGCGAGCTGGCCGCCGCGGTCGGAACTGCCGGCCAAGTCGTCGGCGTCGACCTTTCGCAGGCGATGGTCGACGAAGCGAACGCGCGTGCCGCCGCGGCCGGCCTGCGCAATACTTGCTTCGAGCGCATAGACGCGCAGTCGCTGACTCTGCCGGACGCCGCGTTCGACATCGTCACCTGCTGCTTCGGCCTGATGTACCTGCCCGATCCCGAGCGGGCGCTCGTGCAGATGCGGCGCGTACTGCGCCCCGGCGGCCGCCTCGGGTTGGCCGTCTGGGGCGAACGACGCAACTGCGCTTGGGCGCCCGTCTTTTCGATCATCGATGCGGAGGTGCAGAGCGAGGTCTGCCCGCTGTTCTTTCGATTCGGCGTCAAGGGCGCGATGGCGAACGCGTGCCGCGATGCGGGGCTGCACGTGCGGTGGCAGCAGACCCTGGCCCACTCGCTCACCTATCACGACGCCGACGCCGCGTGCGACGCGATGTTCATCGCCGGCCCGGCGGCGCTGGCTTGGTCCCGCTTCGACGACGACTCGCGGGCGCGAGTGCGCGCGAACTACCTCGATGCCATCGATGCTTGGCGCGGCGAAGCGGGCTACCAACTTCCGGCCCAGTTCGTGTGCCTTGTGGCGGATGTGCCGCCTGCTTGAACTTTCGCTCTGCAACGGTTGCAGCTATTCATGCGGCCCGCATGAAGATCTGGTTTCGCTGCGAAGCAGAAGACCCTTGACGCGCAACCAGGAAGGGCGGGGCTAGCTGAACGCCGCGAGCAAGCGCTCCAACGCCACGGTGAACGGCGTCTGCATCAGCGGCAGCGTGGCCACCATGCCGATCAGGCCCACGCTGACCGTCAGCGGGAAGCCGACGGAGAACACGCTGATCTGCGGCGCGACGCGCGAGATCACGCCGAGCACGAGGTTGACGAACAGCAGCATCGTGATCAGCGGCAGCGCGATCCACAGGCCGATGCTGAAGATCTCGGCCCCCCAGCGCTGGGGCGAGGCGACGCGTAGGAAGGCAAAGGGCTCGTCGCCCACCGGGAAGGCGTGGAAGCTCTGCACCAGCGCGTTGATCAGCAGCAGGTGGCCGTTGATCGCGATGAACAGGAAGGCCACCATGCTGCCGAAGAAGCGCGCGCTGGCCGTGCCCTGGGCGCCGGTGCCGGGGTCGAAGAAGCCGGCGAAGTTCAGGCCCATCTGCAGGCCGATGATCTCGCCGGCGAACTCCAGCGCGGCGTAGACGATGCGCACCGCGAAGCCCATGGACAGGCCGATCAGCAACTGCTGGGCGATCAGCAGCGTCAGCGCCGGCAGCGAGTCCAGCGGTGCGGCCGGGATCTCGGGCAGCGAGGGCTGGGCCGCGACGGCGATGAACAGCGCCAGGCCGATGCGCAGGCGCAGCGGCACGCTGCGCTGGCTGAAGGTGGGCATGCCGGCGAACAGGGCCAGCGTGCGGATGAAGGGCCAGAGCAGCGGGCTCAGCCACGCCAGCAACTGGGCCTCGGTGACCGAGAACATCTAGCCGACCATGGAAGGGATGGCCTGCAGCGTCCGCTGGATGTACTCCACCAGCGTCGTCATCATCCACGGCCCGGCGACGGCCAGCGTCAGCACTGCCGCGATGACCTTGGGCACGAAGGACAGCGTCGCCTCGTTGATCTGCGTCGCCGCCTGGATGACGCTGATGAAGACGCCGACGAGCAGCACGACGATGAGGATGGGCGAGGCCACCAGCATCAGCATGTAGAGGCCTTGCTGGCCGAAGGTGAAAACCTGTTGAGCGTCCATGGTCTTTAGTCAGTTGAGGACAGAGCTACTCGCTGCGCTCGATCGGTCTGTCCCGCAAGTTCGTCAGGTCGCGAAGGAGGCGGCCAGGGAGCCGAGCAGCAGGTTCCAGCCGTCAGCCAGCACGAACAGCATCAGCTTGAAGGGCAGGGCGACGAGCACGGGCGACAGCATCATCATGCCTAGGCTCATCAGCACGCTGCCGACGATCATGTCGATGACGAGGAAGGGGATGAAGACCAGGAAGGCGATCTGGAAGGCGCTCTTCAGCTCGCTGGTCACGAAGGCCGGCACCAGCACCTTGAAGGGCACGTCCTCGGGCTTGATGCCGCTGTCGAGCTTGGCCAGGCGCGAGAACAGCGCCACGTCGGCCTGGCGGGTCTGCTTGAGCATGAAGCCGCGCATGGGCACCTCGGCGCGCTTGAGCGCCTCGTCGAACTGGATCTGCCCGGCGCCATAGGGCTGCCAGGCCTCGGCGTAGACCTTGTCCAGCGTCGGGCTCATGACGAAGAAGGTCAGGAACAGCGACAGGCCCACGATGACCTGGTTGGGCGGCGCCGCCTGCGTGCCCAGCGCCTGGCGCATCAGGCTCAGCACGATGACGATGCGCGTGAAGGCCGTCATCATCAGCAGCACCGCGGGCAGGAAGCCCAGGGCCGTGAAGAACAGCAGCGTCTGGATGGGCACGGAATAGCTGCCGCCGGCACCCTGGCCGATCAGCAGCGGCAGCGTGGCCGGCGGCGTCTGGCCCTGCGCGACCGCGCCGCCGCCGGCCAGCAGGCCCAGGGCCAGCAGGACCTTAGGCCGCATCGCCGCGCTCCTTGCCCAGCAGCTTGGCGAAGCTGGTCGGCGCGGGCGGCTCGGCCTGCGGCGGCATGACGTGCAGCGTCGTGATGCTCTGGGCGGTGGCGCCCAGCACCAGCCAGCGGCGGTCCTCGCCCTGGCCGACCTCGACGACCAGCAGGCGCTGGTTGGGCGCCGTGGACAGCTGGGTCACGACGCGCAGCACGCTGGCCGCGGCCGCGCCGCCCAGCGCGCGGCCGTAGGGCGAGCGCTTGAGCAGCCACAGCGCGACCGGGATCAGCGCAATGATGACGAGGAACCAGAGGAAGGGGAGCAGACCGGGGGCATTCATGCCTCGGCATTCTGCGGACGGAATGGCGCCGTCGAAGGCCCCAATTGCCGAGACAAACCCGCGGTTGTCCAGGGACCGCCGGCGCTGCGGGCAGGGCGCGGCCGGCAGCGGGCGTTCAGGCGGCCTTGCTGAGGCGGCGCATGCGCTCGGAAGGCGTCACGATGTCGGTCAGGCGGATGCCGAACTTGTCGTTCACGACCACCACCTCACCCTGGGCGATCAGGTAACCGTTGACCAGCACGTCCATGGGCTCGCCGGCCAACGCGTCCAGCTCCACGACCGAGCCCTGGGCCAACTGCAGGATGTTCTTGATCGGGATGCGCGTGCGACCCAGTTCCACGGTGAGCTGGACGGGGATGTCCAGGATCATGTTGATGTCGCCCGCGGGGCCGTTGCCCGTCGTGGGCGTGAAGTTCGCGAAGCTGGGCGTGGACACCTGCTCGGGCGCGACCTCGGCGACCACCTCGGTGCTGGCGGCAGGGGTGGGCGAGGCCTCGGCCAGGGCCGCGGCCCATTCGGCCGCCATCGCGTCCTGTTCTTCTGGGCTGGGGGAATCAGGGCTCATGTTTGGCTCCCAACCAGCTCTCCTGCGAGCCGGTCAGCATCTTGTCGATCTTGAGGGCGTAACGGCCGTTGGACGTGCCGTAGTGGCAATCGAAGACGGGCACGCCGTCCACCTTGGTCTGGATGACGGGGTCCAGGTCCAACTCGATGAAATCGCCGGGCTTGAAGGCCAGCAACTGCTCGACGGTAGCCGGCGCCGTGCCCAGCTCGGCGATGAGCTCCACCTCGGCGGCCTGGATCTGCGTCTTCAGCAGGTTGATCCAGCGCCGGTCGGGCTCGGAGGAGTCGCCCACCGTCGTCGAGTACAGCACGTCGCGGATGGGCTCAAGCGTCGAGTAGGGGATGCAGAAGTAGATGGTGCCGCTGGTCTCGCCGATCTCCAGCGTGAACGAGGTCGACACGACGATCTCGCTGGGCGTGGCGATGTTGGCGAACTGCGGCTGCATCTCCGACCGCTGGTACTCCAGCTCCAGTGGGTAGACGCCTTTCCAGGCTTTGGCGTACTCGGTCGTGATGACCTCGACGATGCGGGTGATGACGCGCTGCTCGGTGGGCGAGAAGTCGCGGCCTTCGATGCGGGCGTGGAATTTGCCGATGCCGCCGAACAGGGAATCGATGACGGCGAACACCAGCGTCGGGTCGCAGACGATCAGTCCGCTGCCGCGTAGCGGCTTCACCGACACGATGTTGAAGTTGGTCGGGACGACGATCTCGCGCAGGAAGGCGCTGTACTTCTGCACCTTGATGCCGCCGATGGCGACCTCGGGGCTCTTGCGGATGAAGTTGAACAGCCCGACGCGGATGTTGCGCGCGAAGCGTTCGTTGATGATCTCCATCGTGGGCATGCGCCCACGGACGATCCGCTCCTGGCTCGCGAGGTTGTACTCGCGTATGCCACCGACCTGCTCCTCCTCCTGCTCGAGCTTCTGGCTCTCGCCGGTGATGCCCTGCAGCAGCGCATCGACTTCGTCCTGGGAAAGGATCTGCTGATTCATGCGAGCTCTCCGGAGCATGCAGCCGGGCCGCCCCAAGGCGAGGGCTGCAGCCCCATGGCCTCAAAGGACTGGGGCAGGGCAACGGAGTTGCTGGGGGTCAACATGTCACTGGACGATGAAGTTGGAGAACAAGACCTGCGTCACGGGGCTTTCCACCGCGGCCTTGCGCTTCTTCTTTTTCTTCTTCGCTGTGTCGTCGGTGGCTTCGTCCTCATCGTCCAGCTCGATGCCCATGGGGCGCACCGACTCGCGCATGATTTCCTTGGCCAGTTGCTCCTTGCCCTCGCGGGTCAGCAGCTCGGCGGCCGTCTTGTGCGACAGCACCATCAGCACGTTGCTGCGGATGGCGGGCATGTAGGCCTTGACCTGGTCGGCGAACTTCGGGTCCTCGACTTCCAGCGTCACACCGACCTGGGCGAAGCGGTCCACGTCCTTGTCGGCAAGGTTGACCGTGAAAGGGTCCAGCGGCACGAAGGTCGGCGGGTGGTCGGACTTGGCACGGGCCTTGGCCTTGACGGGCGCCTCGACGGCCTCGCCATCCTGGCTCTCGTCGGCAGCGGGCTTTTTCTTCAGCAGCATCAGCGCCGCACCGCCACCTAGCAGCACCAGCACGAGCACGCCGGCCAGGATGATGATCAGCTTCTTGCTGCCGCCCCCGGTGGGCGCGGCGGTTTCGGCAGCCGGCGCAGTCGCCATGAGAACTCCTTGAGACGTCCGTCGCCCAGGCCAGCCACTGCAGGCCATGGGCACCAATTTGCCCGATTATTGACGCGTCACCTGCCAGGCAAGCGCCGATTAGCTGCGGTCGGGCGTGGCTATTTCCACTTCAGCGTCAGGCAAATGTATCGAGCAGACCAACGACGCGGCGTGCGGGCGGTGCCACGGCGGTGCCGCCGTCCGCACCGCCTCCGCTGCCGGCGGTGCGGGAGCCGCTGCCCTCGGGGCCGTCGGCCTGCGCTTCGCCATGCCTGCCGTCCTGCGAGGCCTGCTGGAACACGCCGCCGCCCGCCAGCGTCAGGCCCTGGCCCTGCAGCGCGGCGGCCAGCTCGGGCAGGCTCTGCTGCAAGGCCTGGCGCGTCTCGGCCTGGGCGGCATGGAAGGACACCTGGGCCTGGGCGCCGTCGACAACGATTTGCACGGCCACCGGGCCCATGTCCGCCGGGTTCAGTTGCAGCTCGGCCTGCTGCACGCCGTCCACGGCCAGCAGGCTGACGCGGGCACCCAGCTCGGGCGCGAAGGCGCTGCTCTGCAGTGCGGCGTGCACCCGGGCTCCGGCGCTCACGGGCGTCGTGCCGGGCGCTGCGACGCCCGCGGGCTGGGACTGGGCCAGCAGGGCGGCAAAGGCGGTGGGCTGGGCGTCGGGCGCCGCCACGGCCCGCGGGCCGGCGGCATTGGGCGCGGTGGTGGCGGCCTGCAGGGCGTCGCCATGGGCGCCGCGCGCGGCCGCGGTCTTGTCGGCGGCGGGCAGTTCTACGCCCTTGGCCCGCGGCGCGTCGGCGGTGCGCGCGGCAGGGCGGCGTTCGGCCGGCGTTGCGGTGCCGGCGTCGCGCGCGGGCTCGTCGTCGCCAGCTGCGTCGGCCGTGGCGACCGGGTGGCCGGCGTGGGCGCCCTTGACGCTGTGCCGGGTGTCGGCGGCGGCGTCGGATGGGGCCGTCGCCGCGGCCTGGGCGTGGGCCTGCAAGGCCTGCTGCGCCGGCGGGGTCAGGCCGATGAGTTGCGTGAACTCGTTCAGTCCCGAGGTCTGGGCATCGGTGTCGTCCGTCGCGTCGGCGACCTCGTCGTCGGCGTCATTGGCCTTGGCTGCCTCGGCAGGCTTGGCCTGGGCGGCCGCCTCCGGCGTGCGACCCTGGCCCGGCGCGGGCTTGGGCGGCGCAGCATTGGCCTCCTTGCGGCGCGCCTGCGCTGCGTTTGCCGCGGCCGCGGCGTCCCTGGACGCATCGGGGGCGCTGGGCGCCGGGTCGGTGTGGGCCGGCTGCGGGTCGGGCCGGTCGTTCAGGAAGTGGGCGAAGCTGGGGCCGCCAGCCGTGCCGGGCTGGGTGGGTGGGGCGGCCGGCGGCATGGCGGCTGGCTTGGGCGTGACGGATTGGGCGCTGCCGAGCATGGGCGGTACCTCCTCAGGCGTGGGCCGTGCGGCGTAGGTGGGCGCGGGCGGCGAATTCGTCGCTGGCACGCTGTTCGCGGCGCTGCGCGAGCTTGTCGGCCTCGGCCTGGCGGCGGGCGATCAACTGGCGCAGCGAGGCGACGCGCAACTCGGCCTGGCACAGCGCCTCGCGGGCGCGGCCCTCGCGCTGGTCGGCGTGCTGGGCGACATGTCCCTGGGTGTCCACCGCCTGGTCCAGCCGCTGGCCGAAGCTGCGGTAGCAGCCGACGATGCTCATCGTCGTGGCCTGGGCGAAGCTCTGCGTCCAGCGCTGCTGGTAGTCCTGGCGGTAGCCGGCCAGCTCGCCATGCTGGGCGCGCGCGGCCTGGGCCTGGGCGCTGGCGGCATGCAAGGCCTGGGCGGCGGCATCGCGCTCGCCCTCCGCGCGTTCCAGCAGCAGGCCCAGGGTGTCGT
Organism: Roseateles sp.; assembly: GCF_019237615.1. Classification (GTDB taxonomy): domain Bacteria; phylum Pseudomonadota; class Gammaproteobacteria; order Burkholderiales; family Burkholderiaceae_C; genus Pelomonas. The sequence continues at coordinate 10,614 of NZ_JAFAGT010000027.1, read as the reverse complement.
TGGCGGGTGCACTCATTCAAAACTCCAGCGCGGCGACGGATCGGCGGTCCGGCACAAAAACGTTATCGGCAGGCGCCGCCACAAGGTTTAGGCGCCCTGGACCACGGCCTGCAACTGGCTGACGCTGGCGTGAAGAAGTGCCGGGCTGTGCATGTCCTGCTGCAGCAGCCGCGTCATGTCGGCATGCAGGCGCACGGCCAGATCCAGCTCGAGGTCCGCGCCCGGGGCGTAGGCGCCGAGCTGGATCAGGTCGCGGGCCTTGTTGTATTTCGCCAGAAGTTGGCGGAAGCGACGCGCGGAATCGACCTGGTTTTGGGGTGCAACACTCGTCATCACCCGGGAAACGGAGCGCTCGATGTCGATGGCCGGGTAATGGCCGGCCTCGGCCAGCTCGCGCGACAGAACGATATGGCCGTCCAGGATGCCGCGCGCCGCGTCGGCGATGGGGTCCTGCGGGTCGTCCCCTTCGGTCAGCACCGTGTAGAAGGCGGTGATGGAGCCTTCGCCGGCCAGGCCGTTGCCGCTGCGCTCGACCAGCTGGGGCAGCTTGGCGAAGCAGCTGGGCGGGTAGCCCTTGGTGGCGGGCGGCTCACCGATGGCGAGAGCAATTTCACGCTGCGCCATGGCGTAGCGGGTCAGCGAATCCATCAGCAGCAGCACATGGCGGCCCTGGTCGCGGAAGAACTCCGCGATGGCCGTCGCGTAATGCGCGCCCTGCATGCGCATCAGTGGCGGCGCGTCGGCTGGCGCGGCGACGACGACGCTGCGGCGCAGGCCTTCCTCGCCGAGGATGTCCTCGATGAACTCCTTGACCTCGCGGCCGCGCTCGCCGATCAGGCCCACGACGATGACGTCGGCCTGGGTATAGCGAGCCATCATGCCCAGCAGCACCGACTTGCCGACGCCGGTCCCGGCGAACAGGCCCAGGCGCTGGCCGCGCCCCACGGTCAGCAGCGCGTTGATGGCGCGCACGCCGGTGTCCAGCGGCGTGCGCACCGGGTCGCGGTCCATCGCGTTGATGGGGCGGCGCACCATGGGTTCGTTATGGATGTTGGCCAGCTCGCCGCCGCGGTCCAGCGGATGGCCATGCGGGTCGACGACGCGGCCCAGCAGGCCGTCGCCCATGGGCAGGTGCAGGCCGCGGTCCTCGCCGCGGCGCCAGGGGTGCAGGGGCTGGCCCAGCTGGGGTGCCAGCGGCGGCAGGTGGCGTGGCACGACGGTGGCGCCGCTGGACAGGCCCTGCACCTCGTCGGTGGGCATCAGGTAGGCGCGGTCGCCCGAGAAGCCGACGACCTCGGCGTTCACCGGCGCCGCGCCGCGCCGCGGGTTGTTGCCGCTGCTGGGCATCTGGATGCGGCAGACCGAGCCCAGCGGCACCTTGATGCCGGTGGCCTCCAGCACCAGGCCGGCCACGCGCACCAGCTTGCCGTGGGATTCCAGCGGCGCGGCGTTGCCGGCCAGCGTCTCCAGGTCCGCCAGATAGCGCTGCCAGCGGTCCGCGCGCGGCGTGCTCATTCTTCGTCCTGCCGGCGGTCCTGCCAGATGGACTGCTGGCCCATGCTGGCCATGGCCTGCTGCCAGCGGGTCGCGATCGTTGCATCGACGCTGGCGATGTCGGCATCGACCTTGACGCCGCCGCGCGCCACCTCGGCGTCGGGGATGAGCTGGGCCTCGCGGGCCTGCAGCTCCTGGCCGGCGCCTTCCTGGACGAGGGGGAAGTCGTCGGGGTGGACGCGCACGCGCACATGCCGGGCCGACAGCTGCAAGGCCTCGACGGCGTCGTGGGCGACGCGGACGATCAGCTCGGGGCGCTGCGCCAGCTCGGCGCGCACGACCTGGCGGGCCAGTTCGACGGAGATGCGGGCCACTGCCGCGGCCATCTCGTCCTCCAGCCCGCGCATTTCGGCGTCGAAGCCGTTCACCAGCGCACCGATCTGCCGGCTCATCTGCTGGGCGAAGCTCTGCTTGAAGGCATCCAGCGCGGCCATGCCGTCACGGTAGCCGTCCTGGTAGCCGCCCTGGCGGGCGGCGTGCAGCTGCTCGTGCGGACTGGGCTCGGGCGGGGGCGGGGGCTCCATCGGCGCCGCTGCGGCGGGCGCGGGCGGCTGGGCGGCCGTGCGCAGGGGCGCGAAGGGCGAGGGCGCGGAGTTGCCCAGGTTGTCCAGGTTCCAGGCCTTGGCGCCCTGGACCTCCTCGCCCGGGATGAAGCGTGCGTAGCTGCCGCGGCGTTCGCCCTCGCGGCGTTCGGGTGGCGGTACTTGCCGGGGCGGTTGTCTCGTTGCCATGAGTCCTTGGCGCTTTACTTCATGCGCGCATCAGCGCCGCATGTCATCATGCGGCTGCCGTGCAACTGGCGCTGCCAGGCCACTGGCAACGCCCCCTGAGGGGGCCGGCGAAGCGGGTGTGGGCGGTCATACAAACTGGTCGTCGCCGCCGCCGGCGAGCGCGATCTGTCCCTCGTCGACGAGTCGGCGCACGATCTTGAGCATTTCCTTCTGCTCGGCCTCGACCTCGGACAGCCGCACCGGGCCGCGGCTTTCGAGGTCCTCGCGCAGGGATTCGGCCGCGCGGGTGGACATGTTGCGGAAGATCTTCTCGCGCAGGTCGACGCTGGCGCCCTTGAGGGCGACGATGAGGCTCTCGCTCTGCACTTCCTTGAGCATGGCCTGGATGCCACGGTCGTCGATCTTGTTCAGGTCGTCGAAGGTGAACATGTTGTCCATGATGCGCTGCGCCAGGTCGGCATCGGCCTCGCGGATGTAGTCCAGCACCGAGGCCTCGACGCTGGAGCCCATCATGTTGATGATCTCGGCAGCCGTCTTGGCGCCGCCCAGCGAGCTCTTCTTCATGCGCTCGCCGCCGGCCAGGATCTGGCTCATGACCTCGTTGAGGTCCTTCAGCGCGGTGGGCTGGATGCCGTCCAGCGTGGCGATGCGGATCAGCACCTCGTTGCGGCCGCGCTCGGGGAAGAGCTTGAGCACGGAGCTGGTCTGTTCGTAGTCCAGGTGGGACAGGATGGCCGCAATGATCTGCGGGTGCTCGTTGCGCAGCAGCTCGGCCACCGAGCTGGCGTCCATCCACTTCAGGCTTTCGATGGACGACACGTCGCCGCCCTGCAGGATGCGCTCCAGCAGCAGGTTGGCCTTGTCCTCGCCCAGCGCCTTGCGCAGCACGGCGCGCACGTACTCGTCGGTGTCTGTGACGAGGGTGCTGTGGGTGTCGGCCACCTGGTCGAACTTGTCCAGCACCTCCTCGACCTGGGCGCGCTTGATGACCTTGAGCTTGGCAATGGTCTCGCCCAGCGCCTGAACCTCCTTGGGTGTCAGGTGCTTGAAGACCTCGCTGGCTTCCTCTTCGCCCAGCGACATCAGCAGGATTGCAGCGCTCTCGGTGCCCTTATCGTCCATGATGCGTCATTCTCAGGCCGCCTGGCCGTCCATCCAATCGCGCACGATATTCGCGACCGCGACCGGATTCTCGCGGGCCATGGCGCGGGCGCGGTCGAGTTTGTCGTTATGCAGCGGCGCTTCCAGCCTGGGCATGCCGTCGGCGCCCGGCAGCAGCTCGGCGTCGTCGACGACCTCATCCACCGTCTCCGGCTTGTCCTCGGCCGGCGGCGGCGTGGTGGCGGCCTTGATGGCGGGGCGGATCATGCCGAAGACGGCGATCAGCGCGATGGCGACGAAGGCCAGCGGGACGATGGCGCTGCGGGCGATGTCCAGCAGCCAGGGTTGCTTCCAGAACGGCAGTTCGGCGGGCTCGGTCTTGTCGACGATGAAGGGGGCGCTGATGACCTTCACGGAGTCGCCCCGTTCGGCGTTGAAGCCCATGGCCTCCTTGACCAGCTCGGTCAGGCGCGTGACCTCCTCCGCCGGCACCGGCTGCTGACTGGTCTTGCCCTTGGCGTCGGTCACGGCACGGTGGTTGACGACGATGGCCGCATTCAGCCTTTTCACGTTGCCCACGGCGCCGCGCGTCACGCGCACGGTCTTGTCGACCTCGTAGTTGGTGACCTGCTCGCGGCGGCTGTTGTTGCTGCCGGCCGCTCCTTGGGCGGCCTGCAGCGGCGCGCTGGCGCCGTTGATGGGCGCAGTGGCCGGCACGGGCGGCTGGTTGGTGGCGGCGCCGGGCACGCCTGTGGGCTGGGCGGCGTTCGCGTTGTTGCTCTCGCTGTTCTGGCTGGAGCGTACCGTGGCCTGGGCATTGGGGCCCTGGTTGGGGCGGTATTCCTCGGCGGTGGCCTCGGTCTGCGAGAAGTCCACGTCTGCGGTGACGGTGGAGCGCAGGTTGTCGCGACCGACGACAGGCTCCAGCAGCTCGAAGATGCGCTTGTTGTAGCTGGCCTCGATCTGCTGCTTGTACTGCAACTGCTGGCCGTCCAGGCCGGTGGCAGGGTCGGCGCCGGTCTGGGAGAGCAGGGCGCCGGTCTGGTCCAGCACGCTGACGGCCTTGGGGTTGAGCTCGGGCACGCTGCTGGAGACGAGGTGGACGATGCCGGCGATCTGCGCGCGGTCCAGCGTGCGGCCGCCGCGCAGCGTCAGCATGACGGAGGCGCTGGGTTTTTGCTGTTCGCGGAAGAAGCCGTTCTGCTGCGGCATGGCCAGGTGCACGCGGGCGTCGGCCACGTCGGACATGGCGGTGATGGTGCGCGTCAGCTCGCCCTCCAGCGCGCGCTGGAAGTTCAGGCGCTCGTTGAACTGGGTCTGGCCGATGGAGGATTTGTCCAGCAGCTCGAAGCCCACCGCGTTGCCGGTGCCGCCCTTGGGCAGGCCCTGGGCGGCCAGCTTCATGCGCAGCTCGTAGACCTGGCTGGCCGGCACGAGGATGGTGCCGCCGGCCTCGTGCTTGTAGGGCACCTGCATGGCTGACAGCTGGCCGATGACGGCGCCGCCGTCCTTGTCGGACAGGCCGCTGAACAGCGGCCGGTAGTCGCCCTGGGTGGACCAGAGCGTGATGGCCAGCACCGCGCCGGCCAGGGCCGCCAGGCCGGCGCCCATGGTCAGCTTGCTGCGCAGCGGGAGGCCGCCCAGTCTCTGCACGAAGTTGGGCGGCGCCGTGTCGACCGGGGCGATCATCGCCGGGGCGGCGGCTGCGGGGGCGCTGAGGGCGTTGTCCATCGAGGGCGAGACGGCAGGGGAGGTCGGAGGTCGACCGATGGCGCAAATTATTCGTGCCTGCCCCCTCAAGAAAGCGCCGAAGTGGCCGACGTGGGCAGCGTATCTCCGCGCTTCGTGCGCGCGACTTGCTGCCACAGTCCTGTCCCATGGACATGAAGCTGCGCCCCTTCGACTTCGCCCAGGCCGCCGCCCGCGCAGGCCTGGCGGTCAATGGCACGCCGCTGGCGTCCAGGCCGGCGGCCACCCCGGGCGCCAGCTTCGGCGACGCGATGACGCAGGCGCTCAAGGGCGTCAGCGCCCAGCAGCACGAGGTGGCCCGGCTCCAGCGCGAGGTGCAGCTGGACAACCCGACCGTCAGCCTGGAGGAGACCATGGTCGCCATGCAGAAGGCCCAGATCGGCTTCCAGGCGACGCTTCAGGTGCGCAACCGGCTGGTGTCCGCCTACTCCGAGATCATGAACATGCAGGTCTAGCGCCGCCGGCGGCGCGGGACATGGGCCGCCGGGCTCAGCAGGCGTCGTTGCGGCGCGAGTCGTTGCCGCAGATCTGCGGCCGGCCCAGCGGGTTCAGGTCGATGCGCAGCTGCTGGTTGCGGTCGTTGGAGATGCCGATGCGCGTCCAGTCCAGCGCCCGGCCCATGCCTGCCTGGAAGGTGACGCTCTGGCCCGACTGCAGCAGCATGCCCTTGTGCTCGCGGTAGGTGACGCCGCCGAGCTCGCAGCGCGGCGCACCGGTGGTGCAGTCGCAGGGCGCGACGCGGCTGGCGCCCCAGCACCATTGGGGGCCGCTGCCGAAGCTGACGTAGACGTTGCGCCCTTCGTCGACGCTGAGGGCGCGCGCGCGGCGCAGGTCCATCTCCAGCAGCTCGGCCACATGGCGCAGGCGCTGGCGCGCCAGGTAGCTGGCATAACTTGGCACGGCGGCCGACAGGATGATGGCCAGCACGGCCAGCACGAAGATCGCCTCGAGCAACGTGAAGCCGCGGCAGCCGGGCCGCCGCGCCAACGTGGCGCTCATGGATCCAGCTTCAGCAGGCGGCGGCGCTTCTGCGTCTGGTCCACGTAGACCTGCAGTGAGCGCGCGGCATGGGCGTCGAGCTCCACGAAGGCGCAGCCCAGCTGCAGCATGCCGCTGGCGTCGCCGCTGATGGGGCTGGCATGGTGGGGCAGCAGCGTGATGCGCAGCGCACTGATGCGGTCCAGCTCCAGCGTCAGGCCTTCGGCGGCGTGGCCGGGCGCCAGGGCTGTGAAGTCGGGCGGCAGGGCCAGCGCCAGGCCGCCGACGCTGATGTCGAGCACGCGCAGCGCGCGGCCATGTTCGGCGCCGTCCGGCACGATGACGCGCGGATAGGCGCTGCCGGCGGGCTGCACGCGGAAGGATTGGCGGCGCTGGAAGCGGTAGAGCCGCGTCGGCAGCGTGCCGCGCAGCACGGCGCCCTGCTCGCCGCTGACAAGGACGGAGGCCTCGACTTCGAACTGCAGCTTGATGGTACTGACGTAAGCGATGGCGGTGATCTCGCCTTGCGCCACCAGGGCCTGGCTGATGCCCTCGGGGTCGGCGCCGATTTCCAGGCCGATCAGGTCGGCGTCGGCGTCCAGGGCGACGATGCGGCTGGACAGGCTCTGGCCCTGCGGGCCGGCGAGCATCAGGTCGGCGCCTTCACGCTGCAGTTGCTGCAGATAGGCCGTGATTTCGGCCGAGGAGGCGACTCGCAGTTCCTCGGGAGTGGCTTCGGGGGCGGTCATGCCCGCGATGGTAGTCGCCTGGCGCGCGTCTCTCAGTGAACCAGGCGGCTTTTGCCCTGCAGCACATGGTCGAGATCCTCCAGCCAGGGCTCGGCGAGGTGGCGGATCTCGGCGTCGTTCAGCAGGATGCGCTGCATGATGCGTGTCTTCAGCTGCGTCTCGCCGCCGGCGAGTTGGCTGTGGGTGGCCGCGGCCTTGAGCTGGGAGATCAGCAGCACGCAGGCGCCCTCGAGCTTGACGACTTCGTCCCAGTTGCCGGTGCGGGCAGCCGCCAGCATGTCGGCACTCGCCTTCTCGATGGCCTCGTAATAGTTCAGCAGGTCGGCGTTCATGGCGGACGGGAGAGATTGCGGGCTCATGGGGCTCAGGCGGCGTGCGCAGAGGCGACCGGTGCGGCGGCCGGCGAGGTGGCAATGCCCTGCCAGGCTTCGCGCACGGGGGCGAGCAATTGCCGGCATTCCTCGAGGGCGGCGATGTCGTTGCGCAGGTTGGCCTGGGTCAGCCGGGTGCAGATGTAGGCGTAGAGGTCGCGCAGGTCGGCGGCCACCTGACCGCCCTTGGGGTCCAGCGCGGCCCGCAGGCCCTCGTCGAAGATGCGCAACGCACGCTGCAGGCTGCGGGTCTTGAGCTCGACGTCGCGGTTGCGGATGGCTTGGATGGCCTGGCCCATGGCGTCGTTGGCGCCGTCGAACAGCAGCGCGACCAGGCGGTGCGGGTTGGCTCCCAGCACATCGGTTTCCAGGCCGACCTTGGAGTAGGCGCTGGCGCCGCGGGCGGCGAAGGGGGATTGGGTTGGGCCGTACATGGGGGCGGATGGCGTCGTGTTGACTGTCTTTTCGGCGCCAGCGGCGCGGACTTGAGCCCTGTAAAACCGCGAATTGCCCCCTTGGGGCCCTCGCCCCGTGCCGTATTGCCGGCCGCAAAGGAAAAGCGGCGGTCCCGGATGGGAAGCCGCCGCTGAAGCAGTGGACGGGACCGCCCCGTCGTCAGCCGCCGCTCTGCTTGTTCAGCATGGACAGCTGCTGGGAGAGGTAGGTGCTGAGCCCGTTGTACTTGCTCATCGTCGAGTCGAGCGCGGAGTACTGCGCGCGCAGCCGCTTCTCCATCGAGTCGTTGCGATCGCTGAGTTCGTTGATGCGCTTGTTGTTGCGATCGATCTGGCTCTGGATGCCCTTGCTGCGACTGGAGAGGCTGCCGTCGGAGCCCAGCACTGTGTCGACGAAGCTGCGCAGCTTGGTGGCGAATCCGTTGTTGGCGCTGTCGTTCTTGTCCACGCCCATGAAGAAGGTCTTCAGATCGCTCATCTTGCTGTTCAGCGCGTTGTCGAGCTTGGTGCCACCGGCGCCCAGGCTGCCGTCCTTGCCTGGGTCCAGGCCCAGGTCGGCCATGCGCGTCAGGGTGCCGGCCAGCGTCGTGTTGCCTCCGACGATGCTGCGCAGTTGTGAAACCAGCGAAATGGCTGTGGAGTCGCCCTGCAGCGGACCGGCCGTCTTGGTGCTGTCGTCGTACTTGGTCTGCGTGCGCAGCATCGCGTTGATGGCGTTGTAGGCGGCTGTGAAGTCGGTGATGGCCTTGCGGATGGCGTCGGTGTCGGAGGCGATGCTCAGGGTGACCGGCGGGGTGACCTTGAGCAGCAGGATGTTGAGCCCGTCTATGGTGTTGTTCAGCGCGTTGGTCTCGGAGCTGACTGGCAGGCCGTTGACGAGCGCGCGGGCGTTGACGGCCCGCAGCGCCAGCGTCATGCCGCTGGACTGGCCTATGGGGTCGTAGGCCAGCTGGGCCAGGCCACCTGTGTCGTCCGGGCCGGGTGCGGCCTGGATGCGAAAGCCGTTGCTCTCGCCGCTGTTCTTGGACGTGATCGTCAGGCGCGCGCCACTGGCGTCCTGGATGATGGAAGCCGTCACGCCGGCATTGGCGGCATTGATCTTGTCGCGGATGTCGGTGAGCTTGTCGCCGGCATCGATGGTGACGTCCACGGCCGAGCTGCCGGACTTGGCGGTGAAGCCGGTGGGGTTGTTGTTGGCGTCCGTGGCCCAGGTGCCCAGCTGTATGGTCAGCGTGCCCTGGCCGACGGTGGCGCTGGTGTTGGCCGCGCTGCTGGCCATGGCGATGGACTGCGCCGACGCAAGCTGCTTCACCTCCACGCTCAGGCTGCCGGTGGCGGGCGTGCCGGAGGACGCGACGGTCACCGCCGTGGTGTCGGACGACGTCGCCTTCACGCTGTACCAGGTGGCAGGACTTGTCAGCTTGGCGGCGGCGTCGCGCAGCGTGGATAGCGCGCTCTTCACCTGGCCGTAGACTGACAGCTGGGTTTGCAGGCCGCTGCTCTTGGTCGTGATGTCCTTGATCGGCTGCTGTTGCAACGACATCAGCTTGCCGATCAGCGAATCGACGTCGATGCCGCTGCCAATTCCGGTTGATGAGATGGTTGCCATGGCTGACCTGACAAATGTAAAAAGGCCGAGAGCCCACAGGGACTTCGGCCGGATTTTGAGGAACTTTAGGCCCCAGGTGTGAAATTGTTGGCGAAGGCCGGATCTGGTGCCGACCCTGCCGGGGCCTTAGCCCTTCAGCAGCGACAGCACCTGCTGGGGCAACTGGTTGGCCTGGGCGACCATCGCCGTGCCGGCCTGTTGCAAGATCTGGGCCCGGCTGAGGTTGGCGGTTTCCGCCGCGAAATCGGCGTCCATGATGCGGCTGCGCGCGGCGCTCTGGTTTTCCACGGCTACTTGCAGGTTGGAGATGACCGCGTCGAAGCGGTTCTGGGCCGCGCCCAGCACGGCGCGCTGGCTGCTGATGGTGGTGATGGCCGAGTCGATGCTCCCGATCACGGCGTCGATGGCGGTGCCCAGCGCCGCGCTGCCGATGATGGCGCGGCCGGTGCCGGTGTTGTCGGTGCCCGAGACGGCCACCAGCGTCGGATCCGACGCCATGTTGGTCGTGCCGACGTCGATGCGGTCGTTGGTGGTGGTGTTGGCGCCGACCTGGAAGGTCTGGGTGCCGGCCGCATCGGCCAGGATGGCCTGGCCGTTGAAGGTGGTGCCGCCCAGCACGCGCTGGATTTCCTTGGCCAGTTCGCCGAATTCCTGGTCGAGCGAGTCGCGGTCCGCGCTGGTGTTGGTGGCGTTGCGGGCCTGCACGGCCAGCTCACGCATGCGCTGCAGCGAGTCGGTCACCTTGGAGAGTGCGCCGTCGGCCACCTGGGCCAGCGAGATGCCGTCGTTGGCGTTGCGGATGGCGACGTTGGAGCCGCGCACCTGGGCGTTCATGCGCTCGGCAATGGCCAGGCCGGCGGCATCGTCCTTGGCGGAGTTGACGCGCAGGCCGGAGGACAGCCGCTGCATCGAGATGGCCAGTGACGACTGCGATGCGTTCAGGTTGCGCTGGGCGTTCAGCGACTGAAGATTTGTGTTGATGGTCTGCGGCATCACTCACTCCTAGAGTCAGGTCGGCGAGCCTGCGTAGCGGGTAGCCAGACTCTGTGTGGAGCGAATTCTGCGAGGCCCCCCTGTCGCCAAAAGCCCGATCAAGAGGGCAAACCACGCCCAATCAAAAACGCCACGCGGCAGCCTTTGCGGCTGCCGCGTGGCGCGAGCGACGGTGGGCGGGGGGTCAGGCGCGCAGCAGCGACAGGACCTGCGAGGGCAGCTGGTTGGCCTGGGCGATCATGGCGGTGCCGGCCTGCTGCAGGATCTGGGCGCGGCTGAGGTTGGCGGTTTCCTGGGCGAAGTCGGCGTCGGTGATGCGGCTCT
>NZ_JAFAGT010000098.1 GCF_019237615.1 Roseateles sp. | reverse complement strand
ACGAGAGGCCGTTTCAGGCTCATCGTGGACGATTCAGCTACATTCAAACCAGTTCCTGCGCGCCTCCCCGGCGCCGCCACGGCAAGCCCAGTTTTGCCGTCCACGATCAGCCTGAAATGGGCGTCCACGATCGCTGAAATACGCAGGTAGACAGAGGCCGGGTTCGCAGCGCCTGGAAACCCTCCCACAGTGCAGTCCGGTAGCGCAGAGCCTCCTTGGTGGCCGGATCGGCCTCGCCTTCGTTCACACCGTCGAACAGGAACATCTGGTCCGTTGTGGTCACGATGTTCTCGATCTCGCTGCTGGCCTGGGCTTCCAGCAGTGGGATGGTGTTGATCAGCACCCCTTGGTTTGGGATGAGTTGCCCCGCGGCCTTGAGTTCAGCAACGGCTGCCCGTGCCGAGATGCATGCCTTCAAGACGGCCCGGGATTCCAGGTCGACCGACGGCGGGAGCGGTGGCAGGTCGTTGTACGGCTGGGCTGGGTCGAAGGGCATCTGTCGATAGAAGGTCAATAAATCAACACATCTCAAGAATTTGTCCGTCCGATCGACATGATGATCGGATATGTCGAATCTTTCAATGATGGTCGACATATTCACGGTCGACGCAGTCGATCTGGCCGGATCGAGGACTTCGCCCTGAGCGGCCCTCATGAAAGTGAGTATCTAGTCGGCCCTGCAATTTGGCTGCGACCCGCATGAATGCCGGAGTTCGAGGGTAAGTCCGGTCCGCCAGATCTCCCAGGAATCGTTGTCGGTGGAGCCGATTGCTGGGGGATTTGCACCTTGAGCACACCGGATTTTTTCCGCGCCCGACTCGACGCGATGGTGGACCCCAAGCACCCGCTGGTGGTGCTCGCCTCGCGGCTGCCGTGGGCGCAAGTCACCAGCCGCCGCTTCGAGCGGCCTCACGCGCTGGCTGTGGGCGGCGGATGGATTTTGCAGGGTTGACTGGAATAGGCATGCCCGGCTTCCTGTTCGGCGACGAGGGCCTGGCTCACACTGCCAAGACACACTTCACCGGTGTGCCCCATCCGTGCTGAATCGCGGACTGCCACCTGCTCGGACACGGCCACCGCCGTGGGTGGGCTCGCCCTGCTGATCGCCCCGCGCTGTCGTGCTGCCCGCTCATCCGGGTGTGGAGGGGGTGAGCGTTTCGCCCCTCCCGTCGCGACCTCGGCGCCAAGCCCTGGCCCAGGCTTCCGATCCCCACCAAGGTCGTGGCGTCGCGGTCTTGCGGTCCGCTTGCACTCGGCGTAAGCACCGCTGCGGTGCGTGCCCGGCGCGGCTAAGGTCGTGACATGATCGACGACCGCTTTCTTGCCGATAACGCCGCGTTGCAGCGCGCGCCGGTGCAGTTCTATTTCGACTTCTCGTCGCCTTACGCCTATATCGCCTCGGAATGGATCGAGGCCGTCGCAGCCCGCCACGGCCGGCGCGTCCAATGGCATGCAATCCTCTTGGGCGCCACCGCTTCAGGCGGCGCAGCTGGAGTCGCCCATCGCCCACCCCGTCAAGCGCGACTACACGCTGCGCGACTTCGAGCGCTCCGCCCGCTTCGCCGGCCTGCCCTATCGCCAGCCCGAGGTCTTCCCCATCGCGACGCAGAATGCCGCTCGCGTGTTCTGGTGGCTGCACGCCCAGGATCCGGCGCGCGCCGTCGACTGGGCGCATGCTGCCCTTCGTGCCTATTTCACACGCAGTGTCGTGCTCAGCGATGAGGCCGCGCTGAAGGGGCTGCTGGAAGAGTCCGGCATCGACGCCGACGCGGCCGAGGCTGCCTGGAGCGATCCGGCCTGGAAGGTCCGCCTCAAGGCCGCCAACGAGGCTGCCGTCGCCGCAGGCGTGTTCGGCACTCCCCACTTCATCGTCGATGGCGAGCCCTTCTGGGGCAACGACCGCCAGGCCCAGATCGACAGCTGGCTGGCGCGCGGCCCCTTCAAAGGCTTGAACTAAGGCGTCAGTCGAAGAACAACCTGGAGATGCCCTTCAGGCTGACCAGATTGCCCGGGTTGCTGGTCTCGTTGAGCACGCCGCTCATGCGCGCCAGCAGCCGTGGGCTCTTCTTGGCGCGCCAGATCAGCAGGTCGGCCAGCCAGGGGTGGGCGTTGACGCGGTTGGCGCGTTCGTAGAGGTCGAACTTGGGCTTGAGGGCTGTCAGGCCAGCCTCGTAGGCGGAGCGGGTTGCGGCGTCGCCTTCGTCGTCATGGCGATGGGCCAGGATGGCCTCGGCCGCGAGCATGCCGGTCTCCAGCGCCTTGCCTATGCCTTCGCCGGTGAAGGAGTAGGTGCTGCCCGCGGCCTCGCCGGTGACGAGCAGGCCGGGCCGAGTCCACTTCGCGCCGTTCAGTGTGCAGCGCAGAGGGGCTCCTTTGAGTTCCCCGACCAGCTCGCCTACGCGCATCAGCTCGGCGGCCGGCGCGTACTTGGCAACGAAGGCGTCGAAGATCGCGCGCAGGTTGACGTCCTTCTTGCGACCCTTGCCGCCCAGGTCCCGGTGCGAATCGGTCACGCCGACGCCGATGTTGAAGTGACCGTCCGGCGCCGGGAAGATCCAGCCATAGCCGGGGCGCACCGACTGGTCCCAGACGACCTCCAGTGCCTTGATCCGTCCCACCATCTGCGGCGCCTTCACATAGCCGCGCAACGCCACGCCACTGGGTGTGTGGCGCTCGCACATGCCGGCGGCCGTCAGCGCCTTGGGCACCGCGCCGGTGGCCAGCACGACCCAGCGCGCCCGCACCTCGACGACGTCCTCGCCCCGCCTGATCCGTGCACCGACGACGCGGCCGTCCTGCTCCAGCGGTGCTTCGAAGCGAGCCTGCTCGAACAGCGCGCCCGCCTGCTGGGCGGCACGCAGCAGCAGCGCGTCCAGCTCGCGCCGCGGCAGCACGGCCAGCGAGCCGGGGACGTCGATGCGTCCACCGCGCGGGCCGATGCAGCCGACATGGCTCACCGGCTGGGCCAGGCGCATCACCTCATCCAGCAGCCCGAGGCGGGCCAGGGCCTTGTGCGCATCGGGGATGAGGCCATCGCCGCAGGTCTTGTCGCGGCCGGCGGGGTGTTGGTCGATCTGCCGGACGACCAGGCCGGCGCGAGCCAGCCACCGGGCACAAGCGCTGCCGGCGGGGCCGGCGCCGACGATCAGAACCTCGCAGTCCAGCCCGGCGGCCCGGCCGCCTCCCTGTGTCTCAGCAGTCAATTCGATGGGGGGATTTCGATGGGATTGGCCATTCTAGAAGTCGTGGCGAGGGGTTAATACCACCCCACATGCCTGCCAGGCCCTCGTGTGAGAGTCGGCTATCTGTGGTCGCATGACAACGCCAGTGCCTTCAGTCACCCCTTGCAGGGACAGTAATTGCCCTAGGTTTCTGTTGTGTAAAGCGCGCGGAACGGCCAGTTTCGCAGTCTATTGGGGCCTACCCGGATCGGCCGCTCAGCCGGCAATCGACAGACTCGCGCCGCGAAAAAGCGTTTCTCCGCGAGGGGTTCGCGTTTCCAAATCACCCGCAACACGCGTTGAGAACTTCCTCACGAAGGAGTAGTTATGTTTAAACGAAACATCCGAAGCGCCGCCGCGCTGGCGATGATCGGCACGCTGGGCGCTGTCTCGGCCATGGCCCAAGAAGCTTCGACTGAAAAGCTCGAGCGCATTGAAATCACCGGTTCCCGCATCAAGTCGGTCGGTGCGGAGTCCAGCAGCCCGATCACGTCGGTGGGCAAGGAAGACATCACCATCAAGCAGCCGGTCGCGGTTGAAGAACTGGTGCGCGGCCTGCCCTCGTCCTACCCCGCCATCGGCCCGAACATGAACAACGGGTCCAACGGCACGGCATCGATCGACCTGCGCGGCCTGGGCTCCAACCGGACCCTGGTGCTGATCAACGGCCGCCGCATCGTGCCGGCCACGCTGGGCGGTGTCGTCGACACCAACACCATCCCCGTGTCGCTGCTGGATCGCGTGGACCTGGTCACCGGCGGTGCCTCCGCCGTGTATGGCGCCGACGCCGTGTCCGGTGTCGTGAACTTCGTGACCAAGCGCAATTTCTCGGGCATCGACGCCACGTCGCTGTACAGCGTCTCCGAGAAGGGTGACGGCCAGCGCTACAAGAACGACCTGACCATCGGCGCCAACCTGGCCGACGGCCGCGGCAACGTTGTGGTGCATGTGGGCACGACGCGTACCACCCCGCTGACCCTGGGTCAGCGCGACTACTCGCCGGTGGTCATCTCGTCCAGAACTGGCAATCCCGGCGGCTTCTCGGGTACTGCTGTGCCGGCCATCTGGTCCGGCATGCCGTCGCCGATCGCCGGCGATCGCACGATCGACGGGTCGAGCGGCTTGCTGCGGGCCGCTGTCGGTACGGCGCCGCCGGACGGCTACAACACCAATCCGCCCAACTACTTCGAGACGCCGCTGACGCGTACCCAGGCCACCGCGTTGGGCCGCTTCCAGATCAACGACTACGCCGAGGCCTACGCGGAAGTCTTCCACACGCGCTCCAACGTGACGCTGAACCTGGCGCCCTCGGGTACCTTCGGCGTGGCGCTGAACATTCCCATCGGCAACCCCTACATCACGCAGCCGGTGCGCAATCAGCTGTGCGCGGCCTACGGCATCACGGCCGCCAACTGCGTGGTGGGCAACACGACCGAGTTCCGCGCGAACATCGCGCGCCGCTTCGTCGAAGCCGGCCCCCGGATCTACAGCTACGACAACACGACGACCCAGTACACCGCCGGCCTGCGTGGCGACATTCCGCTGCTGCAGGGCTGGAGCTACGACGCCTACTACCAGAGCGGCCGCGCGGACCAGATCCAGCGCACCGGCAACGGCTTCTCGGCCACCAAGCTGCAGCAGGCGGTCCGCGCCGTCAGCACCACTGCCTGTACCGTGGCGACCGGCGGCTGCGTGCCCATCAACCTGTTCGGCGCCGCGGGCAGCATCACGCCCCAGATGCTGGCATTCGTCGCCACGCCGACCTTCCAGACCACCCGCGTGGACCAGACCGTCATGGCTGCGTCCGCCGCCGGCGAGATCGGCGTCGCCAAGAGCCCCTGGGCCAACAACCCGCTGGGCCTGGCCGTCGGCTATGAAGATCGCAAGGTCTTCGGCGGCAACGCATCCGACGCCGTCGTGCAGACCCAGGGCGAACTGCTGGGCTCCGGCTCCCCGACGCCCGACCGCAGCGGTACGCTGAAGTTCAAGGAAATCTACACCGAGGCCAACATGCCCCTGGTGCAGAACAAGTTCCTGGTCCATACGCTGGACGCCAGCTATGGCTATCGCCAGACCGAGTTCACCTCCATCGGCGGCACGCAGCGTTATGGCAGCTGGAAGAAGGGCTTGATCTATGCGCCCATCAAGGGCCTGAAGTTCCGCGGCGAGTTGCAGCGCGCGACCCGTGCACCGAACGTGAACGAGTTGTATGCGCCTGTCACCACGGGCCTGTCTTCGCAGTCGACCGACCAGTGCCAGGGCAACCTGATCAACGCGGCCGACGCCGGCAAGGCTGGCACGCTGACCAACGTCTGCCAGCAGACCGGCGTGCCCACCGCGCAGATCGGCAACGTGTCGGCGCCGTCGTCCAGCCAGATCAACAACACCGGCGGTGGCAACCCCAACCTGGGCCCCGAGAAGGCCGACACCACGACGGTGGGCGCCGTCTGGGAGCCGGTGTTCGTCGACAACCTGTCGCTGACGCTGGACTTCTGGAAGATCGAGGTCAATGGTGCCGTGTCCAGCCCGACTGCCTCGCAGGTCATGAACGGCTGCTACAACCCGGCGCAGAACCCCGGCTTCACCTACAACGCCTTCTGCCAGCTGATCCAGCGCGACCCGCTGAACGGCGGCCTGAACGGCACGGGCAGCAAGGGCGTCAGCACCCAGTCGTCCAACCTGGGCTACTACAACTACTCGGGCATCGACCTGGGCGCGAACTACCGCCTGCCGCTGAAGGCTCTGGGCCTGCCCAACGCCGGCCGCGTGGACTTCAACCTGATGGCCAGCTTCCTGAAGCGGGCTGACTTCAAGGCGCTGCCCACCGTGCCGACACTGGAGCAGGCCGGCTATTACGGCGTGGACGTGGGTACGCCCTACTCCAAGACGCGCTTCAACGCGCGCGCGTCGTGGTCGCTGGGCGACTATGCGCTGGGCCTGTCGTGGCGTCACATCGGCGCCGCCTCGGTGCAGACCACGGGTGCCGCAGCCAACAATGCCGGCAACTTCCTGCCCGTCAACGAGAGCATCAAGGCCTTCGACTACTTCGATCTGAACGGCTCCTGGCAAGTGCTGAAGAACCTGAAGCTGTCGCTGACCGTGAACAACTTGTTCGACAAGCAGCCGCCGCTGATCGGTACGGGCATCGGCCCGGGTTCGTCCAACTACGGCAACACGTTCCCGAGCGTGTATGACGTCATCGGCCGTCGCTACACCGCGACAGTCCAGGCCACCTTCTAAGAAGGCCGGTCTGGCCGGCCCCTCGGGGCCGGTCGATCCCGCGCGGGCCCTTCGGGGCCCGCTTTCGTTGGGGCCGCGCGGGCCATCCGCGTGGAGACGGGCCTCTTGCGTTGGGCGAGCGGCCGTGATGCCTAGAGCGCCTTGCGCAGGTTCGCCGGCGCGATCTTCATCGCCTCGCGATACTTGGCCACCGTACGCCTGGCGCACTGGATGCCCTGTTCCTCCAGCATCGCTGCCAGCGCGCTGTCGGACAGCGGCTTCTTCTGGTCCTCGGCGGCGACGAACTGCTTGATCAGCGCACGCACCGCCGTGCTGGACGCCTCGCCGCCGGCCTCGGTGGAGAGGCCCGAGCCGAAGAAGTACTTCAGCTCGAATGTGCCCCAGTTGGTGGCCATGTACTTGGCCGTGGTCACGCGCGAGATGGTGGACTCGTGCAGGCTCAGCTCGTCGGCGATCTCGCGCAGCACCAGCGGCTTCATGGCCAGCTCGCCATGCGTGAAGAAGCCGCGCTGGCGTTCCACGATGGCCTGGCTGACGCGCAGGATGGTGTCGAAGCGCTGCTGGATGTTCTTGATGAACCAGCGCGCCTCCTGCAGCTGGCCACCCAGCGGCGAGTTGCTGATGCCGCCGCGCGTGGCGCGCAGCGCGTTGGCGTAGAGCTCGTTGATGCGCAGCTTGGGCGCCACCTCGGGGTTGAGCATCACGCGGAACTCGCGCCCCACCTTGCGCACGATGACATCCGGCACGATGGCCGCGGCCGCGCCCTGCGCGAAGCGGCGGCCGGGTTTGGGCTCCAGCTGCGTGATCAGCCCCTGGGCCTCGCGCAGCAGCGCCTCGTCGGCGCCGGTCTCCATCATCAGCCGACGCATGTCGCGTCTGGCCAGCAGGTCCAGATGACTCTTGCAGATCAGGACGGCGATGGCCTGGGCCGGGCTGCGGGGCTGCGCGCGCAGCTGCAGCACCAGGCATTCCGACAGGTCGCACGCGGCGATGCCGGCGGGCTCCAGGCTCTGCAGCAGGCGCTGCGCGATGCGCAGCCGGTCCAGCAGTTCCTCGCGGTCTTCCTCGTCCTCGGCCAGCGCCGTGGCAATCTCCTCCAGCGTGTCTTCGAGATAGCCGTCCTCGTTCAGCGACTCGATGAGGACTTGTATGACGGCGCGGTCCTCGGCCGACAGGTAGTGGCCGGCGAGCTGCTGGGCGAGATGCGCGGTCAGCGTCGTCTCGGCGGACTCCTGGCCCTCGCGTTCGGCGTCGTCCTCGCCGTTGCTGCTGCCGCTGCTGGACGGCAGCTCGCGGATGCCGTCGAAGTCGTCGCGCTCGGTGCCGTTCTCCCAGTCCTCGCGCTCGGGCAGCCCGAAGTCCTCGCCGCTCAGCTCCGGCGCCTCGGCCTCGCCGCCGTCGGTGGCCACGTCGTTGCCGCCGGCCTCGGCCGGCGCATTCGCCGCCAGCTCGGGCGCGCTGACGGTGAACTCCTCCTCCGTTTCAAGCAGCGGGTTGCTGGCCAGCATCTGCTCGACTTCCTGGTGCAGCTCCAGCGTGGAGAGTTGCAGCAGGCGGATGGACTGTTGCAGCTGCGGCGTCAGCGCGAGGTGCTGACTCAGGCGGACCTGGAGCGTCTGTTTCATCGCGCCGCCCTTCAGGCCTACATGCGGAAATGTTCGCCGAGGTAGACCTTGCGCACGTCGGCATTGGCCACGATCTCGTCGGGCGTGCCTTCGGCGAGCACGGCGCCCTCGCTGATGATGTAGGCGCGGTCGCAGATGCCCAGCGTCTCGCGCACGTTGTGGTCCGTGATCAGCACGCCGATGCCGCGTGCCTTCAGGAAGCTGATGATGCGCTGGATCTCCAGCACAGCGATGGGGTCGACGCCGGCGAAGGGCTCGTCCAGCAGGATGAAGCGCGGCTGCGTGGCCAGCGCCCGGGCGATCTCGACGCGCCGGCGCTCGCCGCCCGACAGCGCCGGCGCGGGGCTGTCGCGCAGGCCCTCGATGGAGAGGTCGTGCAGCAGGCCGTTCAGCAGCTCGTCGATGCGCGCCTTGGACAGCGCCTTGCCGCGCTCGTCCTGCTGGAGCTCCAGCACGGCACGGATGTTTTGCTCGACGGTCAGCTTGCGGAAGATGGAGGCTTCCTGCGGCAGGTAGGACAGGCCCAGGCGCGCGCGCAGATGGATGGGCAGGCGCTGCACCTCGGCGCCGTCGATGCGGATGATGCCGGCGTCCGAACGCACCAGGCCCACGATCATGTAGAAGCTGGTCGTCTTTCCGGCACCGTTGGGGCCCAGCAGGCCCACCACCTCGCCGCAGTCGACGCGCACGTGCACGTCCTTGACGACCTTGCGCACGCCATAGGTCTTGGCGAGGCCCTCGGCTTCGAGCCGGCTGCCGCAGGCCTGCGGCGTGGCGGGCGCGCCGGCCATCACGAAGGCTTGCCCGGCTGCAGTGTCATGGACGGCTTCAGCGGCAGTGGCGCCGTCGGCGCGGATGCGGCCTCGTCGCCCGGCTGCGCGCGCGGCATCATGACGATGCGGGTGCGGCCGTTGGGGTTGGGCGAGGCGCTGCCGCCCTCCAGCGTGAAGACCTCGGTGCGGCTGTTGTAGACGATGACCGCGCCCGTTACCTCCTCGGCAACGGTGGTGCCGCGCAGGCGGCGCACGGTGGCGTTGCCGATGAAGCGCACGGTTTCGGTGTGGGTGTCGTACTCGAGCTGGTTGGCCACGCCATCTATGGATTCGCCCGGGATGTCGCGTGCCTGGCGGAAGCTGACCGGCTGGTCGGCCGTGCCAGTGGCGAAGGCCTGGTGGTAGCCATCGCGGGTCTCGCGCACGTCCACCTTCTCGGCGCGCACCAGCAGGCTGCCCTTGGTGATGACGACGTTGCCCAGCAGCTCGGTGCGCTGGTTGACGGCGTCCACCAGGCCTGTCTTCTCGGACGAGAAGATGAAGGGCTTCAGCCGGTCGGCCTTCTCCGCCTGGGCGGCAGGGAAGGCGAGCATGAGAGCGAGCGGGATGAGCAGGCGATGCATGGCGGCACGGAAGTTGCAAGCCATTCTAGGGGCCTGCCGGCGTCGCCGGGCTTTCCGTCGCGGCAGGGGCCTCAGATGGTCTCAGGTCGTTCTTCCGGCGCGTGCCTGCCGGATGAGGAAGTCCGCCACGGCCAGCGCCTGCTGGCCTTGCGCGGCCTCGCTCTGGCTGGACGAGGCGCCCATGCCGGGGCCCGTGCGCCAGCGGCCCGCCACGACGAGGGCGGGCACGGTGTCGATGCCGGCGGCCTCGGCGAGCTTCTGGCCCTGGGCCATCTTGGTCTGCACGCCGAAGGCATTGAAGGCCGCCCTGAACTTGGCCATGTCCACGCCCAGGCGGCCGACGAGGGCGCCGACGGCCGCCTCGTCATTGGCCTGCACGCCGCCGCGGTGGAAGGCATTGAAGATGCCCGCGTGCACGGCCGGGGTCAGCGCGCCCATGGCCTCCAGCGCGTAGAACATGCGCTGGTGCAGCTTCAGCATGACCTGCTGGCCCACCGGCACGCGGCGCAGGCTCACGTCGGCCGGTAGTTGGTGTGCCCAGGTCTGCAGTTGCGGGTCGAAGGCATCGCAGTGCGGGCACTTGTAGAAGAAGAACTCGACCACCTCGATCCTGCCCGGCGCACCGGGCAGGACTTGACCCAGGCGTGCGTAATGCTTGCCCTCGACGGGCCCGCCTTGCGCCAGGGCCGCGGGGCCGAGGCCGGCGGCGAGCAGCGCCGTGGCCGCGTCGCGGCGCCTCATGCCTTGCTGCGCACGCGCTGGATCAGGAAGTCGGTGATCTGCAGCGCCTTCTGGCCCAGCTCCTGCTCTGGCAGGCGCTGGCCGCCGGCGGCCTGGCCGGGCGAGGTCAGGAAGCGGCCGCCGATGCCGATGCAGGGCACGCCGTCAATGCGGTAGGCCTCGGACAGCTTCTCGGCCTGCTGGCATTTGGTGACCACGCCGAAGGAGTTGAAGGCCTCCTGGTACTTGACGGGGTCGACGCCAAGGGGGCCGAGGAACTTGGCCTGGCTCTTCGCGTCGTCCAGGGCCAGACCCTGCTGGTGCATGGCGTTGAAGATGGCCTGGCGGGTCGTGGCTTCCTTGCCCAGGGCCTCGAGCGCATAGAACATGCGCTGGTGGATCTTGACGTTGGCGCGGAAGGCCACATGCACCTTGCGGAAGGCCACGTCGGCCGGCAACTGCTTGGTCCAGGCCTCGATGGCCGGCTCGAAGGCATAGCAATGCGGGCAGCCGTACCAGAAGAACTCGACCACCTCGATCTTGCCCGGCGTCGACGCCAGCGGCGGGTTGAGGACCAGGTAGTGGCGGCCCTCGACGGGGCCGCCCTGGGCCAGGGCCGTTCCGGTGGCAGCCGCGAGCGGCGTGGTGGCGAGCAGGGTGGAGAAGTCGCGGCGCTTCATGGGGTCAGGCATCCTTCAAACGGTGCGGGTTTCAGCGTTGTACACGAACGAGATTGGCTTCGAAGCCAGCCCCCTCAATCTTGCGCTGCAGGTCTTCGGCCGCTTCGCGCGTGTCCGAGGGCCCCAGGCGCACGCGATAGACGGTGCGGCCGTTCTGCTCGCGCTCCATGACCTTGGCCGTGAAGCCCTGGATGGCCAGCTTGGCCTTCTGGGTTTCGGCGTCTTCGGGCCGGGTGAAGGCGCCGGCCTGCACGAAGTAGACATAGGCCTCGGCGCCTGTTGCGGTCACCGGCGCGGGCGTGGGTGCCGCGGCGGTGTCGGCCTTGGCGGCGGTCGGCTTGGCCGGCGGCGGGGTCACGGCGGGGGCGGGCGCTGCTGGGGCGGCGACGGCGCTGGCCGGTGCGGCGGACGGCGGCGGAGCGGCCGTGCCCGGCGCGTTGACGACGCCGCTGGCGCTGCGCGCGGCCTTGCCGGCCAGCGGTGCGTTCGGGTCCCAGTTGCGATTGCGCTCGGCCTCGGCGGCGTCCTGCTCGGCAGTGCGCTGCGGCACCTTGTCCCTGAAGGGAATGGGCGTCTTGTTGATGTAGAGCGCTACGCCCAGGGCGACGGCGAGGCCCACCAGCAGGCCCACGATGAGGCCCAGGACGAAGCCGCCTTTCTGGCCCTTCTGGCCGGCGGGCTTGGATGCAGAACTCATTCGGTCTCCGTGGTTTCGGGAATGTCGCGGCTCATCTGCTCGGGCGCGCTGACGCCCAGCATGCCCAAAGCATTGGCCAGCACCTGGCGTGTCGCAGCCAGCAGCGCGACGCGCGCGCGGCTGAGCTCGGGGGCCTGGTCCAGCACGCGCTCGGCGGCGTAGTAGGAGTGGTAGGCGCCGGCCAGGTCGCGGGCGTAGAAGGCCACGTCGTGCGGCGCGATGCCGGCGGCGGCGCCGCTCAGCATGTCGGGATAGGCGGCCAGCTTGAGCATCAGCGCCTCCTCGGTGGGCGCACTCAGCAGGCCCAGGTCGGCGTCGGCGATGGTGGTCAAGTCGCCGCCCCATTTTCGGATCACCGAGCAGATGCGTGCATGGGCGTACTGCACGTAGAACACGGGGTTCTCGTCGTTCTGCTTCAGCGCCAAGTCGATGTCGAAGACGAACTCCGTGTCGGCCTTGCGGCTGATCAGGAAGAAGCGCACCGCGTCGCGGCTGGTCCAGTCGATGAGGTCGCGCAGCGTCACGTAGGAGCCGGCGCGCTTGGAGATCTTGACCTCCTCGCCGTTCTTCATCACCGTGACCATCTTGTGCAATACATAGTCCGGGAAGCCCTGCGGAATGCCCAGGTCCACGGCCTGCAGGCCGGCGCGCACGCGGGCGATGGTGCCGTGGTGGTCCGTGCCCTGGATGTTGATGCACTGCGTGTAGCCGCGCTCGAACTTGTTGATGTGGTAGGCGACGTCCGGCACGAAGTAGGTGTAGCCACCTTCCTTCTTGCGCATCACGCGGTCCTTGTCGTCGCCGTAGTCGGTGGTGCGCAGCCACAACGCGCCACCTTCCTCGTAGGTCTTGCCGCTGGCGACGAGCCGCTGCACCGTCTTCTCCAGCTGGCCGCCGGCGTAGACGCTGGTCTCCAGGAAATAGCTGTCGAACTTCAGGCCGAAGGCCTGCAGGTCCAGGTCTTGCTCGTGGCGCAGGTAGGCGACGGCGAACTGGCGGATGCTGTCCAGGTCGTCGATGTCGCCCGAGGCGGTGAACTCGCGGTCGTCGGCCTTGACGGTTTCCTTCTTCAGGAAGGCGTCGGCGATGTCCTGGATGTAATCGCCGTTGTAGGCCGCCTCGGGCCATTCGGCGTCGCCGGGCTTGAAGCCCTTCAGCCGCATCTGCGTGGAGTTGGCCAGCGTCGCGATCTGCACGCCGGCGTCGTTGTAATAGAACTCGCGCGTGACCTGGTGGCCCTGGCTCTGGAACACCGAGCACAACGAATCGCCCAGCGCAGCCTGGCGGGCATGGCCCACGTGCAGCGGGCCGGTCGGGTTGGCCGACACGAACTCGATCATCACATGCTTGCCCGTGGCCGGGCGGTGGCCGAACTTGGCGCCGCCCGCCAGCACTTCGGCAACGACAGCCTGCTTGGCAGCGGGCTTGAGGCGAATGTTGATGAAGCCGGGGCCGGCGATCTCCAGCGACTGCACCCAGGTCTGGAAGGCCGGCTTGGCCTGCAGCGCTTCGATCAGCCGCGTGGCCAGCTCGCGCGGGTTGGCCTTGAGCGGCTTGGCCAGTTGCATGGCGGCCGTGCAGGCGAAGTCGCCATGGGCGGCCTGCTTGGGGGATTCGAAGGCCGCCACGGCGTTGGAGCCGGGGGCGATGTCCTGGAGGGAGTCGGCGAGTGCGGCGAGCAGCGCCTGCTTGGCTTGGATCATGGGGCGATTTTAGGAGGCGGGCTCCGGTCCTATCGGAACGCATGGACCGGGTCGCAGGCCGACAGCCGTGCCATTGCGGCCCGTATCATGCCGCGCGTGAGCGCCTCCGCAGACGACCTGCCCCCCCACATCGGCCGCTACCAGGTGCTCAAGCGCCTGGGCGAAGGGGCGACCAGCGACGTCTTCCTGGCTCGCGACCCCTTCCAGGGCGTGGACGTGGCCATCAAGCGCATGCGCGCCTGGGCGCCGCCGGTCGACGCGCCGGGCAGCGACTTCGGCAGCCGCTTCTTCAGTGCCGAGGCGGCCCTGGCGGGGCGGCTGCACCATCCCAACGTCGTCGCCATCCTCGATGCCGTGGCGAATCCGAACGAAGGCGAGGCGCCCTACCTCGTCATGGAGTACGTGCCCGGCGTCACGCTGAAGCATTTCTGCCGCAGCGACCGCTTGCTGCCGCTGGACCAGATCGTCGAGCTGGGCTTCAAGTGCGCGATGGCGCTGGGCTATGTCTACCGCCAGGGCGTCATACACCGCGACGTGAAGCCGGCCAACCTGCTGGCCGTGCTGGACCTGGCCGGACAGGTCGTGGACGTCAAGGTCAGCGACTTCGGCTCGGCGCTGAACCTGCATGCCGATGCGACGCAGATCCACCGAGTCGGCTCGCTGGCCTATATGCCACCCGAGCAGATCGAGGGCGGAGACGTGGACGGCCGGGCCGACATCTATGCGCTGGGCGCCGTGCTCTACCACCTGATCGGCGGCCGCCCCCCCTTCGACGCACCGCACCAGATGGCGCTGATGCACCAGATCTACCATCAGCCGCCGCTGCCGCTGACCGGGCAGCGCCAGGGCGTCACGGCGGCGCTGGACGCCGTCGTGCTGCGCGCGCTGGCCAAGTCGCCGCAGGAGCGCTATGCCGACTGGGACAGCTTCGCCCAGGCCTTGTCGGCTCTGGTCGCCAGCCAGCAGGTGCCGCTGAATCGCCTGGGAGAGGTGCGCGACTCGGAGCGCTTCAACCTGCTGCGCTCGCTGGAGTTCTTCTCCGACTTCGGTGATGTCCAGTTGTGGGAGGTGGCGCGGCGCGCCCGCTGGAAGCGCTATCCGGCGGGCTATGCGCTCTTCAAGCGCGGCCAGGAGGGCAACAGCTTCCACATCATTGCCCAGGGCGAGGTGGAGGTTTTCCGCGAGGGCCGGATGGTGGCCACGCTGGGCCAGGGCACCTCGGTGGGCGAGATGGCCTACCTTGCGCCCAACCCCGACCTGCGCCGTCACAGCACGGACATCAAGGTCAGCCAGGAGTGCACCACCATCTCCTTCACGCCCGAATCGCTGGGGCAGCTCAGCCCCGAGTGCCAGCACCGCTTCGACCGCGGCTTCATCCGCGTGCTGGTGCGCCGATTGCATGCCGCGCACGAGGCCCTGGCTCATCCGCGCAGGATTCTGTGACGCCGGTGAAACAAGGCTTGGCACCGTCATGGCAGCGTGCTTGAATCGGTCGCCTCACCTATTCTTGAGGAAGGAGTTCCCGATGAAACGATTCGCCATCCTGCTCGCCTGTGCCATCGTCGCCATGGGGGCCCAGGCCACGCCGCAGCAGGACAAGATGAAGACCTGCAACGTCGAGGCCAAGGGCAAGAAAGGTGACGAGCGCAAGGCCTTCATGAAGGAATGCCTGGCCGCCAAGCCGGCCGACGCCGAGCCCGGCAGCGCGGCCTGCGAGAAATCCGCCGCCGACAAGAAGCTGCACGGTGCGGCGGCCAAGAGCCACATCAAGAAGTGCATGGCGGACGCCGCGGCCTCGGCGCCAAAGTGACGCGACGGCCCTCCAGGGGCCCGGCAGGACGAGAGCCACCTCAGGGTGGCTCTTTTGCTTTGGGCGTCCGCGCAGGGCGGTAGGCCGAGTCCGACAGCCTGTCGGCCCTCAGGCCGGTTCCGGCCGGTGCAACCGGCGATCAAAGTTGACTCACCGGAGCCCCTCTGCAAGGAGCAGACCATGAGCCACTTTGCACTCACTTCCAGCCCCGGTGCCTCTCGCGGGCGCCTGGTGCTTCTGAGCGCCGCCGCGGCGGCGAGCCTGACTCTGGGCGGCTGCGCCGGCATGTCGGCGCGCGAGGCCAGCACCATCGTCGGTGCGACGGCCGGTGCCGTCGTCGGTGGCGCGGTGACGGGCACCACCGCCGGCGCCGCCGTGGGTGCCGCGGCCGGTGGCGTCATCGGCAACGAAGTCTCGAAGAGGCGCGGCCGCTGAGGCGCACCATGAAAAAGGCCGGCAAGTGCCGGCCTTTGCTGAGTCCCTGACGGGGTTCAGAACTTGTAGCGAGCTTCCAGGTAGTACTGGCGACCGCTGGCGTCGACCTTCTGCTGCTCGGCCTCGCTGTAGCGATAGGTGGCGCGGACCGGGTTGGTCAGGTTGGTGGCGCTGAAGGCGATCTGCACCGCAGGCGTGATGTTGTAGTTGGCCGAGAAGGCCACGTTGGACACCGGCGCAGCGATCGTCGGTGCGCTGGGCATCAGCACGCCGCCGATGGTCGACATGCCCTGGCTGTTGGCCGTGGGCGACGGCGCCGTCGTGCTCGACACGTACGCGCCGCGGTAGTTGTAGACCAGGCGGGCGCTGAACACGTCGTTCTCCCAGTACACGCCCAGATTGCCGGCGATCTTGGAAGCGCCGTTCATCGGCCGGCCGTCTTCCACGCGCGTCTCGGCGTAGCTGGCGTTGGACTGGAAGCCGAAGCCCCACGCGATCGGCTGCTCCCAGCTCAGCTCAAGGCCGCGGATGCGGGCCTTCTGCTGGGTGGAGCTGTTGATCATGTAGGTGCGGAAGGCGTTGGTCGTGCCGTCATACAGATCAACGGACTGGCCCGACGCCGTGCCGCCGGTCTTGGCGTAGCCGTCGATCAGCGAGCTGAACGCCGACAGCGACAGCATGGAGCGCTTGGCGTAGTACCACGCCACCGAGATGTCCAGGTTGCGCGAGCTCAGCGGCTTTAGGTTGGGGTTCGGGCCGGTGACCGTGCAGCCTTGCGAGGTGCAGCTGGGGTTGCTGTAGGTTGCGCCGTAGAGGTTGTAGTTCTGGCGACCGATGGTCTTGGACAGGCCCAGGCGGCCGATCACGTCCTTGGCCATCTCGTAGCGCAGGTTCAGGCTCGGCAGGACGTTGTTGAAGACGCGGCGCGTGGTCTCCTTGCGGTAGATCGTGCCGGTGGCGCCGTTGAAGGGCACGTTGTCGTAATAGGGCTGGCCTTCGCTGACGTCGATGATGGCATCCGGGTAGGCAGCGCAGGGCACGTAGGGCTTGCCCGGCTCGATGCGCAGGCAGGCGCCTGCCGGGATCGGCACGGGGGTGCGCGAGGTGACGGCCGTGCGCACCAGGCGCACGCCGACATTGCCCGACCACTTCTCGCCTTCGAGGTTCTGCATCAAGTAGGCGGAGCTTTGAATTTCGCGCAGGTCGATGGAGCCCGAGATGCGGCGCTCCCACTGCGAATTGGTCTGCTTCGCGAGGTTGGTGTCGAAGTAGTTCGTCAGCACGTCGCGCGGGAAGTAGAAGCCCGTGTTGTCGAAGTTGCCGCCGAGGTACTGACCGAAGTCGCCGGGGTAGGGCACGGCCAGTGCCGGATCCGGCGGCGTGATGGCGCCGGTCTTGGCGGCCACGGTCGACAGGCCGTACTGGCGGCGGTGATCGGCGTTGCGGAAGCCGAAGTTCAGCGAGTTGAAGATGCCGCTGTCCTGCGTGTACTCGCCGTCGAAGGCAAAGCTCTTCTCGCTGTCGACCGTGTGGTAGCGGTTCATGCCGCTGCGGCCGGTCAAGCGGTAGCCGGGCGTGCCGGCGGGCGCGTCGTTGGCCAGGGGCTTGCTGCCGCTGCCGGCGTTGATCCAGCTGAAGTCCGGCGCCTTGCGGAGGTCGGTGATGTCGTACTTGATGCCCTGGCCGTAGCGCGAGTAGGTCAGGCCGCGGTCCATGTCGGTGTGACCGATGCCCTTGGTCGTGCTCAGCAGGCCCTTGAGCGTCAGGCGATCGTTAACGACCCACTTGCCGTCCAGGTCCAGGAAGCCGGAGCTGGCGTAGGCGCCGCTGCGGTAGAAGCCCTCGGAGTCGCCGACGTACTGGGCCGGCAGGCCGTTCGCGTAGGAGACTTCCGCGGACTTCAGCACGCGCAGCTTGTCGCCGTAGACCGTCGTTTCCTCGACGATCACCGGGTTCTTGATGGAGGCGTAGACGCGCTGTCCGTTGACGTTGGTGGCCGCGGTGCCGCCCAGCGGACCGGCCTGGCCGGCCAGCATCTGGTAGATGGCACCCATGGTCGCGCGGCCGAAGTTGGCCGCGTTCATCTTGGAGTAGAAGCCGGTCATGCCGACTTCGGTATTGCTGGTGGGCTTGAGCTGGGCGGAGAGCATGCCGCCCTTGCGGTCGCGCACGCCTTCCACGAATTCGGTGGACATCGAGCCCGGCAGGCGCACGCCGTTCAGGTCGGAGGCCTTGAGGCCAGTGCCGGCCAGCGAGGCATCGGTGATGCCCAGCATGGTGGCCGTGTTGATCTGGTCCCAGCCGGAGTTGGCGCCGTAGGCGAAGCGCGAGGCGGTGTCGCGGCGGATGTAGCGCTTCTCGGCGAAGACTTGGCCGATCACGCCCAGGGTGCTGTCTTCGTTCTTCCAGTTCACGCTGGCATTGAGCTGCGGGCTGGTCTTGCCGGGCAGGTCGGCGTACACGCCGCCGGCGCTGACCACGCCGCTGAAGCCCTTCTTGGCGTCCAGCGGCCTGCGGGTCGTGACGTTGATCGTGCCGGCCAGGCCGCCGTCGACGATGTTGGCCTGCGAAGTCTTGTAGACGGTCGCCGAGTTCAGCACCGAGGAGGGCATCAGCGACAGGCTGGTGGAGCGGCTGCTGGAGGCCTGGTCGTTCAGGTACCAGTCACCGCCGGAGACGGTATGGCCGTTGAACAGGATCAGCGACATGTCGGGGTTGGCGCCGCGCATCGAGACCTTCTCGGCCTCGTCGTAGTCCGTGCGCACGGCCACGCCCACGACGCGCTGCAGCGAGTCGGCCAGGTTCTTGTCGGGCATCTTGCCCACGTCCAGCGCCGTGATGACGTCCACGTTGGCCGAGGCATCGCGCTTCATCAGCAGCGAGCGCTCGTTGGACGCGCGGATGCCGGTGACGACGACGGCCTCCAGCGACTGCGACTTGGCCTTGTCGTCGGCCTCGGCCTTCTGGGCGAAGGCCGGGGCCTGCATCAGGGCGAACAGACAGACGAGCCCCTGGCTCACCGGTGTAGTTTTGAATTTCATGTGTGTCTCCGTAAATTTCCGATTGAAAAGATTCTTGCGAGGCTTGATGGGATGTTCGGGGCTAGAGGCCCGCAAAGTCGGCACCCATGCAACACCTCATGCATGACGGAATGAGGCGCAGTCATGCGCCACCGTTATGGCCCGTCCCGGGCGCTATCCCTAAACCATGTGACAGGCGACCTGCCGGCCCTCCACTGCGCGCAGCTGCGGCACCTCGGCCGCGCAGCGCGGCTGGGCCAGCGGGCAGCGCTTGTGGAAGCTGCAGCCGCCGGGCGGGTTCAGCGGGCTGGGTAGCTCGCCGTGGATGACGATGCGTTCGCGCCGGTCGGCCTTGCGCAGCGCCGGCGTGGCGCTCATCAGCGCCCGTGTGTACGGGTGCAGCGGAGCAGCGAAGAGGCGGCGCTTCTCGCCCACCTCCACCGCCGCGCCCAGGTACATCACCATGACCTCGTCGGCCACATGCTCGACGACCGACAGGTTGTGCGAGATGAACACATAGCCAGTACCGAACTCGTCCTGCAAATCCATGAACAGGTTCAGGATCTGGGCCTGGATGGACACGTCCAGGGCGCTGACCGGCTCGTCGGCGACGACGATGCCGGGGTTCAGGATCATGGCCCGCGCGATCGCGATGCGCTGGCGCTGGCCGCCCGAGAACATGTGCGGATAGCGGCGCAGATGCTCGGGCCGCAGGCCCACCTTGGCGGCAAGCGCGGCCACGCGTTCGCGCCGCTCCGCTGCCGTCATGCCCGTGTTGATCAGCAGCGGCTCGGCCAGCGTGGTTGCTATGGTCTTGCGCGGATTCAGTGACGCGAACGGGTTCTGGAACACCATCTGCACGTCGCGGCGCAAGGCCTTCAGCGTGGCGGCATCGGCCGTGGCGGCATTGGTGCCGCGGATCTTCAGCGCGCCGCGCGTGGGCGCCTCGATCAGCGTCAGCTGCCGCGCCAGCGTGCTCTTGCCGCAGCCGGACTCGCCGACCACGGCCAGCGTCTTGCGCGCGCCGAGCGTGAAGCTGACGCCGTTCAGCGCCTTCACCGTCGCCTTGGGCTTGAACAGGCCGCGGCTGACCTCGTAATGCCTGGTCAGGTCGCTCGCCTCAAGGAGGAGTTCAGACATGGGCCGCCTCCTCGACGGGGAAGAAGCAGCGCACGCCGTCCTCCAGCGCCGGGCGTTCGGCGCGGCAACGCTCCTGCACGCGCGGGCAGCGCGGCGACAGCAGGCAGCCCGCGGGCCGGTCCAGCGCGCCGGGCACGATGCCGGGCAGGGCCGACAGGCGCTTCGCGCCCTTGTTGTGCTCGGGAATCGCGGCCAGCAGCGCGTTCGTGTACGGATGGCGCGGCGCGTCGAACAGGCCCGGCACGGCGCCGGTCTCGACAACCTGGCCGGCGTACATGACGGCCACGCGCTGGGCCATCTCGGCGACCACCGCGAGGTCGTGCGTGATCATGATGAGGCCCATGCCCTGCTCGCGCTGCAGCTTCAGCAGCAGCGCCATGATCTGGGCCTGGATGGTCACGTCCAGCGCCGTCGTCGGCTCGTCGGCGATCAGCAGCCTGGGTCCGCAGGCAATGGCCATCGCGATCATCACGCGCTGGTTCATGCCGCCGGAGAGCTGGTGCGGATAGGCGTTGGCGCGGTTGGCGGCGTCGGGGATCTCCACCTGCTCCAGCAGCTCGACGACACGCTTCCTGGCGGCGGACCCGCGCAGGCCCAGGTGCGCCTTCAGCACCTCGGCGATCTGCGCACCGACGGTGTAGCTGGGGTTGAGGCTGGTCAGCGCATCCTGGAACACCATGGCCACGTCGCGGCCGATCAGCCTGCGGCGCTCCCTGGCCGAGAGCTTGAGCAGGTCGCGGCCCTGGAACTCGACGGCATCGGCCGTGACCTTGCCGGGCGCGTCGATGAGACCCATCAGCGCCAGCATGGTCACCGACTTGCCGGAGCCCGATTCGCCGACGATGCCCAGCAGCTCGCCGGCCTCAAGCGTCAGGTCCACGCCGTCCACGGCGGGGAAGTTGCCAAACTGCACGCGCAGGTTGCGGATGTTCAACAGCGCCGGCATCAGGACACTTTCTTCAGCTTCGGGTCCAGCGCATCGCGCAGCCCGTCGCCCATCAGGTTGATGGCCAGCACGGTCACGAGGATGGTCAGGCCCGGCAGCGTGACGACCCAGGGCGCCCGCGTGATGTAGTCGCGCGCCGCCGACAGCATGGTGCCCCACTCGGGCGTGGGCGCCTGCACGCCCAGGCCCAGGAATCCCAGGCCTGCGGTTTCGAGGATGGCCGACGAGAACGACAGCGTCGCGTTGACGATCAGCGGCGCCATGCAGTTGGGCAGCACGGTCACGAACATCAGCCGCGCGACGCCGGCACCGGCCACGCGGCTGGCCGTCACGTAGTCGCGGCCGATCTCGGCCAGCGCCGCCGCGCGCGTCAGCCGCACATAGCCCGGCAGCGCGCCGATGGCGATCGCGATGACGGTGTTGACGAGGCCGGGGCCCAGGATGGTGATGACGCAGATGGCCAGCAGCAGTGCGGGCAGCGCCAGCACGATGTCCATCACGCGCATGATGGCCGGCGACAGCAGGCGCTGGAAGAAGGAAGCGCACAGGCCCAGCATGACGCCTGGCAGCAGCGACATCATCACCGCCGCCAGGCCTATGCCCAGCGACACGCGACCGCCATGCAGCAGTCGGCTCAGCATGTCGCGGCCCAGCTCGTCGGTGCCCAGCAAGAAGCGCGTGCTGCCGTCCTGATCCCAGGCGGGTGGCGTCAGCATGAAGTCGCGGTACTGCTCGATGGGGTCGTGCGGCGCGATCAGCGGCGCGAAGAGGGACGCCAGCGCGATGACGGCGAACACGATCAGTGCGATCAGCGCGCCGCGGTTGGCGGCAAAGCCCAGCCAGAACTCGCGCAGGGGGCCGGGCGGCTCCATGGGTTTCTCAATCACGGCGCTCATCAATGTCCCCCGCCACGAATCCGCGGATTCACGACGCCGTACAACAGGTCCACGACCAGATTCACGACGATGAAGGTCAGCGCCGAGATCAGGATGCCGGCCTGCACGACCGGATAGTCGCGCCGCGCGATCGAGTCGATCAGCCATTTGCCGATGCCGGGCCAGGAGAAGATGGTCTCGGTCAGTACGGCGCCGGCCAGCAGGCTGCCGGTCTGCAGGCCCACCACCGTCAGCACCGGGATCAGCGCATTGCGCAGCGCATGCACGATGACCACGCGCGCCGGCGAGAGGCCCTTGGCCCGCGCGGTGCGCACATAGTCCTCGCGCAGCACCTCCAGCATGGACGAGCGCGTCATGCGCGCGACGACGGCCAGCGTGCTGGTGCCCAGCACCAGCGCCGGCAGGATCAGGTGCATCAGTGCGGACTTGAACGCGCCTTCCTCGTCGCTGAGCCAGGCGTCGATCAGCATGAAGCCGGTCACACGCTCGGGGTCGTACTCGATGCCGATGCGGCCCGACACCGGCGTCCAGCCGAGCTGAACCGAGAAGAACATGATGAGGATCAGCCCCCACCAGAACACCGGCATGGAGTAGCCCACGGTGGCCATGCCCATGACGCCCTGGTCCAGCAGCGAGCCACGCTTGAGCCCCGCGCTGACGCCCAGCAGCAGGCCGAAGCCCACTGCGAACACCAGTGCGGCGGT
Organism: Roseateles sp.; assembly: GCF_019237615.1. GTDB lineage: Bacteria > Pseudomonadota > Gammaproteobacteria > Burkholderiales > Burkholderiaceae_C > Pelomonas. The sequence goes on along the minus strand of NZ_JAFAGT010000098.1, from coordinate 12,731 downwards.
GGCCAGCTCCACGGTGGCTGGGAACAGCGCGGCGAACTCCTTGCTGACAGGCTCGCGGCTGACCAGGCTCTGGCCCAGGTCGCCATGCAAAAGCTTGCCCACGTAGTCCGCGTACTGCACGGGCAGCGGCTGGTCCAGGCCCATGCGCTTCACCAGCGCGGCATGGGCCTCGGGGTCCAGCCGGCGCTCGCCCATCATGACCTCGATGGGGTCACCAGGCACCAGGCGGATCAGGCCGAAGGCGACGAGGGTGATGCCGATCAATGTCGGCACCAGCGTGGCCAGGCGTTTGAGCAGGAAGGCGAGCATCCGCGGGGATTACCAGCGCGACGTGTACGGCCGCGTCTCGTTCTCCGGCGCGCCGCTGACCCGCATCGCGCTGGGCGTGGAGGCCACGTCGATCAGCGCGGCGGTCTCGGCGTCCAGCACCCCCGAGATGTCGCGCTGGCGGTACTTCATCTGGAAGGTCGAGATGACCTCCCTGGTCAGCACGTCCATCTGGCCCGAGCGCGACACGTTGTAGCCGATGCGCGCGAGGCGGTCCTGCAGCCAGGCCACGTCGCGCGGCGCGACCTCGTGCTCCAACGTCTTCACCAGCGTCAGCGGGCCGTCCGGCCAGGGGATGAGGCCGGCGTCGGCGAACTGCTTCCACGGGAAGCTGGGGCCGGGGTCCTGCTTGCGGCCGGGCGCGATGTCGGCGTGGCCGATGATGCGCTCAGGTCGGATGTTGTGGCGCTTCTGGATGTCGCGCACCAGCGCGATGACCTCGTCGATCTGGGCCTGCGGGAAGGGCGCGTAGACGCGGCCGCCGGGGCCGTCCACATAGCCAGGGTTGACGATCTCGATGCCGATGGAGGACGAGTTCAGGTTGGTGTTGCCGGCCCAGTAGCTGGCGCCGGCATGCCAGGCGCGGCGGTTCTCGTCGACCAGCGCGTAGCTGGCCACCGGGTTGTCGCGCACCAGGTAATGGGCCGACACCTGGCCGCCGGTGGTCAGCACCTTCAGCGACTTCTCCCAGTCCAGCACCGTGTAGTGCAGCACGATGTAGAGGGCGCGGCTGTCCTGGTTCTGCGACGTGTAGCTGCGGTCGATGTGGGGCGCGCGCACGGCGGTCGCCGGCGTCGCGGCGCCACCCGGCGAGACCGGGGCAGGCGCTGGCGCAGGCACGCTGGCGCAGGCGGCGAGCAGCAGGGCGGGGAGGGCGGCGAGAACGCGGGAGAGGTACTTCATGTCGAGGAGGCGGTGGCCGAACCCGGATTGTTGCAGCGCAACCCGTCCGGCCTGTTCGGGAGAGCCCGCAGGTAGCCATGCCCGACGGCGCAGCGGGTATGCCGGCAGGTGATGGCCGAGGCGCCGCCGGGCTAGCGCTTGCCGGTGGCCGGCTTGCGCGCCGCGGGCCGGGCCGGCTTCTCCGCATCGGCCCTCAGCGGCGCCAGCGCAGCCAGCGCGTCGAGCTGGGTCAGCAGGCGTTGCAAGTAGTCGGGCGCCAGCGCCTGCAGCTGCTGCAGCGCGCGGGCCGCCAGCACCTGGCTGTTCAGCGGGCCGAGATGCTCGGGCACTGGCGCACTGACCTCGGCCATGCGGCGCGTCAGGCGCAGCGCGTTCCAGGTGCGGCGGTGGGCATGCACATTGCGCAGCTCGGTGCTGGCGGCCGTCTGCAGCGTGGCGACGAGCTCGGCCAGCGGGCTGGCGGCGTGTGCGACCCGCCGCGCCGGCGGCACGAGGGGCAGGGCCTGGGCCCGCTGCACGAGGCGGGACACGAGCCGTTCGCGCAGCGCGCCCGGCGGCAGCGCGGACGCGCGCCTTGCCAGCGCTTGCAGCACGCGCTGGCGCACCGGATCGCCCGAGGCCTGCGCCTCGGCCCAGGCGAGGGGGTCGTCCAGCGCCGTCATGGCGGTGTCGAGGCCGCGGCGCGTTTCGGCCGCGGCGTGGGCGCGATCTCCACGCGCCGGTTCAGCGCCCGCCCTGCAGCGTCGTCGTTGGACGCCACCGGCTGCTGCGGCCCGAAGGCGGCGGCGAACAAGGCGTCAGGTGGCAGGCCCTCGGCCATCAGTACGCGCGTGACGGTCAGCGCCCGCTGGGCCGACAGCTCCAGGTTGTCGGCAAAGCGGGGCGCGTCCTTGCCGGTGACGAGGCCGCGGTCATCGGTGAAGCCGCTGACCATCAGGATCTCGTCTCGCTGCGCCAGATAGGTACGCAGCGGCGCGGCCAGCTTCTTCAGCAGCGCGCGGCCGTCGGCATGCAGCTGGTCCGAGCCGACCGCGAACAGCACCGCACCGCTAATGCCGATACGGCCCTCCACCAGCGTGATGCGCCCATCCGCCAGCGGGCCGGCCAGCGCGCGCTCCAGCGCCTCGCGACGGGCCTGCTCGGCCTGGCGCTGCTGCACCTCGGCCTCCAGGCGGTTGGCCAGGTCCAACTGGCCCACCAGTGCCGCGGCCAGCACCAGCACGAAGGCGCCCAGCACGCCGGCCATCAGGTCGCCGAAGGCCGCCCAGGCGGGCGTGCCGACGCCTTCCTGTTCCAGCTCCAGCGGCTCATCCATGCGCGGCGCCTCCCTGCAGCGCGTCCAGCACCGCCTTCTGCGAACCCAGGCAGAGGTCGATGACCTCGCGCGCCTGGGCCACGTAATAGCCCAGTTGCTCGTCGCTGCGCGTCATCGCGCCAGCGAGGCGCTCCTCCAGCGCGGCCAGGTGCTGCATGAGCTGCGCGTTGGTGCCCTGGAACTGCTCCACAGCGGCGCCGAAGCCCTCGCCCAGGCTGCCCATCTCGGCGGCGCTGGCGGCCAGGTTCGTCGCGGCCTCGGCCAGCGTCCGGCCCGTCGCGTCGGCCTGCTGGGTGAAGCTCTGGCTCAAGGCCTCGAGCTGGGTGGCGGAACTGCCCACCAGCGCATCGACCTGGGACGCCGCGCTGGCGAGCAGCGCATCGGTGGCCGCGCGCTGCTCGCCGGCGGCCTGCTGCAGCGAGGCCAGCAGCGTTGACACGGTCTGCATCAGCTCGGCGCGCTCCGCCAGCGCCGCGCGGTCCTGGGCCTGGCTTTGCGCCAGCTGCTCGCGCAGCGCGGCGACCACCTCCACCGCAGCGCGCGGCGCCTCGCCGGCGGCCTTCAGCAGTGCGCCGGCTTCGCTCAGCGCCGTCTGGGCCTGGGCCTGGCCCTGTGCCACCAGCTCGCGTGTGTGGCCCAGCAGGCCGTCGGCCAGTTGCTGCTGCTGCGCGAGCTGGGCGGCGCCCGCGGCGTGCAGCTCGCTGCGCCAAGCGGCCAGGCGCTCGGCGTCGTGCGCCGCCTGGGCCGACTGCAGCTGGCCATGCGCGCTGGACAGCGCGGCGATGGCGGACTGCGTCTGCGCGGCGAAGCCGGCGCTCAACTCAGCCAGGGCCTCCTGCGCGCGCTGGCCGCTGGTGGCCAGCAGTTGCTGTGCAGCTTCGCGCTGTGCGGCCAGCAGTTGTTCGTTAGCGTCGCGCTGCCGGGCGAGGGCCTCAGCCTCGGCACGGGCCTCGGCGCTGCGCTGCGCGTCCATCTCGGCTTGCAGGGCCGCGTGGCCGGTCTGCGTGTCGGCGATGCGATCCAGCAGGTCGCGGGTCTGCGCGGCAAAGCCGGTGGTCAGCTCGGTCAGCGCGTCCTGGGCGCGGGTGGCGCTGTCGGTCAGCAGCTGCTGGGCGGCCGCGCGCTGGGCGGCCAGCAACTGCTCGTTGGCGTCGCGCTGCCGTGCCAGGGCCTCAGCCTCGGCGCGGGCCTCGGTGCGGCGCTGCGCGTCCATCTCGGCTTGCAGGGCCGCGTGGCGGGTCTGCGTTTCGGCGATGCGGTCCAGCAGGTCGCGGGTCTGCGCGGCGAAGCCGGTGGTCAGCTCGGCCAGCGCGTCCCGGGCGTGGGTGCCGCTGTCGGCCAGCAGCTGCTGGGCGGCCGCGCGCTGGGCAGCCAGCAACTGCTCGTTGGCGTCGCGCTGCCGGGCCAGGGCCTCAGCCTCGGCGCGGGCCTCCGCGCGGCGCTGGGCGTCGTGCTCGGCCTGCGCGGCCTGCTGGCGGGCTGCGGCCTCGTTCATTGCGATGAGCAGGGCCTGTGCCTCGGCGGCCCAGCGGTCACCCAGCCGCTGCACGGCCTGTTGCATCGTGGCGCCGCCCTCGGCCAGCAGATGCAGCGCGGCCTCGCGTTGCTGGGCCAGACCGTCGGCCTGCGCCTGCGCGGCGGCCTGGGCCTGCTGGCCGATCTGCGCCGCACCGGCCTCGAACCGTGCGCCCAGTGCATCGAGCTGCCCGGCCACCTGCGTGCCCACGCGCTCGTGCAGTGCCGCAGCCTCGCGGGCGATGCCGGCCATCGCCGCTTCGGCAGCGGGCCGGATGGCGGCGCCGGCCTGGGCGACGCTCTCGGCCAGGCTGGTGCGCAGCGTGGTGTCCACGCTGGCGGCCAGCGCCTGGTAGGCCTGCCGGGTCTCGCCGTGGAAGCGGTCGTTCTGCGCGACCAGCTGCTGGGCCATCTGCTGAGCGAACTGCTGCAGCTGGGCGACAAGGTCACGCTGGTTCTGCTGTGCGGTCTCGGCCGCGGCCGACGCAGCGGCCTGCTGCTCGACGGCGCGGCGGTGGGCGGCCGTCAGCGGGCGCAGCCGGCCCAGCAGCGCCGCGTCCAGCCGGCCCGACACCGCGGCGCGCTCGCGCCGCGCCAGCGCCACCATCAGGCCCAACATGGCCGAACCCGTCACGCCGGCGACACTGGCGCTGAAGGCAAGGCCCAGGCCCTGCACTGGCGCGCCCAAGGCGTTGCGCAGCGCGGCCAGGTCGGCCGTCTGGCCCAGCGCCGACGCGGTGCTGCTCAGCGTGATGACCAGGCCGATGAAGGTGCCCAGCATGCCCAGCAGCACCAGCAGGCCGGCAAGGGCCGGTGCCAGCGCCAGGCCGGGCAAGGCGACGCGCAGGCCCTCCAGGCGCTGCTGGACGGCGGCGCGCAGCGCGGCGGGCACGTGGGCCGGCCAGCCGTCGTCGGCGGGCGTGGCCAGCGCGGCGTCCAGCTCACGGCTGGTGCGGCGGAAGACGCGCAGCTCCATGGCACCCAGCGCGAAGAAGGCCGCGATCAGCAACGTCATTGCCAGCGCGACCGGGTGGTGGCGCGACGCGGCCAGCGCGGCGCCGGCGATACCCGCCAGGCCGGCGGCCAGCGCGAGGGGGTAGAGCGTGTTCAGGAAACGGTTCATCGGGTCAGAGTGCGGGTGAGGGCGGGGCCTCTTGGTGCAAGGCCTCGACGAGGCCCAGCACCGGTTGCAGTCGAAGGTCCAGTTCCGCCCGCAGCGCACGCTGCAGGTCGGCCCAGAAGCGCAGGCGCCAGTGGCGCGGGTCGGCGGCCTGGTGGGTCTCGGCGCGGCGCGTCAGCAGCGCCGGCAGGCCGCCCAGCAGCGGCTTTTCCTGCGCGGCGAGGGCGCGCTCGAACAGCAGGTCCAGCTGAGCCAGTCGTGCCAGCCGGCCCGACGTCTCGGCCAGCCGCGGTCGCAGCCGTTCGCGCAGCGTGGCGATGCGCGCGGCCATGCTGCGCTGCTGTTGCGCGTGGTGCAGCCGGAACGGTGCAAGCAGGTCGGCCAGCGGCACGCCGTCGGGCGCGGGCGCGGCCGCATCGGCGGCCAGCTCGGCGTCGTCGAAGCCGGCCAGCAGCTCGGCCTGCAGCCGGTCCAGTGCGGCGGCCACCCAGCCCTGCGCGTCGCGGTGCGACGCGGCGTTGACCATTGCGGCGGCCGGCGCGGCGGCCAGCACCTGCGACAGGCCGATGGCATCCGCCCAGCCCAGCCAGCCGCCCAGCCGCTCGGCCACGGGGGGCGCCGGCGCGGGCGCCACACCCCATTGCAGCAGCAGGCGCGCCAACGGCTCCGTCACCGCGGTCGAAGGCGGCGCCAAGCCGGTGGGCGGGTTGGTGGCGGAGGTCATGGAAGAGGCGGGCGCTCACGCGGGCGCGCGCAGAAAAAGGGCGAGAGTTTAGTGAACCCCGATCAGCAGGGCCCTCCCGCCGCGCGGCCGGCTGCCGCCAGACCGCCTCGGCGACGCCCTGGCCGGCCGCGAACACATGGCGTGCGCCACCGGCCGTCTTGGCTTGGTACATGGCCAGGCCGGCCGCGTGCATGAAGGCCTGCGGGCCGGCGGTCGGGCCGCCGGCCCGTGCAGGGGGCTCGCCGCGACGTATTTCAAGCGGGCGGCGCGGCAGCCGAGGCCGCCCATGCGGCGGGGTCATGCGCCGGGCGCAGAATCCCTCGAGTCCAGCAGTCACAAGGCTACGCCATGCACACCCACGACCTTGCCGAATGGCGCCACGAGCACGTCTTCGACCGTGGCAACGACGCCGGCGAACGCGGCACCCGGCTGGTGACGCGGATCACCGCCGCGATGATGCTGGTCGAGATCGCCGCGGGCTGGTTCTACAACTCCATGGCCTTGCTGGCCGATGGCCTGCACATGAGCAGCCACGCCGTCGCCATCGGGCTGAGTGCTTTCGCCTATGCCGCCGCACGCCGACACGCGCGCGATCCACGCTACGCGTTCGGCACCTGGAAGATCGAGGTGCTGGGCGGTTTCGCCAGCGCGATCTTCCTGCTCGTCATCGTCGCGCTGATGGTCTACGGTTCGGTCGAGCGCCTGTTCAGCCCCGCATCCATCCATTACCCCGAGGCCATGGCCATCGCGGTGCTGGGCCTCCTCGTCAACCTGGGCTGCGCGCTCATCCTCGGCAACGCCCACCGCCACGAGCATGACCACGGCCATCTTCATGGGGACGATCACGGCCACCACCATCACGACCTCAACCTGAAGTCGGCCTATCTGCACGTCATTGCCGACGCCGCCACCTCGGTGGCCGCCATCGCGGCGCTGGCCGGCGGCTGGTGGCTGGGCTGGGCCTGGCTGGACCCGGTCATGGGCATCGTCGGCGCCGTCGTCGTCGCGGTCTGGGCCAAGGGCCTGATCGCCGAGACGGCCAAGGTGCTGCTGGACCGCGAGATGGACCACCCGGTCGTCGACGAAATCCGCGCGGTCATCGCCGAGCGCGGCGCGGCCGGCGAGACACTGATCGCCGACCTGCATGTCTGGCGCGTGGGCCGGGCCGCCCATGCCTGCGCGCTCAGCCTCGTCACCCACGACGCCCAGCTCACGCCGCGCCAGGTGCGCGAATGGCTGGCCGTGCACGAGGAGATCGTGCACTCGACCATCGAAATCCACCGTTGCGGAACATGAGGCCCTTCATCCAACGCGCACATCGCCGGTTCGGGCCGGCTTGGGCGCGGACCAGCGCACGACCCGCAGATATCGAGGAATACTGACATGCCCGCCACTCGTCCCGGCCACGCCGACATCGAACTGCGCAACCGCTGCACCCGCTGGCTGAATGGCCACCGGCCGCTGCGCTCCATGCGCGACGCCCTGCTCGGGCTGGCCGAGCTGCCCGAGGCTAGGCTGCCGCTGGACGTCTATGGCGAGGGCGAGGCCATGCAGGCGCTGGAGGCCCAGGTTGCGGCACTGCTGGGCAAGCCGGCCGCGAGCTTCTTCCACAAGGGCGTGGCCGCCCAGCTCGCGGCGTTACGCGTGCACTGCGGCGATGGCGACGGCCCGGTAGCCCTGCATCCGCAGTGTCATATCGCCATCGACGAGGCGGAGGCCTTCGAGCAACTGCTGGGCCTGCGTGGCCTGCGCATGGGCCGGGTGGACCGGCCCTCACACGTCGACGATCTGATGCTCCTGCCCGAGCGGCCAGCGGTCGTCACCGTGGAGCTGCCGCTGCGCCGCGGTGGCTACCGGCTTCCCGAATGGGACGACCTGGTGGCCCTCGGCGGCTGGTGTCGCGCAGCCGGCGTGCCGCTTCACTTCGACGGCGCGCGGCTGTGGGAGGCTGCGGCCCATTACGGCCGGCCGCTGGCCGAGATCGCCGCACTGGCGGACTCGGTCTATGTGTCCTTCTACAAGGGCCTGGGCGGCCTGGCCGGCTGCGTGCTGGCGGGGAGCGAGGACTTCGTCCAGCGGCTCGTGCCCTGGAAGACACGTCTGGCCGGCAACCTGTTCACCGTCCACCCCTATGTGCTGAGTGCGCTGCAAGGCCTGCGCACGCAGCTGCCGCGCCTGCCGGCCTACCGCGAGCGGGCCCGCGCGTTGGCGGCGGTGCTGGCCGCCGAGCCCGGCTGGCGCGTGGCGCCGGAGCCGCCGCAGGTGAACGCCTTCCAGCTGCATCTGCCTGCCGCGCCCGGGGCGCTGCGCGAGGCGATGCTGGAGGTCGCCCGCCGCGACGGCTTCTGGCTGGGAGCGCGGCCCGCGGCCTCGCAGCTCATCGAGGGCGGGACGATGGTGGAGATCGTCATCGGCGACGCGGCCCAGGGCTGGGCCGACGCCGAGTCGCTGGCGGCCTGGCGGGCCGCCGTGGCGCTGGCCGGACGCTGAACGCCGGCGGCTTGTCAGCTGGGGCGTAAGCCCGCAGGCCTAAGCTGGCTGCAGTTGTTTGCAGTCCAGGAACGCCCATGACCCGCACCAGCCCCTACCAGACCGGCCTGGCCAAGAACGCCGCCAACCATGTGCCGCTGTCCCCGCTGAGCTTCCTCGGCCGCGCCGCGGCCGTGTTCCCGGACCGCGTCGCGCTCATCCATGGCGGGCTGCGCCAGACCTGGCGCGAGACCGAGGCCCGCTGCCGCCGCCTGGCCAGCGGGCTCGCCAGGCATGGCGTGGGCCCCGGCGTGACGGTGGCGGCCATGCTGCCCAACACGCCGGCCATGTTCGAGGTCCACTACGGTGTTCCCATGGCCGGCGGCGTGCTGAACACGCTGAACACGCGGCTGGACGCCGAGGCCATCGCCTTCATGCTGGAGCATGGCGAGGCGCGCGTTCTGCTGGTGGACCCGGAGTTTGCCGCCGTCGTCGACCGCGCGCTGCAGGCCTTGGAGCCGCGTCACCGGCCACTGGTCATCGACGTACTGGACAGTGAGGCACCCGCGGCGCCGCGCCTGGGCACGCTGACCTACGAGGAACTGCTGGCCCAGGGTGACCCGCAGGCCGCCTGGCAGCTGCCGGCCGACGAGTGGGACGCCATCGCGCTGAACTACACCTCGGGCACGACGGGCAACCCCAAGGGCGTGGTCACCCACCACCGCGGTGCGTACCTCAATGCGGCCAACAACGTCATCGCCTGGCAGCTGCCGGACCACCCGGTCTACCTGTGGACACTGCCCATGTTCCACTGCAACGGCTGGTGCTTCCCGTGGACCATGGCGCTGGTGGGTGGCACCAGCGTCTGCCTGCGTCGCGTCGATCCTGCACTCGTATGGCAGCTCATCCACGCGTACGGCGTCACGCACCTGTGCGGCGCGCCCATTGTCTACGGCATGCTGATCAACGCGCCGGCCGAGGTGCGTGGGCAGCTCGACCGCGTGGTGCGTGGGCTGATTGCCGGAGCGCCGCCGCCGGCCGCCGTCATCGAGGGCTGCGAAGCCGCGGGTATCGCCATCACCCACGTCTACGGCCTCACAGAGGTCTACGGCCCCGCGGCCGTGTGCGTGCAGCAGGAGCATTGGGCGGCACTGCCAGCCCCAGAGCGTGCGCGGCTCAACGGCCGCCAGGGCGTCAGCTACCCGCTGCAGGAGGCCGTTGCGGTGCTGGACCCCGACACCCTGCAGCCCGTGCCCGCCGATGGCGAAACCATGGGCGAGATCTGCTTCCGCGGCAACGTGGTGATGAAGGGCTATCTGAAGAATCCGCCGGCCACCGACGAAGCCTTCGCCGGTGGCTGGTTCCACACCGGCGACCTGGCCGTGGTGCAGCCTGACGGCTACATCAAGATCAAGGACCGCAGCAAGGACGTCATCATCTCCGGCGGCGAGAACATCAGCTCCGTCGAGGTGGAGGACGTGCTGCACCGCCACCCGGCCGTGATGCTGGCCTCGGTGGTGGCGCTGCCGGATGCGAAATGGGGTGAGGTGCCCTGCGCCTACGTCGAGCTCAAGCCCGGCGCCAGCGCGAGCGAGGCCGAGATCGTCGAGTTCTGCCGCAGCCAGCTGGCGCGCTTCAAGGTACCGAAGCGCGTCGTGTTCGCCGAACTGCCCAAGACCTCGACGGGCAAGATCCAGAAGTTCCTGCTGCGCGAGCGGGCCAGGTCGGCCAGCGCCATCGAGTGACGGCGCCGCCGGGCCGGGGCTCGCTCAGCGGCGGGGGGCGCCCGTCGGTGCGGGGCGGGGGCCGCCCAGGTGACGGAAGGTGATGCGGCCCTTGCTCAGGTCATAGGGCGACATCTCCAGCGACACGTTGTCGCCGGCCAGGATGCGGATGTGATGCTTGCGCATCTTGCCGCCGGTGTAGGCGATGACCTTGTGGCCGTTCGTCAGCGTCACGCGGAAACGCGAGTCGGGCAGGATTTCGTCCACGACGCCCTGCATTTCGATCAGTTCTTCCTTGGCCAAGTGTGGGACTCCGTTGCAAAGATTATGCGAGTGGCCGGGCACGAGGCCCTGCCGGCGTGATGTACAGCCCTGGACCGCGCGCGCCGCTCAATGGCAGCGCGCCCAGGCAAGGCCTTCCGCCCGGGCATAGCGCAAGGCTGCCTGCGGGCTGAGGAACTGCGGCGTGAAACGCATGACGCGGTCCACGCTCGCCATGCCGCGACCGGAGCGGATCGACACCAGGGCATCGAAACCACCGCCATCGCGCGGCTGGGTCATGGGCGAGACCAGGAAGCGTCCCACCTCGAAGTTCTTGTTCTTCTTTTTCATGTTGTTTTTCTTGTTGTCTGCGGCGCCGGTCTTTGCCGGCTGCAGCCGTTGGGGCGCGGGGCGCCCAGGGCACGCTCAGCGCGTGCAGCGAACCCTCCGCCGGCGCACGCCGTGCGGAGACAGAAACACTCAAGAACACTCACCGGGAGTTGCTGAGGCGAGCCGCTCGCGAGAAGGGGCCAGGGGGTGGCCAGCGGGGCCGCAGGGAAGACCTTGAGGAAACGGTCTTGCGCGAATCTATGGCAGCTAGTCTACCAGCCGTGTCAATCCCCCCTCGCCGGCGGGCCTCTGAGGCAGGCGCGCGGGCCTTCAGCCGTAGGCGTACCAGAGCGCCGCGAAGAAGTGGCACACGCTGCCGCCCAGCACGAACAGGTGCCACACGAAGTGGGCGTAGCGCAGCTTGTTGTCCAGCAGGAAGACCGCGGCGCCCAGCGTGTAGCTCAGCCCGCCCGCCACCAGCAGCGCCAGGCCGGGGCCGGGCATGCGTTCCACCAGGGGCCCGATGGCGAACACCACCACCCAGCCCATGGCCAGGTAGAGCAGCGTCGAGACGATGGGGTGGCGCAGCCGGTTCAGCAGCTTGATCGTCACGCCGAAGGCCGCCGCGGCCCAGACGGCGACCAGCAGCGTCGTGCCCGGGCCGGTGTGCAGCACGCCCAGCGTGAACGGCGTGTAGCTGCCAGCGATGAAGACGTAGATGGCCGCATGGTCCAGCCGCATCAGCCAGGCCTTCACGCGGCCGTTGGCCAGCGAGGCGGGCAGCGCGTGGTACAGCGCCGAGATGCCGTACAGCAGGATGGCCGTGGCCGCGAAGATGGCCGCCGCGGCCACGTCGGCCACGCTGCCGTGATTCATGGCCTGGATCACCAGGATGGGCAGGGCCGCCACGGCCAGCAAGGCGCCCAGGCCGTGGCTGATGGCGTTGGCGATCTCCTCGCCCAGGGTCTGCGGGCGGTCGGCGGGCGGGGTGGTGGGGCGAAGCGAGGGCATGGGTGAGACAAGGGCAGGCCGGGGCCGGTTGCCGCAGTGCGACGGGCCTGGTGAATCGGGCTGGCGTTGCGGTACTGCAATGTAGCCGCCGCACGTGCGGCGACCGGTTTCAGCGGAGCGCCGGCCGGTGCATAGCGCCCAAGCGCTGTGCCCGCGCGACCAGGCGCTGGTCCAGCGTCTACAGCGCGGCGCCGGGCATCATGAGGGACGAGGCCAGCAGCTGAGGTCCACCAACTCGGGGCTGACCTGCCGGAAGTGCGCCACCCAGACCGAGATGTCGGCCAGCACCCTGGTCATTGGTCGGTGTTTTCGCGGCGGCCTGGCACGTCGCGCATCTCCGGCGCCTTGCCGCCGAGCGCGGCAAGGCGCTTGGCGGCCTGCACGCGCGCGAAGGTCTCGACGGCTTTGCGGAACGGGGCCGCCTTGTCCATGTCGGGGGCGGCCACCTCAAGCGTCTTCTCGTAAAGGGCGTCGCCAAGGGGCACGGTGATTCGCATGGGATGCTTTGGTATCAATGGTGATGCAGCTCGTGACTCTCCAGTCGCATCAAAACAAGCGCGACCGTCACGCCGGTCGCTGCGGACCAGAGCGCTGGCGATGGCCCGTAGTCGGCAGCTACTGTTTTGCAGCGACAACTGTCGATCGAATGGGTCACTCTCACGGTAGCTTTCGGCCAGCGGCTGCCGTTCGCAGGGGGGGGCATGGAGTCGTCTTGAGTCCAATGTTTCGCAAGCCGCGGTCGGTCTCGTTTGACAATGGACGCCCATGTCTTTACGATATCAGAAACCGTAAAGAATGGTGTTCATGTCGGGGCCAACCACAATCTCGAGCAAAGGCCAGGTCACCGTGCCGCGGGACGTCCGCGAGCGGCTGGGTCTGCAGGCCGGAGACAAAATCGCCTGGTCGATGCTGAGCAACGGCACCATCGTCCTGCGGCCCAAGACGCGTCGTCTGGCAGACCTCGTGGGCATCCTGACGCAGCCGGGGCAGCCTGGTGTCGCTGTCGACGAAATGCGCTTGCCTGAATGAGCA
>NZ_JAFAGT010000025.1 GCF_019237615.1 Roseateles sp. | reverse complement strand
CGGGTGCAACAAGGCCGCCTGTAGATGTGCAGTCTGTTCTCTGTGGTACTGCATCGAACCCGAACTCAGGTCTTGAGGAAAACAGCAAAGGCGACCACCGAATACCGCCCACATCAATCCGCTTGATTAACCGGGAAGTCCCTGTAGGGCGTTAGGGACAGATGGAAGACATCGGCGGCGGAGAGGTTTGGCCGACAAGGGCGCCAACCCCACTGGCGCTCCCACGCATCTCTTGAGGGGACGAGGCAGCTGCCAGTGCGAACTTTTCTTGGTGAATAGTGAGCACCCTCCCCGATCAACAGGCTGGCAGCCGAGAAACCGGTCGGCGCCGTTCGCTCATCGCGCGTGCGCGCGCCCTTGTTCCCAGGCCTGCGCCATCTGTCCCCACAGCGCCGCGCCGACACGCGTATCGCCTTTGGCCTCATCCAGAGTCTTGCCCATGGCATCCGCTATCCGGGCAATCACATCCGCGGGCTGAGCGACGCCGCACACGCGGCGGCCGAAATTCACCAGCTCATCGGTCGTCGGATAGGCCTTCGTCTGGTGCCTGCCAGCGAACAACTTCAGCGCAAGTGTGCGGTCTTCAAGCTCCGGCCCACCCGGCGACCGGGTGTACTTGTAGATGGAGGTCGTCACGACATCGAACATCGGGGCCAGCCACACCTCCTCGCGCGAGCGGTATAGCAACCCGAAGTTCTTGAGGTGCGCATCACCGTTGCGGACCATGATGGAAAAGGCAATCTGCTCGAAGAAGCGATGCAGGTTGCTGCTGTGAAGCTGGAACTGGCGCAGCAACTCGGCGACACGCTGGTAGCTGCCCTGGTACTTTCGGTCCGACAGAACGTCGCGCACCCGCAGCCCCGCCAGCGCCGCGATGTCTTCAAAGCCCAGCCGCTCCACCCGACCATCGGCATGGACGACCAGGTCAAAGCGGTCCAAGACCAACATCTGGCCATCATCGGACAACGCGAACGGCGGCACATCGATGCCGGCATGCTTGGCGGCCGTCAGACACAGGTATTCGTTGGCAGCCAACCCGGGGAAGGCGGCGCTTGCCGCCTTGACGATGAGTGACGGGATGGGCGCCGTGGGACGGTCCGGCACCATGATCTTGGGCTGCATGCCCGCGATGCCCGCACCCGTGCTCAAGTAGGCAGCCACCAGCTCGCTGAACACCTCGGGCGTGTACTTCGTGCTCAGCAGTTCGCCCTTGCTCAACGTCCGCGGCAAGGAGGGCTGGACCTGGTCGGGCAAGCTGAATCCCAGCCGACCAATCCCGTTGCGCCCCACCAAGGCCAGCATGTGCATCGGAGTCATCGGCTGCTTCGGGAACAGCTCCCGAATCCGCATGAACAGGTCACCTTCGGGAAGGTTTTGGTCCATGGGCGGAAACAAGTCGCCGTCCTGCCAGGTGAGGCTCTCGCTGGGCGGCATCAGCAGCGCCACTGTCGGCTGGTCAGGTTCCGGCGCCAGGTACCGAAATTCATAGGTCGATGCCCGGAGCATCTGCCCCGCCTGGACAGCGTCTCCGATGGAGACGCTCAGAAGACGAATTTTCTCAGGGAGCATCGTCGTCGTCCTGGAACCGAGCAGCGACTTCGCTCGCGGACGGCAAGCCAGCCCGCTCCAGCCTCAGCGCCAGACCGAGAGCTCCCAGCACAGCAAGCAATGAAGACACTGTGGAGTCCTCCCCCGCTTCGAGCCGGTAGATGACCTCCCGAACTTTGCCCGCCTTCACGGCAAGCTCGGACTTGCTCATCCCCAAGGCTTCGCGCTGGTCTCGCAGCTGGCGACCTAGCTCATCCGGCAATCTCACTTTGTCTGCCATGGCTGACATGATACGAATGAATCGGCAATTTTGTCAGCCATGACTGACACTCTTCGTTCGGGGCAGCAAATGCAAGCCATGCCTTGCACTTAAATGACCTCTCAGAGATTTTGCAAGGCATAGCTTTCATCACACGAACCTGCATCTGAGGCGCCTGCAGGAGATAGGACCGGTATCCGTGGCAAGCGGAAATGCCAGCCGAGTGAGAAGAACGATGCGCTCGGACATTTCTTTCAACTACGTCCCATCGGCACAGATACGCCAAGCTGGACGCAAGGAACCTGTTCCAAATTTGTTCCAGCGCGCCCCTTCACCTGCTCTCGTTCACCTGCGCTCAAATGAAGGTTACGGTGATGGTTTCCCGAGGGAAGGCCTCAGGGAATGGACCCGCTGGGCGTGTGAAATGGCCTTCGGGACGTAGAAGCCAGAGGTTCGCCCCCCTCACCCCGACCGGGAACTTCCTGTCTTTGGAGGCGGGACCACCGAAGCCTCGCATCAGCGGGGCTTCGGCGTTTTCGGGGGCCGTGGACAAGCCCGTCGTCAGGGCTGCTGGCGAACCAGTGCCTCCAGCGCGACGATGTCGAGTTGGCCCAGCACTTCAGCCATGGGCAGCTCGAACTCGCCGGTACCGCGCACCGACACCATCAGCATCTGCGGCCGGCTCGGGTGCAGGCGGTCCCATGGATAGTCCGGATCGGGGCGTACCAGGGCCGGATAGCGCTCGGCCGGATGTGCGTCGTCCCGCAAGCCGTTCAGGCCCAGGCGCGCCTGGGCGGCCAACGCCGCCGCGCCCAGCCGCTTGCGGTAGGCGCGCAGCTTGTCGAGCTGGCGACCTATGGGGTCATCGTCCAGGCCCCGGCTGCCACGCCGTGCTGCGGCGGACTCGATGGCACGCGCCTCGGCCGCGAGGCTGGCGCGCAGCTCCTGCTCGAGCCGCAGGGCCTGGGCCGGGTCAACCCGCCGCATGCCCTCCACCACGCGCTGGATGTCCGCCTCCCGCGCGGCCGGTGCCATCGCCACCTGCTGGCTGGCCAGCGCCGCCCGGGCCTCGACGTGGCGCCGCATCAGGTCGCGCTCGGTGAAGTCGAGGTAGTCGGCCGTCGTCACCGGCACCCAGGGCAGGCGGCCGTCGGCCGTGATGACCAGCATGTGGCCGCCGTAGAGCGGCCGCCCCTGGACCTGTGCGGTCGGGAAGACCTCGCGCCAGGCCGAGAACTGCTCGTCGCGCAGCTCGGGCACGGCGGTGGCAAAGAAGGCCTCGGGCTGGTTGACCTGCACGACGATGGAGGCGCGCGGCGGCAGCCGGTCCGCGCCCTTGACGACATCGCAGCGGCCCAGCCACATGGACTCGCGGTGGTCGCGCAGCAGGAAATGTGCGCCGCGAGCCGGCAGCGCCCACTGGCCGGCGATCTGCCAGCTGCTGCGCAGGCGCGAGCTCGGCAATGCCTGCAGGGCCGTCTGGCGGTGCAGTTGCGCGTTGAGCCGCTGCAGGGCCTGCTGCAGCGGCGCGACGCTGGCGTGCATGCTGGGCAGGCGGTCGGCGGTCTGCGGATGGGGCGCGTCCATCCAGCAGTCGATTGCGGCCCGGGCGGGCACGGCGCCGACCAGCGCGGCGGCGAGGGCGACTGCGGCCTTCATGCCCGCCCCCCGGGCGCGGCGGCGAGGTGGCGCAGCACATCGGCCCGCGACTGCGCCCATTGCGCAAAGCCCAGCAGGCCGGGATGCAGCGCGCGGGCGATCTCGGGCGCGCGCGCGGCGCAGTAGCTCGCGGCCTCGGCCTGCTGGTAGGCGAACATGCGCGCCATCTCCGACGCGCCGGGAAAGGGCTGGCGGCCGAAGGCAGCGGGCGCGATGGCCTGGTGGCGCACCGGCTCGCCCAGCACGCGCGACAGCACCTCGGCCATCTGCGCGCCGGTCAGCTGTTCGCCGGCCAGCCCGATGCGCTCGCCGATGACGGCCTCGCCCTGCACGAACAGCGCAGCGACGCAATTGCCGATGTCCTCGGCCGCGATGCCGCACAGCCGCGCGCCGCCGAGCGGC
Organism: Roseateles sp.; assembly: GCF_019237615.1. Lineage (GTDB taxonomy): Bacteria > Pseudomonadota > Gammaproteobacteria > Burkholderiales > Burkholderiaceae_C > Pelomonas. The sequence continues at coordinate 28,929 of NZ_JAFAGT010000025.1, read as the reverse complement.
AGCGGCCAGAGCAGGCGGCCGTCAGGCTCGCGCTGCGGATGCAGGCCCAGGTGGATGAAGTTGTCCCAGTAGAAGGAGGGCAGCAGATAGGTCGTCGGCAGCGCGCGGAAGAAGGCGTCGGCCTGGCCCTTGGCGTCCATCTGCGGCACGGCCCAGGCGCTGGCACCGGCGCGCGTGTCCTCCTGTGTGGACCAGACCAGGTGTCGCACGCCGGCGCGCGCGGCCGCGCTGGCGAGCTGCGCGGCCTGCTGCAGCTCGCGCTCGGGGCTGAAATGCTCCCAGAAATCGGTGACGCCGAACACGCCGTGGGCGCCATCCAGTGCGGCGGCCAGCGTGCCGGGGCGGTCAAGGTCGGCCTGCACGACCTCGGCACCGGCCTGGGCCAGCGCGCGCGCGGCACGGGCGCCGGGCTGGCGCGTCAACGCGCGCACCGCGAAGCGCCGCCAGGGGTCGCGCAGCAACGCGCGGGCCAGGCCGCCGCCTTGGGCACCGGTGGCGCCGAAGACGGCGATGACGGGCCGCCCATGATGGACGGCGGGGTTCGCTGGCGCGCCCCCTGTGTCGCGTGCGGTCCCGCCAGGCGGAAGCCGAGCCCCTTCGGGTAGCCATGCGGGGCTCATCGCGAGCGTCCCAGCGACAACCAACCGCGCCCGCGCGGGCAATTGGCAAAGAGCGCGGCGTACAGCGGTGCGAGGCGTCGAAACGGGACCATGCAGACTCCAGGAAAGCGGCTTGGATCGGTGCAAGCAGGTGGCGATGCCCGCCATCTTCGGAGTCGGCAGCCCGCCCGGCATCGCTCGGTGGAGCCATCGCGCAGCCCGCGGCGGGCCATGCGCGCCGCTCAGCGGCGGTGCCAGTAGGCGGCGGCCTGGGTGCGGCTGTCGAGCGCGAGCTTGGTCAGGATGTTGGCGACATGCCGCTTGACGGTGTGCAGGCTGAGGTCGAGCGCGCGCGCGATCAGCTTGTTGCTCCGCCCCTCGGCCAGCAACGCCAGCACCTCCCGCTCGCGCGCGGAAAGCGGGTCGTCCGCCGGCACGGGCCGGGGCGCTGCGTCGGCCCCGTGCTGCCAGGCGGCCAGCCGCTGGTGCAGCGCGGCCAGCCCGGCCTCGGGCAGCCGCAGCCGGCCCTCGGTGGCCCGCCACAGCGCCCGCAGCCGGTCGGGAGGCTCCAGCAGCAGCACGCCCCAGCCCTCGTCGCGGGCGGCGTCCGCCAGCACCTCGTCCAGCCAGGCGGCCGCGGCGTCTGGTTCACCCTGGGCCGTGCAGCACATCGCCAGGCTGAGGCGTGCGTCGCCAAGGAAGGCCGGCAGGCTGGCCTGGCGCTGCCGCTGCACCGCGCACTCCAGGTTCTCGCGCGCTGCGGCGAGGTCGTCGCGCAGCAGCGCGTGCAGGCCCTGCACCAGTGCGGCACCGGTGTCGAGGACCGGCCATTCGCGGGCGGAGCGCGGCGCGGCCAGCGTGGGCAGCAGCGCGCCGAGCCCCTCGGCGTCGCCGGCCCGCCAGTGGATGCGGGCCTGCACATGCAGATAGGTGCGCCGCCAGCCGCTGCTGTAGCCGGCGGTCATCGTGTCCTGCACCAGGGCCAGTGCGGCCAGCGCCTCGGCGGTGCGCCCCTGCACGGCGAGATGCAGGCCGTTCAGGTGCTGGGCGCCTATGGTCAGCATCACGGCGCCCGGCAGGTGGCGCTGCAGTTGGAGAAGGGCCTGCAGCGCCGTGCGTGCCTGCGCAGGGTCGGCATGCCAGAAGGCCAGCCAGGCGTCCAGCGCCGGCACCTGCACTTCGGCCTCGCCCGGACCCGGGCCGGGCGCGCGGCGACGGCACAGCCACTGCAGGCGCTCCATCAGCGGACGGGCCCCGGGCACGCCGATGAAATGACCATAGCCCATGTCCACGATGTTGGGGTAGCGCGCCTCGGGCGCGAGGGTGGCGTTGTCGGCCATCGCGCCGAGAGCACTCAGCAGCGAGGCGGTGTCGCCGCGGGCCAGGCCATGCCAGGAGCCCAGCGAGTCGAAGGCCACCTGCAGCGCTGCGGGCAGGCGGGCGCTGGCGGCGGCCTGCAAGGCCTCGCGGCTGCGCTGCATGTCGCCCATCGCGTTGTGGCAGGCGCCCAGCATGCCCAACGCGAGGAAGCGGTCCTCGCTGCGACCGTTGCGCTCGAACGCGTCGTGGCTGCGCTGGAACTCCTCGCGGGCGCGCAGCCAGTCCCAGCGCGACCAGGCGCACAGGCCGCGCAGCAGCGCCACCTCGGCATGCTGCTCGCGCCAGTCGAGCGGCAACTGGTCGAGCCACCGCTCCAGGCGCTGCGTGCCACCCACGGCCAGCAGGCCGTCGGCGATGCGACGCAGGCCGTCCAGCGCCTCGGGCCAGCGCCCGGCTGCCAGCCAGTGCGGCACGGCGCGCTCGGCACGCGTCTCGGCGGCGGCGGCGCAGGCATGCAGCTCAGCTGCCAGGCCGGGCTGGCGGCGCTCCAGCTCGCCGCCCAGGAAGTCGCGGAACAGGTCGTGGAATCGCAGCACGGGCACGGCCTCGTCCAGCGCGGTGAGGAAGAGCTGGCGCCCGTAAAGGGCGTCCAGCACCGCGGTGGCGTCGGGACGGCCGGTGACGGCCTGGCACAGTGGCGGGCTGAGCTCGGGCAGGACGCTGCTGCGCAGCATGAAGTCCTGCAGCGGCGCCGGCAGCCCGGACAGCACCTCCTGGGCGAAGTAGTCGAACATGTGGCGATGGGCCGCTGGCCCGATCAGCAGCGGTGGGGCGCTGCCATCGCCACCAGCGCCACGCGCGCTGCCCAGCAGCAGCTGCAGGCCCGCGACCCAGCCATGGGTGCGCGCCAGCGCGGCGCGCAGGGCGTCCTCGGACATGCTCTCCAGCCCGCGCAGCCGGCACAGCGCCTGGACAGCGTCAAGATCGAACTGCAGGTCCTCGAAACCCAGCTCGACGAGCTCGCCACCGACCCGCCAGCGCGCCAGCGACAGCGTCGGCGTCACGCGGCTGCCGATGAAGACGCACAGCTCCGGCGGCGCGCGGGCGATGAGGGTGTCCAGCAACTGCAGTGCAGCGGCGTCCGTGACGTGGTGGAGGTCGTCCAGCACCATGGCGATGCGGGCCTCGGGCCGCGCGCCCAGGGCGTCGATCAGCAGGCCCAGCGCGGTACGCGCGCCGGGGCTCGCGTCCTGCAACTGGGCCAGCACGGTGTCGGGCGGCACGGCCCAGGGCAGCTCCAGCGGCGCCAGCGCACCAAACAGCGCGGCGAAGAGGCGGTTGGTGTCGTTGTCCTCGGCGTCCAGCGACACCCAGACGACCTGCCCGCCGGGCGCGGCGGCCAGCGCGGCAGCGGCCTGCACGAGCAGCGTCGTCTTGCCGAAACCGGCCGGCGCCTGCACCAGCACCAACCGGGCCTGCGCCGCCTGCGCCAGCGTGCGCGCCAGCAGCGCCGGACGAGCCACGGCATCGCGCCGCGCCCGCGGGACGCGGTACTTGCTGGGCGAGGCGGGCGGCGGGTGGATATCCATGCGCAGTGGCGACGGGCCGACGGATTCTAGGAAGCACCGGGCCTGGCCGCCTCAGAGCCGGCGGCGCGTCCGGCCGGTGACGCTTAGGTGGTTGTGGGGCATGGGTGCGGTGGCAGGCAGTGGCGGCGCGCGGCGTTCGCTCACGCCGGCAGGGAAGACGCGAGCAGCTTAGGCAGTCCTCGCGACCACGGCATCGGCCGGAAGAGCCATGCGCGGCGGCCGGACGGTCCATGACACGTTTTGCAACGTTTGCACGCCGCCGCCGCGGCGTCCGGGTCGCGGCCGCAGAGCGCCCACGCGCGACAAACTTCACGGCGCGCAGGGCCGACGGGATTGCCTCTGCACCCGCCCATGACTGGCACAATCGATGGACTCCGCCCCCCCCTTCGTCGCCGACGCAACTGCCTGTGGAAACCACGCTAGCCGAGCCGCTCCAGTCCGCCCTGTCGGGGGTCGCGCGCATGCTGGTGCATGCCGGCAAGCTCCCGGCCAAGGCTGCGGAGGATCTCGTCAAGCAGGCGCGCGAGAAGAAGACCAGCTTCATCAACACGGTGATCGCCAGCGGACAGGTCTCTCCGACAGAGCTGGCGCACACGCTGTCCAGCGCCCTGGCGCTGCCGCTGCTGGACCTGTCGGCGATGGACCCGCAGCGCATGCCGCAGAACGTCCTGGATGCGAAGCTGATGCAGCAGTACCAGGTCGTCGCGCTCTCGAGGCGCGGCAATCGCCTCATCGTGGGTGGCGCCGACCCCACCGACCTCGAGGTCATCGAGCGCATCAAGTTCGCGACGCAGCTGCAGCCCGAGTGGGTCATCGTCGAGCACGACAAGCTGGCCAAGCTGCTGACCAGCAGCGGTGCCAGCGCGGCCGAGGCCCTCGATTCCATCGCCGGTGGCGACTTCGACTTCGACATCGCGGAGGAAGAGGCTGCTCCGCAGCAGGAGTCGGCCGAACTGGGTGAAGTCGAGGACGCGCCCGTCGTGCGCTTCCTGCAGAAGATGCTGGTCGATGCGATCAACCTGCGCGCCTCCGACCTGCACTTCGAGCCCTACGAGTTCCACTACCGCGTGCGCTTCCGCGTCGACGGCGAGCTGCGCGAGATCACGCAGCCGCCCATCGCGATCAAGGACAAGCTGTCCTCGCGCATCAAGGTGATCTCGCGCCTGGACATCGCCGAGCGCCGCGTGCCGCAGGACGGCCGCATGAAGCTGAAGTTCGGCAGCAAGTCCATCGACTTCCGTGTCAGCACGCTGCCCACGCTGTTCGGCGAGAAGATCGTCATCCGTATCCTGGACTCGTCGTCCGCCAAGCTGGGCATCGACGCGCTGGGCTACGAGAAGATCGAGAAGGAACGCCTGCTCGCGGCCATCTACCGCCCCTACGGCATGGTGCTGGTGACCGGCCCGACCGGCTCAGGCAAGACGGTGTCGCTCTACACCTGCCTGAACATCCTGAACCAGCCGGGCGTCAACATCTCCACTGTCGAGGACCCGGCCGAAATCAACCTGCCCGGCATCAACCAGGTCAACGTCAACGACAAGGCGGGCCTGAACTTCTCGGCCGCGCTGAAGTCCTTCCTGCGCCAGGATCCGGACATCATCATGGTCGGCGAGATCCGCGACCTGGAGACGGCCGACATCGCGATCAAGGCCGCGCAGACGGGCCACATGGTCATGTCCACGCTGCACACCAACGACGCGCCCAAGACGCTCACCCGGCTGCTCAACATGGGCGTGGCGCCGTTCAACATCGCATCCAGCGTCCTGCTGATCACCGCGCAACGCCTGGTGCGGCGGCTGTGCGAGAACTGCAAGCAGCCGGCCGAGTACCCGCGCGAGGCCCTGCTCAAGGCCGGCTTCGCCGAAGAGGATTTCGACGGCAGCTGGAAGCCCTACCGCGCCGTCGGCTGCAACAGTTGCACCAACGGCTACCGCGGCCGCCTGGGCCTGTACCAGGTGATGCCAATCACCGAGGCCATCCAGCGCATCATCCTGGCCGAGGGCACGGCGATGGACATCGCCGAGCAGGCCAAGAAGGAAGGCGTGCGCGACCTGCGCCAGTCGGGGCTGGTGAAGGTGCGTGGCGGCGTCACGACGCTCGAAGAAGTGCTGTCCGCCACCAACGAATAACCCATCCGAGGAGAGCGCATGGCCACCGCCACCGCTGCAGCAAAAGGCATCAAGGACTTCGTCTTCGAATGGGAAGGCAAGGACCGCAACGGCAAGATCGTCAAGGGTGAGCTGCGCGCGGGCGGCGAGGCCATGGTCAGCGCCACGCTGCGCCGCCAGGGCATCCTCGTCAACAAGGTCAAGAAGCGCCGCTCCAGTGGCGGCACCTCGATCAAGCAGAAGGACATCGCCGTCTTCACGCGCCAGCTGGCGACCATGATGCGCGCCGGCGTGCCGCTGCTGCAGGCCTTCGACATCGTCGCGCGCGGCGCGACCAACCCGCGCCTGACCCGGCTGCTCAACGACATCCGCCAGGACGTCGAGACAGGCACCAGCCTGTCCTCGGCCTTCCGCAAGCATCCGCTGTACTTCGATGCGTTGTACTGCAACCTGGTCGAGGCCGGCGAGTCGGGCGGCATCCTGGAGGCCCTGCTGGACCGGCTGGCCGTTTACCAGGAGAAGACCGTCGCCATCAAGAACAAGATCAAGTCGGCGCTGACCTACCCGATCGCCGTCATGGTGGTCGCCTTCATCGTCGTGGCCGTCATCATGATCTTCGTCGTGCCGGCCTTCGAGGACGTGTTCAAGTCCTTCGGCGCTGACCTGCCCGCGCCCACGCTGATGGTCATCGCGATGTCCAAGTTCTTCGTCAGCTACTGGTGGGCCATCTTCGGCACCATCGGCGGCGGCATCTACTTCTTCCTGCAGAGCTGGAAGCGCTCGGAGAAGATGCAGAAGCGCATGGACCGGCTGCTGCTGAAGGTGCCGGTGTTCGGCGACCTGATGTACAAGTCGGCCGTCGCACGCTGGACGCGCACGCTGTCGACGATGTTCGCCGCCGGCGTGCCACTGGTGGAGGCGCTGGACTCGGTGGGAGGAGCCTCCGGCAACGCCGTGTTCCAGGAGGCCACCGAGCAGATCCAGCGTGACGTCTCCACCGGCGCCGCGTTGACCACGTCCATGCAGACCACCGGCATCTTCCCGACCATGGTGCTGCAGATGTCGTCCATCGGCGAGGAATCGGGTTCGCTTGACCACATGCTGGGCAAGGCCGCCGAGTTCTACGAGGACGAGGTGGACGAGGCCGTGAAGGCACTGTCCAGCCTGATGGAGCCTTTCATCATCGTGATCCTGGGCGGCATCATCGGCGGCATCGTCGTGTCGATGTACCTGCCCATCTTCAAGCTGGGACAGGTGGTCTGATGCCGGTGGACTACAGCGCCTGGCTGTCGCCCTGGGTTCTCGGCCTGTTCGGTCTTTGCATCGGCAGCTTCCTCAACGTCGTCATCCATCGCATCCCGCTGATGCTGGAGCGGCAGTGGCTGCATGAGTCCGCAGCGCAGCTGACCGACGCCGCCGCCATGGCCCGCGTCGCCGGCGCACCGGTCGCGGAGGCCGAGCAGCTCGCCAAGGCGGTAGACGCCTATGGCACCAGGATCGAGGCGCTGCCGCACTTCGGCATTTCCCGGCCGCGCTCGCGCTGCCCGCATTGCGGCCACCAGTTGCGCTGGCACGAGAACCTGCCGGTCGTTGGCTGGCTGCGTCTCGCCGGCAAATGCGCCGCCTGCAAGGCGCCGATCTCCAGTCGCTACCCGCTGGTCGAACTGGCCACGGGCCTGGCGTTCGCGGCCCTGTCCTGGCGCTTCGGTGCCCAGCCGACGACGCTGCTGTGGTGCGGCTTCGTCGCCGCGCTGATTGCGCTGGCGATGATCGACTGGGACACGACGCTGCTGCCGGACGCCATCAACCAGCCCCTGCTGTGGGCCGGCTTGGCCGCCGCGCTGATGGGCTGGACGATCCCGCTCGACAAGGCGCTGATCGGCGCGCTGGCGGGCTACCTGTCGCTGTGGTCGGTCTACTGGCTGTTCAAGCTCGCCACCGGCAAGGAGGGCATGGGGTATGGCGACTTCAAGCTGCTCGCGGCGCTGGGCGCCTGGCTGGGCTGGCAGATGATCCTGCCCATCGTGCTGGGCGCCTCGGCCATTGGCGCAGTGGTCGGCATCATCATGAAGATGAACGCGGGCCTGCGCGAAGGCCGTTACGTGCCCTTCGGCCCTTTCCTGGCCGGCGGCGGCCTGGTCGTGCTGTTTGCGGGGCAGACCACGGTGCTGGGCTGGCTGGGCTGGGCATGACGGCATGAGGGTGGGCCTGACCGGCGGCATCGGCAGCGGCAAGAGCACGGTCGCCGGCCTGCTGCGCGAAGCCGGCGCCGCCATCGTCGACACCGATGCGATCTCGCGCGCCCTGACCCTGCCGGGCGGCGCGGCAATGCCCGCCATCGCCCGGACCTTCGGCGCGGACTTCGTCGCCGCCGACGGCGCGCTGGACCGCGACCGCATGCGCGCCCTCGCCTTCTCGGACGCCGGCTCCAAGCAACGGCTGGAGGCCATACTGCATCCGCTGATCACCGCCGAGGCGCTGGCCCAGGCCGACGCGGCCCGCGCGCCCCTCATCGTCTTCGACGTGCCGCTGCTCGTCGAGTCCGGCCGCTGGCGCTCGCGGGTCTCGCGCGTCCTCGTCGTCGACTGCTCGGCCGAGACCCAGGTCGCCCGCGTGCTGCAGCGCCCGGGCTGGACGCTGGAGCGCGTGCAGGGTGCCCTCGCCGCCCAGACCAGCCGCCAGGCCCGCCGCGCGGCGGCCGATGCGGTGCTGCTCAACGACGGCGTCTCGCTTGCTGCGCTCGGCGTGGAGGTCAGGAGCCTGGCCGCGCGCTGGGGCTGTGAAACAATCGCCACGCCCTGACTGAAGTCGCCACCGTGGTCCTGTACGAGTACCCGTTCAACGAGAGCATCCGCACGATGCTCCGCCTCGAGCATCTGTTCGACCGTCTCGGCGCCTTGATGGCCCGCGATACCGCGCTGGACCACCATTTCGCGCTGGTCACGCTGTTCGAGATCCTCGACGTCGCCGCGCGCGCCGACCTGAAGAGCGACCTGCTGAAGGAGCTCGACAAGCACAAGACCCAGTTCAATGCCTACCGCGGCAATCCTGGTGTGGAAGAGGCTCGCCTGGACGAGGTCGTCGCCCGCATCGACGGCGCCTTCCAGCGCCTGAACGCCGTGTCCGGCAAGACCGGCGCCGCATTGACGGGCAACGACTGGCTGATGAGCATACGCAGCCGCATCAGCATCCCCGGCGGCACCTGCGAGTTCGACCTGCCGGCCTATTACAACTGGCAGCAGCTGCTGCCGGCGCGCCGCCGCAAGGACCTGGTGGGCTGGACCCAGACGCTGATGCCGCTGGCCGAGGGCCTGCAGGTCCTGCTGGGCCTGCTGCGCGACTCGGGCACGCCGCACAAGGTCGCGGCCACGGGCGGCCAGTTCCAGCAGAGCCTTCCGGCCGGCCGCGTCTACCAGTTGCTGCGCATGCGCATCGACCCCAGCCTGGGCCTCATCCCGGAAATCTCGGGCCACCGGTTGATGATCTCCATCCGCCTGATGCGCCAGGACGAAGAGGGCCGGCTCAAGCTGGCCCCCGAAGACAGCGGCTTCGAGCTCGCTCTGTGCCAATGAAGACAAACGCCCAAGGCGAGCGCATCGTGCGCTGCCCCCAATGCAGCGGCGACAGCGTATTCGCTCCGAGCAACAAGTGGCGCCCTTTCTGCAGCGAGCGCTGCCGCCAGATCGACCTGGGCGCCTGGGCCAGCGAGAGTTTTCGCGTGCCGGCTGCGCCGCCGCAGGACCCGGATGAATTCGGGCCCGCCGGCGAGCAGGCCCTGCACTGATCAGGCGCCCAGCAGGCGCCTGGATACCAGCTCCCGCCTGGCACTTGCGGCATCGGTGAACAGGAAGGACTGCCAGTCGCGCGCCAGGGCGGCGTCGACATTGACCGGGTGATCGTCGATGAACAGCAGCTCCGAGGGCTGCGCGCCGAAATGCCGCTCCGCCATTGCGTAGATCCCGGCGCTCGGCTTGATCTGCTTGACCCGGCCCGAGAACAGCCCCGACTCGAACCACTCGCCCAGCGGGTAGGTCGCGCTCAAATGGTCGGCGTAGGGCTCGGGCATGTTGGACAGGAAATGCAGCGTGTGCCCTGCGGCGCGCAGGTCGCGGATGAGCACGACCGTCGCCGGGATGGCCATCAGCTCGTCCGGCACCGCACGCACGACGGCCTCGACCTCACCGCGCGGCCAGCCGGTGCGGGCCGAGATGCGGCGCACGACCTCGTCCGCGCCGATCAGCCCCTGGTCGAACAGGCCCCAGTCACCGCCGTAGTTCTGGAAGAACACCGATGCGGCCCGGGCGCCCTGCTCCAGCGTCTCGATGCGATGCGGCCAGACGCGCGCCAGGAAGCTCGCCGGGTGCCAGCGGAACACGACGCCGCCGAAGTCGAAGACGATCTTCATGCGGCGGTCAGACGCGCCAGCAGGCCGGCGGTGGAGCCGTCCAGGCCCGCTGTGTCGCCCGATGCCAGGCGCGGCAGCAACTGGTTGCACAGTGCCTTGCCCAGTTCCACGCCCCATTGGTCGAAGCTGTTGATGCCCCACAACGCCCCGGTGACGAAGACGCGGTGCTCGTAAAGGGCGATCAGCGCGCCCAGCGAGCGCGGCGTCAGCGCGTCCAGCATCAAGGTGGTGCTGGGGCGGTTGCCGGGGAAGCTGCGGTGGCGCGCCAGCACGTCGCGGTCCAGCGTCGCCGAGGCGGTCGGCGCCTGCTCGGTCAGCGCCTCTGCGGCGGTCTTGCCCTGCATCAGCGCCTTGCTCTGGGCCAGGCAGTTGGCCAGCAGCTTGCGGTGCTGGTCGGCCAGCTTCTCGGCCAGCTCGCCGCTGGCACCATGATTGGGCCGCCTGACGGCGATGAACTCGACCGGGATCACGTCCGTGCCCTGGTGCAGCATCTGGAAGTAGGCATGCTGGCCGTTGGTGCCGGCCTCGCCCCAGACGACCGGCGATGTGCCCAGCGCCAGCGGGTTGCCGTCCAGGTCCACGCCCTTGCCGTTGCTCTCCATCTCCAGCTGCTGCAGATAGGCCGGCAGGCGGCGCAGGCCCTGGTGGTAGGGCGCCACGCTGCGGCTCGTGAAGCCGTGGAAGTTGCGGTACCAGATGTCGACGAGACCCAGCAGCACCGGCAGGTTGTGCGCCAGCGGCGTGGTCGCAAAGTGCCGGTCCATCGCATGCGCGCCGGCCAGCAGTTCGCGGAAGCCTTCCGCACCGACGGCGATGGCGATGGGCAGGCCGATGACGGACCACAGCGAGTAGCGGCCGCCCACCCAGTCCCAGAAGCCGAAGGCAGTGTCGATGCCGAAGGCCGCCGCGGCGGCGGTGTTGCTGCTGGTGGCGACGAAGTGACGCGCCACGTCGCTACCACCGGCAGCCAGGAACCAGGCCTTGGCGGCCTGTGCATTGGCCAGTGTCTCCTGCGTCGTGAAGGTCTTGGACGCGACGACGAACAGCGTGTGCCGTGCGTCCAGGCCGGCCAGCACGGGCGCCAGGTCGTGGCCGTCGACGTTGGAGACGAAATGCAGCCTCAGGTCGCGACGGCCGAAGGCCTGCAACGCCTGCACGACCATGGCGGGCCCGAGGTCGCTGCCGCCGATGCCGATGTGGACGACGTCGGTGATGTCACCACGCTCGCCGCGGCGCACGCCCTCGGCAAAGGCCAGCATGGCGTCCAGCGACGCCTGAACCTCGGCATTGAAGGGCGCGTCGCTGCCGGCCGGCGCGCGCAGCGCCGTGTGCAGCACCGCGCGGCCTTCGGTCGTGTTGACCGGGTCGCCGCGCAGCAGCGCGGCGCGCCTGGCCTCCAGGTCACAGTCGCGAGCCAGCTTCAGCAGCAGGGCCAGCGTGGCCGCGTCGACGCGGTTCTTGGACAGGTCGGCAAAGACCTCGGGGGCCTCGAAGGACAGCGCGCCGAAGCGGCCCGCGTCCTCGGCGAAGGCCTTGCGGATGTCGAAGCCGCGACCGTCGGCGGCGTAGTGGGCCAGCAGTTCGGCCCAGACGGGCGACTGGTCGCAGCGCTTCGCCATGGTCAGGCTTCTTGGATGAGCTTGTCGAGCTTGCCCGCGTCGACGGCGAACAGGCGTATGCCCTCGGCCAGCTTCTCGGTCGCCATCGCGTCCTCGTTGAGCGCGAAGCGGAAGGCGGCCTCGTCGAGATGGACGGCCGGCATCGCGGGCGCCTTGGCCGGGTCCAGCACCCGCTCCAGCGTGGTCTCGCTGGCCTGCAGCTGGGCCAGCAGATCCGGGCTGATGGTCAGCAGGTCGCAGCCGGCCAGCGCCTGGATCTGGCCGATGTTGCGGAAGCTGGCGCCCATGACCTCGGTCTGGATGCCGTGCTGCTTGAAATAGGCGTAGATCTGCGTCACCGACTTCACTCCGGGGTCGTTGACGCCGGCCTGTGCCGCCTCGTCCCAGCTCGCGCCGGCCGACTTCTTGTACCAGTCATAGATGCGGCCGACGAAGGGCGAGATCAGCTGCACCTTGGCCTCGCCGCAGGCCACGGCCTGGGCGAACGCGAACAGCAGCGTCAGATTGCAGTGGATGCCCTCGCGCTCCAGCTCGGCGGCGGCCTGGATGCCTTCCCAGGTCGAGGCCAGCTTGATGAGCACACGCTCGCGCCCGATGCCCGCGGCCTCGTACAGCGCGATGAGGCGGCGCGCACGCGCCAGGCTGGCGGCCTTGTCGAAGGACAGGCGGGCGTCGACCTCGGTCGACACGCGGCCAGGCACGACCTTCAGGATCTCCAGGCCGAAGCGCACCAGCACGTGGTCGACGATCTCGTCCAGCGGCTGGCCGCGATGGGCATTCACGGTCTCCTTCAGCAGCGGCGCGTAATCGGGCGACTGCACAGCCTTCAGGATGAGCGAAGGATTGGTCGTCGCGTCGCGCGGCGCGAACTGCGCGAGCTGCAAGAAGTTGCCGGTGTCGGCGACGACGGTGGTGAAGGCTTTGAGCTGGTCGAGCTGGTTCATGGTCTGCCTGTGTTCGGGTCGACTGGATTGACCCGGCGAAGAAACTGCTGCATAGTATTTCACGAAACTTAGTTACACAACGGTTAGCGCCCCTGTCGTGGTGACGGCAAGGGCGCCGGCCTGGAGACCCCGCAGATGTCTTTTGATCTCGTGTTCTTTGGCGGTACCGGCGACCTGACGTGGCGCAAGCTGATGCCCGCGCTGTTCCAGGCCTTCCGGCACGGCAAGCTGCCCGAAGGCGGCCGCATTCTCGCCGTCGCGCGCGACGAGCAGAGCGATGCGCGCTACCGCGAGTGGCTGAAGGAACGCTTCCGCGAGGTCGACGCGGGCAAGCGCCCGAGCGACGAGGAGTTCGAGCGCTTTGCCGGGCTGATCCACTACCGCCGCATGGACCTGTCCCAGCCCGAGCACTACCAGGGCCTGAAGGAATGGCTGGACGCACGCAACGCCGACACGGTCGTGCTCTACCTCGCGACCAGCCCCTACCTGTTCACAGGCATCTGCCAGCAGCTCGGCGCCGTGGGCCTGAACCACGACAGGGTCCGCGTCGTGCTGGAGAAGCCGCTGGGCCACGACCTCGCCAGCGCGCAGGAGATCAACCGCACGGTGCGCTCTGTGTTCTCGGAGCGCCAGGCCTTCCGCATCGACCATTACCTGGGCAAGCCCTCGGTTCAGAACCTGATGGCGCTGCGTTTCGGCAACGCCCTCTTCGAGCCCCTGTGGCGGCGCGAGAGCATCGCCAACATCCAGATCACGCTGGCCGAGCAGCTGGGCGTCGGCACGCGTGGCGCCTTCTACGACGGCACCGGCGCGCTGCGCGACATGATCCAGAACCATGCGCTGCAGCTGCTGACCATGATCGCGATGGAGCCGCCCGCCAGCAACGACGCCGACGCGATCCGCGACGAGAAGCTCAAGGTGCTGCGTGCGCTCAAGCCCTTCACTCGGGAGTCCGTGGGGCGCGACGTGGTGCGTGGCCAGTACCGCGCCGGCATGTGCGGCGGCCAACCGGTGCCGGGCTATCTGGAGGAGGTCAAGGTGCCGCCGGACAGCACCTGCGAGACCTTCGTCGCGCTGCGCACCGAAGTGCAGAACTGGCGCTGGGCCGGAGTGCCCTTCTACCTGCGCACCGGCAAGCGCCTGGCCGCGCGCGACGCGCAGATCGTCGTCAATTTCCGCCCCGTGCCGCACCAGATCTTCCCCGGCGCCAGCCTGCCGAACCGCCTGGTCATCAAGCTGCAGCCCGAGGACGGCCTGGAGCTGCAGCTGCTGGCGCAGAAGGGCGCTGGCGCCGGCGAGCAGCTGACGCCGGTGTCGCTGGACCTGGACTTCGACAAGGCCTTCGCGACGCAGCGCGTCGGCGCCTACGAGCGCCTGCTGCTGGACGCCATCGCCGGCCGCCTCAATCTCTTTGTGCGCAGCGACGAGCAGGAGCAGGCCTGGCGCTGGGTCGAGCCCATCCTCGACGCCTGGAACGCCGATGGCAACGGCCCCCGCCCCTATGCCGCCGGCGCCTGGGGGCCGGCCGCCGCGAGCGCGCTGGTGGCGCGCGACGGCTTCTCGTGGGCGGAGGAACAATGAGCATCCTGGAACGCGTCAAGGCGGCCCTGCCGGCGCTGCCGCCCGCCGAGCAGCGCGTCGCCAAGCTGCTGCTGGCCGATGCTCGCAGCTTTGCCAGCCTGCCGGTCAGCGAGCTGGCCGACCGTTCGCATGTGTCCAAGCCGACCGTGGTGCGCTTTTGCCGCAGCGTCGGCTACGACGGCCTGGCGGACTTCAAGCTCAAGCTGGCCGGCAGCGTCAACGAGGGCGTGCCCTTCGTGCACCGTGCAGTGGACGAGGACGACAAGCCCGCGGACATCATCGTGAAGGTGGTGGACAACGCCGTCGCAGCCCTGCTGCACTACCGCAATGACGCGGCCAGCCATGCCTTCGAGCGCGCCATCGACGCGCTGGCCGACTCGGCGCGCCACAACAAGCGCATCGAGTTCTACGGCGTCGGCAACTCGGGCATCGTGGCCCAGGACGCGCAGCACAAGTTCTTCCGCCTCGGCGTCAACACGGTGGCGACCAGCGATGGCCATGTGCAGCTGATGAGCGCCACGATGCTGCAGCCGGGCGACTGCGCCGTCATCATCAGCAACTCCGGCCGCAGCCGCGACCTGCTGGACGCGGCGGAGATCGCGCGCAAGAAGGGCGCGACCATCATCATCATCACGGCCAGCGCCTCGCCGCTGGCGCAGCTGGCGCTGGGACCCAGCCAGATCCTGCTGGCGGTGGACCACCCCGAGGACTTCGACCGCTACAGCCCCATGGTGTCCCGGCTTCTGCACCTGATCGCGGTGGACATCCTGACGACGGGCGTCGCGCTGAAGCTGGGCCAGCACCTGCGGCCCATGCTGCAGGAGATCAAGAAGAACCTGCGCGCCAAGCGCTACGCGGGCTGAGGCTCAGGCCGCCAGCGCCGGCGGCCACAGCAGCTCGGCCACGCCGTAGACGCGCGCCAGCTCGCGCAGCTTCTCGGGAGCGGCGTCGAGCTTGAGCGTGGCGCCCTGCTCGCGGCACTGGCGCGCGGCGGACAGCAGCAGGCTGAGCGCCGAGGAATCGAAATCCGTCAGCTCCGCCGCCGACAGCCACACCTCGCGGCCTGCCGCAGCCAGCACCTGAGCGGCCTCCGCCCGCAGGGCCGGCGACATCAGCGCCCAGGCGGCGCTGGCGCCATCCATGCGCAGCCGCGCGGGCAGCTTCAGGCCGCTCAACATCAGCCCTTGGCCGGCGTTGCGCCAGCGGCCTTGGCGTTCTTGTCGGCCAGGCTCTTGATCAGGCCATCGATGCCGTTGGCGCCGATCTCCTGCGCGAAGCTGTTGCGGTACTGGTCCGCCAGCCAGATGCCCAGCACGTTGACGTCGTAGATCTTCCATACGTCACCGGCCTTCTCCAGGCGATAGTCGAGCTGGATGGGATCGCCCTTGCCGCGGATCTCGGTGCGCACGACGACCTCGGTGTCGGTCGGCTGGGCGCGCAGGGGCTTCAGGCCAATGGTCTGATCCTTCACCTGCGTCAGCGCGCCAGCATAGGTGCGCACCAGCAGGGTCTTGAACTCGGCCTGCAGCTTGGCCTGCTGCTCGGGCGTGGCCTGGCGCCAGAAGCGGCCCACGGCAGAGGCGGTCATGCGCTGGAAGTTGATATGCGGCATCACCTTGGAATCCACCAGGGCGATGATCTTGTTGATGTTGCCGGCCTGGATGTCCTTGTCGGCCTTGACGGCCTCGATGGTCTCCAGCGAGAGCTGGCGGATCAACTGGTCGGGTGCGCCGGCATCGGCCGCGTGGGCAGCATGCACCAAACCCAGGCTCAGGGTCGCAAGGGTGGCCACGGTGAGCGCACGGCGGCGCAGGGAAGTCAGCAAGGTCATGGTGTCGCTTTCTCTGAACAGGGTCCGGTCCATAACGCGCCGGCCCGTCAATCGGTTCACCGTGTTGCCGCAGAGGCGGGTTCGGCGGGCTTCTTTACAGTGGCGGCGGGCTCCGACGCGGCGGCCTCCGGGGCCGAGGCGGCGGCACCAGGCACCAGCACCTCCACCTCATCGTCGTCGTCGAAGCTGCCGCGGCGCTGCAGATAGGCATCACGGTAGAAGGTGTACTTGTCCAGCGCAATGCCTTCCAGCATCTCGCTGGCGCGCAGGAAGTTGGCGCGGACGTTGATCAGGCTCAGGCCCGTGATGGCGACCTTCTTGCGGCCGTCATCGAAGAGCATGGCCGGCGAGGCCTGCCAGTCCACCGGCAGCGCCAGCGAGTCCCGCACCGACGAGGGCCCGAACACCGGCCAGACGATGTAGGCGCCAGTGCCCATGCCCCATTTGCCCAGGGTCTTGCCAAAGTCCTGGCTGTTCTTGTCCAGTCCGGCCTCGCTGGCGATGTCCAGCAGCCCGGCCAGGCCAAGGGTGGAATTGACGGCGAAGCGCATGCCCTGCTCGACGCCTGCCTTGAAGCGCCCCTGCAGCAGCAGGTTCACCGCCGACCAGGCGTCGCCGACGTTGCCGAAGAAGTTGCCGATGCCGGTGCGGATGGGCGAAGGCACCACCTCGGAATAGGCCGTCGCGACCGGCTTGAGCACATGCTCGTCCAGCTTCTCGTTGAAGGCGAAGACCTTGCGGTTCCACGACTCCCAGGGGTCCAGCCGCTGGCCCTTGGAGCCCATGACCTTGTCGACGGCGCGCTCGATGCGCGTGCCGACGCCCTGCATGGTCTGGCAGCCTGCCAGACCCACCACGAGCACCATCAAGGCCAGGGCCCGAAGGGCGCGGCTCACGGCTTGCTCCCCGAGGCCGGCGTGGTACTGCCCATGTCCGAAGCCTTGCTGTTGATGAACTGGCCGATCAGATTCTCCAGCACGACCGCGCTCTGCGTCTGCCGGATGACATCACCCGCGACGAGGTTCTTCTCGTCGGCACCCGGCTCCAGGCCGATGTACTGCTCGCCCAGGAGGCCGGCGGTCAGGATCTTGGCTGAGCTGTCCTTGGGAAAGAGCGCGCCCTTGTTCAGGTTGATCGTGACCTTGGCCTGGAAGGTCTTGTCGTCGAAGCTGATGGACTCCACGCGGCCAATCACGACGCCGGCGCTCTTCACCGCCGCACGCGGCTTCAGCCCGCCGATGTTGTCGAAGCGCGCCGACACCTGGTAGGTCTCGTCGAAGTTCAGGCTCAGCAGATTGCCCGCCTTGAGCGCGAGGAACAGCAGGGCCGCGCCGCCGATCAGCACGAACAGTCCCACCCACGCGTCATGTCGAGAGGATTGCATCCTTCGTTCTCCTGGCTCCAAATCAAATCGAAAACATCGTGGCCGTCAGCATGAAGTCCAGCCCCAGCACCGCCAGCGACGACAGCACGACGGTGCGCGTCGTCGCGGCAGACACGCCCTCGGGCGTGGGCTTGCAGGTATAGCCTTGCAGCAGCGCCACGAAGGTGGCCGTCAAGCCGAAGACCAGGCTCTTGATGACGCCGTTGCCGACGTCGGACCAGATATCCACGCCGCCCTGCATCTGCGACCAGAACGCACCGGCATCGATGCCGATCAGCGGCACCGCCACCAGCCAGCCGCCGATGATGCCGACGGCCGAGAAGACCGCCGCGAGCAAGGGCATCGCGATGAAACCGCCCCAGAAGCGCGGCGCCAGCACACGCTGCACCGGGTCGACGGCCATCATCTCCATGGCCGTGAGCTGCTCGCCGGCCTTCATCAGGCCGATCTCGGCCGTCAGCGAGGTGCCGGCCCGGCCGGCGAAAAGCAGCGCCGTGACGACCGGCCCGAGCTCGCGCACCAGGCTGAGCGCCACCAGCATGCCCACGGCTTCGGCCGAGCCATAGCGCTGCAGCGTGTAATAGCCCTGCAGGGCCAGCACGAAGCCGACGAACAGGCCAGACACGCCGATGATGGACAGCGAGCGGTTGCCCAGATAGAAGACTTGCTCGCGCACCAGCACGAAGCGCCCCAGCGCCCGGGGCGAACGCGCGAGCAGCGTGAAGAGCAGCCGCGTGGCCGCGCCGACATCGACCAGCGTACCGCGCAAGCCGGCCCCGATGCGTCTGGCGAGGGCCATCATGGCGCCACCCCGAAGTCCTCGGCCACCGGCCGGGCCGGCTGATGGAAGCGCACCGGCCCGTCGGCCTCGGCGCCGACGAACTGGCGCACCAGCGGGTCGTCGCTATGGCGCAGCTCGTCCGGCGTGCCCTGGGCGACCACGCGGCCGTTGGCGATCATCGCCACGCGGTCGGCGATGCCGAAGGTCTCGTGCAGGTCGTGCGAGACGATGACGCTGGTCAGGCCCAGCGCATCGTTGAGGTCGCGGATCAGCCGCGCCGCCACACCCAGGGAGATCGGGTCCAGGCCGGCAAAGGGTTCGTCGTACAGCACCAGATCGGGGTCCAGCGCGATCGCGCGGGCCAGCGCGACGCGCCGCGCCATGCCGCCCGACACCTCGCTGGGCATCAGGTCGCGCGCACCACGCAGTCCGACGGCGTTGAGCTTCATCAGGACCAGGTCGCGGATCATGGCCTCGGACAGGTCGGTGTGCTCGCGCAGCGGGAAGGCGACGTTCTCGAACACGGACAGGTCAGTGAACAGTGCGCCGAACTGGAACAGCATGCCCATGCGCCGGCGCACCGCGTAGAGGCCCGCCAGGTCCAGCGGCGCCAGGTCCTGTCCGTCGAACAACACCTGCCCGGACAGCGGCCGCAGCTGGCGACCCAGCAGGCGCAGCACGGTGGTCTTGCCGCCGCCCGAGGTGCCGATCAGCGCCAGCACCTGGCCGCGCTCCAGCTTCAGGTTGACGCCGTCCAGCACCACACGATCGCCATAGCCGCAGCTGACGTCGCGCAGTTCGATCAGGGGAGCGTTTGCAGGAGAGGTCACGCAGTCGGGCCGGGGCCGGGCGGGTACAAAGGGCGCCATGATAGGGGAAACACCAGCCCCCCAGGATTGCCGCTGGGGAAGACCGTCAGCATGCCGACCGGCGCTCCCGGCGGAGGCCGCAGCCCTGGGCAGTTACGTCTGCTTGCCTTTATCTGGTCGCGCGACCCTTGCTGGCGGGGCTCCAAGCGTGCGCCAGTTCACGATTCAGCGCGCGACCGCGACCAGCGTTCGCCGCATCGCGACGAGCGGTATCGCGTCAGTGCCCCTCGCCACCAAAATACTTGCACCCGCCATGCAAAGCTCCACCATGCGCCATCGTCCCCGTTCCGCCGCCACCTTCGCCGGCTTCACGCTCATCGAGCTGATGATCGCGGTGGCCATCATCGCCATCCTTGCCGCCATTGCCATCCCGCAATACCGGGACTACGTGACGCGCAGCCGCCTGGCGGACGCGAGCTCGGGCCTGACGACGATGCGCGCGCAGATGGAGCGCTACTACCAGGACAACCGCACCTATGCGAACACCGGCACTTTCGTCTCTCCCTGCAACAACGCCACGACATCGGCACGCACCTTCGGCAGCTTCCTGATCAGTTGCTCCGGCACGCCCGACACCAGCAGCTTCACGCTGCAGGCCGTGGGCAGCGGCCCGGTGCTCGGCTTCACCTTCACGATCAACCAGCAGGACGTGCGGAGCTCGACGGTGCCGTCGACCTGGGGCAGCAACTGCGCCACCAAATGGATCATGAAGAAGGGCGACGCATGCTGATGCGCCGCGGCTCGGGCTTCAGCCTCATCGAGTTGATGGTGGCCGTCAGCGTGCTGGCCATCCTGACCGCTGTCGCCATGCCCAGCTTCGTGACCTGGATCCGCAATGCGCGCGTGCGGACGGTGGCGGACGCGCTGCAGTCGGGCCTGCGCGTGGCCCAGGGCGAAGCCCAGCGCCGCGCCCACACAGTCGTCTTCTTCCTGACGAACAGCAAGACCTGCGACCTGGCAGCGACGGTCGCGGCCACGGGCGGTTACTGGCAGGTCCGGACCGTGCCCAACGCCGTGCTGACCAACGACGTGGCCGAGGCCGTGCAGTGCGGGGTCCTGACCGATGTGTCGACCGGCATCAACCTGACCTCGGCGGCCACGGCGCTGTGCTTCGGCGGTGATGGCCGTCAGACGACGATGACCAACCCGACCGGCATCGGCGCCAATTGCGCGGCCGCGGCCGCCACCTACGACATCGCACCACAGGCCAGCAGTACCGAGAACCGCCCGCTGCGCGTGACGGTCAGCCTGGCGGGCTCCGTCCGGATGTGCGACCCGGGCAAGGCCTCGACAGCCCCCGACGGATGCCGATGATGAATCCCCCCCGCCGCATCAGCCGTGGTTTCTCGCTGATCGAGATGCTTGTGGGCATCCTGATCGTGTCCTTCGGCTTGCTGGGCCTGATCACGCTGCAGGCCCGTGCGCTGCAGGTCTCGGTCAGCAGCGAGGATTCCCAACGCGCCGCCTTGCTGGCCAGCGAGATCGCGGCGCAGATGTTCAACCAGAACACGGTGAACCTGAATCCGGCGGTGGTCACCGCCTGGGCCACCCGCGTGGCGAACCCAGCCAATGGTGGTGTCCCCAACGGCACCGGCACCGTGAGCGTGACGAACGCGACGACGGCGCGCGTGACGGTGACCTGGACGCCCGTGCAGTCGACCGGGGCCGTCAACGACACGCACACCTATTTCACGGACGTGGTGATTCCGCAATGACGCGCCCCTCCCCTGCCACCTGTCGCGGCTTTTCCCTCATCGAGCTGATGGTGACCGTCGCCATCGGCCTGGTGCTGACGCTGACCATTTCAATGATGGTGGCCCGGCAGGAATCGGTGCGGCGCGGCGTGACGTCTAGCAACGACCTGACAAGCAACACCGCCTATGCGGCCTATATGCTGGATCGCCAGTTGCGCAGCGCCGGCGCGGGCTTCAGCCAGGCCACGGCCGAGAACTACGGCTGCGTACTGAACGCTTCGCTCAACAACGGCCAGTTGCTGCCATCGACGACGGCGTTCCCGCCGCCCTTCGCCACCGTGCCGCAAACCTATGTGCTGGCGCCGCTGATCGTCTATGCCGGCCTCGGCGCCAACGGGTCCGACGTGATCGCCATGGCGACCGGCAATTCGGGGTTGAGCGAGTCGGGCCTGCCGGTCTCGCCCAAGTCCACCGCTGCGGGGCAGTTGAAGCTGTCCAACACGCTGGGCATCCGCGGCGGCGACCTGGTGCTGCTGGCCCAGCAAGGCGTTGGCTGCATGCTGCAACAGGTGAGCAACGGCTTCGCCGGGGGTGCTGCGCAGGTCCTGACCTTCGGCGGCGCCTACGCCGCCGACACGATCAACGGCAAGTCGCTGCTTGGTTTCTCGAACGGCAACGCCTTCGTGTCCGTACTCGGCAACGTCACCGGCAATCTGCCGCGGTTCATGCTGTTTGGCCTTGATGGCAACGGGACGCTCCGGTCCTACGACCTGCTGAAGCTGAGCTCAAGCAATGCCGAGGCGCTGGTCGACGGCGTCGTCGACATGCGGGTGCTGTACGGCGTCGACACCGTGCGCGCCGGCCTGGGACAGGTCACCGCATGGATTGCGCCGACCACCGCCGGCTATACCGCCGCCGAGTTGACGGCCGGCACGGCGGTCGCCCAGACCAATCTGCAGTCCGTCCTCGCCGTTCGCGTCGGGCTGATCCTGCGCAGCGACCTGGTCGACAAGTCCGATGTGACGCCGGCCACGCTGCAGATGTTCAGCGATCTTGGCGCCGGTGTGACCTACACCTATACCGTGCCCACGGGCACGACCAACCAGCGCTACCGTGTCGTCGAGTTCACGGTGCCGCTGCGCAACGTCCGCTACTCCCGCTGAACGCCGTGATGAAGCGCCCCCACCTCCCCCCCCATTCGCCCAGGCAGGGCCAGCACGGCATCGTGCTCATCTTCGCGCTCATCACGCTCGTCATCATGATGATCGGCGCCGTGGCCCTCTCGCGCTCCATCAACTCCAGCCAGTTCAACGTGGGCAATATCGGCTTCAAGCGCGACCTGAGCAATCAAGGCGAGCGGGCGCTGCAGCTGGCCATGAATGCCGTGCGAACCGGCGGAGCACTGGCCAGCGTGACGACACGCAACACCAACCTGCCGGGCGCCAACTACAGCGCCACGCTGCTTGCCACCAACGCGCAAGGCATCCCGAACGCGCTGCTGTCCGATGCCGTCTTCGCGACGGTCGGAACGGCAGCCAACGACATCAGCGTGAGCAGCGCGGGCGTGACCATCCGCTACGTCGTCGACCGCATGTCCACCGCCACCGGGGCCTGCACCAGCAGCACCTGCACCATGGCCAACCAGACCGTCTTCGGCGGCAGTTCGAGCGAGTGGATCAACTCCCAGACCAACAGCGGCGCGGCCAACAACGCGAACCCGTCAGCCGTCCCCCAGCAGCCCATCTACCGCATCACTGTACGGGTGATGGGCTCACGCAACACGCTGTCCTTCTTCCAGTCCACCTTCACCACCAACTGAGCTTGCTCAGGGCGTTTCGAGGTTCCCCATGAATGCAGTTCGCCTTGCCGTCTCCTTTCGTTGCCTGGCTCTGACGGCCAGCCTCGCGACGCTTGCCGCGACATCGTCTGCTCAGGTCTCGCTGGCGGACCAGCCGGTGTACACGTCCGTCAATGTGCCCGGCAACCTCGCGCTCGCGCTGTCGGTGGAGTACCCCACCGCCATCAGCGTGGCCCACCCGTCACGCACCTATTCGTCGGCCAACACCTACGTCGGCTACTTCGATCCGGGCAAGTGCTACTCCTACCGCTACACGGACGGCACCAGCACCGACAACTATTTCTATCCCAACGGCGCCGCGACCAACCGCACCTGCTCGGGCAAGTGGAGCGGGAACTACCTGAACTGGGCCTCGATGCAGACCATCGACCCCTTCCGCTGGGCGCTGACGGGCGGCTACCGCGTCATCGACACCGCTTCGCTGACCGTGCTGGAGAAGGCCTGGGGCACCAACCAGGGCAGCACCAGCAACTTCCCGGACAGCAGCGTTTCCACCAATGCCGCCGTGGCCGGCGCCACGCCGTTCTCCACCGCCACCGGCATCGCCACGCGCATCTGGTCGCTGGGCAACAAGATGCGCTTCATGACGTCGACCAGCGGCGTGCCGTCACCGAACTATGGCAATGCGGCAACCCACTACAACCCCAGTGCGGCCTACACGCAAGGCACGCTCTACGAAGTCTTCATTCGCGTGAAGGTTTGCGACCCCGCCGCCGCCGCAAGCGACCGCGAAAGCAATTGCACCCAGTACGGCTCCAACTCCTTCAAGCCCACCGGCCTGATGCAGAAGTACTCGGACAAGATCCGCTATAGCGCCTTTGGCTACCTCAACGACAGCAGCCTCAGCCGCGACGCCGGCGTGATGCGGGCGCGGCAGAAGTTCATCGGCCCGACCATGCCCGTGCCCGGCGGCATTCCCGTGATCAACGCCAAGTCCGAATGGGACGCCACCACGGGCGTGATGGTCGTCAACCCCGACAGTAGCGACGCTGCCGACACGAACACCAACTTCGGCATTGCGGTGACCAACAGCGGGGTGATGAACTACCTGAACAAGTTCGGCGAAATCACCCCCGGCAGCTACAAGACCTACGACCCGGTGAGCGAGCTGTACTACGCGGCGCAACGCTACTACCGCAATCTCGGCAATGTCTCGTCATGGACTTCAATGTCCGGCGCCAATGTAGCGACCAAGACCACCTTCATCGACGGTTTTCCCATCATCCAGACCTGGGACGACCCCATCCAGTATTCCTGTCAGCGCAACTTCATTCTCGGCATCGGTGACGTCAACACCCATGCGGACCGCAACCTCCCTGGCGCGACCGGCGCATCCGAGCCGGCCAAGCCGCCCGAAGTCACGGCCGACACGGGCGTCGATTCCGTCGCCTGGACCAACCGGGTGGGTGTGCTCCAGGGCATGGGCAGCTCGCTCGGCACCGTCCAGGGCTTCAACGGCTGCTGCAACAACAACGGCGCGCTGATGGCCGGCCTCGCCTACTGGTCCAACATCAGCGACATTCGTCCAGACAAGCCCGGCATCCAGACCATCCAGACCTACTGGCTGGACGTCATGGAATTCCAGGTCTTCAAGACCAACAACCAGTTCTACCTGGCCGCCAAGTACGGTGGCTTCAAGCCGCCCTCCAACTATTCGGACGCGACGGCGACGGCGGCGCAGTTTGCGACCAACGCGGCGACGCAGTCATGGTGGGCCACGACGACGGACACCGTCCCTGACGGCTCGCCACGCCCCGACAACTACTACATGGCGGGACGGGCGGACCAGATGGTCGCCGGCCTCAACAAGGCCTTCTCCAGCATCGCCTCCCAGCTCTCCGCCTACTCGACGTCGTTCTCCACGGCCCTGCCCCAGGTCTCGGCACTTGGCGTGGCTTCCTACGCGACCAAGTTCGACGCCAAGAGCTGGACCGGGGAACTGGAAGCCAGCCTCACGACCTTCGACCAAACGACGGGAGCGCCCAGCCTGCAACCGCAGTGGACCCTCTCCAGCCTGCTGGACGCCCAGGCCGCCGGCACGGGCTGGAATACCGCGCGCAGGATCGTCACCTACAACACCTCGACCAATGCCGGCGTTCCCTTCCGCAGCGGTGTCGGTGGTATTTCGAGCAGCCAGCTGGCCGCCCTCGACACGACCTATGTGCCCGGCAACGATTCGGCCAACTACCTGAACTACCTGCGCGGCGATCGAACCAACGAGCTGTCGTCCACGGTGGCCGGCTCCACGAACGCCTACCGGGACCGCGCCAAGCTGCTGGGCGACACCGTCAATGCCAAGGTCCGCCCCGTTGCTGCGCCTTCCGCCCCCTATTCGGCCACCAACAACCCGGGCTACGACGCGTTCAAGACCACCTACGCCGCCAGGCCGCCCATGGCCTACGTGGCCTCGAACGACGGCATGGTGCACGCGGTGGACGGCAGCCTGACCACCAGCACGTTCCCGGCCAGCAATCCGAGCACGCCGGGCAAGGAGATCTGGGCCTACATCCCGGGCGCCCTGTTCAACGGTCCCAGCGGATCGGGCAGCACCGACGGCCTGGCGTCGATCGGCAATCCGACCTTCCTGCACCACTTCATGGTGGACGCCACGCCGCTGACCATCGATGTCGACTTCGGCAATACCGCGGGCGGCAGCGGCACGGACTGGCGCACCATCCTGGTCGGTGGCCTGGGCAAGGGCGGCAAGGCGATCTACGCACTGGACATCACCGATCCGACCGTGGTCACCAGCGAGTCCGTCGCCGCGCAGAAGGTGCTCTGGGAGTTCCGCGACAACGACATGGGCTTCACCTACGGCCAACCGGTCGTCGTGAAGACGCGCAAGTACGGCTGGGTCGTCATCGCCGGCTCCGGATACAACAACACGGACGGCAAGGCATACTTCTTCTTCATCAACCCGCGCACCGGCGCGCTGCTGGAGAAGGTGGCCACGACCTGCGGCACCTGCTCGGCGACCAACCAGGCGGGCATGGCCCATGTCAACGCGTTCGTGCTCGACCTGACCGACGGCTACGCCGACGCCATCTATGGCGGCGACCTGATGGGCAACGTCTGGCGCCTGGACGTCACCGGCACGGGCGCCTATCCCACGCCGATCAAGTTCGCGACCCTGGTGGGGTCCGACGGCAGCGCGCTGCCTGTCACGAGCAAGCCCCTGCCCGTCGTGCAGCCCGGCACCAACCGCCGCTACATCACCGTGGGCACGGGCCGGCTGCTCGACTCCTCCGACCTGAACAACACCCAGGCGCAACGCTTCTTCGCCATCATCGATGGCTCGAATGCCGCCTTCAGCGTGGACGGCACGATCTCGGGGCAGACCTCGACCCTGCCGGCCGGCATCACCTTCCCGCTGACAGTCTCCAACATGCTGCAGCTGACCGATCTGAATACCAAGATCTCGCTGAATCTGAGCACCCAGCTCGGCTGGTATCTGGACCTCGGTGTCTCGGCCAACGGGCCTGGCTGGCGGATCCTGTCCGATCCCACTTCGTTCTACGGCACGGTGGCGTTCGCGGCGACCTCCCCCAGTTCCACGGACGCCTGTGCCCCCAACGGCACCAGCCGCGTCTATGCGATCGACCTCGGCTCCGGCTACTGTGGACTGACGGGCGGCGGCGCAAGCTGCTTTGTCGGCAAGCAAGGCGTCGTCATCGACCTGAACTTCTACAGTGTCAACATCAACGGCGTCGGGAAGTCCGTGCTGGTGGCGGGAACGGACACCCCCGACCCCTCTTGCGTCGGCCCCTCCTGCAACGTTTCCAAGGTGGACACGCGCAGCCCCGCGAACCTCGGCCTGCAACGCCTGAACTGGCGCGAGATCATGGTCAACAACTGAGCCTTGCAGGCTCAGGAACAAGGCCGCCCTCGGGCGGCCTTCTTGGCTTCTGGGGGTTTTACTACGCAAATGGCCCAAGAATCCCCGGAAAGCTAGCACTGGCGCGGGCTAGCGGGGAGTTGGAGTTCCTCCTCTAGCGATTTTTTGCCCCGTTTTGCTTGGCGAAATAACCGTGAGTCGCTCACGCTAAAATAGGCCCATGGGACGCCCTCGCACCCCGCTACCCCCTGGCCAGGCCGATGTGGCCCTGGGCTACGCCCAGCGCGCACTCGACCGCAGGGCGGAGTACTTCTCGGTCGGCCTGAAGGAGACGAGGCGGTCTCTGGTTGCCCTACGGAGGCGCGGATTGACGCTCCGCCAAGGAGATTTCGCCGTGGAGGCAAACGCTTGGCTCGAGCTTCACCTGAACGCTGAGGGGCGCCAGGCGTTGCTTGCCACGCTTCGCCAGGCCCGTATGCAGAGTCAGCGAGATGCGCCTTTGCGCAGCGTGCGCCTCCCAGCGAATGTTCACGCCGACCTGACCAAGCTCGCCGAGCGACTCGGTCTGTCCCTACCGGCTACGGTTGCTCGTCTGGTGGCGGGTGCGGGTTCTGGCTGAGCCCTGGGCAGCGCGCTGCAGGGCCGTCATCCCTGCCCAGAGGTATTTGCGGATGAGGTCGCTCTTGGTCGTTCTCAGCATGAAGGCGCGCGTGCGCAACTCGTCATCGACCTCGGCCGGGAGATAAACAGTCCGCATGGCAAGGGTGACACCGGCGTCTAGCTGCATCCCCGCAGCACGCTTTGAACGCATGCCCTTGGCCAGGTATGTGCGGAACATCTCGCCTTTCGACACTCCTGACTCGGCGGCTTGCGCGCGCAGAGCCTGGTCTACGTCTGGGTCAACGTAGACAGAGCGGAAAACCATCTTGTCGGTGGTCATGTGCGGCGGTGCAGCGTGGATTGACCTGTATATGTATACGGGCTTGGCCGGCCGGCGTCAATCGTTGTCACCGGACAGCGGCGGTGAAATCCTTCAAGGGTACGACGTCCAGCACGTCGGATGGTGGGACCTCGTCACACACGTAACCCTCGGACTCCATCGCATGGGCATCCGGGTTGATGCGACGGTGGTGGTAGTTGAGAACGCACCATGCAGCATCGCAGAACGAGCGCAGCCGGTTGCCCGGGAGAGCCACTTCCACGACGACGGGACGACCGAGCACGGCCAACTTCTTTGCAGCCGACGAGTTCTCGGCAAGCGGCATGTAAATGGCTTCGCCACCGAAAGCCTCAAAGAAGGGTCTCGCCCCTGCAGAGAGCACGAGCGCGCGCGTCAGGCAAGCCCACACCTTGCCTTCCCGACTTCTGCGCTGGCCCGGGTCAAAGTACTCTGCCCATTGCCGCCGCATGTATGCCTGCTCTTCGACGGTGAAGATGTGGCCGCATCGCTCCAGAACGTCAGCCTGATGATGGTCAACCGCCGTCAGCCGAAGGCCGTGGGTTGCGAAGTACCCCGGCTCCAGTTCACGAGTGCAGTGGTAATCGCGGATGCGCTGGCCTCGCAGGTGCGTCGTAAGGGCATCAGCAATTGCGGCGAGCGGCCCGCCCCGAACCAAGCCCTCCGTATCGCGCGTGGAACGGAAGAGCCCCTCGTGGGATGCCAACTCCTTGAGAAGTCCAGCGGGTATCGCTGCTGGGTCTTCTAGCTGAACCGAGTGCGGGTTGTTCAAAGCCATTGGACGTCTACTTGGTATTGAGCATCGACGCCCAATCGCCCCCCAGGTCTTGACGGTCGGGGTCCAGGATTTGGACCGCCCACCGCTGAAAGTCCTCGTCATAGCCGGGTGCCGTTTTGTCCACCGGCTCAAGCTGAGTCATGGCAACCCGGCAAATCCTGGGGTCTTCCGCAGACGCACAAGCCACGGACGGCTCCGGCAGCACGGGGTAGCGGCTGTCCCGTTGCTCGAAGGCCGCGAGGAGGCCCTCCACCGACGCAACCTTGGCACCAATCGCCGCGGCCATGCACTTGCAGCTCGTACGGACTGAAAGCTGCACTTCGGCATAGCCAGACCGGCGCGCCCGAAGCAGCAGCTCGTAGTTCGCAGCCAAGGCTTGGGCCGTCTCCAAGACCGCGGGATGGAATTGCATCCGCAGGCTGTCCTGACAATCGCGGATGGCATAGCGGTCCTGGTGGGCGGTCCCGTCGCGGTAGGGGTCTCGGCATGCCAGGGTGAACTCGCGGACCTGTTCATCGGTCAGGTTACTGGTCGCTGGCCCGAAGTCGAACTTGGCCAGCAACGGAAGGACGACCTCGCGGACTTGCTGCTCAGTCAGCGGCAGGGGCTCGCGAAACAGGTCTGCCAGCTGCGTATTTCAGCCCATCGTGGACGGCGTTTCAGGCTGATGGTGGACGGGATTTCAGCGTGATCGTGGACGGCGTTTCAGTCTGATCGTGGACGCTGTTTCAGCGTCATCGTGGACGATGGGGGTGGTGCGCAGGTGATCTTCTGAC
>NZ_JAFAGT010000099.1 GCF_019237615.1 Roseateles sp. | reverse complement strand
CCGGTCGACCTCATCGACGGCATCGCGCTCGAGCCGCTGCTCGAGAAGCGCTCGACCGGGCTGCGCCGGCCGGAGACCGCCCCGCGCATCCGCCAGGACACGGCGCGCGAGTTCCCGCACGGCATCCCGGGGTTCGGCGCCGACGCGCTGCGTTTCACGTTCTGCTCGCGCGCCACGCTCGGGCGCAACATCAACTTCGACACCAAGCGTTGCGAGGGCTACCGCAACTTCTGCAACAAGCTCTGGAACGCCACGCGCTTCGTGCTCATGAACACCGAGGGCGCCGACTGCGGCCTGAAGGAGCACACCAAGGACGAGTGCGCGCCCGGCCAGCCCTTCCACGGCTACCTCTCGTTCTCGGCCGCGGACCGCTGGATCGCCGGCGAGCTGCAGCGCGTCGAGGCCGCCGTCGAGCAGGCGTTCGCGGAGTACCGGCTCGACCAGGCGGCGCAGTCGCTGTATTCGTTCGTGTGGGACGAGTACTGCGACTGGTACCTCGAGATCGCGAAGGTGCAGCTGCAGTCGGGCACGCAGTCGCAGCAGCGCGCGACGCGGCGCACGCTGATCCGCACGCTCGAGGCGGTGCTGCGCCTGCTGCATCCGATCACGCCGTTCGTCACCGCGGAGCTCTGGCAGCGCGTGGCGCCCGTCGCCGGCCGCGCGACGGGCACGGCGCACGGCATCGTCACGGCCGCGTACCCCGAGGCCCAGCTCGGCAAGGTCGATGCGGCCGCGGATGCGTGGATCGGCAAGCTCAAGGCCGCGGTCACCGCGGTGCGCAACCTGCGCGCGGAGATGAAGCTCTCGCCGTCCGACAAGGTGCCGCTCTACACGACCGGCGATGCAGGTTTCGCGGACGAAGCGACCGCCTTGTTACGGACGCTAGCCCGCGTCTCCGACGTCACCGCCTTCGCCGACGAGGCGTCGTTCGCGACGGCGGCCGCGAACGCGCCGGTCGCGGTCGCCGGCGACCTGCGGCTCGCGCTGCACGTGGAGATCGATGTCGAGGCCGAGCGCAACCGCCTCGACAAGGAAATCGCGCGACTCGAAGCCGAGATCGCGAAGGCTCAGGCGAAGCTGGCCAACGCCTCGTTCGTGGCGCGCGCACCGGCCGCCGTCGTCGCGCAGGAGCAGCAGCGCGTCGCCGAATTCACGGCAACCATGTCGACGCTTCGAGATCGAGCGGCTCGATTGGCGACAACGGCCTGAGCTCGCGAAAGCCCGACGCGCGCTCGCTCAGGATCTCGTCGATGCGCCGCGCCACCGCCCAGGCGCTGCGCAGCCGCGACTCGCGCGTGGTGCTCGCCACGCGCGGGGTCACCTGGAGCGTTTCGATGCCGTGCAGAGGCCTGCCCTCGTCGAGTGCGCCCGGCTCCAGGCTGTCGAGCCAGACCGCCGCCAGCCGACCGCTCGAGAGCGCGTTCGCGAGCGCGGCCTCGTCGAAGAGACCCGAATGCGCGGTGCTCACCAGCACCTGGTGCGGCTTGCAGAACGAGAGGAAGCGATCGCCGAGCAGCCCGTGGTAGCGGCTGAAGTAGTTGAGCTGCACGCACACGGCATCGCACTGCATGAGCAGCTTGCGCAGGCCGAGCGGCGCCACGCGCCAGCGCTCCCACACGGGGTCGGTGGCGTGCAGCGACGGGTCGTAGCCGCACACCTTGGAGCCGAACGCCGCGAGCAGCGTCGCCATCGAGCGCGCAGCCGGCGCCATGCCGACGAGGCCCACCGTCGCACCGCCGAGCTCGCGACCGATCGGGATGCCGTCCGTGCCCGGCACCGGCACGCGGCGCAGCAGCGAGAGCAGCGCGCCGATCATGAACTCGGCTTCGGCATGCGCCGTGGCCGTGGGGCTGCGCACGACCTCGACGTCGGCGCGCGCGCATGCCTCCAGATCGATGTTCTCGGCGCCCGCGCTCACCCGACCCACGGCCTGCAGCACCGGCGCGTGGTGCAGCGCCTGGTTGTCGATGGTGACCGTCGGCGCGACGATGGCCGCGCGCACGCTGTACAGTGACTTGCGGAACGCGCGCGGATCGTGCGCGAGCTCGGGCGCATGGGTCACGCGGTGGCGGGCCTTGAGCCACTGCATGACCTCCGCTTCCAGCGTATCGACGATCAACAGGTCCATGCGCGCTCGCTGCCGGTGGGCACATCGGTTGCCGGCACGCCGCGCGCGCTCCCCGTGTTCCCTGCCTCGAAGGATTCTACGAACATGCCGCTCCCCGTCCGGAAAGCCGTCTTCCCCGTCGCCGGCCTCGGCACGCGCTCACTGCCAGCGACCAAGGCGATCCCGAAGGAGATGCTTCCGGTCGTGGACAAGCCGCTGATCCAGTACGCCGTCGAGGAGGCCTATGCCGCCGGCGTGCGCGAGATGATCTTCGTGACCGGCCGTCACAAGCGCCCCATCGAGGACCATTTCGACATGACCTTCGAGCTGGAGGTGGCGCTGGAGAACGCCGGCAAGCAGGATCTTCTGGACGTCGTGCGCAGCGTCAAGCCCGACGACATGGAGTGCATCTACGTGCGCCAGCCCCAGGCGCTGGGCCTGGGTCACGCCGTGCTGTGCGGCCAGCGCCTGGTGGGCAACGAGCCCTTCGCGGTGCTGCTGGCTGATGACCTGATGGTGGGCGAGACGCCCGTGCTGAAGCAGATGGTCGAGCAGTTCGCCGACTGGCGCGCCTCCATCCTGGCCGTGCAGGAGGTACCGGCCGAGCACACGCGCCGCTATGGCATCGTCGCCGGCACCCAGGTCAACGACTTGCTGCTGGACGTGAACCGCATCGTCGAGAAGCCCGCACCCGAGGTGGCACCGTCTCGCCTGGGCGTGGCCGGCCGCTACCTCCTGACGCCGGGCGTATTCCACGAGATCGCCAACCAGCCGCGCGGCGTGGGCGGCGAGATCCAGCTGACCGACGGCATCGCCGGCCTGCTGCGCCGCGAGAAGGTGTTCGCCTACCGCTACGAGGGCAAGCGCTACGACTGCGGCAGCAAGGAAGGCTTTCTGCAGGCCAACGTCGAACTGGCGCTCGCCCACCCGCAACTGGGCGCAGGCTTCCGCGAGTTCCTCAAGGGGCTGCCCCTCTAGCGCTTCTAGCGCCGGCGCAGCACATGGATGAACTCGTCGCCCGACGAGTTCTGCTCCACCAGTTCGTTGCCCGTCTGGCGCGCAAACGCCTGGAAGTCGCGCATCGAGCCGGGATCGGTCGCGACGACACGCAGCAGCTCGCCGCTGAGCATCTCGGCCAGGGCCTTCTTGGCCTTCAGGATGGGCAGCGGGCAGTTCAGCCCCCGGGTGTCGATCTCGCGTTGGACGTCCATGGGCTCATTCTCGCTTCATGTTCGCCGGGTCCAGCCATTGCGGCTCTATGCCCTTGCGGCGCAGCCAGGTCGCCAGCGCCTGGCCCGTGCCCTGGGGCCAGCAGCGCACGGCCTCGGGCGCGAACAGCTGGTACTCGGCCAGCTCGGGCGACAACCGGATCTCGCCGCGAGCCGCCGCGTGGTAGGCGATGATGACCTGGTTCATGCGCTGGAAGTCCCAGACGCCCAGCAGGCTCAAGCCGTCGACCGCCAGCGCGGTCTCCTCGGCGATCTCGCGGCGTATGCCTTCCTCGGGCGACTCTCCGGCCTCCATGAAGCCCGTGATCAGCCCGAAGAAGCGCCCCGGCCAGGCCGCATTGCGGGCCAGCAGCACCTGGCCGCCGCGATCAGTGCATTCGATGACGGCGGCCAGCACCGGCGTCGGGTTGTTCCAGTGCGTGAAGCCGCAGGCGGCGCAGCGCAGCCGCTCCTTGTCCCCGCCGTCCTCGGCCAGAGTGATGAACGCCATCTCAGCCGCACAGTCCGGGCAGAAGCGGTAGGGCTTCATGGGCGCCCCATCCCCGAGAGGGAGCAGGCCTCTTCAGGCAGCCGGGCCGGCCTCATGCGGGGAACACGCCCGTGGACAGGTAGCGGTCGCCGCGATCGCAGACGATGAAGGCGATGGTCGCGTTCTCGACCCGGCGCGCAATCTGCAGCGCCACCCAGCAGGCGCCCGCCGCCGAGATGCCCGCGAACAGCCCTTCCTCGCGGGCCAGGCGGCGCGCCATGTCCTCGGCATCGCTCTGGCTGACCAGCACCAGTTCGTCCACGCCGCTGGGGTCGTAGATCTTGGGCAGGTAGGCCTCGGGCCATTTGCGTATGCCCGGGATGCGTGAGCCCTCCGCCGGCTGGGCGCCAATGACGCGTACGGCCGGGTTCTTCTCCTTCAGGAAGCGCGACACGCCTGTGATGGTGCCCGTCGTGCCCATGGCGCTGACGAAATGAGTGATGCGGCCGTTCGTGTCCTGCCAGAGCTCGGGGCCGGTGGTCTCATAGTGCACGCGCGGGTTGTCGGCGTTGGCGAACTGGTCCAGCACGCGCCCCTTGCCCTCGCGGGCCATCTGCTCGGCCAGGTCGCGGGCGTACTCCATGCCGCCGGTCTTGGGCGTCAGGATGAGCTCGGCACCGAAGGCCTTCATCGTCTGCGCGCGCTCGATGGACAAGTCCTCGGGCATGATGAGCAGCATGCGGTAGCCGCGGATGGCGGCCGCCATCGCCAGCGCGATGCCGGTGTTGCCCGAGGTCGCCTCGATCAGCGTGTCGCCGGGCTTGATCTCGCCGCGCTCCTCGGCGCGCTTGATCATGCTGATGGCGGGACGGTCCTTCACGGAGCCGGCCGGGTTGTTGCCTTCCAGCTTGGCCAGCACCACGTTGCCGCGTGCGTCGTCGTCAAGCAGCCGCTGCAGGCGCACCAGGGGCGTGGCGCCGATGACATCTTCCAGGGTCGGGTAGCTCATGGCGGCGATTGTGGCAGCGACCACCAAACCTGGCGCTTGACGAGTGCATAATCCGCCCCTCGCCTTCATGGCGAGCAGCCGTTTCCGACGGGCCCGGGTGGCGAAATCGGTAGACGCAGGGGACTCAAAATCCCCCGCCGCAAGGTGTGCCGGTTCGAGTCCGGCCCCGGGCACCAGGCGAAACGGCCTCCTTCCCCCTTCAGCGCCTCGCCGGCGCACAGCCGCGACCTCATGCCTCCGTTGCCTTCGGTCACCAAAGCCTTCCTGCTGGCTTGCGTCGGTTTCTTCTGCTTCTTCGAGCTGTTCCCCGCCCTCGCGTTCTGGTTCGAGCTCTGGCCGCCTGCGACGGGCGCCTTCATGCCCTGGCAGCTGGTCAGCTACGCATTCCTGCACGGCGACTTCACGCACCTGCTGTTCAACATGCTGGGCCTGTGGATGTTCGGCGGTGAACTGGAGCGCGTCTGGGGCCCGCGGCGCTACGCGCAGATCCTCGTCGCCAGCACGCTCAGCGCAGCCATCGTGCAGCTCATCTTCACCTGGGCCATTGGCTCGGGCTCGCCGACCGTGGGGGCCTCGGGCGCCATCTTCGGCCTGCTGCTGTCCTTCGGCATGCTGTTCCCCAACCGCATCATCGTGCCGCTGATCCCGCCCATCCCGATGAAGGCCAAGTACTTCGTCGCCATCTTCGGCGGGCTGGAACTCATCCTGGGCTTCAGCCGCTCCAGCGGTATCGCCCACTTCGCCCACCTGGGCGGCATGCTGGGCGCATGGCTGCTGATCCACTACTGGCGCACGCCGCGGCGGCGCCGCTAAAGGCCGTCGCGCGGCGTCGGGTAGCGCAGCCTCAGGCGCAGCTCGCGCTTGAGCCTGTCGTTGCGCAGGCGGCGTGATTCGCTCCAGAAGCTCAACTGCATCGCGCTCATGCATTCGGCCGCCTCGGCACGCGTGATGCGCGCGGGGCGCGGCAGTGCGCCCAGATCGGCGGCCAGGTCGAAATAGTCGCCCATCAGCAGCTGGCTGTCGTCGCAGACGTTGACGACCCGCTGCGGCCGCACGCGCAGCAGGGCCAGCAGGCAGGCACGGGCCAGGTCGTCGGCGTGGATGTGGTTGGTGAAGACGTCATCCTCGCGCCGCAGCACCGGCGTGCCGCGCGCCAGCCGCTCACGCGGATGACCGCCCTCGCGGTCGCGGGCATAGATGCCTGGGATGCGCAGCAGCCCAATGCGCGTGCCATGCCGGCGCCCGAAGGCGCGCAACTGGGCCTCGGCGTCGACGCGTCGTCGCGCGCGGTCGGTCGCCGGGCTGGGTGCGCGGGTCTCGTCGATCAGCGCTGCGCCGCAATCGCCGTACACGCCCGTGGTGCTCGCGTAGACCAGCGCCGCGGGCGGCTTGCGCGACAGCGCCGCCAGCAGATGCCGCGTCCGCGGATCTGCATCGCCGGACGGGGCCGGCGGCGCCAGATGCAGCACGAAGTCCGCCAGGCCGGCCAGGCGCACCAGCGTCGCGGGCTCGTCCAGGTTGCCCGACAGCGGCACGGCGCCCGCCTGGCGGAGCGCGGCCGCCCGTTCCGGCGATGAGGTCAGCGCGAACACCCGCCAACGTCCGGCCAGCAGCTTCAGGACGCGCAGGCCGACGTCGCCGCAGCCGATGATCAGTAGCCTCGGGGTGGTCATTCGGGGGTCGGGCAAAATGGCGGGCAGTCTACGGCCCCGGAACTGTCATGCGGGGCCGCGTGTTTTTTCAGTTGCCCATGTCCCACCAGATCACCATCCAGCCCGCCGGCCGCGTCTACCAGACCGAGGGCGACGACACCCTGCTTGCCGCCGCCATCCGCAACGGCGTCGGCCTGCCCTACGGTTGCAAGGACGGCGCCTGCGGTTCCTGCAAGAGCAAGCTGCTCGAGGGCGCGGTCATCCACAGCACCCACCAGCCCAAGGCCTTGTCCGCCGAGGAGGAGGCCGCCGGCTTCGTGCTGACCTGCTGCGCCCGCCCGCAGACGGACTGCACCATCGAGGCGCGTACCGTGCCCGGCGCCGGGGAGTTCCCGGTGCTGAAGCTGCCCAGCCGCGTCACCGCCCTGCTGCGCCCGGCGCCCGACGTGGCCGTGCTGACGATGCAGCTGGCCGCCAACCAGAACTTCCAGTTCCGCGCCGGCCAGTACGTGGAGTTCATCCTGCGCGACGGCGCGCGCCGCAGCTACTCCATGGCCAACGCACCGCACACGCTGCCGGGCCAGATCGAGCTGCACATCCGCCACATGCCGGGCGGCAAGTTCACCGACCATGTCTTCGGCGCGCTGAAGGAGAAGGACATCCTGCGCATGGAGGGCCCGTTCGGCAGCTTCTTCCTGCGTGAGGACAGCACCAAGCCCATCGTGCTGCTGGCCAGCGGCACGGGCTTCGCGCCCATCAAGGCCATCATCGAGCGCGCTCGCCACATCGGATCCACGCGCCCCATGGTGCTGTACTGGGGCGCGCGCAAGGCTGCCGACCTCTACCTGAACGACTGGGCGGCACAGATCGCGGCCGAGTGGCCGACGCTGAGCTATGTGCCCGTGCTCTCCGAGCCCGACGCCGGCTGGGCGGGCCGCACCGGCTTCGTCCACCAGGCCGTCATGGCCGACCTGCCGGACCTGTCGGGCCATCAGGTCTATGCATGCGGCGCGCCCATCATGGTCGAGTCGGCTCACAAGGACTTCGTCGCACAGTGCAGGCTGCCGGACGAAGAGTTCTACGCCGACGCCTTCACCTCCGAAGCGGACAAGCACTGATGTTCGAGCCGCCGTGGACACCGCCTGACCAACTGGTCGATGCGCTCAAGCGCGATGGCGAGGCCGTCCTCGCCCCGGGCGCGCTAGGCACGCTGGGCGTGTCCGCGGCCGAGCTCGACGGCCTCAAGCACTGCTGGGACGACCTGCCGCCCGACGGCTATCTGCGCGACGGCGGCCGCTACCGCTTCCGCCGCCACGGCTGCTTCGTCGCCGACGGCGGCACGCTGACGCCCAGCCCCCACCGCGCCCATTGGCAGCCGCTGGACTACAACGCGCTGCACGGCGGCATCCAGCGCTGGTATGTGCCGCTGGCCCAGCAGATGGCCGATTCGCCCGCCTGGGCCGCGCTGCTGCTGGGCCTGGCCCGCATCGCCTCGGAGCTCAAGGGCGAGCAGCCCTGGTTCATCGAGGCCCACCCCTTTCGCATCGACACCAGCGACGGCATCGGCCGGCCCACGCCCGAGGGCGCACACCGCGATGGCGTCGACTTCGTGGCCGTCCTGCTCGTCGGGCGCCACGACATCAAGGGGGGCGAGTCGCGCGTCTTCGAGGCCGACGGCCCGGCCGGCCAGCGCTTCACGATGACGCAGCCCTGGACCCTGCTGCTGCTGGACGACGCCCGCGTCATCCATGAGACGACGCCCATCCAGCCGCTCGCCGCGGGCGCGCGCGGCTGGCGCGACACGCTGGTCATCACGCTGAGAAGCGGTGGTTTCCAGGGTCCTTAGAATCCGCGACGGCCACGCCAAAAGCGTGGCCGTTTCTTCATCCACTGCGCCAAAAGCGCCGACCGACATGACCTCGACGTCCCTCTTCGGCCTGCCCGAGCAAGCCCCCCATGAGCGCGTGCTGCTCGCCACCGACCCGGCCACCGGCCTCAAGGCCATCCTGGCCGTGCACAGCACCGCCCGCGGCCCCGCCTTCGGCGGCTGCCGCCTGTGGCACTACGACTCCGATGCCGCCGCGCTGAACGACGCGCTGCGCCTGTCGCAGGGCATGAGCCTGAAGAACGCGCTGGCCGACCTGCCCTTCGGCGGCGGCAAGGCCGTCATCCTGAAGCCGGAAGGCGCCTTCGACCGCCCGGCCCTGTTCGCCGCCTTCGGCCGCGCCGTGCAGTCGCTGGCCGGCGCCTACATCACCGCCGAGGACGTCGGCACGACCACCGCCGACATGCGCGGCATGCAGGCCGTCACGCCCTTCGTCAGCGGCATCCCGCGCGAGGGCGCCTTCGGCGGCGACCCCAGCCCCAAGACGGCCTGGGGCGTGTTCGTCTCCATCCGTGCCGGCGCCCGCCTCGTGCTGGGCCGCTCGTCGCTCGAAGGCGTGCGCGTCGCGCTGCAAGGCCTGGGCGCGGTGGGCTGGCACCTGGCTGAATTCCTGCATCAGGCCGGCGCCAAGCTGGTCGTCGCCGATGTGGATCAGGCCAAGGTGGAACGCGCCGTCGCCCAGTTCGGTGCCGTGGCCGCCCATGTGGGCGAGATCCTGGCGACCGACGTCGACGTGCTGGCGCCATGCGCACTGGGCGCGTCGCTGAACGAGCAGACCGTGCCGACCATCCACGCCAAGCTCATCGCCGGCGCCGCCAACAACCAGCTCGCCACGCCCGCCGACGGCGACGCGCTGCAGCGCCGCGGCATCTGCTACCTGCCTGACTACCTGGTGAACGCCGGCGGCATCATCAGCGTCGCACGCGAGTACCGCAACGAGGGCGAGGAAAGCGCCGTGATCGCCGAAGTCAGCAAGATCGCCGAACGCGTCGAGGAGCTGCTGCAGCGCGTGCAGTCCGCCGACTCCACGCCGGCCCGCGTCGCCGACGACTGGGCCCGCAGCAAGCTGGTGCGACCCACCTGAACCTCAAGCAAGACGCCTGGCTCTGCCAGGCGTTTTTTCATCAGGCAGCCGCCATGGAACTGGCTTCGCATGCCGCCGGCGCCCCCCTTGAGGGGGGAAGCGCGCGAGCGCCTCGGGAGGCCATCTACTCGCCGAGATAGGCCGCGCGCACCTTGGGGTCGTCCAGCAGCGCCCGGCCCTGGCCGCTCATCGTCACCTCGCCCGACTCCATCACATAGCCGCGGTCGGCCAGTTGCAGCGCGCGGCTGGCGTTCTGCTCGACGAGCAGGATGGTCACGCCCCGCTGGTGAATGTCGTTCACGACCTCGAAGATCTTGTCCACCATGATGGGCGACAGGCCCATGGACGGCTCGTCCAGCAGCAGCACCTTCGGGCGCGCCATCAGCGCGCGGCCCATGGCCAGCATCTGCTGCTCGCCGCCGGACATGGTGCCGGCCAGTTGCTTGGCCCGCTCCTTCAGCCGCGGGAACAGGCCGAAGACCTTGTCCATGTCCGCATCGATCTCGCCGTCGTTGCGGTTGTAGGCGCCCATCAGCAGGTTCTCGACGATGGTCATGCGCGTGAAGGTGCCGCGCCCCTCCGGCACCATGACCAGGCCCTTCTTGGCCAGGTTCCAGGCGCCCTTGCCCTTGACGGACTCGCCCAGATAAATCACGTCGCCAGCCGCGACGGGCTGCAGGCCGGTGATGGCCTTCAGCGTGGTCGTCTTGCCGGCGCCGTTGGCGCCGATCAGCGACACCAGTTCGCCCTCCTGCACCTCGAAGCTGACGCCCTTGACGGCCTGGATGCCGCCATAGGCCACCTTCAGGCCGTTGACCTTGAGCAGGGTTTGCTTTGCTTCTGCCATGTCATTCTTCTCCCGCTCAGTGCGGCTTGTGGCCGGCGCCCAGATAGGCCTCGATGACCTTCTCGTTGTTCTGCACCTCGGCCGGTGTGCCCTCGGCGATCTGCTTGCCGTAGTCCAGCACCGTCACGCGATCGCACAGACCCATGACCAGCTTCACGTCGTGCTCGATGAGCAGGATGGTGCGGCCGTCGTTGCGAATGCGGTCGATGAGCTCGCGCAGCACGACCTTCTCGGTCGCGTTCATGCCGGCGGCGGGCTCGTCCAGAGCGATCAGCTGGGGGTCGGTGGCCAGCGCCCGGGCGATCTCCAGGCGGCGCTGGTCGCCGTAGCTCAGCGTGCGGGCCTTGAAGTCCGTGTACTTGCCGATGCCGACATAGTCCAGCAGCTCCTGGGCGCGTGCCCTGATGGCGGCCTCCTCGGCCTTGAACCTGGGGGTGCGGAACACCGCGCCGATCAGGCCCGACTTGGTGCGGATGTGGCGGCCGACCATCACGTTCTCGATCGCCGTCATGTCTGCGAACAGGCGGATGTTCTGGAAGGTGCGCGCGATGCCGGCCTTGGCGACCTGGTGCACGGCCTGCGGTGTGTAGGGCGTGCCGCCCAGCGAGAAGCTGCCGCCGTCGGGCGTATACAGGCCCGTGATGACGTTGAAGAAGGTCGTCTTGCCCGCGCCGTTGGGGCCGATGAGGCCGTAGACCTGGCCGCGCTGGATCTGGATGCCGACGTCGGACAGGGCCTGCACGCCGCCGAAACGCTTGGACGCGCCGCTGACGTTGAGAACGATGTTGTCGTGAGTGCTCATGGTCGATCCCTCCTCACTTGCTGGCGGCAGGGGCCGACTTGCCATGCTCCGGCGACGGCCACAGGCCCCGCGGGCGGATCAGCATGATGACGATCATGGCCGAGGCCACCAGCAGCTGGCGCAGGATGGATGCGTCGATGCGGCCCCCCGTCATGTTCTGGATGTCGCCGGCCACGTAGCGCAGCACCTCCGGCAAGGCCGCCAGCATCAGCGCGCCAAGGATGACGCCGGGGATGTGGCCGATGCCGCCCAGCACCACCATGGCGACGATCATGACCGACTCCTGCAGGCTGAAGGATTCGGGCGACACGAAGCCCTGGAAGCTGGCGAACATCGCCCCTGACACGCCGCCGAAGGTGGCCCCCATGCCGAAGGCCAGCAATTTCATGTTGCGGGTGTTGATGCCCAT
The DNA here is from genome assembly GCF_019237615.1 of Roseateles sp. Lineage (GTDB taxonomy): Bacteria > Pseudomonadota > Gammaproteobacteria > Burkholderiales > Burkholderiaceae_C > Pelomonas. The sequence goes on along the minus strand of NZ_JAFAGT010000099.1, from coordinate 32,046 downwards.
GGCCTTTGCGGCGATCTCGTCCTCCCGGATGGCCATCCAGGCCCGGCCGATGCGCGACTGCTCGAGGCGGTAGCAGACGATGACGCTGCCGACGACCAGGGCCAGGAAGAGGTAGTAGTACAGCGTCACCGAGGGCAACGAGAAGTCGCCGATCTGAATCGATTTGCCGAGGCTGATGCCGAAGAAGTGGAAGGAGTCGATCTGGCCGATGCCGCGCGGGCCGTTGGTGATGTTGAGCGGGTACTCGAGGTTGTTCAGGAAGACGCGGATGATCTCGCCGAAGCCCAGCGTGACGATGGCCAGGTAGTCACCGCGCAGCTTCAGCGTCGGGGCCCCCAGCACGACGCCGAACAGCGCCGCGATGCCGGCGGCCAGTGGGATGACGATCCACAGCGGTGAGTGCAGCCCCTGCGGGAACGCGGCCTGGAAGGCCTCGAAGTTCTCGCTCAGGTGCGGGCTGGCCAGCAGCGCGAACATGTAGGCGCCCACCGCGTAGAAGGCCACGTAGCCGAGGTCCAGCAGGCCCGCGTAGCCGACCACGATGTTCAGGCCCAAGGCCAGCAGCACGTAGAGCAGCGCCAGGTCGATGATGCGCACCGGGCCGTTGCCGAATTGCTGCGCGAACAGCGGCACGACCAGCAGGCCGACGGCCGCCACCGCGAAGGTGATGAATTTCTTGGTTTGCATGTCGGGGCTCCCTTCAGGCGCGATCGGCCACACGCTCGCCCAGCAGGCCCGAGGGACGCAGCGTCAGCACGAGGATGAGGGCGATGAAGGCGAAGATGTCGGCATAGTTGCTGCCCAGCACACCGCCGGTCAGGTCGCCCAGGTAGCCGGCTCCTATGGCCTCGATCAGCCCCAGCAGCACGCCACCCACCACCGCGCCGGCCAGGTTGCCGATGCCGCCCAGCACCGCGGCCGTGAAGGCCTTCAGCCCGGGCATGAAGCCCATGGTGTGCTGCACCGTGCCGTAGTTGGCGGCCCACATCAGGCCCGCCACCGCGGCCAGCGCGGCACCAATGACGAAGGTCGTGGAGATGATGAAGTCGGGCTTCACGCCCATCAGGCCGGCCACGCGCGGGTTCTCGGCGGTGGCGCGCATTGCGCGGCCCAGCTTGGTGTAGTTCACGAGGTACATCAGCCCGGCCAGGATGCACACGGTGAGCCCCAGGATCAGGCACTGCGTGACCGTGATGACGGGCCCCCCGAGGTCGAACGGCGTCGTCGGCAGCAGCAGCGGGAAGGGCTTGGGGTTGGGCTTCCAGATGATCATCGCAATCACCTGCAGCAGCAGCGACATGCCCATCGCGGTGATCAGCGGCGCCAGCCGCGGCGCGCTGCGCAGCGGTCGGTAGGCGATCTTCTCGACCGAGAAGTTCAGTACCGCGCAGACGACGACGGCGCAGCCCAGGCCGATCAGCATCAGCAGCCAGCCGGGCAGGCCCGAATCGCCCAGCGCCGTGACCACGGTCCAGCTGACCATGGCGCCGACCATCAGGATCTCGCCATGCGCGAAGTTGATGAGGTTGATGATGCCGTAGACCATCGTGTAGCCCAGCGCGACGAGGGCATACATGCTCCCCAGCACCAGGCCGTTGATGATCTGTTGAATCAGAGTCTCCATGAGGGCTCCTGGATTTGGTTGGGACGCAGCATGCGCCCGGCGACCCGAGGCAAATCGCAACCCTCGTGCCAATCTGGAGGTTTCAAGGGTATTCACCGACGGTCTGAAACAGCCGACCGTTCGATCCGTCCCACGGGAGCGGTACCGGTCGGATGTTGCGAGTGTCTGCCACGAAAATCCGGGCGGAAATCCGCACAAACCGCACACGCCGCGGGCGGTTCGCCGCCAAGCCCGAAAAAACCGCCCGCAGGCCTGTCATCGTCCCCCGCGCATGGGCACACTAGACGCCCCTCGCCATGGTTGTGCCCGCCTCCCCGCCCCACCCCCGCCCAGGCGTGCTGCGCGCGCTGCGGCTGCTGGGCCGCCCGGGCTTCCATCTGTTCCTGACCGGACTGCTGATGGCACTGGGCTTCGTGCTCGCGCACCGCCTGAGCGAACGCAGCGGCCTCGAGCAGCTGTCAGCCCTCAGCACCGAGCGCCTGGAGCTCTACGCCAGCAACCTGGCCGCAGAACTGGGCCGGCATGCCTCGCTGCCCAGCCTGCTGGCCATAGACCCGACGCTGCAGGCGCTGCTGCAGGCGCCCGACGACGAGCCTGCCCGCCGCGCGGCCAGCCGCATGCTGGCCCGCGTCAACGTGCGCGCCGGCACCCACCAGATCTTCGTCGCAACGCCGCAGGGCGAGGTGCTGGCCGCCAGCGAGGCGCTCAGCGCCCCGACCCGCCTCACCGAGGCACTGGCCCAGGGCCGCGTGCATTTCTTCGCCGCCGACCCCGGCACCGGCAGCACCGACTTCTACCTGCTGCACCCACTGCGCCAGGCCAGTCAGCCGGCGGGCGTCATCGTGGTGCGCTTCAATCTCGCACCGCTGGAGGCGACCTGGGTGGACCTGGGCCTGCGCTCCCAAGGCGAGCGCATACTCGTCGCCGACGACCAGGACGTCGTCATCATGAGCTCCGTGCAGGCCTGGAAGTACGCGGTGCTTGACCACGCCGACCCGTCGCGCCGCCAGGCCCTGCAGGCCAGCGCGCGCTACCCCCAGGCCATAGGCCCCGACCTGGACCTGCCGGCCTCGCTGGAGGTGCAGCAGGGCCAGCAGGTGAAGCTGCCTCTGCCGGGCGGAGCCGCGGGCGCCAAGCCCATGCTGGCCCAGCAGCGCCAGATCGTGCCGCTGGGCCTGCGCCTGGTCGCGCTGTCCGACCTGACCGAGGTGAGGCAGCGCGCGCAGTACGCGGCCTGGGGCGGCGCGGCCTTCGGCGCCAGCATCGGCCTGCTGGTGCTCTACCTGTCGTCGCGCCGGCGCGCGCTGCGCCAGCTGACCCAGACCCAGGCCGCGCTGCGCCAGGCCCACGCACAGCTGGAGCAGCTGGTGGACAGCCGCACCGCCGAGCTGCGCCAGACCAACGACGCGCTCAAGACCCAGATCGCCCAGCGCCTGAAGACCGAGGGTGAGCTGTTGCAGGCCAGCAAGCTGGCCGTGCTCGGCCAGATGTCGGCGGGGCTGTCGCACGAGGTGAACCAGCCGTTGACGGCGCTGCGCGCGCTGGCGCGCAACTCCATCCGCCTGCTGGAAAGCGGCCGCCCGGACGCCGTGAGCGCCAACCTGCAGATCATGGACGACATGGTCGAGCGCATGAGCCGAATCACCAGCCAGCTCAAGAGTTTTGCGCGCAAGGCCGACGAGCAGGTGGCAGGCGCCGTCGCGCTGCTGGACTGCGTGCGCAACGCGCTGCTGCTGCTGGAGCATCGCAGTCGCACGCTGGGCCTGCAGGCCGAGATCGACGTACCCGCGGGCCTGCGCGTGCGGGCCGAGGCCAACCGGCTGGAGCAGGTGCTGGTCAACCTGTTCGGCAATGCCATCGACGCGATGCGCAACGAGGCCGAGCGCCGGCTGATCGTGCGCGCCACCGCCCAGGACGGCGGCCGTCGCGTCCTCGTCAGCGTGCAGGACTGCGGTGCCGGCGTCGGCGCGGCCGACCTGCAGCGGCTGTTCGAGCCCTTCTTCACGACCAAGCCGGCCGGGGAAGGCCTGGGCCTGGGCCTCGTGATTTCGGCCAAGATCGTGCATGAGTTCGGCGGCACGCTGCGCGCCGAACGCCTGGGGAATGGAAAACAAGGCATGAGTTTCGAGTTCGACCTCGCCGTCGAGACCTGGGAAGCAACGGAGCAAGCAGATGTTTGAGGGCTACAAGGTCGTGTTCGTCGAGGACGACCTGCCGGTGCGGGTCAGCCTCACGCAGACGCTGGAGCTGGAGGGCCTGGCCGTCGTCCCCTGCCGCAACGCCGAGGAAGCACTGCCCCACATCCAGCCCGGCGCGCAGATCGTCGTCGTCACCGACGTGCGCCTGCCCGGCATGGACGGGCGCGCGCTGCTCGCGCATGCGCAGGCCACCGACCCGGCCATCCCCACCATCCTCATCACCGCCCATGGCGACGTGGCCATGGCCGTGCAGTCCATGCGCGCCGGGGCCTACGACTTCATCGAGAAACCCTTCGCGCCCGAGCGCCTGCTGGACGTGGTCCGCCGCGCGCTGGATCTGCGCACGCTGCGCCACTCGGCCGACGAGCTGCGCGCCCAGCTGCAGCGCGCCAGCGGCATCGAGGCGGCCCTGCTGGGCCAGTCGCCGGCCATGCAGCAACTGCGCCGCCAGGTGCTGAACCTGGCCGGCACGTCGGCCGACGTGCTCATCGTCGGCGAGACCGGCACCGGCAAGGAACTGGTGGCGCGCTGCCTGCACGACCAGAGCCCGCGCCGCGACCGCCATTTCGTCGCCATCAACTGCGGTGGCCTGCCCGAGGCGCTGTTCGAGAGCGAGCTGTTCGGCCATGAGCCCGGCTCGTTCACGAGCGCCGCCAAGCGCCGCATCGGCAAGATCGAGCATGCCAACGGCGGCACGCTGCTGCTGGACGAGATCGAGACCATGCCCATCGCGCTGCAGATCAAGCTGCTGCGCGTGCTGCAGGAGCGCCGCGTCGAGCGGCTGGGCTCCAACGAGGAGCTGCCGGTCAACGTGCGATTCATCGCCGCCAGCAAGGGCGAGCTGCGCGAGCAGGCCAGCCGCGGCGAGTTCCGCAGCGACCTCTACTACCGCCTCAACATCGCGACGCTGCACATCCCGCCGCTGCGCGAGCGCCGCGAGGACGTGCCGCTGCTGTTCCAGCATTTCGTCGCCCAGGCCTGCATCCGCTACGAGCGCGCGGCACCCGAGCTGACGCCAGAGAAGCTGCGCGAGCTGATGGCGCATGACTGGCCTGGCAACGTGCGCGAGATCCGCAACGCGGCCGACCGCTTCGTGCTGGCGCTGGACGACCTGGACCCGCAGGCCGCGCTGCAGGCCCTGCCCAGCCTGCCGCTGGCCAAGCAGATGGATCTCGTCGAGAAGACGCTGATCGAGCAGGCCCTGCGCCGTGCCCAGGGCAAGGTGCCAGCCGCCATGGAACTGCTGGGCACGCCGCGCAAGACGCTGTACGACAAGCTGCACCGGCATGGCATCCAGCTGGATGCGTTCCGCTAGCGGTACTTTTCAGGGTCCGGCGAGTCGGTCGGGTTTGCGATCACGCGGCGGAAGGCCGCACTCATCGGCAGCTTCAGGTTCAGCCCCTGCGAGGGCAGCGGCGACTCGAACCAGCGGCGATAGATCGCATGGATCTCGCCGCTGCGGTAGAGCCCGGCAAGCACCTCGTCGACCAGCGCCTTGAACTGCGGGTCGCCCTTGCGCAGGCCTATGGCATAGGGCTCGATCGTCAGCGCCTGGTCGGAGAGGCGGTAGTCGTCCGCGCCCGGCCCCTGCTGCGCCAGCAGGCTGCGCAACACCACGTCGTCCATCAGGAAGGCCGCCGCGCGGCCGCTGCGCAGCAGCTGGAAGCCCTCGGGGTCGTCCAGGCCGCCGAGGATGCGGATGCCAAGGCTCTGCTGCTCGTTGACCTTGGCCAGGTGCTGGATGCTGGTGGTGCCAATGGTGGACGCGACGGGCCGGCCGCGCAGGTCCGCCAAGCTCTGCACGCGGTCGCTGGCGCGCGCCAGCAGCCGCGTCTCGGCAACGAAGATGGTCAGCGAGAAGGCCTGGCTGCGTGCGCGCTCGGCCGTATGCGTCGTGATGCCGCACTCCATGTCCAGCGTGCCGTTGATGACCAGCGGCATGCGCGTCGCCGAGGCCACCTCGACGCGACGCACCTCCAGGTCGGGCAGGTCCAGCTTCTCGCGCACGGCCGCGATGACGCGCTCGCACAGCTCCACCGAGTAGCCCGTGGGCCGCAGCTGCGCGTCGAGGTAGGAAAAGGGCAGCGAGGCCGGCCGGTAGCCGATGACGATGACGCCGGTCTCGCGCACCCGCGCCAGCGTGGGGCCGTCGGCCGCGTGGGCCGCCAGGCCGAGGCACAGCGCGGCCAGCGCCGCGCTAGCCCTGGCCAGCCGCCTCATCGTCCAGCCGGCGCAGTTCGGCCAGCTTGTCGGCAATGCGCAGCTCCAGGCCGCGCGGCACGGGCTCGTACCAGCGCCGGCCCTCGAGCCCGTCGGGCAGGTACTGCTCGCCGGCCGCGTAGGCATTGGGCTCGTCGTGTGCGTAGCGGTAGGCCTTGCCATAGCCCAGCTCCTTCATCAGCCGCGTCGGCGCATTGCGCAGATGCACGGGCACGGGGCGGCTGCTGTCCTGCTTGATGAAGGCCTTGACCTCGTTGAAGGCCTTGTAGACCGCGTTGGACTTGGGCGCGATGGCGAGGTAGACGGCCGCCTCGGCCAGCGCCAGCTCGCCCTCGGGCGAGCCCAGGCGCTCGTAGGCCTCGGCGGCGTCCAGCGTGATGCGCAGCGCACGCGGGTCGGCCAGGCCGATGTCCTCGCTGGCCATGCGGATCAGGCGGCGCGCGATGTAGCGTGCATCGACGCCGCCGTCGATCATGCGCGTGAACCAGTACAGCACGCCGTCCGGGCTGCTGCCGCGCACGGACTTGTGCAGCGCAGAGATGACGTCGTAGAACTGGTCGCCGCCCTTGTCGTAGCGGCGCAGTTGCTCACCCAGCGCGCGCTCCAGCAGCGCCTCGTCGATGGTGGCGCCGTTGGCCATCGATGCGGCAGATTCCAGCGCATTCAGCAGCCTGCGGGCGTCGCCGTCGGCATAGCCGATGAGCCGGTCGGCGGCCTCCTGCGTGGGCGGCTGGATGCCCAGCTCCTGTGCGCCGCGCTCGATGAGCGCCTGGAGCTCGCTCGCGTCCAGGCTCTTGAGCACCTGCACCTGGGCGCGCGACAACAGTGCGGAGTTGACCTCGAAGCTGGGGTTCTCGGTCGTCGCGCCGATGAAGGTGAACAGGCCCGACTCGACGTGCGGCAGGAAGGCATCCTGCTGGGCCTTGTTGAAGCGGTGTACCTCGTCGACGAACAACACCGTGCGCCGGCCCTGCTGCGCGGCGAGCTGGGCGCGGTCGACCGCCTCGCGGATGTCCTTCACACCGCCCAGCACGGCGCTGATGGGGATGAACAGCGCGTCGAAGGCGCCAGCCATCAGCCGCGCCAGCGTCGTCTTGCCGACGCCGGGCGGCCCCCACAGGATCATGCTCTGCAGGCGGCCGGCGTCGAAGGCCGCCCGCAGCGGCATGCCGGGGCCCAGCAGGTGCCGCTGGCCGATGACCTCGTCCAGCGTCTTAGGCCGCAGGCGCTCGGCCAGCGGCGGCGCGGGCGGCTCGGCGTCGAAGAGCCCCGTCATTGCTCGATCAGATCGGCTCCGGCCGGCAACTTGAACTGGAAGCGTTCAGGCGCCACCGGCACGTTGGCCTGCACGGCGCTGAAGTCCAGCCGCGAGTGCTGGCCGAAGCCGTCGACGATCTCCATCGCCGCCAGCTCCTTGCCCTTGAAGCCGAGCCTGAGGGACTGGATGGTCGACTCCGCCTGCTTTGGACTGGCCTGCACCCAGTCCAGCCCCGCCTCGGCCGGCAAGGCCTTCAGCGCGAAGTCGCGTTCGAGGTTCGTGCCGGCCAGCAGGGCTGCGGGCGTCGCGCCCAGCGCGTCCGCCAGCTTGCGCGAGCTGGCCTGGTTCAGGTCGGCATCGTAGATCCAGACCTTAGTGCCGTCAGCGACGATGACCTGCTCGAAGGGCTTCGCATAGGCAAAGCGAAACCGGTTGGGGCGCTGGAACTCGAACGATCCGGACGAGACCTTCTTGCGCTTGCCGTCGGGCGAGGTGACGGTCTGCGTGAAATTGGCCTTGCCGCTCTTCACGTCGCGGGCGAAGTCGCGCAGCGCGTCGACGGCGTCGGCGTGGGCGATGCTGGACATCAGCAGCGTCAGGGACAGCAGGAGTTTCTTCATTCGTCTCGCTTGGGAACAATCAATTCGCGGCTGCCGTTGGACGCCAGCGCGCCCACCAGGCCCGAGTTCTCCATCTGCTCCAGCAGCCGCGCGGCGCGGTTGTAGCCTATGCGCAGGTGACGCTGCACCAGCGAGATGGACGCCTTGCGATGCTGCAGCACGATGGCAACGGCCTGGTCGTACATGGGGTCTTGCTCGCCGCTGGACTCGCCCGGCGCCGGCGCCTCGCCGCCCATGTCGTCGAGCACGCCGCCTTCGAGGATGCCTTCGATGTAGTTGGGTTCACCCTGCGACTTGATGTACTCCACAACGCGGTGCACCTCGTCGTCGCTGACAAAGGCTCCGTGCACGCGGACGGGCAGGCCCGTGCCGGACGGCATGTAGAGCATGTCGCCCATGCCCAGCAGCGCCTCGGCGCCCATCTGGTCGAGGATGGTGCGGCTGTCGATCTTGGAGCTGACCTGGAAGGACAGGCGCGTCGGGATGTTGGCCTTGATGAGGCCGGTGATGACGTCCACCGATGGCCGCTGGGTGGCCAGGATCAGGTGGATGCCGGCCGCACGCGCCTTCTGCGCCAGACGGGCGATCAGCTCCTCGATCTTCTTGCCGACCACCATCATCAGGTCGGCCAGCTCGTCGATGACGACGACGATGAAGGGCAGGCGCTCCAGCGGCTCGGGCTCCTCGGGCGTCAGGCTGAACGGATTGGGGATGCTGACGCCGTTGGCCTTGGCCTCGTCGATCTTCTTGTTGTAGCCGGCCAGGTTGCGCACGCCGACCTTGGACATGATCTTGTAGCGACGCTCCATCTCGCCGACGCACCAGTTCAGCGCGTTGCCGGCCTGCTTCATGTCCGTGACGACCGGCGCCAGCAGGTGCGGGATGCCCTCGTAGACGCTCATCTCCAGCATCTTGGGGTCGATGAGGATGAGGCGCACGTCGCGCGCCTCGGCCTTGTAGAGCAGGCTGAGGATCATCGCGTTGATGCCCACGGACTTGCCCGAGCCGGTGGTACCGGCGACGAGGCAGTGCGGCATCTTGGCGAGGTCGGCCACGACGGGCAGGCCCACGATGTCCTTGCCCAGGCCCATGGTCAGCTGGGATGCGGCGTCGGCATAGACCTGGGAGCCGAGGATCTCGGACAGGCGTATGGTCTGGCGGCGCGCGTTGGGCAGCTCCAGCGCCATGTAGTTCTTGCCCGGAATGGTCTCGACGACACGGATGGACGTCAGGCTCAGGCTGCGCGCCAGGTCCTTGGCCAGGTTGACGACCTGCGAGCCCTTCACGCCGGTGGCCGGCTCGATCTCGTAGCGCGTGATGACCGGGCCCGGTGACGCGGCGACCACATGCACCTCGACGCCGAAGTCGCGCAGCTTCTTCTCGATGAGGCGGCTGGTCATCTCCAGCGACTCGGGCGTCACCGTCTCCTGGCGGCCGGGCGCAGCGTCCAGCAGGTCCACCTGCGGCAGCTTGGCGTCGCCGGCGTCGACGAACAGCGTCTGCTGGCGCTCCTTGGCGACGCGCGTGGACTGCGGCACCTCGGCGACCGGCGGCTCTATGACCAGCGGCGCATGCTCGACCCCGCCCTGCTCCCACTGGCGCTCGGCCTGGCGCTCGACCTCGACGTCCTGCTCGCGCTCCTTGACGGCCTGCTCGCCGGCCTTCTGGTCGGCCTTGATCTCGCGCTGCTCGATGCGACGCTCGCGCAGTTGCTCGAGGCGCTCGCCTATGGACTCGGCCACATGGCCCCATGAGAAGCGCAGCGCCCAGGACATGCCTGTCAGCAGCAGCACAATCCAGACGACGCCCGAGCCGGCGAAGCCCAGGCCTTTCATGCCCAAGGGTCCCAGCATGTAGCCCACTAGGCCGCCCGCATGCCCCGGCAGGCGCGGCTCGACGGCGTAGAGCCGGCTCCATTCCAGCGCGCAGCTGGCGCCGATCAGCAGCAGCACGCCGGCCCACCAGCGCAGGCGCCGGCTCCAGCGCACGGGCTCCGGCGTGTCGTGGCGCAGCAGGCCCGCAAGGCCGCGCAGCCAGGCGCGCACCGCCAGCAGCGGCAACCACCAGGCCGAAAAGCCGAACATGAAGAGCAGACCGTCCGACGTCCAGGCGCCCAGGCCGCCGACACGATTGCCGACTAGGTCACGCTGGCCGCTGGTCGAGAAGGCGGCGTCGCGCAAGTCATGCGTGGCCAGGGCCAGCACGAGCAGCGCCAGCAGCAGCGCCGTCAGCGCCAGCCACAGCGGCGTGCGCAGCAGCCGCGAAGCGGCGGACGGCGGCGGCGCCTCGCGCCTGGGCGCCTGGCGGCGGGTGGTTTTGGCGGGACTGGCGGGTTCGCTGGCGGCGCCGGATTCGTCCTGACCGCCCAGCAGGGAACCGAGGGGAAAACTCATCCCCGCATTGTGCCGCTCAGTCGTGAGTCAGGCGTTCCTTGATGACCACCGAACCGTTCTCAAGCGTTTCAATGACGCCGCGCTCCTCCAGGTCCTTCATGACGCGGCTGACCATCTCGCGCGACGCGCCGACGACCTTGGCCATGTCCTGACGCGACACCTTGCCGCGGATCAGCTTGATGCCCTTCTCGTCCTCGGACATGTCAAGCAGCGTGCGCGCGACGCGGCCATAGACGTCCAGCAACGCGAGGGACTCGATCTGGCGGTCGGCATTGCGCAGCCGCGCGACGAGGCCACGCAGGATGCCGTAGGACAGGCTGCTGCTCTCCGGCAGGCAGCGCGCGAACTCCAGCCGACCCAGCACCAGCATGTCGGTCTGCACCTCGGCGCGCACCGTGGCCGAATGGGGCTCGTTGTCGATCAGGCTCATCTCGCCGACGTAGTCGCCCGACTGCAGCACGGCCAGGATGACCTCGCGGCCGCGATGGTCAGCCGTCAGCACGCGGGCGCGGCCGTTCAGCAGGATGAAGAGCGCGTTGGACTTGGTGCCCTGCTCGACGATCAACTCGCCGCGCTTGAAGCGGCGTTTGACGACGCTGTCGGCGATGGACTGCGCCTGGTCGGTGGTCAGCATCGAGAACAGCGGAACCCGGCGGATCAGGTCCAGGTTGGAAATCATCGCCATGTGCAATCTCCAGGTTTGGGGCGCAGGCTGGCGACCGGAAAATACGCCTGCCTAAAATGGCGTGCATTTTGCACACGTGGAAGGGCTTGCCTCAATGGTTGATGTCGGGGTTTTCACCCCGGCACCGGCTTGCAAGCCCGTTCACCGCCCTCATTTCCCCGCCATGACCGCAACCACCCAACACCACGGCCTGCTCATCCTTGGCTCCGGCCCCGCCGGTTACACGGCCGCCATCTATGCCGCCCGCGCTAATCTCAAGCCCACGCTGATCACCGGCATGGCCCAGGGTGGCCAGCTCATGACGACGACCGACGTCGACAACTGGCCGGCCGACGTGATGGGCGTGCAGGGACCCGAACTGATGCAGCGCTTCCAGCAGCATGCCGAGCGCTTCCAGACCCAGATCGTCTTCGACCACATCAATGCGGTCGACTTCTCCAAGCGCCCCTTCACGCTGACCGGCGACAGCGGCGTCTACACCTGCGACGCGCTCATCATCGCGACAGGCGCCTCGGCCAAGTACCTCGGCCTGGACTCCGAGCAGGCCTTCATGGGCCGCGGGGTCAGTGGTTGCGCAACCTGCGACGGCTTCTTCTACCGCGGCCAGGAAGTCTGCGTCGTCGGCGGCGGCAACACGGCCGTCGAGGAGGCGCTGTACCTGTCCAACATTGCCAGCACCGTCCACCTGATCCACCGCCGCGACAAGTTCCGCGCCGAACCCATCCTGGTGGACAAGCTGATGGAAAAGGCCGCCGCCGGCAAGATCAAGCTGCACCTGTTCCAGCAGCTCGACGAGGTTCTGGGCGACGCCTCGGGCGTCACCGGCGTGCGCACGCACAACGTGCAGGACGGCAGCAAGGCCGAGATCCCCGTGCACGGCTGCTTCATCGCCATCGGCCACCAGCCCAACACCGACATCTTCAAGGGCCAGCTGGAGATGAAGGACGGCTACATCATCACCAAGAGCGGCCTGAACGGCTTCGCGACGATGACCAGCGTGCCGGGGGTGTTCGCCGCCGGCGACGTGCAGGACCATGTGTACCGGCAGGCCATCACCAGCGCCGGCACGGGCTGCATGGCCGCCCTGGACGCGCAGCGCTTCCTGGAGCAGGGCAAGGGCTGAGCCGGCGGGGGCCGCCAAGGCCCTTCCGGACTCGCGGGTTTACCGCTATACTCGCGGGCTTGCCTGCCGGATGGACCGCATCCGACGCTCCTGAGCCGAGGATTTAGCAGGCATTTGCGGTCAAAGGGCTGCCCGAAAGGTTTCGGGAGGCTGGTCAGAGAAGTCAAACCGGAGAAGCGTCAATGGCACGCGTCTGTCAAGTCACGGGCAAGAAGCCCATGGTCGGGAACAACGTTTCCCACGCCAACAACAAAACCAAGCGTCGGTTCCTGCCGAACCTGCAATACCGCCGTTTCTTTGTGGAATCGGAAAACCGCTGGGTGCGCCTGCGCATCAGCAACGCCGCTCTGCGTTTGATCGACAAGGTCGGCATCGACCAAGTCGTCGCCGATCTGCGCGCCAAGGGCGAGCTCTGATCGCCGCTCACTGATCCACTAAAGGAATACGACCATGGCATCCAAAGGCGGCCGCGAAAAGATCAAGCTGGAGTCCACTGCGGGCACCGGCCACTTCTACACGACGAACAAGAACAAGAAGACCACGCCCGAAAAGCTCGAATTCATGAAGTTCGACCCCAAGGCGCGCAAGCATGTCCTGTACAAGGAAATCAAGCTGAAGTGATGCGCCGGGGCGGCCCAGCCGCCCCGCCCTCCCGGCAAAACAAACCCGCCAAGCGGCAACGCTGGCGGGTTTGTTCTTTTTGGCCACCCTCCGGGGCGGCCGCCTCTCAGTGGCCTGGCGCCTTGGCCACGGCCGGGTTGAACTCGCGATCCATCCAGCGGTCGATCATGCGCTTCTCGTAGCGCAGTGGGTCACCGCTGTAATAGGCGTTGAATTCATCCTGGTAGTTCAGGTCGCGCAGGCGCGTCTTACCCTGCTGAACGACCTTGTCGCCCTCGCGAACCTCGTAGCTCAGCTCGATGGACGGCGGTGTGACCGAGCGCATCACGCGCACCCATTGGCCGCTGCGCCGCATGAAGGGCTCCACCTCGCCCGCAAGGTCGACGTCCGACACGTCGACGCGAACGTCACGCCCGGGCAGGCGCTTCTCGAACTGCCCCACCAGGTGGGCTTTGATGTCCTTCAACACCTCCATATCCCGGAAGCCGTTGTTGTCCTTGATGTCCGAGAATTTCTCGGGGTGGATGAAATTGACCTGCACGTCTGCCTGCGCGGCAGCCGATGCAAGAGCCATCACGGCCAGGACGATCCAGCGGGTCTTCATGGCAAATCTCCTCTATCAGCACTGCATATCCCAAGTCTAGGCCCCGCCATGAAAAAGGGCGCCCCGTGGGGGCGCCCTTTACGCGGGGAAACCCGGGGTCAGGCGTGGGCAGCGCGCAGGCGCATCGAGAAGGCCTGCAGCTCGGCAATGCCGCTTTCTTCGGCGCGGCGGCACCAGGCCTGGAGATCGACCACCAGCTGCTCGGCCGACACGTTTGTGCGCGTCCACATCTGGCGCAGCTCCTCGCGCATGGTCACCAGCTTGTCGATGGCGGGGCTCGCGGCACGGGCGTTGGCGAGATCGCCGTGCACGGCCACCGGGATGCGCTCCTCGTCACGGTGCAGCCAACGCTGCGCCTGCTTGAACTGCGCGAAGCGTTCGCTGTGCTTGCCGCCCTCGGCCTTGATCTTGGCCAGCTCGGTGGCACAGGCCGCCTTCAGGTCGCGGGCATAGCTCGCCATGACCTCATAGCGGTTGGCGATCAGCGCCTCCAGCGTGCGGGCGTCGGCCGGCTTGACCTCGCCCAGGCTCAGCTTGGGCGCCGTCTTGCGAACCTTGGCCCAGCCCAGCATCTCCAGGCCGCGGATGTACATCCAGCCGATGTCGAACTCGTAGGGCTTGACCGAGAACTTGGCCGACGTCGGGTAGGTGTGGTGGTTGTTGTGCAGCTCCTCGCCGCCGATGATCAACGTCCAGGGCGTCAGATTGGTCGAGGCGTCCGGCGCCTCGAAATTGCGATAGCCCCAGTAGTGGCCGATGCCGTTGACGACGCCGGCGGCCCAGAACGGGATCCAGGCCATCTGGATGGCCCAGATGGTCGCGCCGATGGCGCCGAACAGCGCCACGTTGATGATCAGCATCAGCGCCACGCCCTGCCAGCTGTACTTGCTGTAGAGGTTGTTCTCGATCCAGTCGTCGGGCGTGCCGCGGCTGTACTTGGCAATGGTCTCGGCGTTCTTGGCCTCGGCACGGTAGAGCTCGGCGCCCTCGGCCATGACCTTCTTCAGGCCGCGGGTCTGCGGGCTGTGCGGGTCTTCCTCGGTTTCGCACTTGGCGTGGTGCTTGCGGTGGATGGCGACCCACTCGCGGGTGACCATGCCGGTCGTCAGCCACAGCCAGAAACGGAAGAAATGGGACGGGATGGGACCGAGGTCCAGAGCCCGGTGAGCCTGGGAACGATGCAGGAAGATCGTGACCGAAGCGATCGTGATGTGGGTCACAACCAGCGTGTAGATCACCAATTGCCAGGCGCTGAAACCCAGCAGGCCGGAGCCCACCCAGTCGATCAGCGCGTTCAGGAAGTCGTTCATGCGTCCAGGACCTCGGCCAAAGCGGCCATGCGAAGGAATGTCAATTGTAGGGGAGCGCCCCCAAATTCAAGGGAATGGGGGCACCGTATTCAGGCGGGCGCGTGCGAATCGGCGCGTTCCTTGATCGCCATCAAGCCGCTCTCAGGCGAACCACTCTCAGTCGGCCCGCTCCCAGGCGGCTGCGAAGAAGCCGTCCATGGCGTGCCGGTGGGGCCACAGCCTGAGCATGCCGTTCTCCACCAGCTCGCCCGCGCGCTCCACCTGCACCTTGGCCAGCGCCTCGTCCGCCGGCAGCAGCTTGAAGTCGGGGTGGGCGGCGGCGAACTCGGCCGCGATGATCTCGTTCTCGGCGTCCAGCAGGCTGCAGGTGGCATAGACCAGCCTCCCACCCGGCTTCACGAGGCGGGCCGCGCTGGCCAGGATGGCACGCTGCTTGTCCTGCAGTTCGGCCACGCCCTGGGGCGACTGGCGCCATTTCAGGTCCGGGTTGCGGCGCAGCGTGCCCAGGCCCGAGCAGGGTGCATCGACCAGCACGCGGTCGATCTTGCCGGCCAGGCGCTTGATGCGCTCGTCGCGCTCATGGGCGATCTGCGCCGGATAGACGTTGGACAGGCCGCTGCGCGCCAGCCTCGGCTTGAGCGCGTCCAGCCGGTGGCCCGACACGTCGAAGGCATAGAGCCGGCCCGTGTTGCGCATCGCCGCGCCCAGCGCCAGCGTCTTGCCGCCGGCGCCGGCGCAGAAGTCCACGACCATCTCGCCGCGCTTGGGCGCCAGCAGCAGGGCCAGCAGCTGGCTGCCCTCGTCCTGCACCTCGACGGAGCCGCCGGTGAACAGCGCCTGCTTGTTCAGCGCCGGCTTGCCCTCGACGCGCAGGCCCAGCGGCGAATACGGCGTCGGCGTAGCCGCGATGCCGGCTTGCGCAAGCTGGGCCTGGGCTTCCTCGCGCTTGAGCTTGAGCGTGTTGACGCGCAGGTCCAGCGGCGCGGCCTCGTTCAGCGCGCCGGCCAGCTGCCAGAACTCGTCCTGGCCCAGGCGCGCCTGCAAGGGCTCGGCGAGCCAGTCGGGCATGTTGTGGCGCAGCCTGGGCGCCAGGCTGCCGGGCGCAATGGCCTGCACCTGCTCCAGCCACTGCTTCTCGGCCGGGCTGAGCGCGCTGCGCAGGAAGCTGTCGCTGCCGCGCCAGGCCAGCATGGCCAGGCGGCGGTTCAGCGGACCGCTGCCGCTCTGGGCCAGGTTCTGGAATTTGAGCCGCTCGCGTAGCAGCGCGTAGACGGTCTCGGCCAGGCAGGCGCGCTCGCGCTGGCCAAGGTTCTTGTGTTGACGGAAGAAGGCCGAGACGGTGGCGTCGGCGGGCGCGTCGAGCTTGTTTACGGCGGCGATCAGCTCGGCGCACAGCTCCAGCAGGGCATTAGGATGCATCGCCGCATTATCCCAAGCCGCCCCGCATGAATCTCTGGACCCAGTTGCGCCTGCGCCCACGCCTGCTCGCGGCGATCCTGATCGGAAGCCTGCTGGCCGCGGTCTGGCCCGGCATGCTGGCCTGGCAGACGCGCCTGTTGATCGGCTGGAACCTGTCGGTCTGGATCTATCTGCCGCTGATCGTCTGGATGATGCTGGCGGGCGACGGCGCGAGCCATGTGCAGCAGCGGGCCCGCCGCCTGGCCGAAGGCGTTCCGGTGGTGCTGATGCTCGCCGTGCTGGGCGCGCTGGCCAGCCTGGCGGCCATCACGCTGGAGCTGCAGGCCGCCAAGCAGTCGCACCAGCCTGCCTACCTGCTGCTGGTGCTGGCCACCGTCTGCGGCTCCTGGCTGCTGCTGCCGGTGGAGTTCGCGCTGGCCTATGCCAGCCTCTACCACCGCCCCGGCCAGGCGGCGCTGGGCCTGCAGTTCCCGGGCGACGACGGTCCGCCCGACTACGGCGACTTCCTCTATTTCTCGATCACGCTGGCCGCCACGTCGCAGACCTCCGACGTCGGCGTCAGCTCCCGGCCGATGCGCCGCCTCGTACTGGTGCAGACCCTGCTGGCCTTCACCTTCAACACGGGCGTGCTGGCGCTGGTCATCAACATCCTGGCCGGATTGATCAGTTGAGCAGCAGCTGTTGCGGCGCGCCGTCGCGATGGCAGACGCGCTCGCCGTCCCAGACCAGCGCATCCTCGACGCACCAGCGCACCGACTGCGGATAGATGCGGTGCTCGGCCGCCAGCACACGCGCCGCCAGCGACGGCGCATCGTCCCCCGCCAGCACAGGCACGACGGCCTGCATGACGATGGCCCCATGGTCCAGCTCCGCGGTCACGAAGTGCACCGTCACGCCGGCCACCTTGCAGCCCATCTCCAACGCACGCTCATGCGTGTGCAGGCCCGTGAAGGCCGGCAGCAGCGACGGGTGGATGTTGAGCATGCGACGCGCGTAGCGGGCCGTGAAGCCGGGCGTCAGGATGCGCATGAAGCCGGCCAGCACGACCAGGTCGGGCGCAAAGCCGTCGATGACGCGAGCCAGCTCGGCGTCGAAGTCCTCGCGGCTGGCAAAGGCCTTGTGATCGACGACCGCGGTGGCGATGCCGTGCTGGGCCGCGAACTGCAGGCCGCCCGCGTCGGGCCGGTTGCTGATGACGGCGACGACCTGCGCCGGCCAGCCCTCGGCCCTGCAGGCCTTCACGATGGCCTCCATGTTGGAGCCCCGCCCCGAAATCAACAGCACCAGTCTCTTCATGGGCCGGCAGTGTAGGTCGCACCCCTGCCGTTCGGCAGGCCAAGCCCGTTGAACGACAATCCGCGCCCCATGTCGACACCCGCCATCACCCGCCCGCGCGTGCTCTCGGGCATGCGCCCGACCGGCGCCCTGCACCTCGGCCACTACCACGGCGCCCTCAAGAACTGGGTCGGGCTGCAGGACACGCACGACTGCTTCTTCTTCGTCGCCGACTGGCATGCGCTCACCACCCAGCGCCCCAGCGGCGAAGCGCTGACGCACCACGTCTACGGGATGGTCACCGACTGGCTGGCCGCCGGCATTGACCCCGAGCGCTGCACGCTGTTCCTGCAGAGCCGCATGCCCGAGCACGCCGAGCTGTTCACGCTGCTGGCCATGTGCACACCGTCGAGCTGGCTGGCGCGCATGCCCAGCTACAAGGACCAGGTCGCCGCCGACCCCGAGCTGGCCACCTATGGCTTCCTCGGCTACCCGCTGCTGCAGGCAGCCGACATCCTGCTCTACAAGCCCGCCAGCGTGCCGGTCGGCGAAGACCAGGCGGCCCATGTCGAGGTGACCCGTGAGGTCGCGCGCCGCTTCAACCGCCTCTATGCCGAGGCCGCACCCATCTTCGTCGAGCCGCAGGCGCTGCTGACCGAGACCGCGCGCGTGCCCGGCCTGGACGGCCAGAAGATGAGCAAGAGCCTGGATAACGC
Organism: Roseateles sp.; assembly: GCF_019237615.1. Classification (GTDB taxonomy): domain Bacteria; phylum Pseudomonadota; class Gammaproteobacteria; order Burkholderiales; family Burkholderiaceae_C; genus Pelomonas. The sequence continues at coordinate 13,980 of NZ_JAFAGT010000099.1, read as the reverse complement.
CATCGCGATGCGCGACGACCCCGAGGTCACGGCCGCCAAGATCCGCACCATGCCCACCGATCCGCAGCGAGTGCGTCGCAACGACGCCGGCGACCCGGCCCGCTGCCCGGTCTGGCCGCTGCACCGGATCTACAGTGACGACGCCACGCGCACCGCCTGCGACACGGGCTGTCGCACCGCCAGCATCGGCTGCCTGGACTGCAAGCAGCCGCTGATCGAGGCCATCCAGCGCGAGCAGGCCCCCTGGCGCGAACGCGCTGCGGCGCTGGACCCGCAGCAGGTGCGGTGGACGCTGGAGCTGGGCACCGAGCGCGCCCGCGCCGTCGCCCGCAAGACGCTGCGCGAGGTGCGCGCGGCGATGGGGCTGGTCGCTTGACTTCAAGGATTCACGTCACGGACCTCGAGGCCGCCATCAACTGGTGGCGCGAGCGCTCGCCCTCGCCTGACGGCATCAGCGCGGCGCCCGAGGTGGGCGCGCTGGCCGAGGCCTATGCGCTGCTGGCCTGGGAGCGCGCCAGCGAGCTGGACATCGATGCCCTGAGCGACAGGGCGCTGGGAGCATGGCTGACCTGGTACGAGACCACGCCCGACTCGCCCTGCATCGCCATCTGCTCCACGGCCCAGGGCGACCCTGCCTGCAAGGGCTGCGGCCGCAGCTTCGACGAGGTGCAGCAATGGCCGGCACTCGATCCGTTCGAGAAGCGCATGGTGTGGCAGCGCATCACGCACGAAGGCACGGCCTGGCGCTTCAACCGCTACGCGGAACGGGTGCTGAAGTGAACCGCATCCGCTTCATCGACAGCGCTCGCCGCCTCGTTCCGCTGGCCTGGCCCGTCCTCGTGGGCCAGATCGCGGTGATGATGTTCAGCACCATAGACACGCTGATGATGGGCCGCGTCAGTCCCGAGGACCTGGCCGCGCTGGCGGTCGGCTCGGCGGCCTATGTGTCCATCTTCGTCGGCCTGATGGGCGTCGTGCTCGCCGTCGGCCCCATAGCGGGCCGGCAGTTCGGTGCCCAGGATCTGGCCGGTGCCGGCCGCAGCTTCGTGCAGGCGCAGTGGCTGGCGCTGCTGCTGTGCATCCCGGGCTGCCTGGCGCTGTGGTTCCCCGACCCCTTCACGGCCCTGGCCCAGTTGGACGCCGCCCAGGCCGCCAAGGTGCGCGCCTACACCCGGCCCGAGGCCTTCGCTCTGCCGGCCGCCCTGCTCTTCACGGCCTTCCGCGGCTTCTCGACGGCCGTCAGCCGGCCAAAGGCCGTCATGGCGATGCAGCTGACCGGCCTGGCCGCCAAGGTGCCGCTGAACGCCATCCTCGTGTTCGGCTGGGGCCCCGTGCCGGCACTGGGCGTGGCAGGCTGCGGCTGGGCGACGGCCATCGCGCTGATCGGCCAGGCCGCCGTGGCGATGCTCCTGCTCCGGCGCGACGCCTTCTACCGGCCCTTCCACATCCCGCAGCTGTGGCGAACCCGGCCGCTCTGGGGCGAGCTCGCGGCGCTCGTGAAGCTTGGCCTGCCCATGGGCGGCTCCATCCTCGTCGAGGTGACGGGCTTCACCTTCATGGCCTTCTTCATCGCGCGCCTGGGCGCGACTCCGGTGGCCGGGCACCAGATCGCCGTCAACCTCGTCGCGATGATGTTCATGATCGCACTGGCATTTGCAACGGCGGCCGGCACCCTGGTGGCCCAGCATCTCGGCGCCGCGCAGAAGCGCGAGGCACGCATCGTCGGCCGGCACGCGATGTCGCTGGCGGCGCTGACCGCCGCGGCCGTCGGCGCCATCGTCGCGGTCGCGCGCGAACCCATCGTCGCGCTCTACACCAACAACCCCGCGACGGCAGCGGCCGCGCTGCCGCTGCTGGTGTGGGTCTGGTTCTTCCACCTCGGCGACGCGCTGCAGACGGTGGCCGCCTATGTGCTGCGCGCGTACCAGGTCGCGACACTGCCCATGGTCATCTACGTGGTCGCCCTGTGGGGCCTGGGCATAGGCGGCGGCTACTTCCTCGCCTTCGGCCGCGATGGCGCCGGCGCGGTTGGCTTCTGGCAGGCAGCCACGGCGGGGCTCATGATGGCCGGGCTGCTGCTGAGCCTGCTGCTCAAGCGCGTCTTCGACGAGAACCGCTGATGACGAAGCCGCACGGGCCGGCCTCGTAGACAACGTGCAGGGGCTGGCCGCGGCTGACGAGCTTGCGTAGGGCCTTGTCCAGCGAGGCGAGGTCGCCCTTGATACTGCCGAGGTGCCGGACCTCGGCATCGCGCGGCGGATCAGCCACGGCGATGTCGATGCTGTCCTTGTGAACGTCCAACCCGACGGACAGGGTGCTAGATTCCTTGCCCATGGCCCAACTCCTTGCTCACTCGCAACGCCCCGGCAGACCACCTGTCGGGTGCCTTGGTGTGGCTCTGCCGGCCTCGCGCCGGCAACCTACGGCATCGCAGGAGTCGGGCCGCCCGACATCACGAAGCCATCTTGTCTAGTTCCTTGCCGCCGGCAGGAACAGCACGAAGCGGCTGCCGCCGCCGTCGCGCGGCAGACAGCGCACGCTGCCACCATGGCGCTCGGCGATCTGCTTGACCAAGCTCAGGCCCAGGCCCACGCCGCCCGCCATCTCGGCATGGCCGGGCAGGCGGTAGAAGGGCTCGAAGATGCGCTCGCGCAGCTCGGCCGGCACGCCGGGACCGCGGTCGGCGACGACGAATTCATAGCCGCCGGCCACCGGGCGCAGCGCCAGCTCGACGTCGGGCCCGCCGTAGCGGCGCGCGTTGTCCAGCAGGTTGCGCAGCGCGCGGCGCAGCAGGCGCTCCTGGCCGTCGACGCGGGCGGAATCGCTCTCCGGCTCGAAGGCGGCTTCCGCGCGGGCGGACTCCTCGGCGCCCAGCGCGAGCAGCTCGACGACATGGGTCTCGCCGACCGCGCTGCCGGCCTCCAGCCGGCTGGCCAGCAGCACCTCCTCGACGAGGGCGTCCAGCTCGGCGATGTTGACGTCGATCTCATTGGCCAGGCGCTGGCGCTGCGCCGGTGCCGCGTCGTCCAGCATCGCGAAGGCCATCTTCAACCGCGCCAGCGGCGAGCGCAGCTCGTGGCTGGCGTTGGCCAGCAGGGTCTGGTGGGAGCGCAGCAGCGTCTCGATGCGGTCGGCCGCCTGGTTGAAGCTGCTGGCCAGCGCGGCCACCTCGTCGCGGCCGCCGTCGTCCACACGGTGGTGCAACTGGCCGGCGCCGAACTGCTCGACGCCGCGCTTGAGGGCCTCGAGCCGGCGCGTCAGCCGGCGCACGACCGGGTAGGCCCCCGCCGCGACGCCGATGAAGAGCAGCACCAGCACGACGGCCAACGTCGATACGCCCGGCGCGCCCGGCGACACCGGGCGGCGCAGCCAGGGGCCCGTCCACGGGCCGTCGTCGATACGCGGCGGGCGAACAGCACCCGCCGCTGAGGTGCCGGCCTGAGGATTCGGCGGACGCACGCTGCGCACCATTTCCAGGCTGCGGCCATCGCCCAGCCCGGTGCTGACGATGATGGCACCCGGCTCGTCGGCGCGACGCTGGAACATCAGCGTCGTCGCGATGCGCTTGCCGTCGGCATCCTCCAGCGCGAGCGGCATGCGCAGGCGCAGGCCCCAGTCAGCAAAGGCTTCGGCCTGCTCGGCGCGCGGCGCCGTGGCCGGCGGCAGCGCGAGCTTGAGCAGCCCGGCCATCGCGTTCAGCCGCTCGCCGGCCGCCAGCTCGACACTGCCGCGCTCCTGCTCGATGTGGCGCTGGAACAGCCAGGCCGAGCCGAAGGCGAAGGCCAACAGCAGGGCAACCAGCGTCAGATAGATGCGGACGTAGAGTGACTTCAAGCCGGGGCGTTCAGGCGGCGTCCGCGTCGGCGTCCTGCTTGCGGGCAAAGACATAGCCGGCTCCACGCACGGTCAGCACGCGGCGGGGATTCTTGGGGTCGTCCTCGATGACCGCGCGAATGCGAGAGATGTGCACGTCGATGGAACGGTCGAAGGCCTCCAGCGGATGGCCCTTGAGTGCGTCCATGATCTGGTCACGGCTCAGCACGCGGCCTGGGCTCTGCGCCAGCACGACCAGCAGGTCGAACTGGTGGCTGGTCAGGTCGCAGATCTTGCCGTCCAGGCGCGCCACGCGGGCGGCCAGGTCGATCTCCAGGCGGCCGAAACGCAGCACCTCGTCGCCGTCGAGCTTGGGCTCCAGGCGACGCAGCAGCGCCTTGATGCGGGCCTGCAGCTCGCGCGGCTCGAAAGGCTTGGCGAGGTAGTCGTCGGCGCCCAGCTCCAGGCCCAGGATGCGGTCCATGGGCTCGCCGCGGGCCGACAGCATCAGCACCGGCTGGTGGCGCCAGCGCGGGTCACCCCGCATCCAGCGGCAGAAGTCCAGGCCGTCGCCGTCGGGCAGCATCAGGTCCAGCACCAGCAGCTCGAAGCGGCTGTGGGCCAGGGCCTCGCGGGCCTGGGACAGGCTGCCGGCAGTGCTGACCTCGAAGCCGGCGGCGCGCAGATAGTCGCCCACCATGCCGGTCAGGCGAACATCGTCATCGATCAACAGAAGTCGTGCGCTACTCATCACCGGACCAAGAGAGGAAATGGGTGGCCGGCGCGTCTCGGCGCCGGCGGAACGGGGCTCAAGCATCGCAGAACTCCTCGCCGACGGCCAATCAGCCGGTATGCCGGGCCGCCATGCGGGCCTGGCGCTTCTTCATGATGTCACCAATCTTGGCGCGCTGCTCGGGCGTCAGCACGCGCGCGGCGTCGATGCTGGCCTGGCTGAGGCGCTTGGAGGCGGTCTCGCGCAGGGCGCTGAGCTGCACGCGCACGGCCTCGATGGCGGCGGCGTCGATGTTGGTGGCCGTGTAGAGCGCGGCCATCTGTTGGTGCAGCTTCATGCCGGCGTCGCGCTGGCCGGAAAGGTCCTGGCGCGCTGCCTTGAAGATGGCCTCGATCTGGCTGCGCTGCGCATCCGTCGCGTTGACCGCGTCGAGCAGGTGATCCATGTGGCCGCCGAACAGGTCGCCTGGCATCATCATCGCCGGGCCGCCCCGGGGACCGGGGCCGGGCTGGGCCTGGGCGGCAACGCCCCCAACGGCCAAGGCAGCCGCCACGGTGGTGACGCGCAACAGGTTCTGGATCTGCAAGGCTTTCATCAAGAAGTCTCCTGAAAGAAGAAGAAGGCGTGAAGTCATCTTCCAGGCGGCCTGTGTGGCATCTTTGGGGACGGGGTAAAGAACTGTGAAAGCAAACAGGGCCTGTTTTGCTTTTGTTGAACCACCCCGCCCCGCACGGGCCGGCCTTACTTGATGGGCTTGAAGCGCATGCGCTTGGGGCGCGCGCCTTCCTCGCCGAGGCGCTTGCGCTTGTCGGCTTCGTACTCGTGGAAGTTGCCGTCGTAGAAGAACCACTGGGAGTCACCCTCGCAGGCCAGGATGTGGGTGCAGATGCGGTCCAGGAACCAGCGATCGTGGCTGATCACCATGGCCGAGCCGGCAAACTCCAGCAGCGCTTCTTCCAGTGCGCGCAGCGTTTCGACGTCGAGGTCGTTGGACGGTTCGTCCAGCATCAGCACGTTGCCGCCCTGGGCCAGCGTCTTGGCCAGGTGCAGGCGACCGCGCTCACCGCCGGACAGCGAGCCGACGAGCTTCTGCTGGTCGTTGCCCTTGAAGTTGAAGCGGCCCAGATAGGCGCGGCTGGGCATGACGAACTTGCCGACCGTGATGTTGTCCAGGCCGCCGGAGACGTCCTGCCAGACGGTCTTGTCGGCTTCCAGGCTGGCGCGACTCTGGTCGACAAATGCCAGCTTGGCGGTCTTGCCGATCTTGACGTTGCCACTGTCCGGCTGCTCCACGCCCTGCAGCATGCGGAACAGCGTCGACTTGCCGGCGCCGTTGGGGCCGATGATGCCGACGATGGCGCCGGCCGGCACCTTGAAGCTCAGGTTGTCGATCAGCACGCGATCGCCGAAGCTCTTGCTGACGTTCTCGAACTCGATGACCTCATTGCCCAGGCGCTCGGCCACGGGGATGAAGATCTCGTTCGTCACGTTGCGCTGCTGGTACTCGACGTCGCTCAGTTCCTCGAAGCGGGCCAGACGCGCCTTGCTCTTGGCCTGGCGGCCCTTGGCGTTGGAGCGCACCCACTTGAGTTCCTCCTTCATCGCCTTCATGCGCGCGTCTTCGGACTTCTGCTCCTGCTCCAGGCGGCGTTCCTTCTGGTCCAGCCACTCGGTGTAGTTGCCCTTCCAGGGGATGCCGTGGCCGCGGTCGAGTTCCAGAATCCACTCGGCGGCGTTGTCGAGGAAGTAGCGATCGTGGGTGATGGCCACGACAGTACCGGGGAAGCGCTGCAGGAACTGCTCCAGCCACTCCACGCTCTCGGCGTCCAGGTGGTTGGTGGGCTCGTCCAGCAGCAGCATGTCGGGCTTGGACAACAGCAGGCGGCACAGCGCCACGCGGCGCTTCTCGCCGCCGGAAAGCACGCCGATGACGGCGTCCCAGGGCGGCAGGTTCAACGCGTCGGCGGCCAACTCCAGCTGCAGGTCGGTGTTCTCCGAGCCGGCGGCGGCGATGATGGCTTCCAGCTCACCCTGCTCGGCGGCCAGCGCGTCGAAGTCGGCATCCGGCTCGGCGTAGGCGGCGTAGACCTCGTCCAGGCGCTTCTTGGCGGCCAGCACGCCGCCAATGCCCTCTTCCACGGCCTCGCGCACGGTCTGCTCGGGATTGAGCCTGGGCTCCTGCTCCAGGTAGCCGATCTTGATGCCCGGCATCGGGATGGCTTCGCCCTCGATCTCCTTGTCGACACCGGCCATGATCTTCAGCAGCGTCGACTTGCCAGAGCCGTTGACGCCCAGCACGCCGATCTTGGCGCCGGGGAAGAAGGACAGCGAGATGTCCTTGAGGATGTGGCGCTTGGGGGGAACCGTCTTGTTGACGCGGTTCATGCTGAAGACGTACTGGGCCATGGGCAAATCCTGTGAGGCTGAAATGGCGGCAGGCCCCGGAAGAGGCCTGCGTTGCCTGCTATTGTCGCCGAGCCCGCGTTTTGAGGAAGTCAGATGCTCCGTCTCGCCGCCGTCCTGCTCGCCTTCGCCACCGCTTGCGCCCAGGCCCAGACCCTGCGCTGGTCTGCCCAGGGTGACATGCAGACCACTGACCCCCATTCGCAGAACGAGGTTACGACCAACAGCCTGAACAACCAGGTCTACGAGACCCTGACGCGGCGCACGAAGGACATGGGCATAGCGCCCTCGCTGGCCACCGAATGGACCCAGGTCTCGCCGCGGGTCTGGCGTTTCAAGCTGCGTCCCGGTGTGAAGTTCCATGACGGCACGCCCTTCACGGCCGACGACGTCGTGTTCTCCATGCAGCGCCTGCGCGACCCGAACGCACCCCAGCGCGTCTATGCCAACGCTGTCGGCATCCCCAAGGCCGTGGACCCTCTGACCGTCGTCTTCGAGCTGGACCGGCCCAACCCCATCGTGCCCGAGCTGATGTCCACGCTCTACATCATGAGCCGGCGCTGGTGCGAGGCACATCGCGTCACGCGGCCGCTGGACTTCAAGCAGCAGGAGGAGTCCTATGCCAGCCAGAACGCCAACGGCACCGGCCCTTTCATGCTGGTCAGCCGCCAGCCCGGCGTGAAGACGGTCTTCAGGCGCAACCCGAACTGGTGGAACCGGTTCGAGGGCAACCTGCAGGAGTTCATCTACCTGCCCATCGCCAACGACGCGACGCGCACTGCGGCACTGATCTCGGGCGAGGTGGACTTCGTGCTCGACCCGCCGCCGCGCGACGTGGCCCGGCTGCGCACCCTGCCCCAGCTCAAGGTGCTGGACGGCGAGGAGAACCGCCTCGTCTACATCGGCATGGACCAGACGCGCGACCAGTTGCTCCACGGCCGCTCGCCCGACGGTCGCAACCCCTTCAAAGACCTGCGAGTGCGCAAGGCCCTCTATCACGCCATCGACATCGAGGCCATCAAGACCAAGCTGATGAGTGGCTACTCGGCCCCAACCGGCGGCCTGACCCCCTCACCGCGCGGCGCCTATGGCGACGCCGCGCTGGAGACCCGCCTGCCCTATGACGTCGCGCTGGCGCGCAAGCTGATGGCCGAGGCCGGCTACGCGGACGGCTTCGACGTGACGCTGGACTGCCCCAACAACCGCTACATCAACGACGAGCGCATCTGCATCGCGCTGGCCAGCATGTGGGCGCAGATCAAGGTCAGGGTCAAGGTCAACGCCATGCCCCGCAGCCTCTTCTTCCCCAAGTTGGAGAAATTCGACACCAGCCTGTATCTGGCCGGCTGGGGCGGCGGATCCACCGACGCCGAGATCATGCTGACGCCCGTGCTGCGCAACCGCGGCAGCCAGGGCGTGGGCGTGTCCAACTACGGCGGCTCCATCAACGACGAGGCCGACACCATCGCCGCCGCCTCCACCGTCGAGACCGACCCGAAGAAGCGCGAAGTCCTGGTCAAGTCCGCGCTGCGAGCCTTCCGCGAACAGGTCAACATCATCCCGCTGCACCGGCAAGTCATCCCCTGGGCCATGAAGCGCGAGGTCAGCATCCCGCACTCGCCCAATAACTGGACCAACATGGACTGGGTCACGGTTTCGAAATAAAGCACGCGGCCGCAGCCGCTAGAATGCCCCCCAACGCCGCGCCTCTCAGTCTTGCGCGGCGTTTCACTTTTCTGCAGCCCCGCACGCGGCCTGGCTTGCCCGAAGACTGGTGTCGCCGCCCCGGCGTCACGGCAAGCCCCGGTGATTTGTTGGCGTGCCCTCCCCACCTTGGATTCGATGAGTTTCGACACCCTCGGCCTCGCAGCTCCGCTGCTGAAGGCCATCGCCGACGCCGGCTACACCACCCCCACTCCCATCCAGGCCCAGGCCATTCCCGCCGTGCTGAACGGTGGCGACCTGATGGCCGGCGCCCAGACCGGCACCGGCAAGACCGCCGGCTTCACGCTGCCCATGCTGCACCGCCTGTCCACGGGCGAGAAGCTGCTCAACAAGCGCGGCAAGCCCGCCATCCGCGCCCTGGTGCTGACGCCCACCCGCGAGCTGGCCGCCCAGGTCGAGGAAAGCGTGCAGACCTACGGCAAGTACCTGCCGCTGAAGAGCATGGTCATGTTCGGCGGCGTCGGCATGCAGCCGCAGATCAACAAGCTCCGTGACGGCGTCGACATCCTCGTCGCCACGCCCGGCCGCCTGCTGGACCACGCGCAGCAGGGCACGCTGGACCTGTCACAGGTGCAGATGCTGGTGCTGGACGAGGCCGACCGCATGCTGGACATGGGCTTCGTGCACGACATCAAGAAGGTGCTCGCTCTGCTGCCCGCCAAGAAGCAGAGCCTGCTGTTCAGCGCCACCTTCAGCGACGAGATCAAGAACCTCGCCGACCGCCTGCTGAACCAGCCGGCGCTCATCGAGGTCGCCCGCCGCAACCAGACCAACGACCAGATCGCGCAGAAGGTCCACCCGGTGGGCCGCGAGCGCAAGAAGGAGTTGCTGGTGCACCTCATCAAGAGCGGCGACTGGCACCAGGTACTGGTCTTCACGCGCATGAAGCATGGCGCCAACCGCCTGACCGACTACCTGAACGACCAGGGCATCAGCGCCATGGCCATCCACGGCAACAAGAGCCAGGGCGCGCGCACCAAGGCGCTGGCCGACTTCAAGTCGGGCGACCTGACCTGCCTGGTGGCTACCGACATCGCCGCCCGCGGCATCGACATCGACCAGTTGCCCCACGTCGTCAACTTCGAGCTGCCCAACGTGCCCGAGGACTATGTGCACCGCATCGGCCGCACCGGCCGCGCCGGCGCCCAGGGCGAGGCCGTCAGCCTGGTCTGCGTGGACGAGAACGGCTTCCTGCGCGACATCGAGAAGCTCATCAAGCGCGAGATCCCCAAGGAAATCGTGCCCGGCTTTGCGCCTGACCCCAATGAGCGCGCCGAGCCCATCGTGCTGGGTCGCACCGTGCTCAACCCCAACGGCAGCCGGGGCCGCAACCCCAACCCGCCGGCCCACGCCGGCCGTGGCGGGCGCCCAGGTGGCGGTGGTGGTGGTGGCCGTGGTGGCGACAACCGCGGCGGCCAGCGCGATGGCGGCCGTCCGGGCGGCAAGCCGCAGGCTCACGCCGGCCACGGTGGCGCCAAGCCCGCAGCCAAGCCGCATTCGCAGCACGCACCGCGCTCGGCCGCCAGCCAGCCGAGCCGGGGTGACGGCAGCGCGCCGCGCCACAACAATGGCCCGCGCCTGACGCAACCCAAGCGTTGAGCATGGGCCAGCCCCGCGCCGACTGGATCGCCGGTGCCACCGGCCTCGTCGGGCGGGCCTTTTGTGCCGAACTGCGTTCCGGTCTTGCACTCGTGCGCAAGACCACCTCGGGCCTGCCTGTACCGACGGCCATCGCCGACTACGGCAGGCCCGGGTCCTTTCTAGCTCTGCCTGCGCCGCGCCGCGTGTTCATCGCGCTCGGCGCCACGATGGCGCAGGCCCGCTCACGCGAGGCGTTTCGCGCCGCTGATTTCGACGCCGTCGTCGCCGTTGCTCGCGCGGCCTGCCGGGCAGGTGCGACGCACTGCGGCCTGGTCTCCGCGCTCGGCGCCAACGCGCGATCGGCGGTCTTCTACAACCAGGTCAAGGGCGAAGCCGAGGACGCACTGATCGCGCTGGGCTTCGAGCGCCTCGTCATCGCGCGCCCCTCGCTACTGGACGGCGAGCGCGAGCACCTCGGCCAACCCCATCGCAGCGCCGAGGCCTGGGCGCTGCGCTTCACACGTCCGCTGGCCGGCCTCATCCCCAAGGCCTGGCGGCCGATCTCACCGCAGCGCATCGCCCGCGCCATGCGCCTCGCGCTGGAAGCACCTGGCCCGGCAGTGCGCGTCATGGAGTCCGGCGAGATGCAAAGCCTGGGCGCATGAAGTCGCTGGCCGTCCCGCCGGCCGAGGTCGATTTCTCCGACCCCGCCGCTCCCGCCTCCCCCGCCTTCGGCGACGTCTACCACTCGCGCGCCGGCGGGCTCGCGCAGGCCCGCCATGTCTTCATCGCCGGCAACGGCCTGCCCGCGCGCTGGCAGGGCCGCGCGCGCTTCGTCGTGCTGGAGACGGGATTCGGCCTGGGCAGCAACTTCCTCGCGACCTGGGACGCCTGGCGGCAGGATCCGGCACGCTGCGAGCGGCTGGTGTTCGTCAGCGTCGAGAAGCACCCGCTGCGCCGCGAGGACCTGGCCCGCGCCCATGCCGCCAGCCCGCTGCCCGAGCTGGCCGCCCAGCTCATCGCGCGCTGGCCGCCGCTGACCTCGGGCCTGCACACACTGAGCTTCGAGGGTGGCCGCGTCGAACTGCTGCTGGGCCTGGACGACGCGCGCGTGCTGCTGCGCGAGCTGGTGCTGCAGGCCGACGCTTTCTACCTCGACGGCTTCGCGCCCTCGCGCAACCCCGAGCTTTGGGACGCCTGGCTGCTGAAGAGCCTCGCCCGCCTCGCCGCGCCCGGCGCGACGGCGACGACCTGGAGCATCTCGCGCCCCATGCGCAAGGCCCTGGCCGCCTGCGGCTTCGAGGTCGGGCTGGCGCCAGGCTTTGCCAACAAGCCGGAGATGAGCGTCGCCCGCTTCGCGCCCCGCCACGTGCCGCAGCGCCCGGCTGGCCGCGAGGCCATCGCGCCAGCTGCGCGTCACGTCGTCATCGTCGGCGCAGGCCTCGCGGGCGCGGCCTGCGCATTGGCCTTGTCGCGCGAGGGCCTGGCCTGCACCGTGGTCGACGCGCTGGCCGCCCCGGCGCTCGCCAGCTCGGGCAACCCGGCTGGCCTCTTCCATGGCACCGTCAACCCCGACGACGGCCCGCATGCCCGCTTCAACCGCGCCGCAGCGCTGGCCACGCAGGCATTGCTGGCCGAGCTGGGCCTGCCCCACCAGCATGGGCTGCTGCGGTTGGAGACGCGGCTGGCGCCGGCCGCCATGCATGGCGCGCCAGGCTATGTCGAAGCCCTGTCGGCAGCTGATGCCTCGGCACTTGCAGGCATGACGCTGACCCACCCGGCCTGGTTCTACCCCGGCGGCGGCGCCGTCGATCCGGCCGCCTACACACGCGCCATGCTGGCCGCCAGCGGCGCCGAGTTGAGGCTGGACTGCAGCGTCGCGGCGCTGCACGAGGCGGCCGAAGGCTGGCAGTTGCTGGGTGCCGATGGCGGCATCATCGCCGACGCGCCGCTGGTCGTGCTGGCCGGTGGCCATGGGCAACTGCCCCTGCTCGGCGATTGGGGCAACGACCTCGTCGTGCAGCGCGGCCAGCTCAGCCACCTGGCCGATGCGCCCTGGTGCCCGGCCCTGCCCATCGCCGGCGAGGGCTATGCCATCGCCGACGGCCTGGGCGGCCTGTGGTGCGGCGCGACGGCGCAGGACGGCGACCTCGACCCCGCGCTGCGCGAGGCCGACCAGGCCGAGAACCTGACCCGCTACTCGCGCCTGGCGCGCCTGGCGCCGGCCCAAGCCCCGCGCGGCGCGCTGGCCGGCCGCGTCGGCTGGCGCCTCATCGCGCCCGACCGCCTGCCGCTGATCGGTGGCCTGGCCGTGCCCGGCCCGCTGGAGGAGCAGTTGCGGCTGCAGCCACGCCGACCCGGACTCATCGTCTGCACCGCCTTCGCCTCGCGTGGCATCACCTGGGCGGCGCTGGCGGGGCGGCTGGTGGCCGCGCTGGCGCTGGGCTCACCCCGGCCGCTGGAGGCCGACCTGCTGGACGCCGTCGACCCGCTGCGCTTCGCGCTGCGCCGCCAGCGCAGGCCCGGGCGCTGACCCCGGCTTCGCGCAACTATTGCCGGTTTGCGTGACTCGTCGACGCGCCGGCTCACCGGCACGGGCGGCACACTGCGCGCTGTTTTTCCGATGGAGACGACGGCATGTTCGGTTCTGGCAGCGGTTCGCAATCGATGAAATGGGCGCTGTGCGCCGTCACCGGCGTGGTGACAGTGGGCGTCGGCATGGCCCTCGCGGGCCTGGGCGACACCGCCGGCTCCGCCAAGGCCTGGCTGAGCGCCAGCCTGGTGCTGACCTGGGTTGCGGCCGCGGCCGGACTGCTACAGGGCAGCAAGAGCACCGGTCTGCGTGCGGCCACCGAGGCTGCCGAGGCGCTCGCGCGCTTCGACCTGACCCATCCCATTCCCAGCGGCGGCACCGGCGGCGTGGGGCGGCTGCTGACGGCCCTGGAGGCCACCCAGCGTGCGCTGCAGAAGATCATCGGCGAGATGCGCAGCGCCGCCGACAGCATAGGCACTGCCAGCACCGAGATCGCCAGCGGCAACCTCGACCTCAGCCAGCGCACCGAGCAGACGGCCAGCAACCTGCAGAACGCGGCCTCGTCGATGTCCGAGCTGACCGGCACCGTCAAGCAGACAGCCGACGCGGCGATGACAGCCAACCAGCTCGCCAGTTCGGCCGCCTCGGTGGCGCAGCGCGGCGGCGAGGCCGTGTCACAGGTCGTCGCGACGATGGACGAGATCAGCCAGAGCTCGCGCAAGATCAACGACATCATCGGCGTCATCGACGGCATCGCCTTCCAGACCAACATCCTGGCGCTGAACGCCGCCGTCGAGGCGGCCCGCGCCGGCGAGCAGGGCCGGGGCTTCGCCGTGGTGGCCTCCGAGGTTCGCTCGCTGGCCCAGCGCTCCGCGGGTGCGGCCAAGGAGATCAAGACGCTGATCGGCGCCAGCGTCGAGCGCGTGGACTCCGGCACCCAGCAGGTGCAGGCCGCCGGCAGCACCATGGCCGAGATCGTCGCCAGCGTGCAGCGCGTGACCGACATCATGGTGGAAATCTCGGCGGCCGGCGACGAGCAGAGCGCGGGCATCGAGCAGATCAACCAGGCCGTGATGCAGATGGATCAAGTCACGCAGCAGAATGCCTCATTGGTGGAAGAAGCTGCCGCTGCTTCGGAATCGATGCAGGAACAGGCAGCCAATCTTGCGCGCGTGGTCAGCGTTTTCAAACT
>NZ_JAFAGT010000018.1 GCF_019237615.1 Roseateles sp. | reverse complement strand
GCATTGGGATCGAGGTCGAGGCGGCGCAGCACTTCGATGAAGTCGTAGTGCGCCTTGCCCACCGTCACGATGCCCAGCGTGGCACGCGGGCTCACCACGATGTGCTTGTCGATGGAGTTGAGCTTGGCGAAGGCGCGCACGGCATCGAGCTTGTGCGCGAGGCGTTCCTCGAGTGCAAGCGAGGGCAGGTCCACGAGGCGGATGTGCAGATCGCTCGGGGCCGTGAAGTCCACCGGCTGGTCGAAGCTGATCGGCGTGGCATCGAGATCGACCGTCATGCCCGACTCGACGACCTCCGAGATGGCCTTGAAGCCCACCCAGGCGCCCGAGAAGCGCGACAGCGCCCAGCCGTAGAGGCCGAACTCCAGGTACTCGGCCACGTTGGCCGGATGCACCAGCGGCATGCTCCAGGCCTGCAGCGCCTGGTCGCTCTGGTGTGGAGTGCTGCTGGACACGCAGCCATGGTCGTCGCCGCAGACGACCAGCACGCCGCCCTGCGTCGACGTGCCGTAGACATTGCCATGTTTCAGCGCATCGCCGGATCGATCAACACCCGGCCCCTTGCCGTACCACATCGCGAACACGCCATCGACGGTGCGCTGCGGGTCCAGCGCCACGCGCTGTACGCCCAGGCAGGCCGTGGCTGCCAGGTCCTCGTTGATGGCGGGCAGGAACTCGATGTGGGCAGCGGTCAGGAACTTCTTGGCCTTCCACAGCTGTTGGTCCACCATGCCCAGCGGCGAGCCGCGGTAGCCGGACACGAAACCGGCCGTGTTCAGGCCGGCGCGTTCGTCCTGCTTCTTCTGCGCCAGCAGCAGCCGTACCAGGGCCTGGGTGCCGGTCAGGAAGACGGCGCCATGGTCGGCGGCGAGGTTGTCGCTGAGCTGGTAGGGACGCAGGGCGGGGGTATCGGACATCGGAGGCTCCTCGGGGCGGGAAATTCTTCCGCCTGCGACGCGGAAGAACTTGCCTCAATGCCGGCGGATTGCAGCTTGAATGAGATGATTCTTCTCCAAATGTTGGAATCATGGAAATGAACGGACTCGACCGCGCCAGCCGGCAGATCCTCGAGGCCTTGCAGGCCGATGCGCGCCTGTCGACGCAGGCCCTGGCCGAGCAGGTCGGCCTGTCGGCCACGCCGGTGTGGCGACGCGTGAAGGAGATGGAGGAGCGCGGCGTCATTCGCGCCCATGTGGCGTTGCTGGACCGCGAGAAGATCGGCCTGTCCATCTGCGTGCTGGCCAATGTCAGCCTGGTGCGGCACAGCGAGGGCGCGGTGGAGCAGTTCGAGCGGCTCGTCGCCACGCAGAGCGAGATCATCGAATGCCATGCCATCACGGGCGAGGCCGACTACGTCATCAAGGTCGTCGCGGCCGACATGAAGGCCTACGACCAGTTTCTGCAGCAGCACATCTTCAAGCTGCCCGGTGTGGCCAGCGTGCGCAGCAATGTCGTGCTGCGCGAGGTGAAGTACGAGACCGCCCTGCCGGTGGGGTGAGCCCCACCTAAAGTACGCCCGTTTCCACTCGCCGCAGGTCATGGACTCCCTCTTCGCCCAACTCTCCGATTCCGTCAGCAAGGCGCGCACGCTGGAAGATCTGACCCGGCCATTGCTGGAAATGCTGGAGGCCGTGACCGGCTTGGAGTCGACCTATCTGACGACCATCGATCTCGACCAGGGCCTGCAACATGTCGTCTTCGCGCGCAACTCGCACGAGCTGCATATCCCCGAGGGCCTGAGCGTGCCCTGGGGAGACACCCTGTGCAAGCGCGCCCTCGACGAGGGGCGGCCGTACACCGACTGCGTCGCGAGCCTCTGGGGCGACTCCGGCGCGGCGCGCCAGCTCGACATCCAGACCTATGTCAGCACGCCGGTGCGCACCGACGACGGCGGCCTGTACGGCACGCTGTGCGCCGCCAGCTCACAGCGCCACCCGCTGACGGCCGAGGCCCAGCATGTGCTGCGCCTGTTCGCCCGCCTCATCGAGCAGCATGTGGAGCGCGAGCGCCTCGTCGAGAAGCTGCAGCGGGTCAATGCCGAGCTGCAGACCCAGGCGCTGACAGACGCGCTGACTGGTCTGCTGAACCGCCGCGCGCTGATGCGCGAGCTGGCCCAGATGGCCGCGCTGGCCCAGCGCACCGGCAGCTGGCTGCTGGCCGGCGCCATCGACCTGGACGGTTTCAAGCAGATCAACGACACCCACGGCCATGACGCCGGCGACCAGTTCCTGCGCAGCATCGCCGCCCATCTGCAGGAGGCCCTGCGTGGCGGCGACGTGCTGGCGCGCATGGGCGGCGACGAGTTCGTCGTCATCGGCCTCGGCCCCAAGCTGGCAGAGGACGGCGCGGCGGCGGCGGCGTTGCTGCAGCACCGGCTTGCCTCCGCCACCGTGGGCCGGCACCCGGCCGGCGCGGCCAGCGTCGCCTATGCCGGCGCCAGCGTCGGCGTGGCCTGCCTGGACCCGCTGCGGGTCGACGCCGAGCAGGTGCTGCGCGAGTCCGACGCGGCGATGTACCGCGTCAAGCTGGCGCGCCGCCGGCAGGGCTGAGCGGGGCTTCAGCCCAGGGCACGACGGACGGTGCATGACCGCCCCCGGGCAAGGCGGTGCACAGCCGCAGTCCGCCAGTGGCGCGCGCGGCGGCCAGCGCGGCCTGTGCCGCCGCCACCACGTCGCCATGGCCGCCCGCGAGCAGGCCGGCGCCCAGGGCCAGCGCGAGTCCGTCATCGCCGACGTCCTGCCATGCCTGGCGCAGCCGCCGGTCCAGCGCGACGGCGCCAGCGGCGGTCGTGTCGGGCAGCAGCAGCGCGAAGACGGCGTCGGCATGGCGGGCCAGCAGGTCGGCCGGCCGTTGCAAGGCCTGAAGGATCAGCACGGCGACATGGCGAAGCGCGTTGTCGGCGGCGCCCCCGCCATGCTGCTGCCTGTAGGCGGCCAGGCCTCCGATGCCGACCAGCAACAGGGCCAGCGGCTGGCCGCTGCGGCGGGCGCGGCGGCATTCCAGGTCCAGCTCTTCGTCGAAGTGCGCGCGTTCGGCCAGCCCGGTCAGCGCGTCGCGGCGGGCCAGGCGCAGCAGGCGCTGGGCGGTGCGGTGCAGGCGTAGCTGCATCGCGACGCGGGCGCGCAGGGCCGGGCCGGCCACGGGCTTGGCGACGAAGTCGGCAGCGCCCAGTTTGAACACGGCCGACTCGACGCGGGCGTCGGCATGCCGGGTCAGCAGTATGACGGGCACGCCGGCCAGCACCAGGTCGGCCTTGAGGCGTCGGCAGACCTCGAAGCCGTCCATGCCGGGCATATCGGCGTCCAGCAGGATGAGCTCGGGCAGCCAGCCCTGCGCGATGGCCAGTGCCTGCCCGCCATCGGTGGCGAAGCGCAGCTGGCTGTAGCCGGACAGCAGCCGGCCCAGCGCCTGGAGCATGCCGGGGTCGGTGTCCACCAGCAGCAGTCGGGCATCGGTCAGCGGCGGCAGCAGCGCGTCGAGCCGGCTGGGCACGTCGGCGCGGGCGGGGTTGAGGAGGGTCTGCGGCATGGTGGCCTGGTTTCAGGCGTCGTTGCTGATCAGCCCATGGCGCAGCGCCAGCTTGACGAGGGCCGTCACGTCGGGCGCGCCGAGCTTGGCCATCAGCCGGCTGCGATAGCTGTCTACGGTCTTGGGCGACAGGTGCAGCGTGGCACCGATCTCGCTGCTGGAGTGGCCGTTGACGACCATGGAGACGACCTGGCGCTCGCGCACCGACAGGCCGGCGAACGGGTCCTCGCCGTCGCCCTGTGCCAGCGCGCGGGCTGCGAGTTCGGCCACGCCGGGACCGAGGTGGCGGCGGCCGCCTCGCAGTGCCGCGATAGCCTGCAGCAGTTCCTCGGACGGCGAGCCCTTGAGCACATAGCCGCTGGCGCCCAGCCGGAGCGCCATGCCAACGTGGCGCGGCTGGGCCGACATCGTCAGTACCAGCGGACGCACGGCCAGGCGGCGGCGCTGCAGCTCGGCCAGCAGCTCCATGCCGGAGCGCGGACCGACGGACAGGTCCACCAGGACGACGTCGGGCGCCAACTGCTGCAGCTGGGCCAGCGCCGTGGTGAGGTCGCCGCTGTCGCCGACGACCTCGTGCCCGGCCTCGGTCAGAAGCGCGCGCAGGCCCTGGCGCACCATGGCATGGTCGTCGACGAGGTAGACGCGGGCGGGCTGCGTCATGGCGCCTGCCAGCGCAGCGTCAGCTGGGTACCACCGGCGGCGCGCGGGCCCAGCGCCAGCGTCGCGCCGATGGCGCGGGCACGCTCGCGCATGCCGATGAGGCCGAAATGGCCGGGGCGACGCTCGAAGCCGGCTGCCAGGCCGCGGCCGTCGTCGGCCACGCCCAACTCGACCTCGTCGGCAAAACCGTAAAGGCTCAGCCTGATCTCGGCGGGCTGCGCGTGGCGCAGTGCGTTCTCCAGGCCTTCGCGGGCAATCATGAAGAGGGCGTACTCGACGGGGCCGGGCCAGCGCTGCGCCAGCAGTTCGGCCTCGACGTCCAGCGCCAGACGCACGCCGGGGTGCAGCGCGCGGCGCTGGGCGAGCTCGTTGTCCAACGCGGCGGCCAGGCCTTCGTCCTCCAGCAGCGGCGGGCGCAGGCCCACGAGAGCCTGGCGCACTTCGCGCAAGGCCTGGTCGGTGAGGTCGCGAGCCTGGTCACGGGCGCCTGCGGCGCCGAGATCCAGCGTCAGGCGCAGCGCGGTCAGCGTCTGGCCCAGTTGGTCGTGCAGGGCCAGGGCCAGGCGCTGCGTCGTGCGGCGCTCCTGGTCCATCAACTGCTCCGCCAGTGCCGACAGCGTGGCCTCGGCGTCCACCTGCACGGAGATGTCGACGACGACACACAGCAGCAGCGCGCGGCCTGCCAGCTCCACCGGCTCGGCCACCAGCTTGGCGTGCAGCCGGGCGCCAGAGGCCGGGCGCAGCTCGCGATGGGCGGTCTCGGTGCGGCCGGCCGTGCCCGGCAGCGGCGCCAGGCCCAGGGCGGCGGCCGTCTGGCCGGCGACCGAGGGTGTGGGCCAACCCAGCTGGCGGGCAAATTCGTCGTTGGCCTCGATGACGGTCTCGCTGGCGATGTCGATGACCGCGATGCCGACGGGCACCATGTGGAATAGGGCGCGGAACTTGGCCTGGCTGTCGCTCAGGGCCTGCTCGGTGAACTTGGAGGTCGTCACGTCGGACAGCATGGCCAGCACGCGTGCAGGCTGGCCCTGGGCGTCGCGCTCAGTCCAGCCCTGGCAGCGCAGCCAGCGCGGTGCGGGGCCGGCCAGGCGCAGCTCGAGGTCCAGTGGCGCGCCATGCCGCAGGTGGGATTGCAGGGCAGCCCGCCACAGCCCCTGGTCGTCGGCCTGCAGGCGCTCGGCGAGGCGGCCGGGGCCGCCCAGCAGGGCCAGCGCGCGCGGCGAAAGGTACTCGCTGTCGGCGGCGATCTCCCATTCCCACAGGCCGTCAGCCGCGCCCTGCATCGCGCGGGCATAGCGGGCCTGCTCGGCGTCCAGCGCGGCCTGGGCGCTGATGTCGCGGGTGATGTAGAGCCAGCCAGCGCCATCCCCTGGCAGCGGCACGATGCTGGCCTCGAAGCGGGCCAGGCGGCCGCCGGCCGTGCGCAGCGCGTAGCCCACCCGCTGCGGGCCGGAGCCGCAGGCGGCCACCGTCCGGCGCGCCAGCGCCGGCGGGCCGACGCTGTGCAGCGGGCGGCCCTGCAGCGTCGGCCAGGGGGCGTGCAGGTCGGCGTGGTCGGGCCGGTTGCAGGCCGCGAAGCGCAGGTCGGGGCCGATCAGGAAGCAGAGATCGGGCAGGGTCGCCGCGATGGCGGGTGCGGCCCGGATCCAGGGATCCGGTTCATGCATCTTGCGGGCCGAGCGCTGGGCCGCTCGCGAGCCGGCCTGCGTTGGGGATGTGCTTGCGGCTCAATGCCGCAAGCATCGCCGTCCCCTCGGGCGGTCTGCAAGACCGGCCAAGGTACGCCCTGGACGGGGAACTCATCAAAGCGTGCCGTAGCTGTGCAGGCCCGAGAGGAACATGTTGACGCCGAGGAAGGCGAAGGTGGTCACCAGCAGGCCGACCAGCGCCCACCAGGCAGAGGTCATGCCGCGCAGGCCCTTCATCAGCCGCATGTGCAGCCAGGCCGCGTAGTTGAGCCAGACGATCAGCGCCCAGGTCTCCTTGGGGTCCCAGCTCCAGTAGCCGCCCCAGGCCTCGGCGGCCCAGAAGGCGCCCAGGATGGTGGCGATGGTGAAGAAGGCGAAGCCCAGCGCGATGGCCTTGTACATGAGGTCGTCGAGCTGAGGCAGGTCGGGCAGTCGCGCCGTCAGGTGGCCTCGCAGCGCGATGGCCAGGGCCAGGAAGGCGGCGACGCCGGTGATCTTGTAGGCCCAGCCGTTCAGGCCGGCGGCGGTGGCCGCATCCGGTGCGGTGCCGAAGCGCACGGCGAGGATGAGCGCGACGATGCCCAGCGGCATGGCGATGAGACCGATGACGAGCGCGCGCGTCGTCGCCGTCTTCAGCAGGTAGGCCAGGGCCACCATGGCCGCCAGCGCGAAGCTGCCGTAGCCGACGAAATTGGCCGGCACGTGGATCTTCATCCACCAGCTCTGCAGGGCCGGCACCAGGGGCTGGATCTCCTGGGCGTCGCGTGCCACCGTGTACCAGAGCAGGAAGCTGACCGCGCCGCTGACGACCAGCATCACGTAGGCGCCCAGCGAGCGTGTCGCGAAGCGAGCCTCATAGTAGAGGTAGAACAGCGTCGTCATCCAGCAGAACAGCACGAAGACCTCGTAGAGGTTGCTGACCGGGATGTGGCCGATGTCGGGGCCGATCTGGTGGCTCTCGTACCAGCGCACCATGGTGCCCACCAGCGCCATGAAGACGCCACCCCAGGCCAGCTTGGAGCCGATGACCTCGGCCACGCTGTTGCGGCCGGCGCCGGTGAAGAAGCCGCCCCAGTAGAACAGCATGCTCATGTAGAACAGCAGGCTCATCCAAAGGATGGCGCTCTGGCTGGACAGCAGGTACTTCAGCCAGAAGACCTGCTCGCCAGCGGCAAGGTCCGCGCCGAAGCCGTCCGTGTGCTGGCCGTACAACGCGATGGCCGCGAGCGTGGCCGCGCCGGTGGCCACGCACAGCGTGCGCAGGGGCTTCCAGAACCAGCCCAGCGCGATCAGCGTCGGCATGGCGCACAGCAGGATTCCCTGCTCGTAGACGTCCATGCTTGCGTGGTAGCGGCTGAAGGCATAGCCGCCGCCCAGCAGCACGAGGAGGGCGAAGACCCAGTCGAGGGCGTCGCGGCGCTGCAACGCATGGCGGCGCGGCAGGTCGTAGGTGGTGGTGTTCATGAGGGCTCCTTCAGCACGGCGGCCTTGAGCTGGGCGAAGAGGGTGGCGTTGTCCGGCGATTCGCGGGTGCTGGACAGGGCCATGCGCACCTGCGAGCTGGCCAGGGCGGCTCCGGGGGTGATCCAGACCCACAGTCGCCGCTCCTTGACGTAGAGCATGGCGAAGACGCCGACGATGAGCAAGAGGGCGCCCAGATAGACCAGCTTCTGGCCAGGGGCGCGCGCGACCTGGAAGACGCTGGCCTGCACCTGCTCGAAATCCTGCAACTGCAGTAGAACCGGCGAGGGGTAGTAGAGGCTGTCCGACAGCGACAGCACGGCCTGGGTCATGAAGCCCTGGGCCGCGGCATCGGCAGCCGCGGGCGGGAGGCCGGCGCGTTCGCGGGCGAGCTGGTGCAGCTCGAACAGGCCGCCGTTGAGGATGCGCAGCAGCACCTCCGAGACGCGCTGGCGGTCGGACTCGGGCACGTCGCGCTCGATGAACTGGGACAGCGCCGGCAGGCCGCCCTTGACCTCGTCGCCCGGCTTGGCGGCGGCGCCCGAGAACAGCGTCAGCGCGCGCTGGGCGGTGAGCATGAGCTGCGGCGTCAGATGGGGCTGGTGGGGCGGCGTGGCCGCGGCCGCGTAGCGCTGCGCGGCGGCATCGCGCAGCGCCGGGTCGGCCAGGGCCTGGCGCAGGCGCAGCCAGTCGTCCAGGCTGCCGTTCTCGTCGGCCGGAATGCGCAGGTAGCGGAAGTTCTCGGCCGGTGTGTCGCGCACGCCGGCGAGGAAGAGCTTCTGGCCGTCCAGCTCGACGGGCAGCATGTAGTTGTTGTACTCGCGTGCCTGGCCGGAGGCGTCGCGCAGCCGGTAGCTGAAGCTGGGGCCGACGTTGTGCAAGGCCTTGGCCGAGTTGGACTTGGCGCCGCTGCCGAGGTGCTTGCCCAGTGCATCGCCGAGGTCGACCTTGCGCACGTCGGCGCCGCTGGAGCTGCCTTCGCCGGCCAGGTTCTCCACGTTGATGACGCGCAGGCCGTCCAGCTCCAGCGTCTGCTCGCCGAAGCCCAGCTTGGTGCCGACACGGCCCTCGATGGGCAGCGGCGTGCCGCCATGGGTCAGCGGCAGGGCACGGAGCTTGAGCTTGCTGCCGCCGTCCTCGAAGCTGCTCTGGTAGATGGCCAGGCCGTCGTGGATGACGGGCTCGTTGACCTTGACCGTGGCCTCGCGCCGCGTCGCGCCGTCGCGGATGACGATGTCGCTGGCAAAGCTCTTGGGCATGCCGGTGGGGTAGTAGTCGACGCTGAACTTCTTCAGCTCGATGTCGAAGGGCAGGTCCTGCAGCACGACGCCGCTGGGCAGGCTGAGCACGGCGATGCCCTGGCGCTGGTGTTCGGCGACCGAGACGTTGCCGCGGAAGCTCGGGTTGGCCGTGGAGAGGCGGTGTTCGGGCTTGATGTCGGACACGAAGCCGGAGCCGGTGTAGAGCTGCTTGCCCTGCAGCCACATCGCCAGCTTGACCATGGCGTTGCCGTCCAGCACGCCGCCGACGAGGATGAGCACGATGGCCGAGTGCGCTGCCAGGTAGCCGAGCCTGTTGGCCGCGCCGCGGCGGGCGGCGACCATGATGCCGTTGTCGCGCTGCTGCACGCGGGCCCTCCAGCCCAGCTGGGTCAGCGTCGCGCCGATCTCGGCCAGCGCCATCTGCGGGTTGCAGGGCAGTTCGGCGATGGCCTTGTGGTGGTGGGCCTGCAGCGACTGCTCGCGCACGCCTTCCTTGTAGCTCTTCAGGTCGACCAGGATCTTGGGCGCGTTGCGCGCGATGCACAGGCTGGTCGACACGACCAGGAAGGCCAGGATGACGAGGAACCAGGGCGCGCTGTAGACCGTGTACAGCCCCAGCTTGCCGAACACCTCGGCCCAGAAGGGGCCGAACTGGTTGATGTAGTTGCCCATGGGCTCGCTCTGGCGCAGCACGGTGCCGATGACCGAGGCGATGCAGATCACGCTGAGCAGTGCGATGGCGAAGCGCATGGACGAGAGCAGGTCCAGCAGTTCGCGGGTGACGGAGGAGCGGGGGGGAGCTTGGGACATCGGGCGCTGGAGCGGGGCGGAAAAAAAGGCCGGTGGGGAGCACCGGCCTTCGTTCTCGAGGCTTGCGGAAGGTCTAGCGCAGGCCGGCGATGTAGTCGGAGACTGCCTTGATTTCCGCGTCGTTCATCTTGGCGGCGACGGTCGTCATGACGGGGTTGTTGGCGCGGGCGCCGCTACGGAAGGCCGTCATCTGGGCCTCGACGTAGTCGCCATGCTGGCCGCCCAGGCGCGGGTACTGGGCCGGCAGGCCGGAGCCGGTCGGGCCATGGCAGCCGGCGCAGGCGGGCACGTTGCGCTCGGCGATGCCGCCGCGGTAGATCTTCTCGCCCAGCATCACGGTGGCCTTGTTCTTGGCGAAGCCGGGCTTGGCGGTCTTGCCGGCGTAGAAGGCGGACACGTTGCGGATGTCCTCCTCCGACAGCGGGGCGGCCATGCCGCTCATGACGGCGTTCTTGCGCTTGCCGGACTTGAACTCGGCCAGCTGCTTGGCGAGGTATTCGGGATGCTGGCCCTGCAGGATGGGGTTGGCCGGGCTGCCGCGCGAACCGTCGGCCGTGTGGCAGGCTGCGCACACCTGGGAGGAGATGGCGCCACCCTTGGCGAGGTCGGGCTTGGCCGACGCGGCGGCGGCCTCGTTCGCATGGGCCGTGGCGGCCAGCAGCAGACTCGACAGGAGGAAGGCGACAGTCTTCATGGATTTATGGGGTTTCGTTGGGCGCAACTTCCGAATTTTACAATGCTGAATCACAGCGTCCGCCCTTGCCATGACCAACGAAATCCCTGATGCAGCGCCCGCCGAGCCGGCCACCGAAAAGCTCGCGCTGGCCTGGACGCACACCGCGCGCTTCCTGACCACGGCCAGCCAGCTCATCCACCTGCCGCCCACGGAACTGCCCGAGATTGCCTTCGTGGGCCGCTCCAACGCCGGCAAGTCCACGGCCATCAACACGCTGGCGCAGCAGAAGCGCCTGGCCTTCGCGTCCAAGACGCCTGGCCGGACCCAGCACATCAACCTGTTCGCGCTGGGCCCCAAGGACGTGCCTGATGCCCTCTTCGCCGACCTGCCCGGCTATGGCTATGCGGCCGTGGCCAAGGCGGCCAAGCTGCGCTGGCAGAAGGTGATGGCTGACTACCTGGAGGTGCGGCGCAGCCTGTCCGGCGTCGTGCTGATGGTGGATTCGCGGCTGGGGCTGACCGACCTGGACCGGCAACTGCTGGAGTTCGTCGCCGCTCGCGTCGCGACCGGCGAGATCAAGCTGCTGGTGCTGCTGACCAAGTCCGACAAGCTCAACCGCAAGGAGGCGGACGCGGCGCTGCGCGCGACCACCGAATTCCTGGCCGGCATGACGACCGAGCATTCCGACGTCGCGGTGACGCTGTTCTCGGCGCTGAAGAAGAGCGGCGTCGGCGATGTGGCGCTGGCGCTGCGCGAATGGGTGCTGGCGCACCGGCTGCCCGAAGCGGTTTCGGCCGAGCCGGCGGGCGCGCCCGTGCCACCCGCGGACTGAGGCTCAGCCGCCGTCGAGGTCGCTCATCAGCGTGTCGACGGCGCGCTGCACGACGCTGTCCTCCTCGAGTGCGGCGATGAGGCCGTTGGCCAGCAAGGCCTCCAGCGCGCGGCGCGTCAGCGGCAGGCGCGCATCGGCCTCGCGACCGACGAACAGCATGAACTGGCGGCCCTCGCCGATCCAGGCGATCTGCGCGGTATGCCAGTCACCCTGGATGAACAGGTGGAACCAGCGGCCGATCGCCAGGCCCTCGATCCATCGCTGCAGCGCTGCGCGCGCGTCGGGCGAGTCGTTCTCGTTGTAGAGCTGCACCGGCACGGTGGGCAACTCGCCGCGGTCGACGTCGGCGCTCAGCCAATGCGAGGGCACCTGGGAGTCGCGTTCCTCCATCAGGCGCCGCACGATCTCGTCGGCCGAGGCTGGCGCCGCATCGCTCGCGGCCGCCGGCCGGGGCGGGATGGCGCGGCGTTCGGCCGGGTCCAGCGCCGGCAGTCCGCGCAACAGGCGGGCGTGCTGGGCCATCAGCTCCGACAGCGGCGGCTCGCGACGGGCGTCGGGTAGCTGGATGCTGTCGCAGCCGGTGACCAGGCGCTCGATGAGGACGGGCAGGCGCATGCGCAGTGCCTCGCGGTCGGCGAGGTCGCGCGGCGTGGTGAGGCTGTCGATGACGGCGTCGACGACCTCCGCCGCAGCCTCGGCCTCGGGCGAATCGCGGCCGTGACGCACCATGGCCGCGACGATGACCTCGATCCAGCTCGTCTGCAGGAAGCGGTGCATGCGCGGGCCCAGCGGCGCGCTCACCATCTGGTGGTCGACCTGCTCACGCAGCAACTGGCGCCATTCGGCGCGCAGGTGCTCGCGCTCCAGCGCGGCCAGCGCGACGGCATTGCGTTCGCCGCTCTGGCGGGCCTGCTGGTCGATCTGGGCGTCCACGCGCGCCAGTGCCTGCTGGAAGAGCAGGGCCGTGGGCGTCGGCGCGTCGACGAGCAACTGGGCTTCGGCCTCCATGAGGCGCAGGAAGTCGACCAGGCGCGGGTCGTCGCCGCGCTCGAAGGCCATGCCATGGGCGGCGACGCGGTTCAGCAGTGCCCAGGTGGGGTGGTCCTGGCTGCGCAGCAGTGTGCTGTCGGCGCGGGCCAGGCGCACGACGGCGATCTGCAGCCGCGCCAGCAGGGCCTTCAGCGGCGGCAGCAGGCGCGGGTCGGCCAGGATCTGGTCGTAGAGCCGGCTGAGCATGTCCGGCCCCGTCGTGCGCACGAACGGGGCCGTGGCCCGCGGATCGCGCGGTGCCGCCCGGGTCGCCAGGCCCTGGGGCCGCGAGTTGACGGCGTCGACGCGGCGCGACAGGCCGTCCAGCGTAGCGCGGGTCGTCGGCTGCGCGCCTATGCCACGGGCGGCGGCCAGGCGCTGGTGGGCCAGCGGATCGCTGCGGGCATTGGCGTGCGAGGCCACCATGTCGCCGATGTCGGCGTCGTGCAGCGCCGCGCAGGCCTGGGCGTAGAGGCGGTGCAGCGCGCGGGCCAGAGGCAGGGCGGCCACGCGCATCAGCTCGTACTGGGCCTGGGCGCCAAGCGGGCTGGCCGCCAGCGCGTGATGCAGCGCATGGGCGAAAAGTGCGGGGCGCAGCGGGTTGTCACGTTCGCGGGCTCGCGCGATGCCGCGCAGCGCGGCGTAGAAATTGCCGATCTGGTGCAGCTCGGCGCGGCTCAGCTCCTCGGCCGTTTGCACGACATGAGCGATCGCCACGTCTTGCAGGGCCTGGTGTTCGTCGACGAGACTCAGGCTCTCCAGGCCGCTGAACTGCAGCGGGGCGCGGTGCAGCGGGTCATCGCCCCGGCGGCCGACCTGCAGCAGCTCGATGAGCTTGCCCTCGAAGTCGGCCGCGAAATGGTTGCGCACCTTGCGCCAAGCTTCACGCAGCGGGTAGTGCTGGGGCCGGGCATCGAGTTCGTCCTGCACCACGTTCAACAGTTCGCGAGCCAGTGGGCCGGCCTCGGTCAGCGCGTGGTCGAGCAGGTCGTGGGGATGCAGGCTGGAGAGCATGGAGGGAGCGGAACGGCGAGATGAGATTATCTGGCGCGAGCCTGGTGCATCCTGGCGTGTTGCCCCCTCTTACCTCCCCCCGAAACCCATGGCTAACGCCGGACTTCAAGACCTTTTCACGCTTTTTCAGGCCGGTCGACACGCCGAGATGGCGGCGCTGGCGCGCGCCATGCTTGCGCAGCAGCCGCAGGAGGGGGCGCTGTGGAAGGCCTTGTCCGTGGCCCAGCAGATGCTCGGCGAGGACGCGTTGCCGGCCCTGCAGCGCGCGCTGGCGCTGCTGCCGGGCGACGCGGAGCTGGCGGCCAACCTGGGCACGCTGCTGGCGGCCCGTGGCCGCTGGGCCGAGGCATGCGCGGCCTGCGAGCGGGCGCTGCGCCTGCAGCCGCGACTGGCCGGCGCGCACAACAACCATGGCAATGCGCTGCTGGCGCTGCGCCGGCCGGCCGAGGCGCTGGCGGCCTTCGACGCGGCGCTGGCACTGCAGCCGGGGTTGGTCGCGGCCCTCGGCAACCGTGCACGCGCGCTGCTGGCCCTGGCCCGCCACGACGAGGCGGCCCAGGCCTTCGCACTGGCCGTCGCCGCGCGGCCTGGCGACGTCGGCCTGCGGATGCACGCGGCCACGGCATTGACTGCAGCCGGTCGTGCGACCGAGGCGGTGGCCCGGCTCCGCGAAGCCGTGGTGCTGGCGCCCGACCACACCGAGGCCTGGTTCACGCTCGGCAACCTGCTCAACGACTGTGGCGATGCGGCCGGCGCCGCCGAGGCCTGGGAGCGGTTGCTGGCGCGGGACGCGGGCCATGCGGAGGCCGCCTGCAACCTGAGCCTGCTGCGCCCCGAACGCGGCGAGGCCGTGCTGGGCGCGGCGCTGGTGGCTGGCGTGGGCGGCGAGCGCCGTGCGGCCGTGCTGGCCAACCTGGGCGGGCTGAGGCTGCAGGAGGGGCGCTTCGGCGCGGCCGTGGCCGCCTACCGCGAGGCGCTGGCCGAGGTGCCCGACTCGCCCCAGGCGCTGAGCAATCTCGCCCAGGCCCTGAAGCGCCAGGGCGCGCTGGACGAGGCAGATGCGGTGCTGGGGCGGCTGATCGAGCGCCATCCGGCCCTGCCGACCGCGCGCAGCGACCGGCTGCTGTTGCGCAGCTATCGCCAAGCCGGCGTCGAAGTGGCCGCGGCGCTGCGGGCCGAGGCGTCGGACTTCGGGCGTGTCGTGCGAACCACGCCGGTACCGCGGCCGGCGCGTCCAGTGGGGCCGCTGCGCGTGGGTTTGGTGTCCGCCGACCTGCGCGGCCATCCGGTCGGGCGCCTGGCCGAGGCCTGGCTGCCGGCATTGGCCGCGCGCTGCGAGCTGTCGGTCTATGCGAATGCGCGGGTCGACGATGCGCTGACGCAGCGGCTGCGCGAAGCGGTGCCGCGCTGGGTGCGGGCCACGGATCTCGACGACGCGGCGCTGGCGGCGCGCATCGCCGACGACGGCATCGCCGTGCTGATCGACCTGAGCGGGCACACGGGCGGCCACCGGCTGGGGGTGTTCGCGCGGCGGCCCGCGCCGCGGCAGTTCAGCTGGCTCGGGTATGCGGCCAGCACAGGGCTGGCAGAGATGGACGGCTTCATCGGCGACCGCTGGTTGCTGCCGGCGGGCGCCGAGGCCCAGTTCGTCGAGCCGCTGTTGCGGCTGCCGCACAGCTTCGTGGCCTATGCGCCGCCCGCCGATGCGCCGGCCGTGCAGCCGCTGGGCGATACACCGCGCTTTGGCAGCTTCAACGCCCTGCACAAGCTGGGCGACCCGGTGCTGGCGCTGTGGGCGCGCGTGCTGGACGCGACGCCCGGCAGCCGGCTGCTGGTCAAGGCGCCGGGGCTGCAGCACGAGGCCGAGCGCGCGGCGCTGCTGAGCCGCTGGCCGGGCGACGCGAGCCGGCTGGAGCTGGAGGGCCCGGGCCCGCTGGCCGACTACCTGGCCGCCTTTGGCCGCGTGGACATCGCGCTCGACCCCTTCCCGCATAGCGGCGGCATGACGACGCTGGACGGGCTGTGGATGGGCGTGCCGGTGCTGACGCTGCCCGGGCCGGCGCCGATCTCGCGCCAGGGCCTGAGCTTCATGCAGGCGCTGGGCCTGGCCGAGGGGTGGGTGGCGACCGACGCGGACGACTTCGTGCACCTGGCCCAGGCCCGCCTGCAGGGCCGCACGGCGCTGGCCGCCCTGCGAGCCGGGTTGCGCGAGCGCATGGCCGCCAGCGCGCTGTGCGACGGCGGCGGGCTCGCCGACGCGCTGCTGGCGCTCGTGACGGCATGAGGCACGTCGGCGATTGATGCCGGAATGAAAAAAGGGGCTGCTCGCGCAGCCCCTTTGTTCGTCAGCGACGGGTGTGTCGCCGGCGTGGACTTACATGTCCATGCCGCCCATGCCACCCATGCCGCCCATGCCACCGGGCATGCCGCCGGCAGCGGCTTCTTCCTTGGGCGCCTCGGCGACCATGGCTTCGGTCGTGAGCATCAGCGACGCGACGGACGCGGCGTTCTGCAGTGCCGTGCGGGTGACCTTGGTCGGGTCCAGGATGCCCATCTCGATCATGTCGCCATAGGTGTCGTTGGCGGCATTGAAGCCGTAGTTGCCCTTGCCGGCCAGCACGGCGTTGACGACGACGGAGGCCTCGCCGCCGGCGTTGTAGACGATCTCGCGCAGCGGGGCTTCGATGGCCTTCAGGACCAGCTTGATGCCGGCGTCCTGGTCGGCGTTGTCGCCCTTGATGTCGCCAGCGGCTTGCTTGGCGCGCAGCAGGGCCACGCCGCCACCGGCGACGATGCCTTCCTCGACGGCGGCACGGGTGGCGTGCAGCGCGTCTTCCACGCGAGCCTTCTTTTCCTTCATCTCGACTTCGGTGGCAGCGCCGACCTTGATGACGGCCACGCCGCCGGCCAGCTTGGCCACGCGCTCTTGCAGCTTCTCGCGGTCGTAGTCGCTGGTGGCTTCCTCGATCTGGATGCGCACTTGCTTGACGCGGGCCTCGATGTCGGCAGCGGCACCGGCGCCATCGATGATGGTGGTGTTTTCCTTGCCCACTTCGACGCGCTTGGCCTGGCCCAGGTCAGCCAGCGTGACCTTCTCCAGCGACAGGCCGACTTCCTCGGCGATGACCTTGCCGCCCGTCAGGATGGCGATGTCTTCCAGCATGGCCTTGCGGCGGTCGCCGAAGCCCGGGGCCTTGACGGCGACGACCTTCAGGATGCCGCGGATGGTGTTGACCACCAGGGTCGCCAGGGCTTCGCCCTCGACTTCCTCGGCAATGATCAGCAGCGGACGGCCGGCCTTGGCGACGGCTTCCAGCGTGGGCAGCAGGTCGCGGATGTTGGACACCTTCTTGTCGTACAGCAGCACGAAGGGGTTGTCCAGGATCGCGGATTGCTTTTCCGGGTTGTTGATGAAGTAGGGCGACAGGTAGCCGCGGTCGAACTGCATGCCTTCGACGACGTCCAGCTCGTTGTTCAGGCTCTTGCCGTCTTCGACGGTGATGACGCCTTCCTTGCCGACCTTGTCCATCGCGTTGGCGATGATCTGGCCGACGTCGGCATCGCTGTTGGCCGAGATCGTGCCGACCTGGGCGATTTCCTTGGAGGTCGTGGTGGCCTTGGAGGCCTTCTTCAGCTCGGCGACCAGGGCCTGCACGGCCTTGTCGATGCCGCGCTTCAGGTCCATCGGGTTCATGCCGGCGGCCACGTACTTCATGCCTTCGCGCACGATGGCCTGAGCCAGCACGGTGGCGGTGGTGGTGCCGTCACCGGCGTTGTCGGAGGTCTTGGAAGCGACTTCCTTGACCATCTGCGCGCCCATGTTCTGGAGCTTGTCCTTCAGCTCGATTTCCTTGGCCACGGACACGCCGTCCTTGGTCACGGTGGGGGCGCCGAACGAGCGTTCCAGCACCACGTTGCGGCCCTTGGGACCCAGGGTCACCTTGACCGCATTGGCCAGGATGTTCACGCCTTCGACCATGCGGGCACGGGCTTCGCCGCCGAAAATTACGTCTTTTGCTGCCATGTTGATTCTCCGAATTCGATTGGGATTGACTACGCCCCAGAAGCGCTCTATCGGCGCGAAAGGAAAGCGTAGCGAGCGGTGAGAGGGCTAGGCGGACGGAGCGCAGGAACCGGAACGTACTTCGTGTACGTGAGGATTCCGAGCACCGCCCAACGACGCCATCTCGCCGCGCAGTAGCTTTACTTCGCGACGACGGCGAAGAGGTCTTCTTCGCGCATGACGAGCAGCTCTTCGCCGTCGACCTTGACCGACTGGCCGCTGTACTTGCCGAACAGCACGCGGTCGCCCACGGCGACGTTCAGGGCGATGAATTCACCCTTGTCGTTGCGCTTGCCCGGGCCCACGGCCAGCACTTCGCCCTGGTCGGGCTTCTCGGCGGCGTTGTCGGGGATGACGATGCCCGAGGCCGTCTTGGTTTCTTGTTCCAGGCGCTTAACGATCACGCGATCGTGCAGAGGACGCAGTTTCATCACAACTCCTTGAGTAACTCAGGTCTAGGTTTGCGAAACGCCAGATCCATCTTCAGGGGTCTGGCGTTCCGAATCTCATTGTTAGCACTCAAAGGCTTCGAGTGCTAGCAGATGATTATAGGGGCGACGGATGGGCTTTCAAGAGGGGGCATTTGCCGATCTGTTGTCGCGCTTCGAGATCAGTCGCATCTGTTTCACTTGTTCGTCGCCAAGGCGTTTCAAGGCCAGCGCTTGGCCAGCAAGCTATGGAGTATCGTCAAGACGGAAGCCCTGCAAGCGGGCAATCTTGGGGAGTTCACGGTCAACGCCAGATTTAGACCCAATCCTGCGCCGAGTAAGGGGCGCAGCGGCGCCTATATCTCACTCTCACGCCGTGCGACACCTTGCAAGCGCGTTGCTCAAGGCCTCGTTGCATCAGGCTGCTTGCGGAAGAAATTCCTCGAGAAGCACGACAAGGGCCAGGACACCCAAGGTGTCGCCCCCGTCAAGCGCAGGCGCCGTTGCTTTGACCCCGCACCTGGCTACCCCTCACCCCGCCACCAACGGCAAGCGCATCACGAATTCCGAGCCCCGGCCCAGCCTGGATTCGACATCGATACGCCCTTGATGCAGCTGCACCACCATCTTGACC
>NZ_JAFAGT010000055.1 GCF_019237615.1 Roseateles sp. | reverse complement strand
CTGGTCATAGGCCTTGGCCTCGCCACCGAACTTCTTGGACAGCACCGTCGCGATCGCCGCCGTCAGCGTCGTCTTGCCGTGGTCCACGTGACCGATCGTGCCCACGTTCACGTGCGGCTTGGTCCGTTCAAACTTGCCTTTTGCCATTTCAATTCTCCAAAAAGAGCATCTCGCCAGTCTGTTGGTTTAGCGTTTCCGCAGCGCCCGTGATCCCCGCCGACTGGCGAAGCGGGCGAGCCGCTGCGAAGACGATTCAGTTCAGAAGCCGATCAGGACTTGCCGCGCGCCAGGATGATGGCGTCGGCGACGTTCTTGGGCGCTTCGGAGTAGTGCTTGAACTCCATCGTGTAGGTGGCGCGACCTTGCGTGGCCGAACGCAGCGACGTGGAGTAGCCGAACATTTCGCTCAGCGGCACTTCGGCCTTGATGACCTTGCCACCGCCAACCATGTCGTCCATGCCCTGCACCATGCCGCGACGGCTGGACAGGTCGCCCATGACAGTACCGGCGTAGTCTTCCGGCGTCTCGACTTCCACGGCCATCATCGGCTCCAGGATGACGGGGCTGGCGCGGCGGCAGGCTTCCTTGAAGCCCATGGAGGCGGCCATCTTGAACGCGTTTTCGTTCGAGTCCACATCGTGGTAAGAACCGAAGGTCAGCGTGACCTTGACGTCAACGACCGGGTAACCAGCCAGCACGCCGTTCGGCAGGGTGTCGATGACGCCCTTCTCGACCGCGGGGATGTACTCGCGCGGCACGACGCCGCCCTTGATGGCGTCGACGAACTCGAAGCCCTTGCCCGGCTCTTGCGGCTCGACCGTCAGCACGACGTGACCGTACTGGCCCTTGCCGCCCGACTGGCGAACGAACTTGCCTTCGACGTCGGTCGCGGTCTTGCGGATGGTTTCGCGGTAGGCCACCTGCGGCTTGCCCACGTTGGCATCCACGCCGAACTCGCGCTTCATGCGGTCGACGATGATTTCCAGGTGCAGCTCGCCCATGCCGGAGATGATGGTCTGGCCGGACTCTTCGTCGGTGCGCAGGCGGAAGGACGGGTCTTCGGCAGCCAGACGGCCCAGAGCGATGCCCATCTTCTCCTGGTCGGCCTTGGTCTTGGGCTCAACGGCCTGCGAGATCACGGGCTCGGGGAAGACCATCTTTTCCAGCGTGATGATGCTGTCCGGGTCGCACAGGGTCTCGCCCGTGGTGACGTCCTTCAGGCCCACGCAGGCAGCGATGTCGCCAGCCAGAATTTCCTTGATTTCCTCACGCTGGTTGGCGTGCATCTGCAGGATACGGCCGATGCGCTCCTTCTTGCCGCGGATCGGGTTGTAGACGGTTGCGCCCGACTGCAGCACGCCCGAATACACGCGCACGAAGGTCAGCTGGCCGACGTAGGGGTCGGTCATCAGCTTGAAGGCCAGCGCGGCGAACTTCTCGTTGTCGTCAGCCTTGCGGGTAACCGGCTGCTCGTCTTCGTCGGTGCCAGGCACCGGCGGGATGTCGATGGGCGACGGCAGGAAGTCGATGACGGCGTCCAGCATGCGCTGCACACCCTTGTTCTTGAAGGCGGTGCCGCACAGCATCGGCTGGATCTCG
This sequence comes from Roseateles sp., assembly GCF_019237615.1. Classification (GTDB taxonomy): domain Bacteria; phylum Pseudomonadota; class Gammaproteobacteria; order Burkholderiales; family Burkholderiaceae_C; genus Pelomonas. The sequence goes on along the minus strand of NZ_JAFAGT010000055.1, from coordinate 15,168 downwards.
GTCGCGATGGTGCGCTGGCGGATCGCGAGCTTCATTTCTTCCTCGGACAGGTCACCCGTCTCGAGGTACTTATTCATCAGCTCTTCGGTGGCCTCGGCAGCTGCCTCGACCAGCTTCTCGCGCCATTCCTGGGCGACCTCGACCAGGTCGGCGGGGATGTCTTCGAAGGTGAACTTCATGCCCTGGGACGCGTCGTCCCAGATGATGGCCTTCATCTTGAAGAGGTCCACCACGCCCTTGAAGTTTTCCTCGGCGCCGATGGGGATGACCACGGGCACGGGGTTGGCCTTCAGGCGGGTCTTCATCTGGTCGACGACCTTGAAGAAGTTCGCGCCGGTGCGGTCCATCTTGTTGACGAACGCAAGGCGGGGCACCTTGTACTTGTTGGCCTGGCGCCAGACGGTTTCCGACTGGGGCTGCACGCCACCCACGGCGCAGTACACCATGCAGGCGCCGTCCAGCACGCGCATGGAACGCTCCACCTCGATGGTGAAGTCCACGTGTCCGGGGGTGTCGATGATGTTGAAGCGGTGCTCGGGGTAGGACATGTCCATGCCCTTCCAGAAGCAGGTCGTCGCGGCCGACGTGATCGTGATGCCGCGCTCCTGCTCCTGCTCCATCCAGTCCATCGTGGCGGCGCCGTCGTGCACCTCACCGATCTTGTGGTTCACACCGGTGTAGAAAAGGATGCGTTCGGTCGTGGTGGTCTTGCCGGCATCGATGTGCGCGGAGATACCGATGTTGCGGTAGCGCTCGATGGGTGTTTTGCGGGCCATGGTTTGCTCCAGAAGGCAGGAGCCGCCAGCGGGTTGGTAGAAACCCGAGGCGGCCGAAAGACAGTGTGTTTAGAAGCGGAAGTGCGAGAAGGCCTTGTTGGCTTCGGCCATGCGGTGAACTTCGTCGCGCTTCTTCATCGCGCCGCCACGGCCTTCTGCGGCCTCCAGCAGCTCATTGGCCAGGCGTTGGGCCATCGACTTCTCGCCGCGCTTGCGGGCGGATTCCTTGAGCCAGCGCATGGCGAGGGCCATCCGGCGGACGGGGCGAACTTCCACGGGAACTTGGTAGTTCGCACCGCCGACCCGGCGGGACTTCACTTCGACCATGGGCTTCACGTTGTTCAGGGCAACCATGAACACTTCCAGCGGATCCTTGCCGATCTTCTTCTCGACTTGGTCCAGAGCGCCGTAGATGATGCGCTCGGCGACGGCCTTCTTGCCCGACTCCATGATGACGTTCATGAACTTGGACAGATCGACGGAACCGAACTTGGGGTCCGGCAGGATTTCGCGCTTGGGTACTTCGCGACGACGTGGCATGGGATTCTTCCTTCTGCTTCAGTTGGAGGCGGCCTTCATGGCCTGACTCCGCTGGACAACCACCGACATCTGGGGCCATCCACTTACTCGGCTGCTCAACAGCCGCAACAACGCTGGGTCAGCTACAGAGCTGAACCCGAACAGACGATTTACTTCTTCGGACGCTTGGCACCGTACTTGGAACGGGCCTGCTTGCGATCCTTGACGCCTTGCAAGTCGAGGGAGCCGCGGACGATGTGGTAACGCACACCGGGCAGATCCTTCACACGGCCGCCGCGCACGAGCACGACGCTGTGTTCTTGCAGGTTATGGCCTTCACCGCCGATGTACGAGATGACCTCGAAACCGTTGGTCAGGCGCACCTTGGCGACCTTACGCAGAGCCGAGTTCGGCTTCTTGGGCGTGGTGGTGTAGACGCGGGTGCAGACACCGCGGCGCTGCGGGCAGTTCTGCATCGCAGGCGACTTGGACTTGGTGACCTCGGCCTCTCGACCTTGGCGCACCAGCTGATTGATGGTTGGCATAAAACGACTTGTTCCCGTTTGAAGTCAGTGAACCTCGCCCACTTTTTCAAGTGCATTTTCAAGTTTCAGGCGCGCAGCAATGCGCCGCCCAAAAGGCGAAGAGCCGAGGATTGTAGATCGCCGGGGAATTCGGCACAAGGGTCTGCCCGTAAACCCGGCCATCGCCGGGTAAGCTGACGGCATGGATACCCCCGCCCTGCCCGCCGATCCGGCGGGTCCGCCCAGCGCCGTCGAACGGCCGGCCATCGTCATCGACACCCAGGTCGTCATGGACTGGCTGGTGTTTCGCGACGCTCGCGTGCAGGCACTGACGGCGGCGCTCACCTCGGGCGCGCTGCGCTGGCTTGTGGCGCCGGCGATGCGCGACGAGATCCGGCATGTACTGGGCCGCGGCGTGGCCGCCAGCTATGCACCCGATCTGAGCTTCATCGAGGCACAGTTCGACGCCCACGCGCTGCAGGTGGCCGCCGCCGAGCCGCAGCCGCTGGCCGGCCGCCTGGTCTGCCGCGACCCGGATGACCAGAAGTTCATCGACCTCGCGCTGGCCGCCCGCGCCCGCTGGCTGATCTCGCGCGACAAGGCGGTGCTGGCCCTGTCCAAGCGCGCCAGGCTGCGCGGGCTGGCCATCGTGACGCCGGAGCGCTGGTCGTTCGACTGAGGCGCCAGAAAAGAAAAAGCCGCCCGCGGCCTGGACCGGGGCGGCTCTGGAGGGCGATGCCCTCGACGGCTTATTCGGCCGAGCTGTCGCCAGCGTCGACACCCGCCATCTGAGCAGCGGCCAACTCCTCGGCTTCCTGCAGCGCGATGGCGCGGCGCTCGGCGTCGTCCATGGCCTCCTTGGCGCGGCGCGCCTCGTGGAAGGCCATGCCGGTACCGGCGGGGATCAGGCGGCCCACGATGACGTTTTCCTTCAGGCCACGCAGCTCGTCGCGCTTGCCCATGATGGCAGCCTCGGTGAGCACGCGGGTCGTTTCCTGGAAGGACGCGGCGGAGATGAAGGAGTCCGTCGACAGCGAGGCCTTCGTGATGCCCAGCAGCACATCGGCATGGGTGGCAATCATCTTGCCTTCCTTGCGCAGCTTGTCGTTGGTATCCAGCAGCTCCGAGCGCTCGACCTGCTCGTTCAGGATGTAGTGCGAGTCGCCCGGGTTGGTGATGGTCACGCGGCGCAGCATCTGGCGAACGATCACCTCGATGTGCTTGTCGTTGATCTTCACGCCCTGGAGTCGGTACACGTCCTGCACCTCGTCGACGATGTAGCGAGCCAGCTCCTCGATGCCCAGCAGGCGGAGGATGTCCTGCGGGTCCGCAGCGCCGTCGACGATCAGCTCGCCGCGGTTCACCACCTGGCCTTCGTGCACCAGGATGTTCTTCTCCTTGGGCACCAGCTCCTCGTGGGCCTTGCCGTCCGGATCGGTGATCTGCAGGCGATTCTTGCCCTTGGTCTCCTTGCCGAACGACACCGTGCCGGTCTGCTCGGCCAGCACGCCGACGTCCTTGGGCGAGCGGGCTTCGAAGAGCTCCGCAACACGCGGCAGACCGCCGGTAATGTCACGGGTCTTCTGGCCTTCAACCGGGATGCGGGCCAGCACTTCACCGGGCAGCAGTTCCTGGCCGTCACGGATCTGGATCAGCGCGCCGACCTGGAAGCCGATGGCCACCGAGTGGTCGGTACCGGGAATCTTGACCTCGTGACCCTGCGCGTCCAGCAGCTTGACCTGCGGGCGCACGATCTTGGCGGCGCCGCGGCGCTTCGGGTCGATGACGACCAGGGTCGACAGACCGGTCACCTCGTCCACCTGCTTGGCGACGGTCACACCTTCCTCGACGTTCTCGAACTTCGCCTGGCCAGCGAATTCCGTGATGATCGGGCGGGTCAGCGGGTCCCAGTTCGCGAGCACCAGACCGGCCTTGATGACCTGGCTGGCCTTGATGTTCAGGATCGCGCCGTAAGGCACCTTGTGGCGCTCGCGCTCGCGGCCGTGCGGGTCGGCAATGATGATCTCGCCGGAGCGGGAGATCACGACCAACTCGCCCTTGCCGTTGGTCACGTAGCGCATCGTGGCGTTGAAGCCGATGATGCCGTCCGACTTGGCTTCGACGCTCGAGGCGACGGCTGCGCGCGACGCGGCGCCGCCGATGTGGAAAGTCCGCATCGTCAGCTGCGTGCCGGGCTCGCCGATGGACTGGGCGGCGATGACGCCCACAGCTTCACCCGTGTTGACCAGGCCGCCACGGCCAAGGTCGCGGCCGTAGCACTTGGCGCACAGGCCGAAGCGCGTGCCGCAGGTCAGCGGCGTGCGGACCTTGATCTCGTCGACGCCCGCCTGCTCCAGCACGTCGAGGATGTCCTCGTCGAGCATGTTGCCGGCGGCCAGCAGCGGGGCCTGGGTCTCGGGGTGGACGACGTCGATCGCGGCGACGCGGCCGAGGACGCGGTCGCGCAGCGATTCGATGACTTCACCGCCTTCGACCAGGGCGCGCATGGCCATGCCGTTGTCAGTGCCGCAATCGTCCTCGATGACGACCAGGTCCTGCGTCACGTCGACCAGGCGGCGCGTCAGGTAACCGGAGTTCGCGGTCTTCAGCGCCGTGTCCGCCAGGCCCTTACGGGCACCGTGGGTCGAGATGAAGTACTGCAGAACGTTCAGGCCCTCGCGGAAGTTCGCGGTGATGGGCGTCTCGATGATGGAGCCGTCCGGCTTGGCCATCAGGCCGCGCATGCCGGCCAGCTGGCGGATCTGGGCCGCGCTACCGCGGGCGCCCGAGTCGGCCATCATGTAGATCGAGTTGAAAGACTCCTGATCGACGGTCTTGCCGTTGCGATCGATGGTCTTCTCGACCTTCAGGTGGTCCATCATCTTCTTGCCGATTTCGTCACCGGCCTTGCCCCAGATGTCCACGACCTTGTTGTAGCGCTCGCCGGCGGTCACGAGACCCGAGACGTACTGCTGCTCGATCTCCTTGACTTCCTTCTCGGCGCGCTCGATCAGCGTGTGCTTCTGAGCGGGCACCAGCATGTCGTCGATGGCGATCGAGATGCCGGCGCGCGTGGCCAGGCGGAAGCCGCTTTGCAGCAGCTTGTCGGCCAGCACCACGGTTTCCTTCAGGCCGCACTTGCGGAAGCTCGTGTTGATGAGACGCGAGATTTCCTTCTTCTTGAGCGCCTTGTTGATGTTGGCGAACGGCAGGCCCTTGGGCAGGATCTCCGACAGCAGCGCGCGGCCCACGGTGGTGTCCACGAGCTTGGTCTCGGGCACGAATTCGCCCGTGTCCTTGTCCTTGGTCCACTCGGTCAGGCGCACACTGATCTTGGCGGTGATTTCCACGGCGCCGTTTTCCAGCGCGCGGATCAGCTCGGGGATGTCCGAGAAGATCAGGCCTTCGCCGCGGCCGTTGGTGCGCTCGCGGGTCGCGTAGTACAGACCCAGCACCACGTCCTGCGACGGGACGATGGATGGCTCGCCGGAGGCCGGGAACAGCACGTTGTTGGAGGCCAGCATCAGCGTGCGGGCTTCCATCTGCGCCTCGATCGACAGCGGCACGTGGACGGCCATCTGGTCACCGTCGAAGTCGGCGTTGAAGGCCGAGCAGACGAGCGGGTGCAGCTGGATGGCCTTGCCTTCGATCAACACGGGTTCGAAGGCCTGGATGCCGAGGCGGTGCAGCGTCGGGGCGCGGTTCAGCAGGACCGGGTGCTCCTTGATGACCTCTTCCAGGATGTCCCAGACCACCGGCGTGCCGGACTCGACTTCCTTCTTGGCGGCCTTGATCGTCGTCGCGATGCCCATGGCTTCGAGACGGCTGAAGATGAAGGGCTTGAACAGCTCCAGCGCCATCAGCTTGGGCAGGCCGCACTGGTGCAGCTTCAGCGTCGGGCCGACCACGATGACCGAACGGCCCGAGTAGTCGACGCGCTTGCCCAGCAAGTTCTGACGGAAGCGACCGCTCTTGCCCTTGATCATGTCGGCCAGCGACTTCAGGGCACGCTTGTTCGCGCCGGTCATCGCCTTGCCGCGGCGGCCGTTGTCCAGCAGCGAGTCGACGGCTTCCTGCAGCATGCGCTTTTCATTGCGCACGATGATCTCGGGGGCCTTCCGCTCCAGCAGGCGGGCCAGACGGTTGTTGCGGTTGATGACGCGACGGTAGAGGTCGTTCAGGTCGGAGGTCGCGAAGCGGCCGCCGTCCAGCGGCACCAGCGGACGCAGGTCCGGCGGCAGCACGGGCAGCACGTCCAGCACCATCCAGTTCGGCTTGATGCCGGACTTCTTGAAGGCCTCCATGACCTTCAGGCGCTTGGAGTTCTTCTTGACCTTGAGCTCGGAGCCGGTCATGTCGTTGCGCAGACGATCGATCTCGATGTCGAGATCCATCTCCTCCAGCAGCTTCTTGATGCCCTCGGCGCCCATCAGCGCGATGAACTCGTCACCGAACTCGATGCGCTTGGCGTCGTAGTCGTCCTCGCTCATGATCGAGAACTTCTTCAGCGGCGTCATGCCCGGGTCGACGACGACATAGGCTTCGAAGTACAGCACGCGCTCGATGTCGCGCAGCGTCATGTCGAGCACCAGGCCCAGACGCGACGGCAGCGACTTCAGGAACCAGATGTGCGCGCAGGGCGCCGCCAGGTCGATGTGACCCATGCGGTCACGGCGGACCTTGGTCTGCGTGACTTCGACGCCGCACTTCTCGCAGATGACGCCGCGGTGCTTCAGGCGCTTGTACTTGCCGCACAGGCACTCGTAGTCCTTGATCGGGCCAAAGATCTTGGCGCAGAACAGGCCGTCACGCTCCGGCTTGAAGGTGCGGTAGTTGATGGTCTCGGGCTTCTTCACCTCGCCGAACGACCAGCTGCGGATCTTCTCCGGGGAAGCCAGGCCGATCTTGATGGCATCGAAATGCTCATCCGGGGTGAATTGCTTGAAAAGGTCGAGTAGTCCCTTCATGGTGTCTTCCTTTTCCTTCCTTAGTTGCGCTCAAGCTCGATGTCGATACCGAGCGAGCGGATTTCCTTGACCAGCACGTTGAACGATTCCGGCATGCCGGCCTCGATGGCGTGCTCGCCCTTGACGATGGACTCGTAGACCTTGGTGCGGCCGTTCACGTCGTCGGACTTGACCGTCAGCATTTCCTGCAGGATGTACGAGGCGCCATAGGCTTCCAGCGCCCAGACTTCCATTTCACCGAAACGCTGGCCGCCGAACTGCGCCTTGCCGCCCAGCGGCTGCTGCGTGACGAGCGAGTACGGGCCGGTCGAACGGGCGTGCATCTTGTCGTCCACCAGGTGGTGCAGCTTCAGCACATGCATGTAGCCGACGGTGACCGGACGCTCGAAGCGCTCGCCGGTACGGCCGTCGCACAGCCAGGCTTGGGTGCGGGTTTCGGTCAGGCCCTTGCGGGCGGCGATGTCGTCCGGGTAGGCCAGCTTCAGCATGCCGCGGATCTCTTCTTCCTTGGCGCCATCGAACACCGGCGTCGCGAAGGGCACGCCCTTGGCGAGGTTCTCGGCCATCTCCAGCACTTCCGTGTCGGACAGGTCGTCGATGTTCTCGGTCTTGCCACCGCTCTGGTTGTAGAGCTGGTCGAACAGCTTGCGCAGCTCAGCCACCTTGCTGTGCTGTTGCAGCATGTCGCCGATGCGCTGGCCAATGCCCTTGCCGGCCCAGCCCAGATGGACCTCCAGCACCTGACCCACGTTCATCCGCGACGGGACGCCCAGCGGGTTCAGCACGATGTCGGCAGGCGTGCCGTCGGCCATATAGGGCATGTCCTCGATCGGGGTGACCTTGGACACGACACCCTTGTTGCCGTGACGGCCGGCCATCTTGTCGCCAGGCTGCAGGCGGCGCTTGACGGCCAGGTAGACCTTGACCATCTTCAGCACGCCGGCGGGCAGCTCGTCGCCCTGCGTCAGCTTCTTGCGCTTCTCCTCGAAGGCCAGGTCGAAGCTGTGACGCGTCTGGTCCAGCGCGTTCTTGATCGACTCGAGCTGGTTGGCGACGTCTTCCTCGGCCGGACGGATGTCGAACCAGTGGAACTTCTCGACGGAGGCCAGGTAGTCCTTGTCGATCTTCGTGCCCTTGGCGATCTTCTGCGGGCCGCCATTGGCGACCTTGCCGACCAACAGCTTCTCGATACGGTCGAAGGCGTCGCTCTCGACGATGCGCAGCTGGTCGTTCAGGTCCAGGCGGTAGCGCTTCAGCTCGTCGTCGATGATCTGCTGGGCACGCTTGTCGCGCTGGATGCCTTCACGGGTGAAGACCTGCACGTCGATGACGGTACCGCTGGTGCCCTGGTCGACGCGCAGCGACGTGTCCTTCACGTCCGAAGCCTTCTCGCCGAAGATGGCGCGCAGCAGCTTCTCTTCCGGCGTCAGCGTGGTCTCGCCCTTGGGCGTGACCTTGCCGACCAACACGTCGCCCGGGTTCACCTCGGCACCGATGTAGACGATGCCCGACTCATCCAGGCGGCCCAGTTGCTGCTCGGACAGGTTGGGGATGTCGCGGGTGATTTCTTCCGAGCCCAGCTTGGTGTCACGCGCGTTGACCACCAGTTCCTCGATGTGGATCGAGGTGTAGCGGTCTTCGGCGATGACGCGTTCCGAGATCAGGATCGAGTCTTCGAAGTTGTAGCCGTTCCACGGCATGAACGCGACCAGCATGTTCTGACCCAGGGCCAGCTCACCGATGTCGGTGGACGCGCCGTCGGCAATGATGTCCTCGGCCGCCACCTTGTCGCCACGGCGCACGATGGGGCGCTGGTGGATGTTGGTGTTCTGGTTGGAGCGCTGGTACTTGATCAGGTTGTAGATGTCGACGCCGACCTCACCGGCCACGGTCTCGTCATCGTTCACGCGGATCACGATGCGGTTGGTGTCGACGTAGTCGACGACACCACCACGGCGGGCTGCCACCACGGTGCCCGAGTCCTTCGCGGCGACGCGCTCGACGCCCGTGCCGACGAAAGCCTTCTCGGGACGCAGCACCGGCACGGCCTGGCGCTGCATGTTGGCGCCCATCAGCGCGCGGTTCGCGTCGTCGTGCTCCAGGAACGGCACCAACGAGGCGGCGACGGACACGATCTGCGTCGGTGCCACGTCCATGTACTGGATGCGCTCCGGCGAGGTCAGCACCGATTCGCCGTTCTCACGGGCAGACACCAGCTCGTCGCTGAGCTCGCCGCCGGCGTTCAGCGTCGCGTTCGCCTGGGCGATGACGTACTTGCCTTCTTCGATGGCGGACAGGTAGTCGATCTGGTCGGTGACCTTGCCGTCGACGACGCGGCGGTACGGCGTCTCCAGGAATCCGTACTCGTTGAGCTGTGCGTACAGCGCCAGCGAGTTGATCAGGCCGATGTTCGGGCCTTCCGGCGTTTCGATCGGGCAGACGCGGCCGTAGTGGGTCGGATGCACGTCGCGGACTTCGAAGCCGGCGCGCTCGCGGGTCAGACCGCCCGGGCCCAGGGCGGAAACACGACGCTTGTGCGTGATTTCCGACAGCGGGTTGGTCTGGTCCATGAACTGCGACAGCTGCGACGCACCGAAGAACTCCTTCAGCGCCGCGGAGATCGGCTTGGAGTTGATCAGGTCGTGCGGCATCAGGGCTTCGGTCTCGGCCTGGCCCAGGCGCTCCTTGACGGCCTTCTCGATGCGGGCGAGGCCCGAGCGGTACTGGTTCTCGGCCAGTTCGCCCACGCAGCGCACGCGACGGTTGCCCAGGTGGTCGATGTCGTCCACCTCGCCACGGCCATTGCGCAGCTCGACGAGGATCTTGACGACGTCAAGGATGTCCTCGTTGGACAGGTTCATGTTGCCTTCGGGCGTGTCGCGGCCGACACGCGCGTTGAACTTCATGCGGCCGACGCGACTCAGGTCGTAGGTGTCGGTGCTGTAGAACAGGCGGTTGAACAAGGCCTCGACGGCGTCTTCCGTCGGCGGCTCGCCGGGGCGCATCATGCGGTAGATGGCGACGCGGGCGGCCAGCTGCGTTTCGGTTTCATCCGAGGCCAGCGTCTGCGAGATATAGGCACCTTCGTCCAGCTCGTTCGTGAACAGGCACTGGATGTCCTTGACGCCGGCCTGGCGCAGCTTCTTCAGCAGCGCTTCGGTCAGTTCGTCGTTCGCCTTGGCGATGATCTCGCCGGTGTCGGCGTCGATCATGTTCTTGGCCAGCACGCGGCCGATCAGGAAGTCTTCCGGCACCGAGATGTGCTGCGTGCCGGACTGCTCCAGCTGGCGCGCGTGGCGGGCCGTGATGCGCTTGTCCTTCTCGACGATGACGGCACCGCTCTTGTCGACGATGTCGAAGCGGGCCACTTCACCCTTCAGGCGATCGGCCACGAACTCCATCTGCGCGCCGACTTCCATCAGGCGGAAGTTGTCGAACACGAAGAAGTGGGCCAGGATCTGCTCGGGGTTCAGGCCAATGGCCTTCAGCAGAATGGTGACCGGCATCTTGCGGCGGCGGTCGACGCGGAAGTACAGGATGTCCTTCGGGTCGAACTCGAAGTCCAGCCAGGAGCCGCGGTAGGGGATGATGCGGGCGCTGAACAGCAGCTTGCCCGACGAATGCGTCTTGCCCTTGTCGTGCTCGAAGAACACGCCCGGCGAACGGTGCAGCTGCGACACGATGACGCGCTCGGTACCGTTGACGATGAAGCTGCCGTAGTCGGTCATCAGGGGCACTTCGCCCATGTAGACCTCTTGCTCCTTGATCTCCTTGACGGTCTTCGCCTGAGGCGACTCACGGTCATAGATGATCATCTGCAGGCGTGCACGCACGGCGGCTGCGTAGGTCAACCCCCGCTGCTGGCACTCACGGGTGTCGAAGGGCGGCTTGGCGATGTTGAACTCGAGGAACTTCATCTCGACGAAACCGTTGTGCGAAACAATCGGGAACGCCGACAGGAAGGCCGCCTGCAGCCCTTCGGGCTTGCGCTTGGCAGGGGCTACATCCTTCTGCAGGAAGGCCACGTAGCTGTCCTTCTGCATCGTGAGCAGGTAGGGGACGTTGAGGACACTCTCGCGCTTGCCGAAGCTCTTGCGGATCCGCTTGCGCTCGGTATAGCTGTAGGGGGTTGCTTGCGCCATAAACACTCCGTATCGAGTGCATCCCCGGCCGTGGGACGCACCGCGTCGGCGACTGGCTGGCTCACTCGCCCAGAACGGGCGGCTGCCTAGCTTGGTGGTTGGCCACTACCAACCGCTGGCGGACAACTCTGGCATTGCACCAAAGTCCGACCAAACTGGCTCTCTGCAGTCGGATCAGAGAACACGTGAAAGAACTCCGCATCATACGCTGCGCAGCCCTTTCAACTGTTCTCTACGGGGACAAACCCGTAAAGACGAAAAAGGGGAAGCCCAAAGGCCACCCCTTTCTTGAATCTGGGGAACCCAGATCCGGTCGGCGGACAACTGCCCGCCGGTCCGATTTACTTCATTTCGGCCTTGGCGCCAGCTTCGATCAGCTTCTTGACGGCGGCTTCGGCGTCGGCCTTGGCAATGCCTTCCTTGACGTTCTTCGGAGCGCCGTCGACCAGGTCCTTGGCTTCCTTCAGGCCCAGGCCCGTGATTTCGCGGACGGCCTTGATGACGCCGACCTTCTGGGCGCCGGCGTCAGTCAGGACGACGTTGAACTCGGTCTTCTCTTCAGCGGCGGCAGCACCACCGCCAGCAGCGCCACCGGCGGCCGGAGCAGCCATCGAAGCGGCGGACACGCCGAACTTCTCTTCAATTGCCTTGACCAGGTCGTTCAGTTCCAGGACGGTCATGCTGTCCAGGGCGGTCAGGAAAGCGTCTTTATCGAATGCCATGATGTGTTCCTAAATAACAGATGGGTTGCGTGTGAACGCGTGATTTGTCGTCGATCAGGCCGCAGCCGGGGCTTCGGCTTCGGCGCCGCCGCCACGTTGCTGAGCCAGGGCTGCCAGCACGGCCGCGGTGCGCTGCACCGGCGACTTGAGCAGGCCGGCGATTTGCGACAGCAGGACTTCCTTGGACGGGACGCTGGCCAGAGCCTTCACGCCATTGACGTCCAGAGCCTTGCCGCCGTAGGCGCCGCCCTTGATGACGAGCTTGTCGTTGGTCTTGGCAAAGTCAGCGATGACTTTGGCAGCCGCGACAGCGTCTTCAGAAAAGCCGTAGATCAGCGGGCCGACCATGCTCTCCGAAGCAGCCTCGAACGGGGTGCCGGCGACAGCACGGCGTGCCAGGGTGTTCTTCAGCACGTGAAGATACACACCTTGGGCACGCGCGGTGACGCGCAGCTTGTTCAGGGCTTCAACGGTGAGGCCACGGTACTCGGCCAGCGCCAGCGTCTGCGACTTGGCAGCTTGCGCTGCGACGTCGGAGACAACGGCTGCCTTCTCGTTGCGATTGAGACTCAAGGTCTACTCCTCACATTTGCTCCCTCGGCCTTGCGGCTTCGAGAGCGCCAGGGATTCAGCGACCATCTGTCAGGAACCGGATTCCTTTCAGCGGGACCGCCATCTGCGTTGGTTCCCGGCTCTCACCGGGATTTAAGGGGGCTCCACCAACGGTCTTGGATGACGCGCCACCCCGGCGAACCGGGAGCAGCGCCCCACCAATCTTTGTTGCCCGGGGCCAGACTCGCCCCGCGCAGATTCAGTGACCAGGCCGCACGGCCTGGTCATGCTCAGGCTGCGGTAGCCTGGGCGTTGATCGAAGCGATTTCAACGCGGGCGCCAACGCCCATCGTCGAGGACACGGCGACCTTGCGCAGGTAGATGCCCTTGCTCGACGCCGGCTTGGCCTTGTTCAGGGCCTCGATCAGCGCGCGCAGGTTGCCTTCCAGCTTGTCGGTGTCGAACGAGCGACGGCCGAGGGTGCCGTGGATGATGCCGGCCTTGTCGACGCGGAACTGGACCTGACCAGCCTTGGCGTTCTTGACGGCGGTGGCGACGTCCGGGGTCACGGTGCCGACCTTGGGGTTGGGCATCAGGCCGCGCGGGCCCAGGATCTGACCCAGGGTACCGACGACACGCATCGTGTCCGGCGAGGCGATGACCACGTCGAAGGGCATGTCGCCCGCCTTGACGCGCTCTGCCAGGTCTTCCATACCGACGACGTCGGCGCCGGCGGCGCGGGCTTCTTCAGCCTTCGCACCTTGGGCGAACACGGCGACACGCTTGGTCTTGCCGGTGCCGTTGGGCAGCACGACGGCGCCACGAACAACCTGATCCGACTTCTTGGCATCGATGCCGAGCTGCACAGCCACGTCGATGGACTCATCGAACTTGGCGGTGGCCAGGCTCTTGACCAGATCCAGGGCTTCGGTCAGCGCGTACAGCTTGGTCGATTCGACCTTGCCAGCAAGCGCCTTTTGCTTCTTGGTGAGCTTGGCCATGTTCAAACCCCTTCCACGATGATGCCCATCGAGCGGGCAGAGCCGGCGATGGTCTTGACCGCGGCGTCAATGCTGGCGGCCGTCAGGTCCTTGGTCTTGATCTTGGCGATCTCTTCCAGCTGGGCGCGGGTCAGCTTGCCGACCTTGTCCAGGTGGGGGCGCTGCGAGCCCTTCTCGATCTTGGCAGCCTTCTTGATCAGCACGGTCGCGGGGGGCGACTTGATGACGAAGGTGAAGCTCTTGTCGGCGAAGGCGGTGATGACCACCGGCAGCTTCATGCCCGGCTCGAAGCCGGCGCCCGACGTCTGGGCGTTGAACGCCTTGCAGAACTCCATGATGTTCAGGCCACGCTGACCCAGCGCGGGACCCACCGGCGGCGAAGGATTCGCCTTGCCGGCCGGAATTTGCAGCTTGATGAAGCCGACAATTTTCTTTGCCATGTTTTCTCCATTCCAGTGCCCGGGCGGCAAGGCCTGGACACCTGAGTGCTAGCGCATCGGACTCGGACCGAAGTCCTTACCTTTGCTCCTCTTGTCCGCCTCTCGTTGCAGACCGATCACGGGCCGATGTTGGGGACACCGGCCAAACCCAGCATTCTAGCGCGTCAGACTTTTTCGACTTGCGCGAAGTCTAGCTCCACGGGCGTTGCACGACCGAAGATCGTGACCGACACCCGCACCTTGGACTTGTCGTAGTTGACCTCTTCGACCGAGCCGTTGAAGTCGGTGAATGGGCCTTCCTTGACGCGCACGACTTCGCCGACCGTCCACTCGACCTTGGGCCGGGGCTTCTCGACCCCTTCCTGCATCTGGTTGACGATCTTCATGACCTCGGCTTCCGAGATCGGGGCCGGGCGGTTCTTGGCACCGCCGACGAAGCCCGTCACCTTGGAGGTGTGCTTCACCAGGTGCCAGGATTCGTCGTCCATCGACATCTCGACCAGCACGTAGCCGGGAAAGAAGCGTCGCTCGGTGACGGCCTTCTTGCCGTTCTTCAGCTCGACGACCTCTTCGGTCGGCACGAGGATGCGGCCGAACTTGTCCTGCATGCCAGCGCGGTCGATGCGCTCGCGCAGATTGCGCTCGACGGCCTTCTCCATGCCGGAATAGGCATGGACGACGTACCAGCGCTTGGGCAAACCGGCCGGGGCCTCGGGCGTGACGACTTGTTCTTCAGACATGTGAGTTCCTTGCGGTCAGCGCTTCCAGCCCAGGATCAGGTCGTACAGCACCCATTCCAGCGTCTTGTCGGTCATCCACAGGAACAGCGCCATGACGACGACGAAGGCGAACACATAGCCGGTCATCTGGGTCGCTTCCTTGCGGGTCGGCCAGACCACCTTCTTGACCTCGCGCGCCGAGTCGCGGCCATAGGCGATCAGCGCCTTGCCATGCTCGGACGTGAAGAAGGCGCCGACGCCGGCGGCCAGCAGCACGATCAGCGAGGCCCACTGCACCAGCGGGCCCTGCTTGGACAGGCCGTAGTAGGCCGCCAGCGCGCCGATCAGCAGCAGCACTGCAGCGGCCAGCTTGGCCTTGTCGGCGCCGCTGGTCACGGTCTCGACTTGGGGAGGATTCGCCATCACTTCACTTTCACGCGCCGCTCCGGGAGCGGCTGTTCAGACGCTGCCGCGGCCTGTAGCCATCAGCAGCAAGGCCCGCTGAGATCACTCTCGCGGGCCGATGCTTGGTTAGCCAGGAAAACCAGCCGTCGTGATCAGCGACTGCTGGCAGGGGCAGAGGGTCTCGAACCCCCAACCTTCGGTTTTGGAGACCGACGCTCTGCCAATTGAGCTATGCCCCTGTGGCCCGAAAAAACTTACTCGAGGATCGTGGCGACGACGCCCGAACCGACGGTGCGGCCACCTTCACGGATGGCGAAGCGCAGGCCCTGCTCCATCGCGATGGGGGCGATCAGCTTCACGGTGATGCCGACGTTGTCGCCGGGCATGACCATTTCCTTGTC
>NZ_JAFAGT010000011.1 GCF_019237615.1 Roseateles sp. | reverse complement strand
CAGCGCGTACAGCCCGTCATAGGACTTCCTCATGTCCACCGGCTCGCCGTAGAGCCAGACGCGCAGATGTCCGTCGGGGAAGAACATCAGCCGCGCACCAGGCGCAGCGTCACGCCGCTGCCCAGCTCGAGCGTGATCTCCAGCCGGGCCGTGCTCGCCGTCAACGGCAGGCCCAGCCCGCCCAGGTCGACAAACCCAACGGGCGAGGGCTCGGGCATTCGCTCGCCTGCGGCGCTCGCTGCACGCGGCATGGCGCCGTCGCCGATCCGTGCCCTCCAGCGCTGGAAGCTGCTCTTGACCACGCCCTCTCGCTTGCAGAACACGTCATCGGTTCGCCCTCGAAAGAGTCTGCGATAGAGAGAAATCTTCCCCTCCGTCGACAGCGCGGTCGAAGGCGGGTCCGGCGCGCGCTCGGTCGGCAGCTGGCGTTCGCGCCATTCGATGCCATGCGCGTCCAGCAGAGCAATCAGTCGGACGTTTTCGGTCCGCAGTGCCTCGACGGGGTCCAACTTCTGATGGGCCATGCAAAAACGCTGTCAGGGGCCGTGTTCGACGATGAGCAAATTCAGGGCTTCAAGCCCCATTGTTGAGCATGCCTGCGCTTGCCATTTCGTACCGGGCCAGCCAGCTGCGGCGCTGACGCCCATCGAATACTCGAGAGCCGGGCATCAGTCGCGATGGCTCAAATTTGCGAAGTCCCAGAGGTCAGTTTGCTTTGTCTCTTGCCACGAGAACTCATTGCCAGGGACTACCTCACTTAGGTCTTCGTCCACCTCAACACCGTCGCACGCGTTGAGCTCAGCAACGAACTTTGCGAACGCCGCATTGATGGCCTTTCTGCCTTCGACATCGCTATTCCAGACTTCCTCGTCGACAACGAAAGACACAGCTACGTGATAGTGCTGCCCTGGCTCGAGCTCCTGCTCCTTCTCAGCGATGCCGACGCGTACTTCAGCGATTTCATCGGAGAGGTCGTCGAGCGCCGCTGTCAGTGCGTCCTGAACAGTTCGAAGTCGGTCGCAGAAGCTATTCGGCCAGGACGGCCGCCCTGCCCTCAAGGCATACCACGCAAGGACCTTTCGCGAAGCAGCTAAGTCCAGCACGCGCCCGGCATCTGGGTCATTGGCCGCGAGCAACTCGCGTGGGACAACGTATCGGTCAGCAATCGCCTGCGCAGTCAAAACGACATTCGGGTGCGCCGCACGATTGGGTCTGAAATCGAGCTGGCGCGTTGACTGCAAGTCTCGATACTGTTTTCGAGGCTTGCCGGCAAGGGGCCTGCAATGCAGGACTTCGATGAGTGGCTCGGATTCGAGTCTCTTGGCCTGAACATCGCAGGTTTGCGAAACCACCGCAAGCCAATCGGCTTCAGCGACCTGAGTAGGTTGTTGACCAGGTCGAGTTAGATGCTGGGAAAGCGCAGGCAGCATTGCAACCGGCACCACGGAGCCGGTTTGCCACCCCCGCTGAGCGACATCATCACCAAACGCCAAGGCCTGACCTCACTCGTCAGAAGGAAGTGCGCGCACCGACGGTCGGCGCGTGAAACCGGCATCGCGCAAGCGCTGGCTTCGGCTCTTTGGCTGCCCATGTAACTTGCCAACGAGCTCGTCAAACGCACCAATCACGGTGGCGTCGTTGATGACGTCTGCCGACAGCAAGGCAAAGGCGGTGCCGCCGGCCGTCAGCGGCTCTTTACTCACGGAACTGAGCGGCACCGTCGAGCGAGACGTCCATTCTTTCGCCATGTGCTCGACAGTCGCAAGCCGTGCGCGGCTGGCTTCCTGCAGCTTGATGTCGTTGGTCGCGTCGAGCCATTTGTAGAGCTGAGGACGTGTGATGTCGAGCACAGCGGCCAGGTCCTGAATGGTGAAGCCGAACGCGGCTTGCAGCGACGAAAGCCTCTCAACTCGCCAGCGGGCCGCGGCCGTTGTTTGCCGAGGGGCAGTTGACGCGGCGTTCTGGAGAGCCTTCTTCGCCTCGCCGGACCAGCGGCTCCAGCTGTTTTCAGCCTGGTAATCATCGAGGTCGACGAGTAGTTCCGGCGCCGTTGTCGGCCACGAAGTGCTCAGCACGACGACTTTGGTGCCGGCCGTAAGAGCAGCAGCAGGCCCTCGACCTGCTGCTCCGGCACCGATGATGTTGACATGGGCGCCATAGACGCGGGTGGAGCTGTAGTTGAGCTGCACCGTGAACTGGTCGCGAGTTCCCAGCACATCCACGATGCTGTCAGCCGCTTCGATGATGTCGCTAGGCGGACGTTGCAGCAGTGCGGCCTGTCTCGCTGTGTAGTGGCGCGTTTGAATCGTGTCGCTCACATCCACTCCCCTTTGGCGATGTCGGACAGTGCGGCCTTGAAGGTCTTCGACGTGAGCTTCTGCATCTCGGCGTATGCGCCGAGCAGCTCGCCAGCGTCAAAGACCTTAGCGATGTCCTTGATGCAATCAGTATCGACGAATCCGATGGACGCCTCGGCCTTGAGGCGCTTCTCGGCCTCGAGCATGACCACGGGCTTGTTCAGTGGCAAGGCGTTGAATTCCGGCGGCAACAGGAGCCCTTGCGGTGCAGGCGCGGCCGCGCGCAGGTTGACCAGACTGCCGTCGAACTGGAATGCAGTTGCCCACATGGCTCCAGTGGAGCTCCCACCTTCTGGTTCAATGCCCCTGAGCCCTGGCGCCAAGTAGTCCGCCGGGGAGCGTCCTTCTTTTGGCACGATGAGGTCGATGTAGCGCAGGCCGGCGCGCTCAACGAAGGCGCCGAGCTCCGCCGCCTGGATGGCATCGAGCACCTCTGCCCAGCGGCCGAGGAAGTCGCTCGACTGGACGTAGCTTGTGGCGTGCAGCGAGATTGAGCGCGTGCCTAGCTGCACTCCATGCTTCAGGTCGACGGACATCAGTTGCCACAACGGCTGCGCCGATGGCTTCGCGCCGTCAATGACGAGCTCCTTGGCCTCGATGGTGCGTGGGAAAGCGCTCCTCAGCCGGTCCTGCAGGCCTGGAACCTTGGCTGCCATCGAGTAGTACGGAGAGATGACCAGCTCCGCAACGACATAGGCAAGCGGCGGCTTGCGCCAGGTTCCGAGCGCGGTCGTGGTCATTGAACTCTCCTTCGGGTCTCAGTTGTCATCAAGCCCCGCTCACTCCGGGGCAGGCAAGAGTAGTTTACATAGAAGTTGACACAAGAGTGGCCACAGGCTTGCCCGCTTCTGTGTAGGACAGCTCGCCCTGCCAGCCTGCGTCAGACAAAGCCTTTGCCAGCATCCGAGCTCAACTCCGAAGATTGCGCTTCGGTTTGCGGCGCGGCGTGAAAAACGCGCCAAACGCACGGCCGGCCGGTGGCGAACGGTCTTAGGTCGCCGACTCGCGCATAAGCCTCTCGACGACCGTTCGGTTCATTAAGGAAATCTGCTGGGCCTCAGGTTTGGCTGACCCGTCCAGGTCCAGCCGGAGATGTCGCAAGACGTAAAACAGGAAGGCATACGTTTTTCGGGGGCAAGGTCAACCGCTGGAGCCAGCTTCTGGGCCAGCCCCGGCCCCACCTCCACCAGTGCGCCCCGGGCCAGCAGTGATCGTCAGTGCGCCTGCACCGCCGAGCGTGCCGCAACCGGTGCGTCCGCTGGTGGTAGCGGCAGCGGCAGCGCCAGTACCTTCAACTCGAGTCGAGCGCACGTCGATTCCAGCCTTGTCGCTGGATGACGCTTGCAAGCTGCTCAAGGTGACGCTGGGCTCAGCATGGCAGGAGGTCGAGCTGGCGCGGCGAAAGATGGTGTTGCTGTCGCATCCACGGCACCTCGTCGGGATGGCTCCAGAGCGTCAAGAGGCCGTTCGCAACGAAGCGCGCCGCGTTAACGCGGCGTACGCCTTGCTGAGCGCCGCGCGAGCGAAATAGCGCAGGTCTATGGGAATCAAGATGAACAACGAGCCCGCCCCCACCCGTTGGCCGGGGACGGGCTCGCTCACTCCGCAACTTCCCGACCTATGCACTTCGCCGCTTTGCGCCGGCCAGGTTCCGCACTCTTTTGACCATCAATAGCCCCAATTGGGGCGCAATAGAGGGTTGCAATCCATAGGAGCCGACCCATAAGTTTCCCAACTTATGGGTCTCAGATTCTCATCTTATGGGTTGCCCTACAGACACGTCAAACGTCGATGTTTCCAGCGCGCAGCGCGTTGGTCTCGATGAAATCCCTCCGCGGCTCCACCTCGTCGCCCATCAGCATCGTGAAGACCTTGTCCGCCTCGATGGCATCTTCGATCTGCACCTTGAGCAGGCGGCGCACGGTCGGGTCCATGGTCGTTTCCCACAGCTGCTCGGGGTTCATCTCGCCCAGGCCCTTGTAGCGCTGGCGGCCTACGCTGTTTTCGGCCTGGCTCATCAGCCAGGCCATGGCGGCGCGGAAGTCGTCGACCTTGCTTTCCTTGGCCTTCTCGCCCTCGCCCTTGCGCACGATGGCACCCGGCTGGATCAGGCCCTGGAAGCTCAGGCCGGCATCGGCCAGCACTTCGTAGTCGGCGCCGTGCACGAAGTCGGCGTGGATGACGCTGGCGCGCACATTGCCGTGGTGCATGCGGGCGATCTTCAGGAAGAGCTTGTCGGTGCGCGGGTCGGTCTCGACGCTGACTTCGGCGCCGTGCAGCGCGGCCTTCAGCGCCGCGGCGCTGGCTTCGGCATCTTCGCGGGTGTCGACCTTCAGTGCCAGGCCGTTGGCCAGCACGTGCAGAGCTTCAATGTCCATCCAGTTGGACAGACGCTCGATGACGCTTTGCGCGGCCACGTACTTGCGGGCCAGCGTGTCGAGGGTTTCGCCCTTCAGCGTGCTGCCTGCGCCGGTGTCCAGGCTCGCGTCCTGCAGCGCGACCTTAAGCAGGAAACTGTCGAGCTCGGGCGCATCCTTCAGGTATTGCTCGTGCTTGCCGACCTTGACCTTGTAAAGCGGCGGCTGCGCGATGTAGATGTGGCCGCGCTCGCAGAGCTCGGGCATCTGGCGGTAGAAGAAGGTCAGCAGCAGCGTGCGGATGTGGGCGCCGTCCACGTCCGCATCGGTCATGATGATGATGCGGTGGTAGCGCAGCTTGTCGGGATTGAAGTCGTCGCCACCGGCGCCGCGGCCGATGCCGGTGCCCAGCGCGGTGATCAGCGTCAGGATTTCATTGCTGGTCAGCAGCTTCTCGTAGCGGGCCTTCTCGACGTTCAGGATCTTGCCGCGCAGCGGCAGGATGGCCTGGAACTTGCGGTCGCGGCCCTGCTTGGCGGAGCCACCGGCGGAGTCACCCTCGACGATGTAGATCTCGCACAGCGACGGGTCCTTCTCCTGGCAGTCGGCCAGTTTGCCGGGCAGGCCCAGGCCATCGAGCACGCCCTTGCGGCGCGTCATCTCGCGGGCCTTGCGCGCGGCCTCGCGGGCGCGGGCGGCATCGAGGATCTTGCCGCAGATGATCTTGGCGTCGTTGGGGTTCTCAAGCAGGTAGTCGGTCAGCAAGCGGGAGACGATGTCCTCCACCGGGCCGCGCACTTCCGAGGAGACCAGCTTGTCCTTGGTCTGCGAGCTGAACTTGGGCTCGGGCACCTTCACGGACACCACGCAGGCCAAGCCTTCGCGCATGTCGTCACCGGCGACCTCGACCTTGGCCTTCTTGGCCAGCTCGTTGTCTTCAATGTACTTGTTGATGACGCGGGTCATCGCCGCGCGCAGGCCGGTCAGGTGGGTGCCGCCATCGCGCTGCGGGATGTTGTTGGTGAAGCAGAGGACGTTCTCGTTGAAGCCATCGTTCCACTGCATGGCCACTTCGACGCCGACGGTGGTGGCCTGATCCGACTGCTTCTCGCCCACGGCGTGGAAGATATTGGGGTGCAGCGTCGTCTTGCCCTTGTTGATGAACTCGACGAAGCCCTTCACGCCGCCGGCGTAGGCGAAGTTGTCTTCCTTGTTGTTGCGCTCGTCGACGAGACGGATCTTGACGCCGTTGTTCAGGAAGGACAGCTCGCGCAGGCGCTTGGCGAGGATGTCGTAGTGGTAGTCGTTGTTCTGCTGGAAGATCTCGGTGTCCGGGAGGAAGTGGACTTCGGTGCCGCGCTTGTCGGTCTCTCCGATGATCTTCATCGGGCTGGTCTCGACGCCGTCGACCATGACGATCTCGCGGTCCTGCGGGATGCCCTTGGCGAACTCCAGGAAGTGCACCTTGCCGTTCTGCCGCACGGTCAGGCGCAAGAACTTGGACAGGCCGTTCACGCAGGACACGCCCACGCCGTGCAGGCCGCCGGAGACCTTGTAGGAGTTCTGGTTGAACTTGCCGCCGGCGTGCAGCTCGGTCAGCGCGATCTCGGCAGCCGAGCGCTTGGGCTCGTGCTTGTCGTCCATCTTGACGCCGGTGGGGATGCCGCGGCCGTTGTCGATGACGGAGATGGAGTTGTCGGTGTGGATGGTGACGACGATGTCGTCGCAGTGGCCGGCCAGCGCTTCGTCGATGGAGTTGTCGACGACTTCGAAGACGAGGTGGTGCAGACCGGTGCCATCCGACGTGTCGCCGATATACATGCCCGGGCGCTTGCGCACGGCCTCCAGGCCTTCCAGGATCTGGATGGAGCTGGCGTCGTACGCCGCCTGCGGAGCCGGGACCGGAGCCGGTGCGGGGGTGTTCTCGGGGGTGGTGGGCTCGCTCATCGGGGACTTTCAGGAAACTCTTGAAACGGCAAGGCGGGCCGCGCGGGCCCGCCTGCTAGGCATGCGGTCTTTGAGGGGCGTCAGATCCGCATCGGCATCACGACGTACTTGAAGCCCGTCGTATCCGGAATGGTGAGCAGCGCGCTCGATGCGCTGTCGTTGAGGTCGATACAGACCATGTCCTGGCTCATGTTGCCCAGCGCATCCATCAGGTAGGTGACGTTGAAGCCGGTCTCGATCTTGTCTCCACCGTAGTCGATCTCGAGCTCTTCCTTGGCCTCTTCCTGCTCGGCGTTGCTGGACGCGATGCTCAGCAGGCCCGGCTCAAAGGTCAGACGCACTGCCTTGAACTTCTCGCTGGTCAGGATGGCGGCGCGCTGCAGGCTGCTCAGCAGCGGCGCGCGGCCCAGCGTCAGGCGGAACTTGTGGTTCTTGGGGATGACGCGGTTGTAGTCGGGGAACTTGCCCTCCACCAGCTTGGTCACGAACTCCATGCCGCTGAAGCTGAACTTGGCCTGGTTGCCGGCGAAGCGCATCTCGATGGCCTCGTCGTCCTTGCCGTCCTTCAAGAGGCGCTGCAGCTCCAGCACGGTCTTGCGCGGCAGGATGACCTCCTGCTTGGGAATGTCGGCGTCCAGCTCGGCCTGGGCCAGCGCCAGGCGGTGGCCGTCGGTGGCCACCAGCGTCAGATTGCGCCCTTCGGCGACGAACAGGATGCCGTTCAGGTAGTAGCGGATGTCGTGCACCGCCATGGCGAAGTGCACCTGGTTGATCAGGCCCTTCAGCGCCTTCTGGGGCACGCTGAAGGCGGGGCCGAAGTCGGCGGCCTCCTGCACCAGCGGGAAGTCGTCGGCCGGCAGCGTCTGCAGCGTGAAGCGGCTCTTGCCGCCCTGCAGCGTCATCTTGTTCTGGTTGCTCGTCAGGCTGACCGTCTGGTCGCTGGGCATGGAGCGCAGGATGTCGATCAGCTTGCGGGCGCCGACGGTGGTGCTCAGGTTGCCGGCGTCACCGTCGAACTGCACCGTGGTGCGCACCTGGATCTCGAGGTCGCTGGTCGTGAGCTCCACCTGATTGCCGGTCTTGCGGATCAGCACGTTGGCCAGGATCGGCAGCGTGTGGCGCCGCTCGACGATGCCCGACACCGCCTGCAGCGCGGCGAGCACCTGATCCTGGGGAGCTTTCAAAACGATCATGGAGACCTCTTCGGAGGGATCTGAGGATGGGATTTCGGCTGGCTGCGCATCGAAAAAACGCGCGCGCGCGTGAAGCTGCGATTGTCGCCCGGATTGGGTACGTCGCCCGCAGCCAGGGGCTTGGTTGCAGCTACGGGTGAACCCGGATGACACCCGAAAGGGCTCATCCGTCGGCTCAACCCTTCAGCGTCTGTTCCAGCACGTGCAGCTGCTGGTTCAGCTCGGTATTCTTCTGGCGCTCGCCGCCGATCTTGCGCACCGCGTGCAGCACGGTGGTGTGGTCGCGGCCACCGAACAGCTCGCCGATCTCGGGCAGGCTCTTCTGCGTCAGCTCCTTGGCCAGGTACATCGCGATCTGGCGCGGCCGCGCGATGCTGGCCGGGCGCTTCTTGGAGTACATGTCGGCGACCTTGATCTTGTAGAAGTCGGCCACCGTCTTCTGGATGTTCTCCACGCCGATCTGGCGGTTCTGGATGGACAGCAGGTCCTTCAGCGCCTCGCGGGCCAGCGCGATGCTGATCTCCTTGTGCGAGAACTTGGCGTAGGCCAGCACCTTGCGCAGCGCGCCCTCCAGCTCGCGCACGTTGGCGCGCACGTTCTTGGCGACGAAGAAGGCGACGTCCTCGGGCATGGGCGTGCCCTCGGCCTCGGCCTTCTTGATCAGGATGGCGACCCGCATCTCCAGCTCGGGCGGCTCGATGGCCACCGTCAGGCCGGCATCGAAGCGGCTGGTCAGGCGCTCGTCGATGTCCACCAGCCCCTTGGGGTAGGTGTCCGACGTCATGATGATGTGCGCCTTCTTGGCCAGCAGCGCCTCGAAGGCGTTGAAGAACTCCTCCTGCGTGCGGTCCTTGCCGGCGAAGAACTGCACGTCGTCGATGAGCAGCAGGTCCAGCGAGTGGTACTTGGCCTTCAGCTCGTCGAAGGTCTTGCGTTGGTAGTTCTTCACCACGTCGGAGATGAACTGCTCGGCATGAAGATAGAGCACGCGCGCATCCGGCCGGTCCTTCAGCAGCGCGTTGCCGACGGCATGGATCAAGTGGGTCTTGCCCAGGCCCACGCCGCCGTAGATGAACAACGGGTTGTAGGTGATGCCGGGCGCGCCGGCCACGTGCAGCGCGGCGGTGCGGGCCATCTGGTTGGCGCGGCCGGGCACCAAGGTGTCGAATGTCAGCTGCGGGTTGATGCGGTGCTTGCTCGACGCCGGCGCCTGCGAGGGCAGCACGATGGTGCTGGCCGTCGGCGCGGCGGGCCTGGGCGACGCGCCGGCGTCGATGGGCAGGGCCACCTGCTGGGGCACCGGCGGCGCACCAGCCGGCAGGCCGGCGGACGAGCCAGCGGGCTCGCGCACGGCCAGGGCCAGTTCCAGCCGCGTCGGGCGGCCGGCGAGTTCGGTCAGGATGGCCTCGATGCGGGCCGCGTACTGGCGGCGGATCCAGTCGCGCTTGAAATGGTTGGGGACCCTAAGCGTCGCTACCAGCGTGGCGGCCGAGTCATCGCCCGCCAGCGTGGCAGGAGGCAGGGGGCGTATCCAGGTGTTGAACTGCTGTTCCGGCATCTCGGCAGCCAGGCGCTCGCAGCCGCGCCTCCAGAGCTCCGCCGCCCAATCCGCCGATGTCGTGGCCTCTGCGCCTGCCTTCAAAGCCTGCAACCCGTCCACCCCATGTTCTTCTTCGCTCATTGTGGAAAACTTCTTTTCGAGCGGCTGGATTGTACGGACCCAGGGCCGCCAAAAGCCGGGTTATCCACAGAATTTCGAAGGGGGTCAATCCCTGGCAAACCCGGCTTGAGGCCAGCGACTTATTGACCGGGCCGGCGGCATCTGCTGTAATCACGGGTTTTCGCGCATTGCGACTCGTTCGCCATGCGCTTTTTTGGCCGGGCGCCAACCGCTGTGCCCAGCCTGAACAACCTCACAAGAGCCACAAGAGGTCTCCCATGAAGCGTACCTACCAAGCCTCCAAGACCCGCCGCGCCCGCACCCACGGCTTCCTCGTGCGCATGAAGACGCGTGGCGGCCGTGCCGTCATCGCCGCCCGCCGCGCCAAGGGCCGTAAGCGCCTGGCCGTCTAAGCCGCGCGACGACGCCTTCTGCGTCGTCAGCCCCCGGGCAACCGATGATCGGCAAGCTGCAACGCCCGGTGGACTTTGAGCGTGTGCTCGGCCGCCAGAGCCGGGCACGCAGCGCGCATTTCGCGCTGCACCACCTGCCGGCCCATCCGGCGCCCAGCGCCTGGCACGCCGCCAAGCTGCGCACCGCCCAGGCCGAGTTATCAACAGGCGACGCACAGCCTGCCCACAGCCTTGTGGAATATGACCCGCCTCGCACGCCTGAGGGCTGCTGGGTGGGCATGGTCGTGCCCAAGCGGCATGCGCGCCGCTCGGTGACGCGCCAGCTCTTGAAGCGCCAGATCCGCGCCGCATTTGCCGAACGCCCCGGCATGCCACCGGGTTTGTGGGTCGTCCGCTTGCGCTCGCCTTTTGACCGCCAGAAGTTCCCCAGCGCCGCGTCCGACGCGCTGCGCCGGGCCGCGCGCGCCGAGCTGGCGCAGTTGCTGGACCGCGCGCTGACGCCCAGGCCCGGGGCCGCCGCACCATGACGCCGAGCTGGCCCGCCCGTGCGCTGATGGCCGTCGTGCGCGGCTACCGGCTGCTGCTCAGCCCCTGGCTGGGCAATGCCTGCCGCTTCGAGCCGACCTGCTCGCGCTATTCGCTGGCCGCGCTGGAGAAGCATGGCGCGCTGGCCGGCAGCTATCTGACCGTGCATCGCATCCTGCGCTGCCAGCCCTGGTGCGACGGCGGCCACGACCCCGTGCCCGACAATCCGCCGCGGCTGTTCTCCCGCCTGATCTCCCCCTCCGTCGCGCCCGCCGGCGCGTCGCCTTCCTCGTCCGAGTCTCCCCATGACTGATATTCGCCGCACCGTGCTGTGGGTGGTGTTCACGATGTCCCTCGTCCTGCTCTGGGACGGCTGGCAGAAGCACAACGGGCATCCCTCGATGTTCAGCCCCTCGGCACCCAAGGCCGCGTCGTCGGCACCCGGCACGCCGGCCCCGAGTGGCGTGCCCGCCGCCACGGCCGCCGCCGGCGCCTCGTTCGCGCCGGCCGCCACGCCGGCGGTCGCCGCGTCCGAGAAGGTCACGATCCGCACCGACGTGCTGACCGTCACGGTGGACACGCTGGGTGGCGACATCGTCCGTGCCGAGCTGCCCAAGTACCTGACCTCGTACGACCCGACGGTCACCGACCAGCTTCTGCAGATGGTCCATCTGCAGAAGAAGCCCGAGTTCACGCCCCAGCCGGTCGTCCTCTTCAACGCCGCGCAGCACTACCGCGCCCAGACCGGCCTGGTCAGCGCCCAAGGCCCGCTGCCTGCCCACACGACGCCCATGACGGCCGTGGCCGGCGAGCGCGAGCTCAAGGCCGGCCAGGACCAGGTGCAGCTGCGCCTGGAGTCGGCCGAGATCGGCGGCGTCAAGCTCGTCAAGACCTTCACGTTCAAGCGCGGCGCCTACACGGTGGGCGTCACGCACGAGGTCGTCAACACCGGCACGGCGCCGGTGACGCCCCAGGTCTATCTGCAGCTGGTGCGCGACGGCAGCACCGTCACCGGCGGCGCGGCCTTCACGCCCAGCTTCACCGGCCCGGCCGTCTACAACGACAAGGCCAAGTTCCACACGATCAAGTTCGAGGACATCGACAAGGGCAAGGTCGACATCGAGAAGCAGGCCAATGACGGCTGGGTCGCGATGGTGCAGCACTACTTCGCCAGCGCCTGGCTCGTCAACGAACCGGGCAGCCGCGAGTTCTTCGTGCGCAAGCTGCCCGGCCAACCCGGCGTGAGCGCCGACACCTATGCCACCGGCCTGGTCTTCACGCTGCCGACGCTGGCGCCCAACGCCACCGCGACCCAGCAGGCCACGCTGTTCGCCGGCCCGCAGGAGGAGAACAACCTCGCCAAGCTGGCCCCGGGGCTGGAGCGTGTCAAGGACTACGGCATGCTGACCATCCTGGCCGAGCCGCTGTTCTGGCTGCTGGACAAGCTGCACGGCGTCATCGGCAACTGGGGCTGGACCATCGTCGCCCTGGTGCTGCTGCTGAAGGTCGCGCTGTACTGGCTGAACGCCAGCGCCTACCGCTCCATGGCCAAGATGAAGGCCCTGGCGCCGCGCGTCAACGAGCTGAAGGAGCGCTACAAGGACAAGCCGCAGGAAATGCAGCAGGAGATGATGAGGATCTACCGCGAGGAGAAGGTCAACCCCATCGGCGGCTGCCTGCCCATCTTCGCGCAGATGCCCATCTTCATGGCGCTGTACTGGGTGCTGCTGTCCACCGTCGAGATGCGCCAGGCGCCGTGGATCTTCTGGATCACCGACCTGTCGGTGCGCGACCCCTACTTCATCCTGCCGCTGCTGATGATGGCGTCCAGCCTGTTCCAGGTCTGGCTCAACCCGCCGGCCGCCGACCCGATGCAGCAGAAGATGATGTGGATCATGCCGGTCGCCTTCGGCATCATGTTCTTCGTCTTCCCGGCCGGCCTGGTGCTGTACTGGCTGACGAACAACATCCTGTCCATCGCCCAGCAGTGGATGATCAACAAGCAGCTGGGCGTGAACTGAGTCACGTGAATCTGCACAGCCCCCGCCCGGGGGCTTTTTTTTTCCCCCTGCCGGCGGTTCAATCGCTTTCGCGGGGCAGAGAACACCGGCCCGGACGGGGCTCACGAGAGCACCCGAACCGGACCTCCCCCGCGCCAATTCCGCAAGCCGCATCGCCTCACCGCGATGCGGCTTGTTCCATTCAGGGGTTCCTGGCCTTCCACGCGGCCAGCTGGTCGGGATCGAGGACGAGGTAGCGCTGGCAGCCGCCGTTCTGGCGCGAGGCCATCTCGATGGCCTCGACGGCCCGTGCCGGGTCGGCAGTGGCGCCATCGCGGCGCACGACGACGGTCGCGGGCTCGTGCAGGCCCGTGCCCCGTCCGTACAGCCGCATCATGTCCTTGCCTTCTCGCGCCAGGCCTCGATCTCGCGGGCGCGCGCCACCGGCAACTTGATCGTGAACTCCAGCGTCGTGCATCGGGGTTCAGGCTCAGGTAGTACTCGCCGGTCTCGACGTCCGGCCCGCTCAGGTTGACCTACTCGGCCTGGAAGGCCATCACCATGCCCAGCGAGGCCGGGTCGGCAGGTAGCTCCTGGCGCGTCTTCTCGACCCAGCCATGAAGTGCGAAGGCTCCAGTGCCTGCCAGCCGGACTGGCGCGACAGCTTGAGCCGGCCCTCGTGCACGAGGCCGGTGGCGCCGAGCAGCGTCAGCGGGCCGCTGCGACGCAGGCGCTGGCGGGCGATGCGGCACAGCTCGGGTTCCAGGGACGGCGGAGACTGCGGAGTCCGGAGCGGGCGGCACGGGTTGGACAATGCCGGCATGCTGTCTCGCCACGCCGACCCCATCGCCGCCATCGCCACCGCCCCCGGTCGGGGGGCGGTCGGCATCGTGAGGGTGTCTTCACCGCAAGACCTGACGCCACTGATCTTGGCGGTCTGCGGCAGGCCACTGCGCCCACGCGAGGCCACCTACCTGCCCTTCCGGGATGACGCCGGGCAGGCCATCGACCAGGGCCTGGTGCTGCATTTCCCGGCACCACATTCCTACACAGGCGAACATGTGCTGGAGCTGCAGGCGCATGGTGGCGCCGTCGTCATGCAGCTGCTGCTGGCGCGCGTCATCGAGGCCGGCGTGAATGTTCGCCTTGCCGAGCCCGGCGAGTTCACGCAGCGCGCCTTCCTCAACGGCAAGCTGGACCTCGCGCAGGCCGAGGCCGTCGCCGACCTCATCGACGCCAGCACCGAGGCCGCGGCGCGCAGCGCCAGCCGCGCGCTGGGCGGTGCGCTCTCCAACGAGGTGGGGGTGCTGCGCGACCAGCTCATCCAGCTGCGCATGCTGGTGGAGGCGACGCTGGACTTCCCCGAGGAAGAGATCGACTTCCTCGAGAAGGCCGACGCCTTCGGCCGGCTGGACCGCCTTACCGCTCAACTCGCCGCTGTGCAGGCCCGCACGCGCCAGGGCGCGCTGCTGCGCGACGGCCTCAAGGTCGTGCTGGCCGGCCAGCCCAACGTCGGCAAGAGCTCGCTGCTGAACGCGCTGGCGGGCGCCGAGCTGGCCATCGTGACACCCATCCCCGGCACGACGCGCGACAAGGTCAGCCAGACCATCCAGATCGAAGGTGTGCCGCTGCACATCACCGACACCGCCGGCCTGCGCGACGAGACGGCCGACGAGGTCGAGCGCATCGGCGTGTCGCGCAGCTGGGACGCCATCGCCGATGCCGATGTCGTGCTCTTCCTGCACGACCTGGGCCGCGTGGGACAGACCGACTACGAGGCAGAGGACGAGCGCATCCGTACGCGGCTGGCGGGCGTGGACGCGGGCCGCATCGTGCAGGTCTTCAACAAGGCCGACCTCGCCGCCGCCCCGGCCGGCGAGATCGCGCTGAGCCTGAAGACCGGCGAGGGCCTGGAGGCGCTGCGCCAGCGCCTGCTGCAGACGGCCGGCTGGCAGGCCGTGCCGGAAGGGCTGTTCATCGCCCGCGAACGCCATGTGCAGGCGCTGGCCCGCACGGCCGAACACCTGGCGCAGGCCCGTGCCATCGCCGAACAGCGCGATGCAGCGCTGGACCTGCTGGCCGAGGAACTGCGCCTCGCGCACGACGCGCTGGGCGAGATCACCGGCGCGTTCTCGGCCGACGAGCTGCTGGGCGTCATCTTCAGCAGCTTCTGCATCGGCAAGTGACGCGGCTCAGCGCAGCGCGGCCTCGAACAGCCCGCGCTCGGCCGTCAGCGCGGCGATGAGATCGGCCTCCAGCGCGTCGCCGAAGACGAGGTGGATCTCGACGCCGATGTCGTCCAGCAGGCGACGGGCGGCGACGCCGGGGTAGCGCTGGCGCGCCTGCGCGGCGGGCATCACCGTGCAGCCGCGGCCGGCCGCGATCTGCGCGATGGTGGCCGTGGTGCCTGGCGCCACGGCCTCGACTGCGGGACGGAAGCCGGCCGCCTCGTATTGACGCTGGTAGTGCATCCACAGCGGCGGGTTCTGGCGCTTGGGAAAGCGCAGGAAGGGTGGCAGCGCCTCCAGCTCGCGCAGCCGCAACGCGCGCTTGCGCGCCAGCGCGCTGCCGCTGGGCAGCAGCGCGACATGGCGCAGCCTTGCCACCGGCACATGGCGCAGGCCCAGCAGCTCGTGCGGCATCGCGATCAGCGCGGCGTCCAGCGTCTGCCGGCGCAGGCCGTCGAGCAGCTGCGGGCCGATCTCCAGCACGGGCTCCAGCGGCATGCGCCCGGCGGTGGCGCGCCAGCCCGCGTCCAGCGCCTGGAAGGCGCTCATGTCCATCCACCAGGGCAGGCCCAGGCGCAAGGCGCCGCGCGGGCCGCCGGCGGCGACCTCGACGAGCGCGGCGTCGAAGGCCTGCACGGCGGCCTGGAAGGCCGTGCGGGCGCGCTGGCCGGCCGCGGTCAGCCGCGTCGCCGGGCCGTCGCGGTCCAGCAGTGCGACGCCCAGCGCCGCCTCCAGGGCCGCGATCTGGCGCGACAGCGGCGGCTGCGTCAGGTGCAGGCGCTCCGCCGCGCGGCGGAAGTTCAGCTCCTCGGCCAGCACGAGGAAGTAGCGCAGCTGGCGGATGTCGATGCTGCGGTGGCCAGGAAACGTCATGCCGAAAAGGTATCACCTATTCGGCAATTCACGCCATCGCCGCCAAGGCCCAGCATGCCGGCCTTGGACCACTGGGAGATCAGACATGGCAGGAGTACAGGCCGCCACGCGCCGCGCGGTGCTGAGGGCCGGGTGGAGCACCGGGCTGGGCTGGGGCCTGGCGGCCTGCGGCGGCGGCGGTGGGGAGAAGGCGCCGGACGGGCCCATGGTGCACAGCCTGGAGGCCAGCGCGGCGCGCGTGGGCGAGGCGGTGACCGTGACGGCCACCTTCAGCGGCGGCACCGGGCGCATCGAGCCGGATGTGGGCACGGTGCAGAGCGGCGTGCCGGTCAGCGTGCCGCCGGTCATCGCGCCGCGGCGCTACACGCTGGTCGTCGAGGCCGAGGGCCGGCCCAGCGCGCGCCGGGCGCTGGACGTGCGGCCGGTCTACCGCGACCGCTACGCCGCGCTGGACGACGCGACGCCGCGGCAGTACCACGCGGCCGCCACGACGTCGGACGGGCGGGTGCTCATCATCGGCGGCTCGCGCGGGCTGTCTGCGCCGTCCGAGGCCATCGAGCGCTACGAGCCGGCAACGCGCCGCTTCACGCGCATCGCCAACATGTACACGGGCCGCACCATGCACACGGCGACGCCCCTGGCAGGCGCTAACGAAGGCCGCGTGCTCGTCGTCGGCGGTACGGTGGGCCTGAGCAACGGCGGCTTCGCGGAGCTGATCGACGAGCGCCGAGGCAGCGTCGAGCCGGCCGGCTGGCCCAACTGGCCGCGCACCCGGCATGCCAGCGCCGCGCTGGCGGACGGTCGTGTGCTGGTCGTCGGCGGCTCGCAACGGGACAGCGTCGAGCTGTGGGACCCCGCGACGCGGCGCTTCCGACTCGTCGCAGCACGCATGAGCAATGTGCGCGAGTTCCCGACGGCGACGCGGCTGGCCGATGGCCGCGTGCTCATCGTCGGCGGCGACCACGAAGGCGCCACGCAGCGCCTGGCCGAGATCTTCGACCCGCAAACCGAGGCCTTCACGCCGGTGGCCTCGCCGCTGAACGACGAACGCCGCGCAATGCACGAAGCCCATGCGCTGCCGGACGGTCGCGTGCTGGTAGTGGGCGGCGAGGTGCGCAGCAGCGCGGGGCTGGAGCCATTGGATACGGTGCTTGTCTACGACCCCGCGGCGCGGGCGCTGACGCTGCATGGCCGGCTCGACATGCCGCGCAGCCTGATGCGCAGCCTGCTGCTGCCGGACGGCCAGTTGCGCCTGTTCGGCGGCCAGACCGGGGCCGAGATCGCCGCGCGCACGGCCAGCGCCTACGTGCCGGGGACCGGCACGGCCACGGCGCTCGCGGCCATGCCGGCCGGACGGGCCTGGCACACGGTGTCGGCACTGCCCGAAGGCCGCGTGCTCATCGTCGGCGGCGACAACGAGGACGGCGGCGCGGTGCCCGGCGCGCTGCTGTACGAGTAGCGCGGCCCATCCTCGCTCGGTGCCTCAGCGCCGTGCGCCGCGCAGCACCTGTCCGTTCTGGCGCAGCTGGGCCGCGACGACCTGGCCGGCCGCGTCGCGCTCGAACTCGACGACGGCACCGACGACCTTGATCTCGATGCGGTCCGCCCCAACCGGCTCTGCCGCTATGGCCGGCTGGCCGCTGCCCTGCACCATCAGCCGGCCGTCGCGCTCGAACACGCGCAGGCTGAACTGGGGCGCCAGCTGGTACTCACCGGCCCAGTCGCGCCAAGCGGGGTTGGCGATGGCGGGCGCCGCTTCGACACGTCGGCCCTGCATCATGCCGCCACCCTGGTGCCAGCTCAGGCGCTGTACCGGCCGGCCCTCCGCCTCGGGCCGCTCGAGGCGCAGCAACGCCGAGAAGCTGGTCGGGTAGAGGTCGCCGCGGCTGTCCTGGCGCAGCTCGAATTCGCTGTCGCCCCGCGCCTGGGCCAGCAGCCGGCCGTCGTCGGCCTCGCGGATGTGCAGCGTCATGCCGCCCACTTCCCAGTCACCGACCAGCGCCTGGCGCAGCGCGGGCGGCATGGCGACCTCGCGGCGCGGCCTCAGCGGCACGTCCAGGCCCAGCAGCGCCAGGCCCAGGTCACCCAGGCCGCCAAGGTCCTCCAGCGCCGTGTCGGCCAGCAGCACGACGGCGCGCTGCGCACCCGGCTCCAGCACCACCAGCGACGAGAAGCCGCCCGTGCCGCCATCGTGCATGCGCAGCTCGCGGCCCTGCTGGCGGCTGACCACCCAGTTCATCGCAAAGCCATGGGCCAGCGGCTGCTGCGTGAGGCGCAGTGCCGCGGTCAGCGCAGCGGGCACATCGGGCAGGCTGCCCAGCTCGGCCTGGGCATAGCGCACCATGTCGTCCAGCGTGGCCTTGACCATGCCGACGCCCGCCAGGTTGGGGGTGATGGTCCAGGCCGACGTGGCCGCGCCGCCGGGCAGGTGGCCCTGGGCGGGCCGGGCCGCCAGCGGCCGGGTGACGTAGGCCCCGCCCATACCCAGCGGCGCGAACAGGCGCTCGCGCAGCGCCGCCTCCAGGTCGCCGCCCAGGCTGCGCGCAGCGGCCAGGGAGACCAGCATCATGCCGAAATTGGAGTACTCGGCCCTGCTGCCTATGGGGCGGGCCAGCGTCACGCGGCCCAGCGCGTCCAGCAGCTGCGCCTCGGTCAGCGCGGCATAGGGATCGTCGGGCTTGGGCATGGGCATGCCAGGCGGCAGGCCCGGCAGGCCGGCGCTGTGGGTCAGCAG
The DNA here is from genome assembly GCF_019237615.1 of Roseateles sp. Classification (GTDB taxonomy): domain Bacteria; phylum Pseudomonadota; class Gammaproteobacteria; order Burkholderiales; family Burkholderiaceae_C; genus Pelomonas. The sequence continues at coordinate 554 of NZ_JAFAGT010000011.1, read as the reverse complement.
GTCACGCACCAGGATCTGGCGCTCGCCCTGGCGCGGCACCGTCGTGCCCTCGGGCAGGTGGCGGGCGATGGGGTCGTCCAGCGACCAACGGCCGCGCTCGATGAGGCCGGCGACCAGGAAGGCCGTCATGGTCTTGCTGACCGAGCCGATCTCGAAGGCCGCATCCGGCGCCGGCGCGCGGTCGCCGCGCGTACCCGCGCAGCCGCTGCCGCGCACGACGCGGTCGCGCTCGATGACGGCGGCCTGCACGCAGGCACCACCGCGGTCGCCGCCCAAGCGTTCGGCCAGGCGCTGCTCCAGCGCGGACGCGCTGTCCGGCAACGGGGCAGCCCAGGCCGGCAACAGGGCGGCGCCCAGCGACAGCAGCGTCAGCACACGAGCCAGGACGGGGGGTAGCGACATGGGTTCTTGTATGGATGCCTCCCGGCGATAGGCATTAACCCGCATCGTGTCGTGAAGAAGTCGGCTGCTGCCTTGTATCCGGCCTTGTGCGTGGATTTGCCAAGTTGCCCGGCTGGCCCACTGGCCCCGATGTACTCCGCTGACAAGCGCCT
>NZ_JAFAGT010000102.1 GCF_019237615.1 Roseateles sp. | reverse complement strand
TGCCGATGATCTGCCCGGCGCTCATCCCCGCAGTACGATTCATCTCGGACCCTCGATGGTGTTTGTGACGACCTTGGTCTATCACGCCCTGGGCACTTTGATGCCGTATCCATTCGAGGGTCCACCTTGTCCCTGCGACAACGGCCTCCCCACGAACAGCCACGCTGTTCATCTCCGCGCTCCGGTCTCAGTCCCCGTGGGGAGGGAGGCATCCATTACATCTCCTCAATGGCCGGCCGGATCGTTCGGGTGCGGCGTCAATGGCATGGATTCGACCGCCATCCAGGGGCGCAAGGGCAGCGCATCCACGATGGCGGCGATCTCGGCGTCGCCGCCCGCACACCAGAGTCCGAGGGCGCGGTGTACGCCGGGCGCCGCCGGCAGCGACCACAGCCGCAGCAGATGCCCCTGCGACGCCAGCTCACGCGCGCGTCGGGCTTCTCGCGACAAGAGGTCGTCCAACTGCGCGGGCGCCGTTCCCGGCGGCACCGTGACCGTCATCGTGATCAGGAACTCGCTGCCCGCGAACCCGGCCGGTCCGACGCCGGCGGTGGCCGGGTCGTTCGGATGGGGCACGAGCCGCAGGGGCTCGTCGCGGCGCCAGACCCGCAGCGGCATCGAGGCCAGCGCCCGCTCCAGACGCTCGTCGTCCGGCGCCGAAAACAGGCCCAGCGTTCGCCATTCGCCCGGCTGCAACGGTGGGCGCCAAAGGCGCAGCAGCTGGCCTGAGCGGGCCAGCTCGGCCGCACGCCGGGCCTCGTCGGCGCGGATGTCGTCGACCGCGGCGTCCGGCGTTCCCGCCGGGACGCGAGTGGTCATCGTCACGAGATATTCCATGCTGACTCCTCGGGTCGTTCAGTGCGTTCAGCGCCCGGCGCTGAAGCCGCCGTCCACCGGCAGTACGGTGCCGGTCACGAAGTCGGCGCCGACCAGGTAGCGCACCGCCGCCGTGATCTCGTCAATGCGTGCAATGCGGCCCAGCGGGTGCATGCTGCCGAGCGCGGCATGCGTGTCGGCCGGGTGCATCGGCGTGGCCGTCACGCCCGGCGCGACGGCATTCACCGTCACGCCCTTGGGAGCCAACTCCAGCGCCAGGGCCCGCGTGGCCTGGTTCAGGCCGCCCTTGAGCGCCACCGCCAGCAGCGCCGGCACGCTGCCATGCGGCTGCATTGCCAACGAAGCAGTGATGTTGATGATGCGGCCCCGCCCGCGCTCGCCCATGTGGCGCGCCGCCTGCTGCGACATGTAGAGCACGCCCTTGAGGTTGGTCGCGATCTGCTCCTCCACCTCCTGCGGCGTGAAGTCCACGAAGGGCTTGACCGCAAAGATGCCGGCGTTGTTCACCAGCACGTCGACATGGCCGTAGCGCTCGACGGCCTGCGCGAACACATCACGCGCGGTGTCGGGCGAACCGACGTCGCCGGCGACGCCCAGGAAGCGCTCGCCCGCGTTCAGGCGGACGGCCACGGCCTGCAGGCGCTCCGACGAGCGGCCGGTGCCGACGACGTTATAGCCCTCGCGCAGAAAGGCCTCGGCCAAGCCCAGGCCGATGCCGCTGCTGGCGCCGGTGATGACGATGGTGTTTTCAGACTTGCTCATGACGGTCCTCGTAGGGGTTGGGGTTCACGGTGAGCCGGTGTGATTCGCAGGACGCCACCGGTTGGGATGAACTCTATTGATGACTAGAAGAGCGATAAATATGAGCTGATAAACTATTCTTGATACATCATGTAATCAATATGCAGCGCCAGTTCGACGACATCCTGTTGGGCAGCATCGAGTTGTTCTGCCTGGCCGCCGAGGCGGGGAGCTTCACTGCCGCGGCCAGCACGGCCGGCGTCACCCCGGCGGCGGTGAGCCGCTCGATCGCCCGGCTGGAGAAGCGCCTCGGCGTACGCCTGTTCGTGCGCTCCACCCGCAGCATCCGGCTCACCGAGGGCGGCCGGGAGTACTTCGAGCACTGCCGCACGGCCCTGCATCAGCTGGCCGAGGCCGAGCGCCGGGTCAGCGGCGAGCAGGTGCAGCCCAGCGGCACGATCCGCGTCAGTGCGCCCACCACCTACGGGCACCACCGGCTGCTGCCGCTGCTGCCCGCGTTCCGCGAGCGCTACCCGCTGATCAGGGTCGAGGCCCACATCAGCAACCGCAACATCGACATGCACGAGGAGAACTTCGACGTCGCGATTCGCTTTCGTGCGCAGCGGGACTCGACCATGGTGGCCCGTCCCCTGGGCGATGCGGAGCTCGTCGTCGTGGCCGGCCCGGAGTACCTGCGTCGCGCGGGCCAGCCCCGGACCCTGGCAGACCTCGAGCAGCACGAGTGCATCCAGTACACGCTGCCGAGCAGCGGCCGGCAGATCCCTTGGCTGTTCCGGCAGGACGGCCACGAGAAGGAGATGTTGCTGAGCGGCCACTACATCTGCTCCGAGGACGTGCTGGCGGGCGTCACCCTGGCCCGAGCGGGGGCGGGTCTGTTCCAAACCTATCGCTTCGTGGCCGAGCAAGACCTGGCCGCTGGCAGGCTGGTGGAGGTGCTGCAGCCCTTCGCCGGGCGTTCACGGCCCGTCAGCCTGATCTACCCCCATGGTCGGCTGCTACCGTCGCGTGTGCGCGTCTTCGTGGAGTTCATGCTGGAGCACAGCCACCTGCCAGCCCTCTCGACCCAGGCCTCCCAACCCGAAGGCGGGTGACCGCCGCAAGCCTCGGCGTCGGCGCACGACGGCCTGCGCCCAGGCAAGGCCAAGCGTGCCTCCCGGACGCTCCGTGGCGGCATATGTCAGCGAGGCCGCCATCGGCGCGTTGACCTGGTCGCGCCGGGGCCGAACGCGGAAAACGCTTGTCAGATGACCGGTGGGCCCTTACGCTCCTTTCGGGCGGACCCACAAGAAGACACTTGGCGCCCCGACTGGCCGGCATCGTCGCCATCTATTGATGGCTCAGGGGGACTAGGTGAGCATTCCTAATTCCACCAGCAGCAAATTGAAGCGCCGTTCAGTCTGGGTGATCGGCGCTGCGGCGCTTGCGGCACTGTCGAGCCTGACCTGGCGCAGGCCCGCAGAGCCGGCGCGGCTCGTGCCTCTGAGAATCGCATTGCCGCAAGTGCCTCATGCGGGGCTGCTGCACATAGCCGCGGGGCGTGAGTACTTCAAGGCGCATGGGCTGGGGGTCACGCTGCTGCCGCAGATCCACGGCAAGGCCGCATTGGCCGAGCTGCTGGCGGGGCGCGCGGACGTGGCCGCAGCGGCCGATGTGCCCATCGTCGTCGAGGTACTGAAGGGAGCTCCGCTGGGCATAGCCACCACCCTGGCCAACGCCCCCGATGAGATGGCCGTGGTGGCCCGCCGTGACCGTGGCATCCACTCGTCGACGGACCTCCAGGGTCGCCGCGTCGGCGTCACCTTCGGCACCAGCGGTGACTACTTCCTCTGGGCCTACATGGTGCGTCATCGCCTCGCGGCGCAGTCCCTGACGCTCGTCGACCTGCCGCCGAACCAGCTGATCGAGGCGCTAGGTGATGGCAGCGTCGATGCAATCGCGGCATGGCAACCCGTACGGCACGGCGCCGAGTCCGCCCTCGGGGACGCAGCAGCTTCCTTCGCCGCCCCCGACGCCTACGCCCAAACTTTCAACTTGGTCGGTAGCAGCGATTTCCTGCGTTCCCACGGCGACGTCGTGCACCGTGTCGTCCTGGCCTTGCTGGATGCCGAGCGCTATGTGCGGGCCGAGCCGCTTCAGGCCAAAAGGCTCCTCGCGGCCCGCCTCGGCATCGAGCCGTACGCCCTCGATCCGGCATGGCAGAGCATTTCCCTTGAACTCGGGCAGCGGCAGGCACAGCTCGTCACCCTTGAGGATGTCTCGAGCTGGGCCATGACACGTGGATATGCGCCCGTCCAGCCCGTTCCCAATTTCCTGTCCCACATCTACCTGGATGCCTTGATGGCCGCGACGCCGGAAAGGGTCACGGTGGTCCGATGAAGATCCGAAGCAAGGCCCGGCTCGCCGCCGCGCTGATGCTCGGCACCATGGTGCTGATCGCCACGAGCATAGGCTGGGCGGACGCGCAGGTGCGCGCCGCGGTCGAGCAACGCCGGCAAAGCACCACCATCGCCGATGCGCTCAATGACATGCGCATGGTCACGTTCGAATACCTGCTCAACCGGCGCGAACGCGCGAGACTGCAGGAACAGGCCGTCTGGCAGCGCCTGGAACGGCTGTTCTCAGCGTCGGTCGACATTCGCGGAAGCTCCGCACGAACGCTCGCCGACCTGCGGACACAGACGGAAGCCAGCCATCGGCTGTTCGCCGAAGTCGATCCGACCCTGGACCGTGGTGGCGGTGACGAGATCCAGCGGCGCTTCGAGACCCAGTTGTCGAGCCGTCTGCTGATCCTGCAGCAGCAGAGTCTCGTCGACGCCGCGCGCCTGATCGATGACTCGGACCGACTCATCGACGCCACGCAGCGTCGCGTCGTCTTCTGGACGGTGGCCGGCCTGGCCATGATGGCGCTCGTCACTGCCACCGCCGCCTGGTTCTTCCGGCGCGACGTGATGGATCCCGTGGCCAGGCTGGAGGGGGCCACCCGCGAGGTGGCGTCCGGCAACTGGGATTTCGAGCTCGACGTCGGCACCCAGGATGAGTTCGGCGAGATGGCCCGTCATTTCGATGCGATGACCCGTGCCTTGCGGGACTCCTTTCAGCAACTGGAGCTCAGCAACCGCGAGCTCTCCTCGCTGAACAAGGAGCTGGAGTCATTCAGCTACTCGGTCTCGCACGACCTGCGCAGCCCGCTGCGCAGCATGGACGGCTTCTCGCTGGCACTGATCGAAGACTACGGCGACAAGCTGGACGAGGAGGCTCTCGACTACCTGCACCGCATCCGGTCCGCGAGCCAGAGGATGGGGCGGCTGATTGACGAGTTGCTCGGGCTGGCACGGGTCACGCGGGCGGAGCTGCGCGTCCATGACGTCGATCTCACATCCATGGCCCGCGAGATGGCGACCTCGATCCAGAAGACGCAGCCCGAGCGCAGCGTCCGATGGGAGATCGACGACGGTGTCGTCGTTCGGGCCGATCGCGACCTGATCCAGATCGCACTGCAGAACCTGCTCGACAACGCCTGGAAGTTCACCAGCAAGACGGCGGAGGCCGTCATTCGCGTGGGTGCAAAGCGGGAAGGCGCGGACCAGGTCTGCTTCGTGGCCGACAACGGCGCCGGTTTCGACATGGCCTATGCCGATCGCTTGTTCGGCGCCTTCCAGCGCCTGCACCACGAGGACGACTATCCGGGCACCGGCATCGGCCTCGCGATCGTCCAACGGGTCTTCCGTCGCCACGGCTGGCCCGTGTGGGCGAAGGCCAGCCTGGGCGGCGGCGCCTCATTCTTCTTCCGTACTTTGGAGCCCACAGATGAGCGACGAGAGCAAGGTCATCTTGCTGGTTGAGGACAATCCGGACGACGTCGCGCTGACGGTCCGGGCCTTCAAGCGCAGCCATCTCATGAACCCGCTTGCCGTCGTCCGCGATGGCGTCGAGGCGCTTGACTTTCTTTTCGCACGGGGCGCTTACGCCGACCGCGCCGGAGCATCGCTGCCCACGCTGGTCATTCTCGATCTCAAGCTGCCTCGACTGGACGGGCTTGGCGTGCTCAAGGCGCTGCGGGCCGATCCGCGCACCGCCTTGCTGCCGGCGGTAATCCTGACCTCCTCCAAGGAGGAACAAGACGTCGTCGCGGGTTACAAGCTGGGCGCGAACAGCTATGTTCGCAAGCCGGTCGACTTCACCGAGTTCGTCGAGGCCGTCAAGGTGCTGGGCATCTACTGGCTGGCACTCAATCAGCAGCCGCCGTTATCCACGCCGTCATGAGCGAGCGCCCCATCAGGATCTTGATGATCGAGGACTCGGAGAACGATGTCCGCCTGGTCACGCGCCTGCTGCGCCGGGCCGGCTTCGCGCCCGAATGGCGCCGCGTCCAGGACCTCGCCAGCCTCGAGGCCGCGCTGGTGGAGGCCCCCTGGGACGCCTTGATCTCGGATTTCAGCATGCCCGGGTTCAGTGGCCTGGAGGCGCTTGCCGCGTACAAGAGGACGGGCATGGACGTGCCTTTCATCTTCGTGTCCGGCACCATCGGGGAAGAGATGGCGGTCGCGGCGATGAAGGCCGGCGCCAGCGACTACGTGACGAAGGAACACCTCAGTCGTCTTGCGCCCGTCCTTGAGCGCGAGCTCGTTCAGGCGGCCCGCCGTACCGCCCACCGTGAGACGGAGGCCGAACTCCGTCGCTATGAGACCCAGCTTCGCGAGGCCCAGAAGATGGAATCGCTCGGCACGCTGGCCGGCGGGATCGCGCATGACTTCAACAACATCCTTGGCGCCATTCTCGGGAACCTCGAACTGGCACGGGCCGATCTTGTCGCCGAGCACCCCGTCCAGGCAACGCTGGGCGAGATCCAGAAGGCCAGCCTGCGCGCCCGTGATCTCGTGCGACAGATCCTGACCTTCAGTCGCCGTCAACCGCAGCAGCTGCGCAACGTCGAACTGCAGTCCATCGTCCAGGAGTCCTATCGCCTGTTGCGGGTGACGCTGCCTGCGGGGATGGAGCTGGACCTGCGCATGAACGCGGAGCCCTTGCATGTCAACGGCGACGCGACCCAACTCCAGCAGGTGCTGATGAACCTGTGCACGAACGCCTGGCATGCCATGCATGGCGACGTCGGCCGGATCGTCGTCGGACTGGAATCAACCGTTCTGACCGCCGCCGCGGCGCGCGCGCTGTCGGGCTTGCCCGCCGGGAACTACGCCCACCTATGGGTCAGCGATACCGGCGTGGGCATGGATTCGGCGACGCGCGAGCGCATCTTCGAGCCCTTCTTCACGACGAAACCGACGGGCCAGGGCACCGGCCTCGGCCTGGCCGTCGTCCATGGCATTGTTGTGGCCCACCAGGGCAGCGTGCGCGTCGACAGCGCCCCCGGACTGGGCAGCACCTTCCATCTCTACCTGCCCACGGCCAGGCCGGAGCCTTCCGTGACGCCACCGCAGCCGGCAGCCCAAGCCTCGCAGAGGGTCGGGCATGGCGAGCATGTGATCTATCTCGACGACGATGAAACCGTGATGCTGGTCGTCGAACGGCTCCTCGAACGGGCCGGCTACAGATGCACCGGCTTCCTGGACATTGCCTCCGCGCTGGAGGCCGTTCGGATTTCACCAGGCAGCGTCGATGTATTCGTGACGGACTACAACATGCCCCTGCGCTCCGGCGTGGACGTGGCGCTCGAGGTTGCCGCCATTCGAGCCGATCTCCCCATCATCATCAGTTCCGGCCTGATCACGGATGAACTGCGGGAACAGGCACGACGGGCGGGCGTGCGCGCACTGCTGGAGAAGGAAGACACCTTTCGCGAACTGATCCCGCTGGTCGGACGGTTGGTCGCGTCCAGGAGCTGAGGCGGCGGTCTCGGGCAGACGAGGCGATGACATTTCGGCTCCGACCGCCCCGATGTCATCGCGACGACGCGCCGGGCCTGTCCGCGGCGGGCGCGGGCGGCCGCCACCCGCCCCCCAAGGCCTGGAACAGCGCCACCGTGTCACCCAGGTAGACGCCTCGCCCCGCCACCTGCGCCAGCCGCGCCTGCAGAAACGTCTGGCGCGCCGACAACCAGGCCGGGCGGGCCGCATAGCCCTGCCTGAACTGCTGTTCGGTCAGCACCATCAAACGCTCGCTGGCCACGACGTTGCGTTCGGCGATTGCCAGTGCCTGGCCATCGTGCTCCAACGCATAGAGCACGTCGGCGACGTTCTGGAATGCCGTCAGGACGGTGCTCCGGTACTGCGCCTGCGCAGCCTCGGCAGCGGCCTCGGCCGCGCGCTTGCGGGCCATGAGGGCATCACCGGCAAACAGTGGCTGCGTCAGCCCTGCCAGCAGGCCCCAGGACTGGTTGACCGGCGAGAAGAGGCCGGACAGCGACGTCGCGCCATAGGCCAGGTTGGCACCGATGGAGAACTGCGGCAGCAGGTTGCTCACGGCGACTCCGATCTGGGCATAGGCCGCGTGCAGCTCAGCCTGCGCGGCCTGCACGTCGGGGCGGTACTGGACCAGCTGGGAGGGCACGACCTGCGGCAACTGCGCCGGCGTGCGCAGCCGGGCCAGGCGCTCCGCCGCATCACCATCCGGCATCGCCAGCTCGCTGGGCAGGTCGCCGCACAGGGTAGACAGCAGGTTGCGGGTCTGTTCCAGCTGCTTGTTCAACGGCGGCAGCAGCGCCTGCGTCTGCGTGTAGGCGGCCTCCTGCTGGGCCAGGTCCAGGCCGCTGCTGTAGCCGGCGGCCTGCAGCGTTCGCGTGTGCTGCAGTTGCTCTCTGGCCAGGGCCAGCGTCTCGTTCACGATCTGCACCTGGTCGAGCAGCGCCTGCTCTTGCATCACAGCGGCTGCCACGTTGCTGGCGATGGTGGTGCGCAGCGCATCGGTCTGGTAGCGCTGGCCGTCGGCGCTGGCCTGCAGCGCTTCCACCTGGCGGCGGTTGCCGCCGAACACGTCAGGTACATAGCCCACGCTGAGCTGGGCGGTGTGCAGGTTGTAGAGCGACTGGCCAGAGCTCAGTGCCGAGGACAGCACGGTCCCGGAGTTCTGCCGGCTCGCGCTGTAGCCGAGCTGCACCGAGGGGTAGAACAGCCCCCTCTGGGCAATGACGTTCTCCTGGGCCTGGCGCAGGCTGGCCTCGCCCGCGGTGATGCCGGGGTTGCGCTGCAGCGCACGCTCGACCAGCCGGTCCAGCCGCTCTGAGCCATAGGCCGTCCACCAGCGTGACTGCGGCGCGACCGCATCGCCCGCCGACGATGCGGCCGCCTGGACCTCCCCGCGCAGGTACTGCGTCGCTAGCGGCGGTGTCGGGGCCTGGAAGTCCGGGCCGGCCGCACAGCCCGACAGCGCCGCGGCCGCGAGCAACTGGACGACGCGGATCCGGGTGATCGGGAGGGGGCTGTCGCGGAAAGTCATGATCACCTCGCTCAGGCCAGCAGGTCGCCGCCCAGGCCCTTGCGGCGCTTCTTGAGCTTCACGCGCCGGAGCACGGCCAGGCGCAACGCCGGCACCACGAGCAGCAGGAAGAAGGGACCAAGGAACATGCCACCCACCACCACGGTGGCGAGCGGGCGCTGCACCTGGCTGCCGATGCCGTGGCTGATGGCCGCGGGAAGGAGGCCGATGCAGGCCGACAGTGCCGTCATCAACAGCGGCCGCAGGCGGTGCATATAGGCGTCGTAGATGGCCTGTTCGGGCGTGCTACCCGCCAGGCGCAACTCCTTGAAGTAGGTCAGGATCAGGATGCCGTCCATGACCGACACGCCGAGCAGGGACACGAAGCCGATCACCGCCGAGATGCTGACCACCTGGCCCGAGACGAACAACGCGAACAAGCCGCTGGCCACCGTGAAGGGCACGGCCACCAGCGCCAGCAGGCTGTAGCCGATGCTGTTGAACAACGCGTAGAGCAGCACGAGGATCAGCACGAAGGCGGCCGGGATGAGGATGCCCATGCGGGCCTTGGCCTTCTGCAACTCCTCGAACTCGCCGGCGTATTCGATGCGGTAGCCCTCTGGCAGGGCCAACTCCCGGCCCAGCTTGGACTCGATCTCCGCCACCGTGCTGCCGAGATCCCGGCCGCCGACGCTGAACTTGATCGGGATATACCGCTCGTTGCGCTCGTGATAGACATAGGTGGCGCCGGTGTCCAGGCTGACCGTCGCGATGTCGCGCAGCGGCACATAGGCCGTGGCGTTGCCCGCGCCATAGCCCACGCGCAGGTCGCGCACGCTCTCCAGGTCGGCCCGCGCCGCGCCAGCGTAGCGGACCGTCAGGCCGTACTGGCGGTCGCCCTCCAGCACGGTGGTGGCCACCGTGCCGCCGAGCGCGGCCTGCACCACGGCGTTGACGTCGCCGGTGTTGAGGCCGTAGCGCGCCGCCTTGGCGCGGTCGATCCGGATGTTGAGGTTGGGCTGGCCCAGCACGTTGAAGATGCCGAGGTCGTCCACGCCCTGGACCTGGCCCATCAGCGTGACGGCCTTGCGGGCAAGCTTCTCGAGAGTGACGAGGTCCGGCCCGACGATCTTCACGGAGTTCGCACCCTTGACGCCGGACAGGCCTTCCTCGACGTTGTCCTGGATGTACTGCGAGAAGTTGAAGCCTACGCCCGGGAACTCGCGCTCCAGGCGCTGGCGCAGATCGTTCACCAGCCTCTCCTTGTCCATGCCGGGCGACCATTGGTCAAAGGGCTTGAGCGGTGCGAACAGTTCCACGTTGTTGAAGCCGGAGGCATCGCTGCCGTCATCCGGGCGGCCATGCTGGGACACGACCGTGACGACCTCGGGGAAGCCCTTGATGATCTGGCGCATCCGGTTGGCCTTGTCGGAGCCGGCCTCCAGCGAGATGGTCGGTGGCATCGAGGCCCGTATCCACAGGTTGCCCTCCTCCAGCGCGGGCAGGAACTCGCTGCCCAGGTGGGCGCCCAGCACCAGCATGCCCGCCAGGAAGGCCACGGCGAAGCCGCACATCCAGCGCACATGGGCCAGGGACCAGCGCAGCAGCGGCTCGTAGCCCCGGTGGATCCAGCGCACCAGCCAGGTCTCCTGCTCCTTGACGCGCCGCGGCAGCAGATAGGCGGCCAGCACCGGCGTCACGGTGAAGGTGGCGAGCAGCGCGCCGGCGAGGGCGTAGCCGTAGGTGCGGGCCATCGGGCCGAAGATCTGGCCCTCGACACCCGTCATCAGGAACAGCGGCGAGAACGCGGCGATGGTGATGACGGTGGAGAACAGCACCGAGTTGTCGACCTGCAGCGCACTCATGAAGATCATGCGCAGGCGCTGCGTCCAGCCCAGCGCCGGGTCGGTCACCATGCCGTAGGGCCCGCGCGTCATCGCGCGCAGCGCTTCGATGCGCTGGCGCGGCGTGCGCTGGAAGTTGCGGTAGACGTTCTCGACGAGGATGACGGCCGAGTCGACGATGATGCCGAAGTCCACCGCGCCCAGCGACAGCAGGTTGGCCGACTCGCCCGAAAGCACCAGCATGATGATGCTGAAGAACAGCGCGAACGGGATGTTCACGCTGACGATCACGGCGCTGCGCAGGTCGCCCAGGAATATCCACTGGATGAAGAACACCAGCACGCAGCCGAACACCAGGTTGTGGATGACGGTGTGGGTGGTGACGTTGACCAGCGTGGAGCGGTCGTAGTAGGGCTCCAGGTAGACGCCCTGGGGTAGGCTGCCGTCGTGGTTCAGCGTCTCGACGGCGGTCTTGACCCGCGCGATCACGTCCTTGGTCTGCTGGGTGCGGTTCATGATGACCACCCCGGTGACCACGTCGTCGCTGGCGTCGCGGCCGGCCTCGCCCAGCCGAGGCACGTTGCCGACGCCGACCTCGGCGACGTCGCGCACCAGCACAGGCTGGCCGTTCTGCTGGCTCAGCACTGTGGTCCTGACGTCCTCGATGTCACGCACCAGGCCCAGGCCGCGCACGTTCACCGACTGCTCGCCGACGCTGACCGTGCGGCCGCCCACGTTGTTGTTCGCGTTGCCCAGCGCCTGGATGACCTGCTGCAGCGTCAGGCCGTAGCTCTCCAGCCGGGCCGGCTGCACCTCGACGTGGTACTCCTTGGTCGTCCCACCCCAGGTCACGACCTGGCTCACGCCGGGCACGGTCAACAGGCGACGCTGCACGACCCAGTCCTGCAAGCCGCGCAGGTCCGTCAGGCTGTAGGTGGACGGCCCCTTGACCTGGTAGCGCAGGATCTCGCCCACCAGGCTGGAACCCTGGATCTGCGGCTGCACGCCATTGGGCAGGCTGACGTTCTGCTGCAGGTTGATGGCCGTCTGCGTCAGTGCGGAGACATAGTCCACGCCGTACTTGAATGTCACGCGGACGAAAGACAGGCCGTAGAACGACGTCGAGCGGATGTTCTCCACGCCCATCGTCGTGGCCAGGCCAATCTCCATCGGGCGCGTGTAGTAGCGCTCCATTTCCTCGGCCGACTGGCCGGCCGACTGGGCCGTGATCTCCAGGATCACCGGCGCCGGGTTCGGGTAGGCCTCGACGTTCAGACGGTAGAAGGCCAGCAGCCCGGCCGCGAGGAAGGCCAGCAGGCCCAGCAGCACCATGGGACGGCGCGTCAGCACGAAGGCCAGCAGGGGGCGGAACATCCCTGCCCCCGCTCAGTTCTGCGCCATCTGCGCGAGGTTGCTCAGGAACAGCGCCCGGTCTTGCGCGATGCGCTCCCCGGCCTTGAGGCCACCGGTGACCTGCACCCAGCCGTCCTGGGTCATGCCCGTGGTCACCTTGCGCCGCGTGAAGCTCTGGGCATCCTGCGTGACCCAGGCACTGAAGCTGCCATCGCCCTCGCGGGCCAGCGCCTTCTCGTGGATCGCCAGGTCCTCGCGCGCCGGCTGCAGTTCGATGGCGAACTGGGCCAGCATCTGCGGCCGCAGCAGATGCTCGGCGTCCGCCACCTCCGCGCGCAGGCTGATGCGGTGCGAGGCCGGATCGGCGACGTCGCCAATGTGGCTCAGGATGCCCGTGAAGCGCCTGTCGGGGTAGGCAGGCACGGTCACGACCACCTTTTGCCCGAGGCGGTAGCTGCCGAGTTCGGACTCCGGCACGCTCGCCACCATCCACAGCCTGCGCAGGTCGGCCACCATGACGGGCGGGTTGCCCGCGCCCGGCTGCACGAGCAGCCCCTCGGCGGCCGAGCGCGTCACCACGCGGCCGGCCAGCGGGCTGCGCACGGGCATCTCGGTATCCACGTGCCGCGACTTCTCGATCTCGTTGATGTCGGCGCTGTCCAGCCCGAACAGACCCAGCGCCTTGCGCGCCGCACGATAGGCGCCGTCGGCGGCCTGCTGCTCGGCGGCGGCCTGCTGCAGTTCCTTCTGCGGGATGCTCTCGCTGGCCGCGAGGGCCTGGGCACGCTTCAGCGTCGCCGTGGCGACCTGCAGCGCGCCAGCGGTCGAGATCAGCGTGGACGCGGCCTGCGCCAGGTCGGGCACCTGCACCGTGTACAGCACTTGGCCCTTGCGGACCTCGTCGCCGGCACGCACCAGCACCCGGCCGATGCGGCCCTGGTAGGGCGAGAAGACCTGGACCGCGTGATCCTGGTCGAAATCGATGCTCCCGATCGCCTCCCGCCGTGCCTGGAAATACCGCGTCTGGACAGGGCCGACCTTCAGTTCCGCCGCCTGCGCGGGTTCGAGGCGCACGGTGTCCCCGTTCAGCAGCAGGACGGAAGGTGCCGCTGGCACCGCCTTGGGCGCTTCCGGCTGACGCAGCAACAGCACGGCGATGCCGACGGCGGCGGCCATGGCGGCTCCCTTCCACAGGGCGTGCCCGCGCCGGGCGGGGGGTGCGGCACGGGCGCCGATTCGTTTCGTGAGCAGGCGCATGGCAGGCTGGGGTCGGGGTTTGCCGGGCACTTTGAGGGCGCGCACCTGACTGGACCCTGACCTGGCGCCCTGCCCCGGCTCGCTAGGCCTCGAATACCAGCGAGAACAGCGCCCCGCCGCAGGGCGAGCGCGCCAGCCGGACCGTGGCGCCATGCAGCTCGGCGATCTCCTTGACGATCGCCAGACCAAGGCCCGTCCCCGCGCCCTGCGCCGTCGAGCCACGCGCGAAGCGCTCGAAGATGCGCTCCTTCTCATGCTCCGGTACACCGGGGCCGCCGTCGTGCACGGCCAGCGTCGGTGGTGCGGCCGAGACGGCGATACGCACAAGCCCGCCCGCCGGCGTGTAGCGCAGCGCGTTGTCCACCAGGTTGCCCAGGGCCTCGCTGATGAGCTCGGCTTGCCCGCGGATCAGCACCGGCAAGCCATCCGTGGTCTCCTCGAACTCCAGCCGGATGCCGCGGTCGGCGGCAACGTCCTGGTAGGCCAGCCCCACGGCATGCGCCAGCGCCTGCACGTCCAGCCGCGAGAACGCGGTGGTCTTGGCCAGCTCCGGGTCGAGGCGGCTCAGCGCAAGCAACTGCTGCACGAGCCGTGCCGTGCGCTGCGTGGTCTCGCCGAGCTCCTCCAGCACCCCCCGGGCGGAGGCCAGGTCGGAGGCCTCGGCGGCGCGCGCCAACCCCAGCTGCAGCGCCGTCAGCGGCGTGCGCAGCTGGTGCGCTGCCGTCGAGGCGAAGCGTTGCTCACGCTCCAGCACACCACGCAGGCGCTGCAGCATGTCGTTCAGCGCGGTGGCGAAAGGCAACAGCTCGCGCGGCACCTCGTCGGTGGGCATGGCGTCCAGCGAAAGGTGGGCGCGCTGGTTCCAGCGCGCGGCCAGCGTCTCCAGCGGGCTCACGGTGCGGCGCACGCCGCGTGCGACGACGAAGGCTGCCAGCACCACCACCAGACCCAGCGGCAAGAACACCAGCAACAGGTCGCGCCGGGTCTGGGCGCGCTTCTTCAGCGTTTCGGCCACGCCCACCCGCGCCGCCGGGGTGCCGGTATCTACCCAGGCGACGCGGACCTCGTGGCCGCCGTAGACCGCATCGAAGGCGCGGCTGGTCGCGCCATAGCGTCGCTCGTTGCTGCCCGAAAGCGGGATGCCGGGGCTGCCGGCCAGCAGCCGGTCGCCGTCCAGCACCGCGAAATCGACATGGTCGACCACGTCGTAGAGCAGCATGGTCTCGGCCTGGTGGCTCAATGCGATCTGGGCCCGCCCGCCCTCGTGCCTGACCTCCGCGGCCAGCGACCTCGCGGCGTCGAACAGCCAGCGGTCGAACACTTTGTCCACCAGGTACTCCGTGCCCAGCGCGCTGAAGAGGCCGCCGACGAGCACCATGCCCAGCACCGGCAGCGCCAGCCGCCATTGCAGCTCGCGTTGCAGCCAGCGCCGCGCCACGGGCTTCACGCGGCCTCGGCCAGCAGCAGCCGGTAGCCGAAACCGCGCACCGTGTCGATCTGCACCGCGCCCGCGCCGAGCTTGCGCCGCAGCCGCGAGACGTAGACCTCCGCTGCGCTGTCGCCGACCTCGATGTTCTTCTCGGCCAGCGCGTCGACGATGACGCGCTTGGGCACCAGCCGCGGCGCCCTGCGGATCAGCAGCCCCAGCACCTCAAACTCGCGCGGATGCAGCTCGAGTTCGGTGCCGTCCATCAGCAGCCTGGCCTCGTCGCGCAGCCAAAGAAGAGGGCCGAACTGCAGCCGGGCGTCGCGGTCCCGCGAGGTGCGGCGCATCAGCGCCTCGATGCGAGCGTCCAGCTCGGTCGCGGCGAAGGGCTTGGTCAGGTAGTCGTCGGCGCCGCCCTGCAGCCCGCTGACGCGGTCGGCCACTCGGTCGCGTGCGGTCAGGACCAGCACCGGCGTGCCTGGGTCGCGCGGCCGCCAGCGCCGCAGCCAGTCCAGGCCGTCGCCGTCGGGCAGCTGCAGGTCGAGCACGACCAGCTCGTGCACGTGGTTGCGCGCATGCCGGTCAGCGCTCGCCAGGCTATCGCAGGTGGTGACGCCCCAGCCCTTGGACTGCCAGCGCAGCATCAGCTCGCGGCGGATTTCTGGGTCGTCCTCGATGAGGAGGATTTGCATGGTCTTTCCGGGCCGCAGGCCCGACTGATAGGTGTTTGCAAGCCAGCGCGCCTACCGTCGCCGGCTTGCGAATTCTCCCGCGGCAATTCTGCCTGCCGCCGTCGCCGTGAATCCCTCGACCCCCAAACCCCTGCTGCTGCTGCTTCTCGCGGCGGCCCTGCTGGCCGCATGCCAGGACCGCGAGCCCGCCCCGGCCGCTCACGCAGCGGCGCCCGCCGCCGCGGCCGACGAGGTGCGCTACGCAGCCGGCGCGCCGCAGCTCGCCATGCTGCGCAGTCAGCCCGCCGAGGCGTTCGCGGTGCCGCTGGCCCAGCCGCTGGAGGCTCGGCTGGCCTACGATGAAGACGTGACGGCGCGGCTGTCCACCTCGGTCTCCGGCCGCGTCGTCGAACTGCCGGCCGCCCCGGGCGACGTCGTCCGCGCCGGACAGCCGCTGCTGGTGCTGGACACGCCGGACCTGGGCAGCGCGCAGGCCGACCTGGCGCGCGCCGACGCCGACGTCGCCCTCAAGCAGCGCGCCGCCGCGCGGCTGCGCGAGCTGGCGCCGGGTGACGCGGTCGCACACCGCGAGCTGGAGCAGGCCGAGGCCGAGCTGGCCCAGGCCCGTACCGAGCGTGAGCGCGCCGAGCGCCGGCTGCACAACCTGAACCCGCGCGGGTTGCCGCTGCGAGGGCAGCGCCTGACGCTCGCCAGCCCGCTGGCCGGCGTCGTCACGGAGCGCAACGTCGGGCCCGCCGCCGAGGTGGCACCGGCGCCGCCAGCACCGCTGTTCGTCGTCAGCGACTTGCGCCGCCTGTGGGTGCTGGCCGACCTTCCGGAGAAGCTGGTCGGCCGGGTTCGCGCAGGCGACCGGCTGCTGGTCGAGACCGATGCCGCGCCGGGCGAGAGGCGCGAGGCCCGCGTCGTGCAGGTCGGCCGCGTGATCGACCCCAGCACCCGTCGCGCGACGCTGCGCGCTGCGCTGGACAACCGCGATGGCCGCCTGCTGCCCGAGATGTTCGTCCGCGCCTGGCTGCAACCCACAGACGGCGTGCAGGCAGTGCGCGTGCCGAATGCGGCGGTGGTCAACCGCGGCGTCTACGCCTTCGTCTTCGTCGAGATCGAGCCCGGCCGCTTCAAGCGCCGCCGCGTCGAGCTGGCGGCGCGCGGCGGCGACGACAGCTTCGTCAAGCAGGGGCTGGCTGCCGGCGAGCGCGTCGTCGTCAGCGGCGCGTTGCTGCTGGACGCCGAACTGGCGGCGCCGCAACCATGATCGACCGTCTCATCGTCTTCGCGCTGACGCAGCGCGTCTTCGTCTTCCTGCTCGCCGCGGCGCTGATCGGCTTCGGCGCCTACGCGCTGCGCAGCCTGCCCATCGAGGCCTTCCCGGACGTGCAGGACGTGCAGGCGCGCGTGATCTCGCAGATGCCGGGTCAGGCCCCGCAGGACATGGAGCGTGCGGTCACGCTGCCCGTCGAGCGCGAGGTGTCGGGCATCCCTCACCTCATCAACGTGCGTTCGGTGACGATGACGGGCCTGTCCATCGTCACGCTGACCTTCGCGGACGGCACCGACGACTACTTCGCGCGCCAGCAAGTCACCGAGAAGCTTTCTACCGTGAGCCTGCCGCCGGGCGTGCAGCCCGAGCTGGCGCCGCTGTCCACGGCGGTCGGCGAGATCTACCGCTACGCCATTGAGGCGCCAGGCCTGCCGGCTGCCGAGGTGCGCACGCTGCAGGACTGGGTCATCCGGCCGGCGCTGCGGATGACGCCGGGCGTGGCCGACGTCGTCACCTTCGGCGGCGCAATCCGCGAGTACCAGGTCGATGCCGACCTGCTCGCGCTGCGCAAGTACCAGGTCACGCTGGAGCAGCTGAGCCAGGCACTGTCGAACGGCAACGCCAGCACCGGCGGCAACGTGCTGCGCCAGGGCGACGCCGCCCTGGTGGTGCGCACCGAGGGCCTCGTCGGCGGTCTGGAAGACATCCGGCGCATCGTCGTCGCGGCGCGCCAGGGCCGCTCCATCACCGTGGGCGACCTGGCCGAGGTGCATGCCGGCGAGCGACCGCTGTACGGCAGCGTCGGCGTGGACGCGCAGGACAGCGTCGTCGAGGGCATCGTGTCGATGACCAAGGGCGGCAACCCGGCGACCATCAACGCCGAGCTGCGCGAACGCATCGAGCAGCTGCAGCCGCGCCTGCCCAAGGGCGTGCGCGTCGTGCCCATCTACGACCGCACGCAGCTGGTGCACCACACCGTCTCGACCGTGGCCGAGAACCTGCTCGTCGGTGCCGTGCTGGTCATCGCGGTACTGGTCGTCTTCCTGTCGAGCTGGCGCGCGGCGCTGGTCGTTGCGACGGTGATCCCGCTGGCGCTGATGTTCGCCTTCATCCTGATGAACGCGCGCGGCGTGTCGGCCAACCTGATCTCGCTCGGCGCCGTGGACTTCGGCATCATCATCGACAGCGCCGTGGTCATCGTCGAGGCGCTGATGGTGAGGCTGGCCGTGCCGGGCCGGCAGCTAGAGCGCGGCCAGCGGCTGCATGCACTGCACCAGACGATGGGCGCCATGGCCCACCCGGTGCTGTTCTCCAAGGCCATCATCATCCTGGCCTTCGTGCCCATCTTCACGTTCCAGCGCGTGGAGGGGAAGATCTTCACGCCGGTCGCGCTGACGCTGAGCTTCGCGCTGCTCGGCGCAGTGCTGCTGACCTTCACCGTGGTGCCGGCGTTGCTGGCGCTGTTGCTGCAGCGCGGCAGCCTCGTCGAGAAGCACAAGCCCTGGCTCGAGCGACTGCAGGCACGCTATCGCCGTGTCGTGGCGTGGACGCTGGCGCGCGGCGCCGGCACGCTGCTGCTGTCGGCCGTACCGGTGGTCGTCGCACTGGCGCTAGCGCCGCGGCTGGGCAGCGAGTTCCTGCCCAAGCTGGACGAGGGCAACATCTGGCTGACCATCACGCTGCCGACCTCGGCCGCGCTGGAAACCACACAGTCCATCGAGAAGCGCGTGCGCGCGAAGCTGCGCGAGTATCCCGAGGTGTCTCATGTGATCTCGCAGGCCGGCCGGCCCGACGACGGCTCCGACCCCAAGGGCCCGAACAACCTGGAGATCCTGGTTGACCTTCAGCCGCGTTCAGGGTGGCGCTTCGCGAACAAGGAGGCACTGGTGGCCGATATGTCGGAGCAGTTGGCGGGCATCCCCGGCATCACGACCAACTTCTCGCAGGTCATCCAGGACAACGTTGAGGAGTCGCTGTCGGGCTTCCGCGGCGAGATCGTCGCGAAGATCACCGGCCCCAGCCTCGACGTGCTGGAGCAGAAGGCCAACGCGGTGGCCGACACGATACGTCGCATCCGCGGCGCGACCGACGTGGACTACACGCGCGTCGGCGGCCAGTCGGAGATCGTCGTCACGCCCGACCGGCTGCGCCTGGCGCGCCATGGGCTGGCGGTGGACGATGTGAACAAGCTGGTCACGCAGGCGATGTCCGGCGCGGCCGTGTCCAGCTACTTCGACGAGGACCGCCGCTTCGACATCGTGCTGCGCGTGGCGGCAGCGCAGCGCAACAGCGTCGATGCGATTGCCAGCCTGCCGCTGGCCCTGCCAGACAGCAAGGCCAGCATCGCGCTGTCCGAAGTCGCCCGCATCGAAGTGCGCGAGGGCGCCTCGCGCATCGTGCGCGAGGCCGGCTCGCGCGCCGTCATCGTCAAGGTCAACCTGCTGGGACGGGACCAGGGCAGCTTCGTCGAGGAGGCACAGCGCAGCGTCGCCGCGGCCGTGACGCTGCCCGAGGGTTACGAGCTGCGCTGGGGTGGCCAGTTCGAGAACTCGCAGCGCGCCGTCGCGCGACTCGCCGTCATCATCCCGCTGACGGCGCTGCTGATCTTCTCGCTGCTGTTCTGGACCTTCCGCTCGGTGCGCCTGGCGCTGCTGGTGCTGGGCATGGTGCCGTTCACCCTGGTCGGCGGGCTCGCGGCGCTCGGACTGGCGGGGCTGCACCTGTCGGTGTCGGCGGCGGTGGGCTTCATCGCGGTGGCGGGCATCTCCGTGCAGAACGGCGTCATCCTGACCGAGGAGGTCATGCAGCGCGTGCGCGCTGGCGCAGCCGTCGCCACCGCCATCACCGAGGGCGCCGTCGCGCGGCTGCGCCCCATCCTGATGACCGCGCTGATGGCCGGCCTGGGCCTGCTGCCGGCCGCGCTGTCGCAGGGCATAGGCAGCGAGACGCAGCGACCCTTCGCCTGCGTCATCGTCGGCGGCATCGTCACCGGCACGCTCTTCACGCTGATCGCGCTGCCCGCGGCGATGCGGCTGTTCGCGAATTTCTCCGAGGTCGATCATGAAAACAACCCGGCTTGAGTCGGCGCTGGCGCTGTGCCTGCTCGCGTTGGCCGGCTGCGCCGTCGGGCCCGACTACGCCCGCCCCCAGCTCGACACCGGCCGCGCCTACGCGCAGGGCCCGGCCATGGATGAGCGCGCCGAGCGCGACATCCCGGCCGACTGGTGGACCGCGTTCGGTCATCCCGAGCTGGACCGCCTTGTCGCCGAGGCGCTGCGGGCCAACCCGACGCTGGAGGCCGCCCGGCATGCGCTGCGCGTCGCACAGGAGAACCGACGCGTGCAGGACGCCGCGCTGTGGCCGCAGCTGCAGGCCAGCTACAGCCCGACGCGCACCAAGATCGCCGGAAACCTGGGCGGCAACTCTCCCGGCGTGCAGGGCGACGGCAGCGTCATCGAGACGGGGGCCAACACGCCCGCGGCCGAAGGCGGCACAGCACCGTTCAACACACCGGTGATCTACAACTTCCACACCGCCCAGGTGTCGGTCAGCTACGCGCCCGACGTCTTCGGCGCCAACCGCCGCCAGTCCGAGGCCGCGGCGGCCCTGGCCGAGGCGCAGCGCCACGAGTGGCAGGCGGCGCGGGTCACGCTGGTGGCCAACCTCGTGTCGGCGGCCATACAGGACGGCCAGTGGCGCGAGCAGATCCGCGCGGCCGAGGCCGGTGCGCAGGCGGCCGAGGCAGCGCTGCAGCTCGCCCAACGCCAGCGCCGCGCCGGCTATGCCGCGGCCCAGGACGAGGATGCCGCACGCTCGGCACTGCTTGCGCAGCAGCAGATCCTGCCCGGCCTGCGGCAGCAGCTGGAGCAGAACCGCCACCTGATGCGCACACTGATCGGCGCGCCGCAGGACCGGCCCATGCCGGAATTCGCGCTGCACGACTTCCGGCTGCCACCCGAGCTGCCGCTGAGTCTGCCGTCACGGCTGCTGGAACAGCGCCCGGACGTGCGGGCGGCCGAGGAGCAGCTGCACGCGGCGGTGGCCCAGGTCGGCGGCGCGCGTGCGGCCCGGCTGCCGCAGTTCTCCATCACCGGCAATGCCGGCGGTGCGGCTGCGCATCTGTCGCAGGCCTTCTGGGCCAGCGGGCGCTTCTTCGACCTCACCGCCAACCTGGTCGTGCCCTTGTTCGACGCCGGCGCGGCACGCCACCGCGAGCGCGCGGCTGCGGCCGCAGCCGACCAGGCCCAGGCGCAGTACCGGGCCACGGTGCTGGCCGCGCTGCAGAACGTCGCGGACGCGCTGCACGCCATCGAGGCGGACGAGAAGGCCTTCGAGCTGGCCGAGCGTGGCCGCGACGTCGCCCGGCGCAGCTGGGCGACCGCCAAGCGTCGCCAGGACGCCGGCTACGCGGACCGCACGGGCACGCTGGCGGCTGAGCTGGCCAGCCGCCAGGCCGAGCAGCAGCTGGCCGGCGCCCAGGCGACACGGCTGTCCAACGTGGTGGCCCTGTTCCAGGCGCTGGGGGGCGGCTGGTGGAATCTGCCGCCGGAGTCGGCGCAGCTACGCTGAATCGGACCCAGGGTGGCAGGTGCAAAGGCATCCAGAGCGCTCCAGACGCTAAAGTCGCGGCACTGCGCCCTGCAGCCCGCAGCTGCGGGGCGCTGGATTCATGGTGTCGGGACGAGGCTGTCCTGACGGAACCGGCACAGCGCGTCGACATCGACGCTCAGGTGCGGAACATCGAATAGGCGTCGCGCCCAGGATGGATATTTCGGCAACGCCGCCGCGCCTGCGCGACCTGCATGACTACCAGCGCCTGCTCGGCGCGCGCGTGACCGGCGGGGCGGCCAACCAGATGCTGATGGTGGCCCTGGGCTGGCAGATGTACGACCTGACCACCAGCGCCTGGAACCTGGGCCTGGTGGGCCTGGCGCAGTTCCTGCCGGCACTGCTGCTGACCCTGCCCGCCGGCCACCTGGTGGACCGGCACGACCGCCGTGGGTTGCTGGCGGCCAGCCTGGGCCTGCAACTGCTGGCGGCCGCCTGCCTGGCGCTGGCCAGCGGCCGGGGCTGGGTGGGGCCCAACCTGATCCTGCTGCTTTCCGTGCTGCTGGGCTGCGCCCGCGCGCTGCAGATGCCGGCGCAGCAGGCGCTGATGCCCACCCTGGTGCCAGCCGCACTGCTGCCGCGCGCTGTAGCGGCCGCCAGCTCGACCATGCAGGCGGCCATCATCGCCGGCCCGGCGCTCGGCGGCGCGCTCTACGCGCTGGGTCCGTGGATGGCCGCGCAACTGGAGTCAGGGGCCTCGCCCGACGCCGCCGCCCACTGGGGCGCGGCCCTCGTCTACAGCGTCGCGCTGCTGATGCTGATCGCCGCCGCGTTCGCCGTGCTGGCCATCCGCCGCCGGCCCACGCCGGCGGGGCGTGCCTCACCGGACTGGGCGCAGCTGACGGCGGGCCTGCACTTCGTCTGGCAGCGCCCCGCGGTACTGGGTGCGATCTCGCTGGACCTCTTCGCCGTGCTACTGGGCGGCGCCACGGCCCTGCTGCCCGTTTTCGCGCGCGACATCCTGCACACCGGCCCCGAGGGCCTTGGGCTGCTGCGCGCCGCGCCGGCCCTGGGCGCCGTCGTCGTTGGCTTCTGGCTGGCCCGCTTCCCGATCACGCGCCGCGCCGGCCATTGCCTGCTGGGCGCCGTCGCCACGTTCGGCCTGACGATGATCGCCTTCGCGCTGACGACGTCGTTCCTGCTGGCGTTCGCCGTACTGGCCATCAGCGGCGCGGCCGACATGGTCAGCGTCGTCATCCGCCAGTCCATCGTGCAGCTGGAGACGCCAGACGAGATGCGCGGCCGCGTCGGCGCCGTGAACTCGGTCTTCATCGGCGCCAGCAACCAGCTGGGCGAGTTCGAGTCCGGCGCCACGGCCGCCCTGCTCGGCCCCGTGGGATCGGTGCTGCTGGGCGGCGTCGGCACGCTGGCGGTGGTGCTGGTGTGGTGGCGGATCTTCCCGGCGCTGGCGCGGCGCGACAGCCTGCATCCCGCGCCGACCTGACGAGGCAGGCCCTTGCTAGCCGCCCGCGAGGCCCGCGGCGCGCCACAGCATCAGCAGCGCGACTATCGCCGCCAGCGCGCCGAATGCCTGCTGCAGGCGGACGCCACTCCAGCGCGCGCTGAAGCGCAGCCCGACCAGCAGCGCGGCCGCCGCGCCCGCGGTGAAGGGCAGCGCCACGGGCCAGTCCAGCGCGCCCTGGGTTACCGCGCCCAGCACGCCCCCCAACGAGACCAGGGCGATGACGGCCATGGACGTGGCGACGACGCCGCGGGACGGGATGTCGCTGATCGCAGTGAGCATGGGAACGATGACGAAACCGCCGCCCACGCCCAGCAGGCCGCTCAGCAGGCCCGACAGGGCGCCCGTCAGCGCCAGCATGGCCGCGCAGGGGGCCCTCCAGGACAGGCGGCCGGTGGCGGGGTCCAAGGCGCAGAGCGGCGTCCGGCGCGGCAGCCCCGTGGCAGCCTTGCGGCCCTGCCGCAGGCTGCGCCAGGCGACCCAGCCCAGCACCGCCGCGAACGCCGCCATCACCGGCGCGTTGGGCAGTTGGCGCGCCAACCCCAGCCCCAGCGGCGCGACGGCCATGCCCGTCAGCCCGATCAGCAACGCGGCGCGGTAGCGCACCACCCCGCCGCGCAGCCCCAGCAGCGCGCCGATGGCCGCGGCCAGCCCCACGGCCAGCAGCCCTACGGGCGCGGCCCGGGCCATTTGCAGGTGCAGGCCGAAGACCAGCAGCGGCACCGCCAGGATGCCACCGCCGGCGCCGGTCAGCGCCAGCACCAGACCCACGGCAGCTCCCAGCAGCAAGCTCAGGCCGGTGACGTCCGGGAGCATGCGCTCAGCCCGCCATCTCGGGCTGGGCCAGCCATTCGCGCCCCTTGAGCATGCCGTCCCAGTACAGCGGCGGCAGGATGCGCTCCTTGAGATACCAGGCCAGGCGCGAGGGCCTGGTGCCATCGATGAGCCAGCCCGGGAAGCTGGGCGCGAGCTTGCCGCCATAGCCGAACTCGGCCAACACGATCTTGCCGCGCGCCACCGTCAGCGGGCAGGAGCCATAGCCGTCGTAGCGCGCCTCGCCCTTGGCCGCGCCGCGCGCGGCGAGCAGGTTGTGGGCCACCACGGGCGCCTGCTTGCGCGCCGCCGCGGCCGTCTTGGCGTTGCTGGTGTTGGCCACGTCGCCCAGAGCAAAGATGTTGGCATGGGCCTTGTGACGCAGCGTGACCGGGTCCACGTCAACCCAGCCGGCCGCGTCTGCGAGCGGGCTCACGCGGATGAAGTCCGGCGCCTTCTGCGGCGGCACGACGTGGATCATGTCGAACTCGCGCACCACCTGGGTCTTGCTGCCGTCGGCATTCGCCTGGCTGAACATGGCCTTGCGGGCCGGGCCGTCGATGGCGGTCAGCGTCTGGCCGAAGTTGAGGTGGATGCCGTAGGCCTGCACGTATTCCATCAACGCGGGCACGTAGTCGGGCACGCCGAACAGTACCGCGCCTGCGTTGCAGAACTGGATGTCCACCTCGCGCAGCACGCCGGACCGGCGCCACTGGTCGGCGGACAGGTACATGGCCTTCTGCGGCGCACCCGCGCATTTGATGGGCATGGGCGGCTGTGTGAAAACCGCGCGGCCGCCGCGCAGCCCCCTCACCAGTTGCCAGGTGTAGGGCGCCAGGTCGTAGCGGTAGTTGGACGTGACGCCATGGCGGCCCAGCGTGTCGACCAGCCCGTCTATGCCATGCCAGTCCAGTTTCAGGCCCGGGCAGACGACGAGCTGCCTGTACCTGACGACGCGGCAGCCGTCCAGGATGACTGCGTCGCGCTCCGGCTCGAAGGCGGCGACGGCAGCCTTCAGCCAATGCACGCCGCGCGGCAGCACGGCGGCCAGGGTGCGCGCGGTGGCCGCGGCGTCGAAGACGCCGCCGCCCACCAGCGTCCAGCCCGGCTGGTAGTAGTGCACGTCGGCCGGATCGATGATGGCGATGTCCAGCCCCGGCTGGCGCGCCAGCAGGCTGGAGGCTACCGCGATGCCGGCCGCGCCGCCGCCAATGATGACGACCTCGTGCGTCGCGTCGGCCACCTCCACCGGGGTCTTGCCGCCGTTGGCCAGGCGGCGTAAGACGCCCTTGAGATCGAAACCCGCCCGGGCCGCGCGCTCGAGGATCTGCGGCAGCGGCAGCGTGCCGGACTGGGACAGGGCCCACATCGTCGTCGAGCGCGTGCCGGTGCGGCAGAAGGCCAGCACGGGCTTGGGGCTCCCGGCCATCAGCGCGCCGAACTGGCGGCCCTGCTCGTCGCTCACCTTGCCCGACTCCGCAGGCAGGTAATGCAAAGTCAGGCCCAGGCCGCGGGCCGCGGCCACGAGTTCGGCGAACACCGGCTGGTCGTTGCCCTCGCCGTCGGGGCGATTGCAGATCAGGGTGCGGAAGCCGGCGCGGGCGATCTCGTGCAGGTCCTGGGCATGGACCTGGGCTGCCACCGCCAGTTCGGGGGTCAGTGTCTTGAACTCCATGGCTTTGTCTCCTTCGATGCTCCGGGCCGGGCGTCAGACCGCGTTCAGCGGGATCTTGAGGTAGTGCATGCCGTTGTCTTCCGCGGGCGGCAGCTCGCCGGCGCGCATGTTCACCTGCACGGACGGCAGGATCAGCGCGGGCATGCCCAGCGTCGCGTCGCGCGCCTGGCGCATCGCGACGAAGTCGTCCTCGCCGATCCCGTCACGCACATGGATGTTGTGGGCTCGCTCGTCCGCTACGGTGCTGACGAACTGCAGCTCGCGGCCGCCCGGCTGGTAGTCGTGGCACATGTAGAGCCGCGTTCGCGGCGGCAGGTTCAGCACCTTGCCGATGGAGCGGTAGAGCGTGCGCGCGTCGCCGCCAGGAAAGTCGCAGCGCGCCGTGCCGTAGTCCGGCATGAAGAGGGTGTCGCCGACGAAGGCCGCGATGTCCGCATCTGCACCCTCGCCGTCCGTGACGACATAGGTCATGCAGGCCGGCGTGTGGCCCGGCGTGTGCAGCGCCCGCGCCCGCAGGCCGCCGATGGCGAAGGCCTCGTCGTCTTGGAACAGATGATCGAACTGGCGGCCGTCACGAGCGAAGCCCGGGCCGGCGTTGAACAGCTGGCCGAACACCTGCTGCACGGCCGTGATGTGGCGGCCTATGGCCAGCTTGCCGCCCAGCGCCTGGCGCAGATAGGGCGCGGCGGACAGATGATCGGCGTGGACATGGGTCTCCAGCACCCATTGCACCTGGGCGCCCAGCTCGCGCACGCGAGCGATCAGCCGGTCCGCGCTGGCCGTGCCGGTGCGGCCTGATCTCGGGTCGTAGTCCAGCACGCTGTCGACGAGCGCGCACTGGAGCGTCCCGCGGTCCAGCACGAGGTAGCTGACGGTCCAGGTGGCGGCGTCGAAGAAGCCTTCGACCCGCATCCGGGAAGCAGGGTTCATGGTGATCTCCGGAACCCGGCGCTCAGCGCCGGCAGGTGTTGAGGCCAAGCAGCGTGTACAGCGGGCACCAACCCAGGACGCCGGTCAGCAGCGGCACGACGCCCATCCAGCCCCAGGCCCCGATCTTGCCGCTGGCGGCCAGCGCGACCAGGGCCAGGCCGGCGACGACTCGCAGGCCGCGATCCAGCGTTCCTTCATTTGCTCTCATGGGAGTCTCCTCGTTGATCCGACCTGGGCGCCAAGACGATGGCAGCCCGCGGCGGCTTGCACCCTGTGCATTTCAAGAGGCGTGCCAGGCCCATGCCTCCGCCCGATGCCGGATCACAAGCCATTGATTCGTAACAAGAATCACCGCAGGCGACACGGCATGCCGTTGCCCGTAAGCTCCTGATGAAGCACGCCATTAACTGCCATATGGCAGCGAATTGGCAGAGCAAATGGCAGTCATCGCGCACAATCGCCCCCATTCGCACCAAGGGCGTCGCCGGACCCACCCATGCCTTCCACGCCCAACGAGACCACCCCCCAGCCACCGCAGCTCCGGGCGCTGGTGTCCTACCTGGAGCACGAGGCCCAGCCGATGATCGTGCTGGACCCGGACTACAACATCCTGGCCGCCAACACCGCCTACCAGCGCCAGTTCGGCAGGGCTGACCGCCCCTACCTTGGCCACAAGTGCTATCGCGTGTCCCATCACTACGACCTGCCCTGCGACCAGGCCGGCGAGCACTGCCCCATGAAACGCGCCTTCGAGCTCAAGGGGCCCGACCGCGTGCTGCACATCCACCACACGCCGCGCGGTCCCGAGCACGTCGACGTGGAGCTGCGACCCATCCTCGACGGCGACGACCGGGTGGTCGCCTACGTCGAGCGTCTCACCACCGTGAAGCATGCCTCCGCCCGTGCCAGCCGGGACGGCCTGGTCGGCCGCTCCGCGGCCTTCAACACCGCGCTGGAGGCCGTGCAGCGCGTGTCGCGCGCGCAGTTGCCCGTGCTGCTGCTCGGCGAGTCCGGCACCGGCAAGGAGTTGTTCGCCCGCGCCGTGCACGAGGCCAGCGACCGCCGCGAAGGCCCCTTCGTCGTCGTCGACTGCTCCGGCCTGCCCGAGACGCTGTTCGAAAGCGAGCTGTTCGGCCACGAGAAAGGGGCGTTCACCGGCGCCCATGGCCGCAAGCCGGGGCTGGTGGAGACGGCGGCGGGCGGCACGCTCTTCCTCGACGAGATCGGCGACGTGCCGCTGGGCATTCAAGTGAAGCTGCTGCGGCTGATCGAATCCGGCACCTTCCGGCGCGTCGGCGCCACCGAGACGCAGCAGGCCGACTTCCGGCTCGTCGCCGCCACGCACAAGCCGCTGCAGCAGATGGTCGCGGACGGTTGGTTCCGCCAGGACCTCTACTACCGCATCGCCGCCTTCCCCATTCTGCTGCCGCCGCTACGCGACCGCGCCGACGACATCCCGCTGCTGGTCGACTCCTTCATCCAGCGCGGCAGCGTGCAGCGCATCACCGTCCAGCCCTCGGCCATGGCGCGGCTGCAGGCCCATGACTGGCCCGGCAACATCCGCGAGCTGCGCAACGTGCTGGAGCGCGCCCGGCTGTTCGCCGACGACGGCATCGTGCGGCCGGAGCACCTGCCCGACTGGCCGGCGCAGCCGCCAGCCTTTGACGCGCCCGACCTCGACCAGGAGATCCGCCGCCTGGTGGCGCAAGGCCGCCTCAGCCGCCGGGACATGGCGGCCCGGCTTGGCATCAGCGAGCGAACCTTCTATCGCCGCCTCAAGGCCCTGGGGCTCAGCTGACCCGGCAAGGCTAGGGTTGCCACCCATCCATCAAACATCCATAATCGTTAATATAAATACTTACTGATGTTGTGTTGCGCAGCATCGGTGACGGCCGCCGCCTCACGGCCCGGCGGCCGGATGGATGGACCCAGGCCCGGCTCCGCTGCCAGGCCGCAGAAGACAAGGCTTCCTATGCCGTGCTCCGATTCCGCGGCGCACCCCCGCGCCCGTTCCGCCCGCCCCGGCACGGCCGGGCCCTGCCCAACAGCCCGGGAGATGCAGTCTTGAGCCAAGACCCCTCCCACGCCGGACGCCTGCGCAAGGCGCCCGAGAACTTCCTGTCGCCGGACGGCGTCCGGGCCGTGTTCGACGAGGCCAAGCAGGACCGGCGCGACTTCGTGCGCAACGCCTTCGCGGCGGCCCTGGCGGGCGGCGGCGCGGCGGCCGCGGCGGCGCAGTCCGCCGCCGACGGCGACCCCAACATCCTGACCCTGCCCGAGCACAGCCGGGGCCTGGGCCAGCCGGTCGCTTCCGAGGGCTACGGCAAGCCGTCCAAGTACGAGGCCAACGTACAGCGCCGCCCCAGCCCGGGCCTGACGCAGACGACGCAGGCCTCGGTGTCCTTCGCACCGCTGCAGTCGCTGTTCGGCATCGTCACGCCCAGCGGCCTGCACTTCGAACGCCACCACCAGGGCTGGTGGGACATCGACCCCTCCAAGCACCGGCTGATGGTCAACGGCAGCGACGCCACACTGCTGAAGAAGCCGCTGGTCTTCACGATGGACGAGCTGATGCGCCTGCCCAGCGTCAGCCGCTTCCACTTCATCGAGTGTGGCGCCAACACCGGCATGGAATGGGGCAACGTGGCCGTGCCCACCTGCCAGTACACCCACGGCATGCTGAGCTGCAGCGAGTTCACCGGCGTGCCGCTGCGCGTGCTGTTCGATCTCTGCGGCGTGGACTACAAGCGCGCCCGCTACGTGCTGGCCGAGGGCGCCGACGGCTCCAGCATGACGCGTACCGTGCCCATGGAGCTGGTCGAGAGCGGCGAGGTCTTCGTCGCCTACGGCCAGAACGGCGAGATGCTGCGCCCCGAGCAGGGCTATCCGCTGCGCCTGGTGGTGCCCGGCGTGCAGGGCGTCAGCTGGGTCAAGTACCTGCGCCGCCTGGAGGTGGGCGACCAGCCCTACGGCACCAAGGACGAGACCATCCACTACGTCGACCTGATGCCCGGCGGCCTGCACCGCCAGTACTCCAGCACCCAGGAATGCAAGAGCGTCGTCACGACGCCCTCCGGCGGTCAGGTACTGTTGGACAAGGGCTACTACCAGATCAGCGGCCTGGCCTGGTCCGGTCGCGGCAAGGTCAAGCGCGTTGACGTGACGACCGACGGCGGCCGCAACTGGCGCACCGCGCGGCTGCAGGACCCGGTCATGAGCAAATGCCTGACGCGCTTCACGCTGGACTGGCAATGGGACGGCAAGCCGGCCATCGTGCAGAGCCGCGCGATGGACGAGACCGGCTATGTGCAGCCCACCACCCGCCAGTTGCGCGCCGTGCGCGGCACGCGGTCGATCTATCACAACAACGCCATCCAGTCCTGGCTGGTCGAGGAGAGCGGGGAGGTGCGCAATGTCCAGCTCTCTTAAGCATTACGCCACGGCGCTGCTGGCGCTGGCCGCGCTCGGCCCGGCCGCGGCGCAGACCCCCTACCCCGGCATCGGCCGTGCGGCCACGCCGGCCGAGGTCAAGGCCTGGGACATCGACGTGCGGCCTGACTTCAAGGGCCTGCCCAAGGGCGCCGGCTCTGTCGGCCAGGGCCAGGACGTGTGGGAAGCCAAGTGCGCGTCCTGCCACGGCGTCTTCGGAGAAAGCAACGAAGTGTTCTCGCCGCTGGTGGGGGGCACCACGGCCGAGGACATCAAGACCGGCCGCGTCGCGCGACTGAACGACACCACCTTCCCCGGTCGCACCACGCTGATGAAGGTCTCCACCGTCTCCACGCTGTGGGACTACATCAACCGTGCCATGCCCTGGAACGCGCCCAAGTCGCTGAAGACCGACGAGGTCTACGCGGTGACGGCCTATCTGCTGAGCCTGGGCAACATCGTGCCGGACGACTTCACGCTGAGCGACACCAACATCGCCGACGTGCAGAAGCGCCTGCCCAACCGCAACGGCGTGACGACCGCGCACGCGATGTGGCCGGGCAAGGGACTGGGCAAGGCGGGCGCCTTCGACGTGAAGGCCACGGCCTGCATGCACGACTGCGACGCCGAGCCCAAGGTCGCCTCGCTGCTGCCGGACTTCGCCCGCAACAACAACGGCAACCTGGCCGAGCAGCAGCGCCTCGTCGGTCCGCAGCGGGGCGTCGACACGACACGCCCCGCCGGCGCGCGTCGCGACGGTCCGATCAACGTCGCGCCGTCGCCCGCACCCGCCGCCGCGCCGAGCGCCGCCGCCGCCGCGCTGGCGCTGCTGAAGAAGCATTCCTGCACGGCCTGCCACGGCATGGACCAGAAGCTTGTCGGCCCCGGCTTCAAGCAGGTGGCCACCAAGTACGCTTCGCGCGGCGACGCCGAGGCCTATCTCGCGGCCAAAATCAAGGCCGGCGGACAAGGCGTCTGGGGCCCCATCCCCATGCCAGCCCAGCCGCTGTCCGACGCCGAACTCAAGGCCATCGCCGGCTGGCTCGCCGCCGGCGCCGCCAACCGCTGATCCGCGGAAGCACCGCAAGGACTTCCCGCATGCACACCCCCCTCACCTCGCCAACATGGCCCCCCTCAAGGAGACCCTCATGCTGAACCGTCGTACCGCGCTTGCCCGCTCCGCCCAGGTGGCCCTGATGCTCGGCGGCCTGGGCCTGATGCCCCGTGCCGCTTTCGCTGCCTACCCGACGGCGGCCTTCGAGGCCAAGACCATCGCTGACCTGATGAAGGCCCTGGGCGCCGGCGCTCCGGTCGAGAGCAAGGACGTCACCGTCACCGCGCCCGACATCGCCGAGAACGGCGCCGTCGTGCCCGTGGGCGCGTCCACGACGCTGGCCGGCGCCAAGCGCCTGCTGCTGCTGGTGGAGAAGAACCCCAGCGTGCTGTCGGCGGCCTTTGACGTGAACGAGTTCGTCGAACCCAGCTTCACGACCCGCGTGAAGATGGGCCAGTCGTCCAACGTGCTGGCCGTGGCGCTGATGGCCGACGGCCGCGTGCTCTACGCCCAGAAGGAAGTGAAGGTCACCCTGGGCGGCTGCGGCGGCTGATCGCCGTCGCACCCGCATTCCCCATTCGCACCTCGAAACAGGAAACAAGACATGCCAGATCCGATGCGCATCCGAGCCCAGGCGGCCGGCGACAAGACCACCGTCCGCGTGCTCATGAGCCACGAGATGGAGACCGGCCTCCGCAAGGACGCCGCCGGCAAGACCATCCCCGCCTGGTTCATCCAGGAAGTGACGGCCCAACTCAACGGCAAGCCCGTGCTCAGCGCCGAGTGGGGCCCTTCCGTGTCCAAGAACCCCTTCCTTCAGTTCATCGTGAAGGGTGCCAAGGCCGGCGACAAGATCGCCGTCACCTGGCGCGACAACCGCGGCGAGACCCGCACCGACGAAGCCACCGTTTCCTGATCACTCCACCGGAGGGGACATGCGCTCAACCAGAATGATGGCCGCCATCGCAGCGGCCACCGCGGCTTTCACGGCCGTGCCGCTGCTGGCCCAGACCCAGCAACCCAAGTCCGCCGCCGACGGCATTGCCGAGTACCGCAAGATGCTCGAGGACGGCAACCCTGCCGAGCTCTTCGAAGCCAAGGGCGAGGATCTGTGGAAGACGCCGCGCGGGCCCAAGAACGTGTCGCTGGAAGCCTGCGACCTGGGCCTGGGTCCGGGCGTCGTCAAAGGCGCCTGGGTGCAGCTGCCACGCTGGTTCCCCGACACGCGCAAGGTTCAGGACCTGGAATCGCGCCTCTTGAGCTGCATGCAGACGCTGCAGGGCTTCGACGCCGCCGAGATCGCCGCCACGCCCTTCGACAAGGGCGAGCAGGCCTCGGTGACGGCGCTGGCCGCATGGATCTCGTCGATGTCTCGCGGCATGAAGATGGCGCTGCCGCAGAAGCACCCCGAGGAGAAGCGCGCCTACGAACTCGGCAAGCGCGCCTTCTTCTACCGTGGCGGGCCCATGGACTTCGCCTGCGCCAGCTGCCACGGCGAGGACGGCAAGCGCATCCGCCTGCAAGACCTGCCCAACCTGACCAAGAATCCCGGCGACGGCGTCGGCTTCGCGGCCTGGCCAGCCTACCGCGTCTCCAGCGGGGAGCTGTGGAGCATGCAGCGCCGGCTCAACGACTGCTTCCGCCAGCAGCGCTTCCCCTACCCCGGCTTCGCGTCCGACGTGACGGTGGCGCTGGGCGTCTACATGGGCGTCAACGCCAAGGGCGCCGAATCCATCGCACCCGCCATCAAGCGCTGAGGAGAACGACGATGAAGATCCGCCACCTCACCGCCCTCGCGGTGATCGCCGCCGGCGCCGCCCAGGCGCAGACCGCCAGGCAGCTCGACCAGCAGACCGCCGCGATGATGCGGGCCAGCTTCCGCGACCAGGGCATCGCCACGGTCGAGCGGCTGAACCAGGACGACGCGCAGAAGGCCTGCTCCCAGGCCAAACCGCCCTCCGCCGCCGTCGCGAAGAAGATCGAGACCGCGCAGCTCGCCGCGGTGAAATGGCCCAGCGATGGTCAGTTCATCGGCGACTGGAAGGAGGGCGAGAAGCTCGCCCAGAACGGCCGCGGCATGACCTGGACCGACGCCAGCACCGCTGCAGCCAAGAACGGGGCCATGTGCTACAACTGCCACCAGATCGACAAGAAGGAGATCTCCTTCGGCACGATAGGCCCCAGCCTGTGGAACTACGGCAAGCTGCGCGGCGTGGCGGACCCGGCGGACCCGGCCTCGGCCGCCATCGTCAAGTACACCTGGGGCAAGCTGTGGAACAGCAAGGCCTACGCCGCCTGCTCCAACATGCCGCGCTTCGGCCATGCCGAGCTTCTCAACGAACAGCAGATCCGCGACGTGATGGCCCTGTTGCTCGACCCCAAGTCGCCGGTGAACCAGTAATGTCGCTGTCCAAACGGGATTTCCTGCAGGTGCTGTCCTGCGCGGCCGTGGCCGGCCTGCCGCTGGCCCGCGAGGCCGAGGCGGCGACCGACAAGGCCGAGGCCCGGCTCTACGATCTGCCGCCGTTCGGCAACGTGTCGCTGCTGCACATGACGGACTGCCACGCGCAGCTCCAGCCCATCTACTTCCGCGAGCCCAGCGTCAACCTCGGCATCGGCAGCATGCGGGGGCAGGTGCCGCACCTCGTCGGCGAATCGCTGCTGAAGGCCGCCGGCCTGCGCCCCGGCACCGCCGTGGCCCATGCGCTGACCGCGCTGGACTTCGAGACCGCGGCGCGCCGCTACGGCCGCGTGGGCGGCTTCGCCCACCTGAGCACGCTGGTCAAGCGGCTGAAGGCCAGCCGCCCCGGCGCGCTGCTGCTGGACGGCGGCGACACCTGGCAGGGCTCGGCCACTTCGCTGTGGACGAATGCCCAGGACATGGTGGACGCCTGCAAGCTGCTGGGCGTGGACGTGATGACCGGCCACTGGGAGTTCACCTACGGCATGGAGCGCGTCAAGGAGATCGTCGAGAAGGACTTCGCCGGCAAGGTCGACTTCGTCGCCCAGAACGTCAAGACGGCCGACTTCGGTGACCCTGTCTTCAAGCCTTACACGCTGAAGGTCATCAACGGCGTGCAGGTCGCCATCGTCGGCCAGGCTTTCCCCTACACGCCCATCGCGAACCCGCGCTACATGGTGGCGGACTGGGAGTTCGGCATCCAGGACGCCAACATGCAGAAGGTGGTGGACGAGGCCCGCGCGGCCGGCGCCCAGCTGGTCTGCGTGCTGTCGCACAACGGCATGGACGTGGACCTGAAGATGGCCTCGCGCGTGCGCGGCATCGACGCCATCCTCGGCGGCCATACGCATGACGGCGTGCCCGTGGCCGTGCCGGTGAAGAACGCCGGCGGCACAACGTTGGTGACCAACGCCGGCAGCAACGGCAAGTTCCTCGGCGTGATGGACTTCGACGTCAGGGGCGGCAAGCTCGTCGACTTCCGCTACCGCCTGCTGCCCGTGTTCGCCAACCAGCTGCGCCCCGATCCCGAGATGCAGGCGCTGATCGCCAAGATCCGTGCGCCCTACGAGGCCAGGCTGGGCCAGAAGCTCGCCGTCACCGACGGCCTGCTGTACCGCCGCGGCAACTTCAACGGCAGCTGGGATCAGCTGATCTGCGACGCGCTGATGGACACGCAGGGCGCCGAGATCGCCTTCTCGCCGGGCTTCCGCTGGGGCACCAGCCTGCTGCCGGGCGACACCATCACGCGCGAGCTGTTGATGGACCAACTGGCCATCACCTACCCCTATGCCACGTTGACCGAGATGACCGGCGCGACCATCAAGACGGTACTGGAAGACGTGGCCGACAACCTCTTCAACCCCGACCCCTACTACCAGCAGGGCGGCGACATGGTGCGCGTGGGTGGCCTGAGCTACACCATGCAGCCCACCGAGGCCATGGGCCGGCGCATCACCGACATGCGCCTGAATGGCAAGCCGCTGGACGCCGACAAGCACTACAAGGTGGCCGGCTGGGCACCCGTCGCCGAGGAAGCGAAGCGCACGCCGGGCATCAAGCCCGTGTGGGAGCATGTCGAGACTTGGCTGCAGGCCCAGGGCGGACGCGTGAAGCCACGCGCCATCAATGCGCCCAAGCTGGTCGCCATGCAGGGCAATCCCGGCCTGCTGGGCGGCTGAGCGAGGAAGAAAAGGCCATGAAGCGACTGCTGATGCTTGCCACGCTGGCGCTGACGGCCTCGGCCCACGCCGCCGATGCGCCGCCTCTCTACAGCGCACAGCAGCTGACGCCTGAGACGGCCCTCGCGGCGGCGCAGGCCGCGCTCGCCCACTGCCGCCTGGCCGGCCACCAGGTCGCCGTCGCCGTGGTGGACCGCAGCGGCCTCGTG
The DNA here is from genome assembly GCF_019237615.1 of Roseateles sp. Taxonomy (GTDB): domain Bacteria; phylum Pseudomonadota; class Gammaproteobacteria; order Burkholderiales; family Burkholderiaceae_C; genus Pelomonas. The sequence goes on along the minus strand of NZ_JAFAGT010000102.1, from coordinate 18,670 downwards.
CAGGTGCTGCTGCGTGACCGCTTCGCCGGCGCCCACACGCTGGACATCGCGCCGCGCAAGGCCTGGACTGCGGCGAGCTTTCGCATGCCGACTGCCACGCTGGCGGCCGAGACCCAGGCCGGCAAGACCATGAGCGGCATCCGCCAGTCGACCCAGGTCATGGCCATAGGCGGAGGCCAGGTCATCGAGGCCGCAGGCAGCATCGTCGGTGCCATCGGCGTGTCGGGCGCGCCCGGTGCCGAAGCCGACGACGCCTGCGCGCTGGCCGGCGTCCGGGCCGTGACCGCCCTGATCGAATTGCACGACTGATTCCCAACCGCGCCAGGAGACCCCCATGCGCAAGCGCTTCCTGCTCGTCCTCTTCACCATGCTTCTCGCCTCCCCGCTCGCCTGGGCCGGCGACCTCGTCGTCTACCACTTCGACAACGCCGCCACGCAAGGGCTCAAGGGCCTACGCAACATCCGTAACCACCTCGACACGGATCCCTCGGCCCAGATCACCGTCGTCACCCATGCCGAGGGCGTGGACCTGCTGATGGAAGGCGCCAAAGCGCCCAACGGCACCGAGTTCGCACCACTGATCTCTGCGCTGAAGGCCCGCGGCGTGCGCTTCGAGGTCTGCGAGATCACGCTGAAGAACCGCGGCCTGAACAAGGACCAGTTCGTGCTGGAGGCCGACTACACGCCCTCCGGCGTCGTACGCCTCGTGAAGCTGCAGAAGGAAGGCTACGCCTACATCAAGCCCTAGGCCGACGGGTACGCCGGCCAGTCCCCGGGGAGATGGTGGGCCGGCTTGAGGCCCCCGGCGCCCGGCCCGCTGCCGCCCGCCCACGGAAGTTCGCTGCATGTTTCTTGAATCCGCCATCGACACGCTGGGCGAACCCGGCACGCTGGCCCTGGGCGCCGCACTCATCGGCGTGCTGTTCGGCTTCTTCACGCAGCGCTCGCGCTTCTGCCTGCGCGCCGCCGTCATCGAGTTCTCCCGCCACCAACGCACCGGCGGCCGGCTGACGGTCTGGCTGTTCGCCTTCGCCACCGCGGTGGGCGCCACGCAGGCCCTCGTGCTGCTGGGCTGGTTCGACGCCGGCAACGCCCGCCAGATTGCCGCCCGCGGCAGCCTCTCCGGCGCAGCCCTCGGCGGCGCGCTGTTCGGCATGGGCATGATCCTGGCGCGCGGCTGCTCCAGCCGGCTGCTCGTGCTGGCAGCCCAGGGCAATCTGCGCGCGCTGCTGTCTGGACTGGTCTTCGCCGTCACGGCGCAGTCGGCGCTGACCGGCGCCCTGTCACCGCTGCGGCTGGCCATCTCCGAGTGGTGGACCATAGACGGCGGCGGCGCCCGTGACCTGCTGGCCCGCACCGGCATCGGCCATGGCGGCGCACTGCTGTTCGCAGCCGCCTGGTTCGCCGCCGCGGTGTTCTGGGCCAGACGCCAGCGCGTGGGCGCCTGGGGCTGGGGCGGCGCCATCGGCGTGGGCCTCACCGTGGCGGCCGGCTGGTGGTTCACCTACGCCATCTCCAGGCTGGCCTTCGACCCACACCCCATCCAGTCGCTGAGCTTCACCGGCCCCTCGGCCGAGGTGCTGAGCCGCGTGCTCTTCGTCAGCGACAAGCCGCCGAGCTTCGACCTGGGCCTGATCCCCGGCGTCTTCCTCGGCGCCTTCCTCGCGGCGGCGCTGTCGGGCGAGCTCAGGCTCGAGGGTTTCCAGGGCGGCGCCAGCATGCGACGCTACATCGTCGGCGCCGTCTGCATGGGCTTTGGCGGCATGCTGGCGGGCGGCTGCGCGGTGGGGGCCGGCCTGTCTGGTGCTGCGGTGTTCACGGCCACGTCCTGGGTCACGCTGGCCGGCATGTGGGCCGCGGCCGCGCTGACCGATCGGCTCGTCGACCAAGGCGACGCGCCGCCGGCCGCCACCGAAGCGGGAGCCAGGCCATGAAGCGTCTGGCCACCTTGCTGCTGGCCTGGTGGGCCGCCGCCGCCATCGCGGCGCCGCTGACCCTGCAACCCGTCGCGCCCAACGTGTGGTTCGTGCAGGGCGAGGCAGCACTGGGCTCGGCGCAGAACCGCAACTTCATCTCCAACGCCGGCGTCGTCGTCACGCCGGCCGGCGTGATCGTCATCGACGCCCTCGGGTCGCCGGCGCTGGCAGAGTCGCTGCTGGAGGCCATCCGCGCGGTCACGCTCCAGCCGGTGCGCTACGTGGTGCTGACCCACTACCACGCCGACCATGTCTACGGCCTGCAGGTGTTCAAGGACCGCGGCGCCACGATCATCGCCCACGAGGCGGGGCGCGAATACCTGCAATCCGACGCCGCGCAGCTGCGCCTGCAGGCCAGCCGCGAAACGCTGGCCCCCTGGGTCGACGCGCACACCCGGCTCGTGCCGGCCGACCGCTGGTTGCACGACGACGAGGTACTGGAACTGGGTGGCGTGCGCCTGCAGCTGCGCCATGTCGGGCCGGCCCACACGCCGGAGGACCTGACCGTCTTCGTCGAGGGCGCGCGCGTCCTCTTTGCCGGCGACCTGGTCTTCCGCGGACGCATTCCCTATGTCGGCCAAGCCGACAGCCGCGGCTGGATCGCGGCGCTTTCACGCCTCATCGCCGCCGCGCCTGCGGTCATCGTCCCCGGCCATGGACCGGCCTCCACGGAGGCGCTGGCCGACCTGAAACTGACGCGCGACTACCTGCAGTACCTGCGCGACACCATGGGTCGTGCGGCCGCCGACATGCAGCCCTTCGACGAGGCCTACGCCGGCACGGACTGGTCGGCCTTCGAGGCCCTGCCGCTGTTTCGAGCCGCCAACCGCATGAACGCCTACAACACCTACCTGCTGATGGAGCGCGGCGCGCCATGAGGTGGCGGCCCCTTTGCGCCGGACTGCTGGCCTTCGGCCTGGCCCAGGCCGCACCGGGCGCCGACACCTGGCCGGCCCTCTGCCCCGGCGGTCCGCCCAAGACCGACGTCCAGGGCCGCCCCATGGCAGCCGACTTCTGGCGCCGCGGACCGGTGCTCGCCGTGCTGTGGTCGGTGGACTGCGGCTTCTGCCAGCGGCACAACGAACGGCTCGACCGCCTGCTGCGCGAGGCGCCGGGCGCGGCCGTGCTGGGCGTCGCGGTCGACGGTCAGCCCGACGCCGTCAGCCGCGCCGTAGCGCGGCGCGGCTACGACTTCCCCGTCATCGTGGACGGCAGCGGCGACTGCGCGCTGCGTCCGCAGCTGACGCCGCGCCGCGTCGTGCCCATGACCTGCTGGCTGGGCGACGCGCCGACGCAGCCACGCTGCATCCCGGGAGAGATGAGCGACGAAGACCTGCGTGCGCTGCTGCGGGCTCAGGCCCGCGCCAGGCGCCAGTCCTGGTAGCGCAGCCCCAGCCAGGCGCCGGCCACCATGGCCGCGAGCACGATGAAGCTGCCCAGCGACAGCGTCGACACGCCCGTGACGCCCTGGCCGATGGAGCAGCCCATCGCGACGATGCCGCCCACGCCCATGCAGACGGCGCCCGCCAGATGCAGCCCCAGGTCGCCCACGCTGCCGAAGCCCTCCCAGCGGAAGCTGCGGTCACGCCAGGCCATCAGCGCCGCGCCGACGACGATGCCGGCCACGCTGACGATGCCCAGCGTCAACGTCTTGGACTGGTCGCTGAACATCAGCAGCCAGTCCAGCGCATAGGCCACCGGCGCGATGGTGCTGAGCGACTCCATGTGGCGCGAGTTCGTCGCCAGATAGAGCGGCTCGAGCGTGCGCGGGTCCTCGGGCAGGAAGCCCAGGTGTCCGGACACCCACCACAGCGCCGAGATCAGCAGCCCCACGCCCAGCCCGGCGAGCACGATCTCGGCGGTGCGCCCCTCGCGCGGCAGCAGGGCCCAGCCCATCAGCGCCGCCGCCGCCATGACGGCGATGCCCAGGCCCCAGGCCAGAGGGCTGCCCGGCAGGCCGCCGGCCAGCAGGCTGGGCAGCGCCTGGCCCGCTGGCAGCTCCACGAAGACCTTCTCGACGGTGGCCACCCGCAGCACGGCCGTCAGGCCGCGCAGCGTGGCGCCGGCCGCGACGGCCGCCACCACCAGCACCACCAGCGACTTCAGGTTGCCGCCGCCCAGGCGCACCAGGTTGCGGCTGATGCAGCCCGAGCCCAGCACCATGCCGAAGCCGAACAGCAGGCCACCCAGCAGCCCGGACAGCCACAGCAGGCGCGGCCCCGTGTAGATGCTGGCGGCCGGGTCCACCAGGCCCAGCGCCGCCAGGCCGTTGAAGCCCAGCATCGCGACGGCCACTGCGAGCATCCACATGCGGGCGCGCCGCCAGTCGCCCATGGCGTAGATGTCGGACACGGCGCCCATGGTGCAGAAGCGCGTGCGCTGGCACAGGGCGCCGAACAGCACGGTCAGGCCGAACGCGGCACCAAGGACTTGGTGAGTCAGGGCGGGCAGGCTGGATTCATCCATGGCGGTCAGCGATCAGCAAGAGTTCTGGCCACCACATTCTCCATTCCCTGCAGCGCACATCGGCGCTTGCTGATACAGTGATTTTCCTGCCCCACCCGAACGCCGCCGCGATGACCGACGCTCCCGAGGAAGACCGCGTTTTCGAGTCCGCTGCCGAACTCTTCGGCGTCCTGGCCACGCCGATCCGGCTCAAGATCATCAGCGCCGTCTGCAACGGCGAGCGCAACGTCTCCGAGCTGCTGGAGCAGATCCAGACCACCCAGCCCAACATGTCCCAGCACCTGTCCACGCTCTACCGCGCCGGCATCCTGGGCAAGCGCCGCGACGGCACGCAGATCTACTACCGGCTGCAGAGCGAGAAGGTCGCCATGCTGTGCCGCGCCGTCTGCACGCAGTTGGCGGTGGAACTCGACGGCGACGCGCCGGTGCCCACCGAGGAGCGTCTGCTCGTCGGCGGCCTGCGCTGACATGGCCGGGCTGGACCGACGTCACTGGTGCCGCGGCGTCGGCGCCGCGCTGGCGCTCGGCATGGGCGGACCGCGGGTGCTGGCCACCGAGCCGCTGAAGAATGTGCCGGTCCTGGGCAGCATGCTGCGACTGCCCGACCTGCCGCTGCTCGAAGGCGGCGAGTTCAAGGCCTCGTCGGCCCAGGGCCAGGTGGTCGTCGTGTACTGGTGGGCCAGCTGGTGCCCGTTCTGCGCCCAGGTCACGCCCGCCGTCCAGGCGCTCTGGCGCGCGCAGCGCGAGCACGGCCTGCGCGTGCTGGGCCTGTCCATCGACAAAGATCCCGCCGCGGCCAAGGCCTATCGCGCCAGGCGCGGCTATGACTTCCCCTGCGGCTGGGTGACGCCGGCCGTGGAGGCCCAGCTGCCCAAGCCCCAGGGCCTGCCGGTCACCGTGGTGCGGGGTCGCGACGGCCGCGTCGTGGCGGCTGAAACGGGCCAGCTCTTCCCGGAAGACGTCGAGCAACTGGCACGCTTCCTCTAGCGCGCAAGGGCTGGGCTGCAGCCGTCGCGCACCGGACGCTAGTACTCGTCGCGCTCCACGCCGACGTAGCCAGGCGCGAGGTTCTCGAACTTGGTGTGCATGCGCTGGAAGGCCAGCTTCACGGTCCCCACCGGGCCGTTACGCTGCTTGGCGATGATGATCTCAGCGACCCCCGGCTCCTTGCACTCGTCCTTGGTGTAGCACTCATCACGGTAGATGAACATGATCATGTCTTTGCAAATTTCCTAACTTGCAAGGCTTCAACGCGCTTTTGAGGCCGAAATCGCCCGATTTACGCCGATAGGCCGATTTCTGCGGATAGGACAGGTCGGATCGCAGATTTGGCAGCGGCTGCTCACCGGAATTTGACTCAATTGGTGGAGCCTGTGGGCATGTGGGCGAAGACCGAAGCGGTGGGCAACTGCGAGCAGTTGTCCACGGCTGAGGGCGGTGCGCCATTTGGCGCATCGTCCACATGTCCACATGTCCACAGGCCGCCGGGCGCGCAGCGCCCGGCCCCCCCCGGCGTCGAAATTTGCCTCTCGGCTTTTTGGTTGTAGTTCTCTCCGCCGCGGTTGGCGCGATGCCACTTGGCCATGTCATCCTCCAATCACGCCTGGTCTCGGCGCTTCGAATGGGAGCACGATGAATGCCGTCGCAGTCCGAGCAAGCGAGAAGAAACAGCAACCCCAAACATCGGAATCGTCAGGACTGCAGCACCGGCAGAAGTTGGTCGGCTGCACGGAAGGCCGCACCCAGGGTTCACATGGTTCGCAGCGTCAGTGGTAGTCGGCCTCATGCTGATGCCGAACGGCCAGGACGATCACCAGCTGGGGCGAAGCGATTTCGTACTTGAGAACGTACCCAGAAGCGCCGAACGGTACGACCAGCTCGCGCCGTAAAGGGCTGCGCGACCCGGCCGCCTTGCGAAACAGGAACGGCGCCCTTGCAAGAGACGACATCGCAGCATCTATGGCCTGCAGCGCGCGATCCGCAGTCTCCAGATCCTCGACGTATTGCGCGCGTTCGAGCAGGTGCTCGTAAAGCCTCAGCAGGTCAGCCTTCGCGTGGGGATCGACAATGACCGTGAAGGTCATGCGTCGGCCGGGCGATGTCGACCTTGCAACTCGCGGCGCCGTGCTTCGAGCCGCCCACGCATCTCAGCTACGACCTCTTGGGCTGGCACTCCAGCGCCGGTTTGCTGGAACCGCGCCCAAGCAGCATCCGCACGGGCGTCAAACTCGGACTGCATGCGCCGGTAGTCCACCGCCTGGCGCACAGTCGCTTCGAGAAAGTCGGACAGCGTTTCACCTTCGCGTAGCACCGATTCGAGGTCGGCCCGCAGCTGCGGCTCAACGCGCACTTGAGGAAGGATCGCAGTCTTCATGCCCGCAAGTGTGTTGCAAACGTGTTGCAAGGTCAAGGCGCTGAGATCAAGCCCGTGGCCCAGCGCCGTCAACTGCTATTCGCCGGCAGGGCCGCGATGGCTGAGGCTGATGGTTCCGGTTGGCTTTGCACCTGCTGTTGCCGCCATGGGGCGGACCTGTACGGCAGGCGGTGTCGCCTTACCCTCCGAACATCAGGCAGCAAGCGGATTTCCCGAACGACGTTCCAGGAAAACGCCGCGCCGAGGCGTCACTTTCCAAAATAGCGTTGCGTGCAACAATTTTCGTTGGGGCAAGCGCAGCGATTCACGGACCTGAACGGGAAGCCCACGAGTAGGGTCTCGGGAGCGGTGCCGGCGATGTTGCCGACGCGGTTCCTGGCGCCTGCGACGTTCGCGGGCATGGGAGAACTGCGCGTTCGCCCGCGTGCAAGGCCGCTCAGGTGCTCTCCGGCGGCGATCCGTCGTTTCGAATTTCTACGGCGTTTTCTACATGTCCTACCGCTTCCTAGCCTCTCGGGTAGGACACCGAGTCAATTTGGGCTGAAGCGGCGCCCGCGCGAGCACCAAAATCGAAAGGGCCACTGATGCACGTCGCGCATCAGTGGCCCCTCTAAATTCGTGTCGGTTGACGATCAGTATTCGTCCCGCTCGACCCCCACGTACCCAGGAGCAAGGTTCTCGAACTTGGTGTGCATGCGCTGGAAGGCCAGCTTGACGGTGCCCACCGGGCCGTTACGCTGTTTCGCAATAATGATTTCAGCGACCCCCGGCTCCTTGCACTCGTCCTTGGTGTAGTACTCGTCGCGGTAGATGAACATGATGATGTCCGCGTCCTGCTCGATGGCGCCGGACTCGCGCAGGTCGGACATCATGGGACGCTTGTCGGGCCGCTGCTCCACCGAACGGTTCAGCTGGGACAGCGCGATGACGGGGCACTTCAGCTCCTTGGCCAGCGCCTTCAGGCCGCGCGAGATCTCGCCCAGCACGGTCGCGCGGTTCTCCTCGCTGCCACCGCCGTTGCCCGTCATCAGCTGCAGGTAGTCGATGACGATCAGCCCCAACTGGCCGCAGATACGGGCCTGGCGGCGCGCACGCGCGCGCACTTCCGACGGCGAGAGTCCCGGGCTCTCGTCGATGAAGATGCTGGCCTTGCCGAGCTTGTCGACGGCCTCGGACAGCCGGCCCCATTCGTCGTCCTTGAGCTGGCCGGTGCGCAGGTGGCTCTGGTCGATGCGACCGATGGAGCCCACCATACGCAGCGCCAGCTGCGCGGCGCCCATTTCCATCGAGTAGATGACGACGGGCAGACCCTCGTTGATGGCGACGTTCTCGGCGATGTTGACCGCAAATGCCGTCTTGCCCATGGAGGGGCGCGCCGCCAGCACGATGAGGTCGCCGGGCTGCAGACCGGCCGTCTGCTTGTCGAGGTCGTAGAAGCCGGTGCGCACGCCGGTGACGTCCTGATGCCCGGCCTCGGCGAGTTCGTTGACGCGGTCGATCAGCGCGATGACCAGCCGGTCCATGCTCTGGAAGCCCTGCTGGCTGCGCGAGCCTTCCTCGCCGATCTTGAAGATCTTGCCCTCGGCCTCGTCCAGGATCTGGTTCACGGCCTTGCCCTGCGGGTTCAGCGCGGCGGTCGCGATCTCGTCGCTGGTGGCAACCAGCTTGCGCAGGATGGCCCGCTCGCGCACGATCTCGGCATAACGACGCAGATTGGCGGCACTCGGCACGCTCTGCGCCAGCGCGTTCAGGTAGGCCAGGCCGCCGCATTCCTCCGCACGGCCGATGGAAGTCAGCTCGTCGAAGACGGTGACGACGTCGGCCGGCTTGCCCGCGTTGATGAGCTTGCCGACGGCCGAGTACACATGCTTGTGCTCGAAGCGGTAGAAGTCACCCTCGGTCAGCAGGTCGGCCGCCTTGTCCCAGGCCGAGTTGTCGATCAGCAGGCCGCCGAGCACGCTCTGCTCGGCCTCGACCGAATGCGGCGGCACGCGCAGTCGCGCAACCTCATCGTCTTGCGGCGCGGCGGGGGAGGAGGCGGGAAAGATCGCGGACATGCCTGTGGATAAAGCTGTGAACGGATTGTTGGCAAGCGGTGGAGCGTGCGGGAAAACACGCTCCGGAAAGACAGAAGGCCGAAACCCGGAGGGTATCGGCCTTCTTTCGATGTTGCGGTGACTGGCCGTCACCGCGCATCAGTGGAAGCGAGCTTTACTCGGCTTCCGCAACCACTTGGACGCTGATCTCGACGACCACGTCCGTGTGGGCGACGACGCTCACCGGGAACTCGCCGACGGTCTTCAGCGGACCGTTGGGCAGGCGCACCTGCGACTTGGCGATGGACGAACCCAGCTTGGTCAGCGCATCGGCGATGTCGGCGTTCGTCACCGAGCCGAACAGGCGGCCGTCAACACCGGCCTTCTGGGCGATGCGCACGGCCTTGCCAGCGAGGGCCTCGCCCAGCTTCTGGGCAGCAGCCAGCTTCTCGGCGGCGGCCTTCTCGAGCTCGGCACGGCGGGCTTCGAATTCCTTGATCGCGACTTCGGTGGCGCGGCGCGCCTGCTTGGTCGGGATCAGGAAGTTGCGGGCATAACCGTCCTTGACCTTGACGACGTCGCCGAGGTTGCCGAGGTTGGCCACTTTTTCGAGCAGGATCACTTGCATGTCGTCAGCTCCTTAGACCTTGTGCTGGTCGCTGTACGGCAGCAGGGCCAGGAAGCGCGCGCGCTTGATGGACACCGTCAGCTGACGCTGGAAGAAGGCGCGCGTGCCGGTCAGGCGAGCGGGCGTGATCTTGCCGTTTTCGGCGATGAAATCGCGCAGCGTGTCGATGTCCTTGTAGTCGATCTGCTCGACACCGGCGACGGTGAAGCGGCAGAAACGCTTGCGGCGGAACAGCAGCGACTGTTGGTTGCGCTTGGGCTTCTTGTCCTTGGAGAAGCGACCTTTACCACGGGGCGGGGGCATAGTGGACCTCTGTTAAATCTATCCGGATTCAAAAACTTCCAGGTTCCGCGGCAGCGGGCTCGATCACGGTGACATGGGCGATGAAACCCCTGCCATTGCGCTGGTGGGTCAGAAAGCCGCGGAAGACCGCCTGGCCGCCAACTCCCAGCGCCTGCAACTGCCTGGCCACTTCGCCCACCGCGACCGCCTTGATCTCCAGCGAGACCTTGCGGGGCTTGCCGGCCTCGATGACTTCGGACTCGGCCTTGAGGCCAGCGTCCAGGGCCATCAGCCCAGCGGGGGTGTAGCGAACTTGTCCGAGTTGCTGGATCTGTGCCTGCAGGTGAAGCTGGTTCACGCCGGAGGCACGCTGCTCGAAAAACCTGGTTCTCTAGCGATGACCTGCGCTCAGGCCGCTTCTTGCTGCGGCGCCTTGCGGGCTTCTTCGCGCTCGACGGCCTTCATCATGACCGAGGGGGTCGTGATGGCCTTGTCCTGGACCACGGTGAGGTGGCGCAGCACGGCGTCGTTGAAGCGGAAGCCGGTCTCGAGCTCAGCCAGGACTTCCTTGCTGCACTCGATGTTCAGGCACAGGTAGTGAGCCTTGGCGAGCTTCTGGATCAGGTAAGCCATCTGGCGACGGCCCCAGTCCTCGACCCGGTGCACGACACCACCGCCGGTGGTGATCAGGCCCTTGTAGCGCTCCAGCATGGCCGGAACCTGTTCGCTTTGATCCGGATGGATCAGCAGAACGATTTCGTAGTGACGCATGTGTACTCCTTGTGGATTCCAGCCCGGCAGGGTTGCCCGGCTGTGGAAGCCGCCCCACGGCGTCGACACGTGGTTGCGGCAAGGGGGAACCCGGGATTCTAGCCCGGGAAGGCCGATCCGCCAAATCCGGCCCGACTCAGGACTGCCGAGGGCGGCGCAGCGCGTCGATGAAGTCGCGCTGCCGCGGGCTCGGCGCCGCCGTCATCAGGCTGACCAGCACCAGCGCCAGTGCCCCGGCCGGCACGCCGAACAGCCCGGCCGACGCCGGCTGTATGCCCCAGATCATGACGGCGGCCCCCGGCAGGCCGGTCATGGCCCTGAGCCCCGGATGGGCCATGACGAGGTAGACCAGACAGACGCCCAGCCCGGTCAGCATGCCGGTCAGTGCGCCGGCGCGGTTGGCGCGGCGCCAGAACACGCCAGCCACCAACGCCGGGAAGAAGGTGGAGCCGGCGATGGAGAAGGCCGCCGTGACGACGGCCAGGATGTCCGCCGGGCGGCTGGATGCGACGGCCGCGGCCGTCAGCGCCGCTGCCAGCAGCAAGGCCTTGGACAGGGTGACGCGCCGCGTGCGCGAGGCCTCGGGGTTGATGGCCTTGTAGTAGAGATCGTGCGACAGCGCGCTGGAGATGGCCAGCAGCAGGCCGTCGGCCGTGGACAGCGCCGCCGCCAGCCCGCCGGCGGCCACCATGCCAGAGATGACATAGGGCAGGCCACCCAGCTCGGGCATGACCAGCATGACCAGATCCGGGTGCAGGCGCAATTCGCCCAGCTGCAGCCGGCCATCGCCGTTCAGGTCGATGGCGGACAGCAGTGCCGGATCGACGCGCTGCCATTGGCGTATCCAGGCCGGCAACTGCTCGAAGGAAGTGCCCACCAGGCCGTTGAACACCTCGGTCTTGACCATGACGGCCAGGGCCGGTGCCGTCAGGTAGAGCAGGCAGATGAAGACCAGAGACCAGGCGACCGACTCGCGCGCCGTCGCGACGGAGGTCGTCGTGTAGTAACGCGTCAGCAGATGCGGCAGTCCTGCCGTGCCCACCATCAGGCACAGCGCCAGCGCGATGAAGTTGCGCCGCGCCTCGCTGGCCTGCTCCTGCTCGGCAGGGCTGCCGTCGGGGTTGCCGGCGAAGGGCTGGGTGTGCGGCACCAGGCCCGACAGCGGCCGGGCCAGTTGCGCCTCGCTGGCCTGCTCGCGCCGCCAGCGCTCCTCGGCCTCGCCGGTCGTGCGCGGCAGGGCCGCGCGCTGCTTCTCGGCGACCTGGATCTGGGCCAGCGGCGCGTTCGCCGCCTTCAGCGCGGCAACACTGGCGGCCGCCCTCGCCTGCTCGTCGGCCAACGCCTTGGGCACGTCGGCCAGGCGCGCCGCCGCGGCATCGGCGCGCTGCTGATGGATGGCGCGCACCTGCAGCTCGCCCGGGTCGCGGATCAGCTCGCGCTCGCGCTCGGCCAGCCGGTGCAGTTGCTGGCCATAGACCAGCTGGGGCAGCGGCCAGCCGGTCTGCTTGACGCTCAGCCAGATGACCGGCACCAGATAGGCCAGGATCATGATGAGGTACTGGGCCACCTGCGTCCACGTGACGGCGCGCATGCCGCCCAGGAAGGAGCAGACCAGCACGCCGCCCAGGCCCACGAAGACCCCGACCTCGAAGCCCAGGCCCGTCAGCCGCGTCGTGATCAGACCCACGCCGTAGATCTGTGCGACCAGGTAGACGAAGGACACGAGGATGGCCGCCGCCGCGCCGACGAGGCGCAGTGTGCGGCTCTCGAAGCGCTCGGCCAGGAAGTCGGCCAGCGTGAACTGGCCGAAGCGGCGCAGATAGGGCGCGATGCACAGGGCCACGAGGCAGAAGCCGCCGGTCCAGCCCAGCACATAGGCCAGGCCCGCGTAGCCACTGGCGTAGAGCGTTCCGGCCAGGCCGATGAAGCTGGCCGCGCTCATCCAGTCGGCGCCGGCGGCCATGCCGTTGTAGAGCGGCGGCACGCGGCGGCCGGCGACAAAGTACTCGGCCGGGTCCGTCGTGCGGCAGAGGATGCCGATGACGGCGTAGACGAGCACGGTCGTGCCGAGGAAGGTGTAGCCTATCCAGGCCTTGGGCAGGCCGCGCTGCTCGGCCAGGCCGAGGGCGATCACGAGGGCGATGAAGCTCAGCGTGAACAGAGCGTAGCGGCGGTGGAGGCGACGGGCGGACACGGCCGCGATCATGGCAACAAAAAGCCCGGATTCCCCTGCGGAGAACCCGGGCTGATCAGGAAAGACGCCGGTTTACTTCGCAGCCAGCCGCTGCCAGGTGTCGATGACGGTGTCGGGGTTCAGCGAGATGGACACGATGCCTTCCTCGGCCAGCCATTCGGCGAAGTCCGGGTGGTCGCTGGGGCCTTGGCCGCAGATACCGATGTACTTGCCGGTGGCGCGGCAGGCGCGGATGGCGCGCGAGATCATGGCCTTGACGGCCGGGTCGCGCTCGTCGAAGTCTCCGGCCAGTTGCTCCAGGCCCGAGTCCCGGTCCAGGCCCAGCGTCAGCTGCGTCAGGTCGTTGGAGCCTATGGACATGCCGTCGAAATGTGCCAGGAACTGCTCTGCCAGGATGGCATTGCTGGGCACCTCGCACATCATGATGACGCGCAGGCCATCCTGGCCGCGCTTCAGGCCCTTCTCGGCCAGCATGCTGACGACCTTCTCGGCCTGCTTCACGGTGCGCACGAAGGGCACCATGATCTCGACGTTGGTCAGGCCCATCTCCTTGCGCACGCGCTTCAAGGCTTCGCACTCCATCGCGAAGGCATCCTGGAACTCGCCGCTGATGTAGCGCGACGCGCCGCGGAAGCCCAGCATGGGGTTCTCCTCGTCAGGCTCGTAGCGGGTGCCGCCGATGAGCTTGCGGTACTCGTTGCTCTTGAAATCCGACAACCGCACGATGACCGGCCGCGGGTAGAAGGCAGCCGCGATGGTCGCGATGCCCTCGGCCAGCTTGTCGACGTAGAAGGCGCGCGGCGATGCATGGCCACGGGCCACCGACTCGACGGCTTTCTTCAGCTCGGCGTCGATATTGGGATAGTCCAGGATGGCCTTGGGGTGGACGCCGATGTTGTTGTTGATGATGAATTCCAGCCGGGCCAGGCCCACGCCGCCGGACGGCATCTGCGCGAAGTTGAAGGCCAGTTGCGGGTTGCCCACGTTCATCATGATCTTGATGGGGCAGTACGGCAGCTCGCCACGGTGCACCTCGCTGACCTCGGTCTCCAGCAGGCCGTCGTAGATGTAGCCGGTGTCGCCCTCGGAGCAGGCCACCGTGACCAGTTGGCCGTCCTTGAGCTTGTCCGTCGCGTCACCACAGCCCACCACGGCCGGGATGCCCAGCTCGCGCGCGATGATGGCCGCGTGGCAGGTGCGGCCGCCGCGGTTCGTCACGATGGCGGAAGCGCGCTTCATGACCGGCTCCCAGTTCGGGTCGGTCATGTCGGTGACCAGCACATCGCCCGGCTGCACACGCTCCATCTCGGCGACGCTGTCGACCAGACGGACCGGGCCGGTGCCTATCTTCTGGCCGATGGCGCGGCCCTCGGCCAGCACGGCACTGTGGGCCTTGAGCTTGTAGTGATGCTCGACCTGGCCGGCCTGCTGGCTCTTCACGGTCTCGGGGCGGGCCTGCAGGATGTAGAGCTTGCCATCGACGCCGTCGCGGCCCCACTCGATGTCCATCGCGCGGCCGTAATGCTGCTCGATGATGAGGGCGTAGCGGGCCAGCTCGGTGACCTCGGCGTCGTTCAGCGAGTAGCGGTTGCGGTGCTCGGGCACCGTGTCCACCGTCTTCACCAGCTTGCCGCTGGCGGCCTTCTCCTCGGGCGAAGCGAACTCCATGCGGATCAGCTTGGAGCCCAGGTTGCGGCGGATGATGGCCAGCTTGCCAGCCTTCAACGCCGGCTTGTGCACGTAGAACTCGTCCGGGTTCACGGCGCCCTGCACCACCGTCTCGCCCAGGCCGTAGCTGGAGGTGATGAAGACGGCGTCGGGGAAACCGCTCTCCGTGTCGATGGTGAACATGACGCCGGCCGAGCCGAGGTCGGAACGCACCATGCGCTGCACGCCGGCCGACAGCGCCACGTCGCCATGCGCGAAGCCCTTGTGCACGCGGTAGCTGATGGCGCGGTCGTTGTACAGCGACGCGAACACCTCGCGCATCTTGTGCAGCACCTCGGCTATGCCGACGACGTTCAGGAAGGTCTCCTGCTGGCCAGCGAAGGAGGCGTCGGGCAGGTCCTCGGCCGTGGCGGACGAGCGTACGGCGAAGGAAGCGCCCGGGTTGTCGGCCGTCAGTTGTTCAAAGGCCTGGCGCACGCCGGCCTCCAGGTCGGCCGGAAAGGGCTGGCTCTCGATCCAGCCACGGATCTCGGCACCAGCCTCGGCCAGCGCGCGCACATCGTCGGTGTTGAGCGTGGCCAGGCGCGCCGCGATGCGCGCATCCAGGCCCTCATGCTTGAGGAATTCGCGGAAGGCATGCGCCGTCGTGGCGAAGCCGCCGGGGACGCGCACGCCGCTGGCGGCGAGCTGCGAGATCATTTCGCCGAGGCTGGCGTTCTTGCCGCCGACTGCCTCGACATCGGTCATCCTCAGGTTCTCAAACGGTACGACCAGGGCGGCCGCCTCGAACAGGGTGGACATGAAAAAACTCCGGGAGGTTGAAAAACCGGGGTCGTCGCGTCGTCCGGGCCATCCATGGGGGTCACCGCCGAGTCGATGTGCTCAAGGCAGGCGCGGCTCCATCCATTTCTGAATTCTTCTTGGAGGGCGGAAGCGCGCATGGGGCTGATCGCGAGGAATTGAGCCGGATTCTAGGCGCTCCGTACCTGCATGTAACTGCGCACTGTGCACAATTGCCGATGTGACCACCGAACCCGCTCCCGAAGTCAACGCGCATTACCTGGACCATGTGATCCACACGTCCGAATCTCGGCCGGTGGAGGCGATCGAGGATATCGTCGGCCAGAACGGCATCAAACTGCTCGCCAAGGGCGCGCAGGTCAACGAGAAGGTGCGCGAGCGCCTGCTGATGCACAAGCTGCAAAAGCCGCTGGAGGACTGTCTCCAGGTGACCAACGGCGTCATGCCGCAGAGCTTCGGCCCCATGGGCGAAGCCCTGCTCGAGCAGTACCCGCTGCTCAAGGCCATCTGCGCCCACGACCTCTACCCCGCCGCGCCGACGACGCTGGCCACGCTCAAGCTCAGCTACCCGGTGCAGTCCCTGCTGACCGTCTACGCGGAGTACCAGAGCGACCGCCTCAAGCACACTGCCGGCGTCGCCATGCTGGCGCTGGCGCTGGCGCGCCGCCTGCTGCCCGGGGAAGCTGGCCGCCACCACACGCTGGCCCTGGCCGGGCTGCTGCACGACGTCGGCGAGCTCTATATCGACCCGCAGTACATGCGCCCGGGCACCCCGCTGGGCCCGCAGGAATGGCGCCATGTCGCCTCCCACCCCGTCATCGGCGAACGCGTGCTGCGCAACATGCCCGGCGCCGGCCGGGAGATCGCCAGCGCCGTGCTGCACCACCATGAGAGGCTGGACGGCTTCGGCTATCCCCGGGGCGTGCAGGGCGCCGCCCTGCCACTGAACGGCCAGATCCTCGCGGCCGCCGAATGGCTGATGGCGCTGATCGAGAACAGCAAGACACCGCTGACGCGCGCCAGCGTGGCCACCAAGCTCATCCCCGGCGAGTTCAGCCGCGAGCTCACAGAAGCCATCACGGTCGCGGCCCATGGTGGCGCGCCGGCCGCTGCCGCGGCCATCGACCCGGTGCCGTTGGAGTCGGCGATCCCGCGCGTCGTCGCCATCGTCGCCACGCTGGGGCGCTTCCGCGAGACCCGCCCATGGATCGAAGAGCGCATTGCCGCGGCCCGTCCCGGCCTGCGCGCAGTACTGGAGGCCGCCCTGCAGCGCCTACTGCGCATCCAGACCGCCTTCTCCAGCACGGGCCTGGACGCCCACGACCCCGACGCCCTCGTCGCCAGCCTGGCCGAGCAGCGCGATGCCGAGCTGCAGGTCGAGTTGATGACGGTGGTAGGCGAGCTAGAGTGGCGGCTGCGTGAGCTGGAGCGCGAGACCCTGCTGCGCGCCGGCCTGCTGCCGCCAGAGGACAGCGCCGTCATGCGCGAGATGCTGGTGAGGCTCAAGGCCGAGGCCTGAGCCTCGCTGGCTATCATGGCCAGGCCCCCCTGAACCGACCGGAGCCGCCGCCATGACCGCCAGAACCGTCTACTTCGTCTCCGACGGCACCGGCATCACCGCCGAAACCTTCGGCAACTCCATACTCGCGCAGTTCTCCATCAAGGCCCGCCATGTGCGCCGGCCCTTCATCGACTCCGCCGACAAGGCCCATGCCGTCGTCGCCGAGATCAACGAGGTCGGGCTGCGCGAGGGCCAGCGCCCCATCGTCTTCGCCACCCTGGTGGACCGCGACGTGCTCAGGGTCGTGCGCGAGCACTGCCAGGGCCGCGTGATGGACATGTTCGGCACCTTCATCGAGCCGCTGGAGGACGAGTTCGGCATCAAGAGCAACCACCGCGTGGGTCGCTTCTCCGACGTGGCCGAGAGCCAGGAATACCACGACCGCATCGAAGCCATCAACTTCTCGCTCGCGCACGACGACGGCCAGTCGTCCAAGAACCTCGACACCGCCGACGTCATCCTTGTGGGCGTGTCCCGCTGCGGCAAGACGCCCACCTCGCTGTACCTGGCGATGCAGCACGGCATCAAGGCGGCCAACTACCCGCTGATTCCCGAGGACTTCGAGCGCCGCAAGCTGCCGGCGCCGCTGCTGCCGCACAAGCGCAAGTGCTTCGGCCTCACCATCGACCCCGATCGCCTGGCCTCCATCCGCAACGAGCGTCGGCCCGGCAGCAAGTACGCCGACACGCTGAACTGTCGCTACGAGGTCAACGAGGCCGAGGCCATGATGAAGCGAGAGGGCATCGCCTGGCTGTCGTCCACGCACAAGTCCATCGAGGAGATCGCGACGACCATCCTGCGCGACATCCGGCCGGATCGGCTGATGTACTGAATGTCGGGCCCGCACGCGCCCCGGCGGCGGACGGGCAGGCATTGAGATGCCCGCTTCCGCCCTCGCCCTGGTCCTCGTCGCCGCCCTCCTCCACGCCACCTGGAACCTCGCCGTCAAGAAGTGGGGCGACGGGCCGCATTTCGTGCTCGCCAGCTCGGCCGGCGTCTCCCTGCTGTGGCTGCCCGCCGTACTGTGGGTGGGGCTGGACGAGCTGCCTCATTGGTCCGGCACGGTCTGGCTCTGTGTCGCCGCCAGTGCCGTCGTGCACCTGGCCTACTTCAACTGCCTGCTGGCCGGCTACCGTGCCAGCGACCTCACCGTCGTCTATCCCGTTGCGCGCGGCAGCGGCCCGCTGCTGTCGGCTATCGGCGCGGTACTGCTGCTGGGTGAGCACCTGGGCACGGCAGGCACGCTGGGCCTGGCCGGCGTGGTGGGTGGCATCCTGCTCATCACCATGGGCCCACGGTTGATCGGCCGCGGCGTGGCGCATGACGCGGCAGCCGCCACCCGCCGCCGCCACGGCCTGTACTGGGGTGCCGCCACGGGCGCGTTGATCGCCGGCTACACGGTCATCGACGGCTATGCCGTCAGGATGCTGGCCGTGTCCCCGCTGCTGCTGGACTACTTCGGCAACCTGCTGCGCGTGCCGCTGCAACTGCCCGTGCTGCTACGCGACCCCAAGGGCTTCATGCCCGAACTGCGCCGCAGCTGGAAGGCCGTGCTCGCCTGCGCGGGCCTCGGGCCGCTGGCCTACATCCTCGTGCTGATCGCCGTGCGCGAATCACCGCTGTCGCGCGTGGCGCCGGCGCGGGAGGTCTCCATGCTGTTCGCCGCGCTGCTGGGCGGGCAGTTGCTGGGCGAAGGCGAGCGCGGCTGGCGCCTGGCCGGGGCCGCGCTGATCGGCGCCGGGGTCGTCGCCGTGGCGCTCTGAGGACCATCCCTTTCAAGGTCTTTCGAGCTTGATTGGCTAAGCTAGTGATTGCACGGGGATTTCGTGCGATTGGGAGTTGAAGATCTGGCAAGAAGTCATTGAGCGGTTCGAGCAGCAAACCCCCGGGGCGGTGATGGCGCACCTGGCCCT
>NZ_JAFAGT010000077.1 GCF_019237615.1 Roseateles sp. | reverse complement strand
TAATCCTCGCGCAGGGAAGCAGCCGAACCGCAGCCCCACTCCTTCCCGTCTCCAGGGGGCCTGGCGTCTTCAGTGTTTGCCGACCTGCCATCGCTTTGAACTCCGATGGCACGACCCACTCTTTCCCTCCTCGGCGCCGCCACGGCGCTGCTCGCCACCAGCCTGGCCTCCGCGCAGACCCTGCCCCAGGTCAGCGTGACCGGCAAGGCCGTCGAGGCCGCGCCCGGCCTGTCCGGCTTCAACGACCCGCCGGCCAGGCTGCCCATGCAGGCCATCAGCCTGTCGGCCGAACGCCTGGCCGACCTGGGCATAGACCAGCTCTCGGGCATCACCAAGCTCGACGCCTCCGTCTCCGACAGCTACAACGCCGTCGGCTACTGGTCGCAGCTCAAGGTGCGCGGCTTTGACCTGGACAACCGCTTCAACCTGCGCCGCGACGGCCTGCCCATCAACGGCGAGACCTCGCTGTCGCTGGCCAACAAGGCGGCCGTCGAGGTGCTCAAGGGCAGCTCCGGCATGCAGGCCGGCACCAGTGCGCCGGCCGGCCTCGTCAACCTCGTCGTCAAGCGTCCGCTGGCCGACGACGCGACGACGCTGACGCTCGGCGCCATCCAGAGTGGCACGGTGGAGGCCAGCGTCGACCATTCGCAGCGCTTCGGCGCGAACCGCGAGTTCGGCCTGCGCGTCAACGTCGCCGCGGCGCACCTGGACCCCACGTTGCGCAACACCAAGGGCAACTCCAGCACCGTCGCCGTCGCCGCCGACTGGCGCCTCTCCGCTGACACCCTCGTCGAGGCCGAGGCCGAGTTCAGCCACCAAAGCCAGCCCAGCCAGGACGGCTTCAGCCTGCTCGGCAACACCCTGCCCGACCCGAAGCGCATCGACCCCAACCTGAACCTCAACAACCAGCCCTGGACGCTGCCCGTCGTCTTCGACAACAGGCATGCCTCGCTGCGGGTGCAGCAGAAGCTGGCCGGCGACTGGCGCGCCCAGGCCCACCTGGGCATCCAGCGCCTGCGCACGGATGACCGCAACGCCTTCGGTTTCGGGCTGGACTGCAACGAGACCAGCAGCTTCACGGGCGTCTACTACTGCGACCGCTACGGCCCCGACGGCCGCTTCGACCTCTACGACTACCGCAGCGAGAACGAGCACCGCGACACGACGGCCCTGGACATCTCCGCCAGTGGCCCCGTGCAGCTGGCCGGCCTGCGCCATGACCTGACCGTCGGCGGCCTGAGCAGCCAGTTCAAGGGCCGCTTCCAGCGCCAGGCCTACAACTTCGCCGGCATCGGCAACATCGACGGCACCGCCGTCACTGCCCCGCAGCCCGCGTTGACCGGCGAGAACACCAACCGCGACGAGCGCAGCAACGAGCTCTACCTGCGCGACCGCGTGGCGCTCGGCGCCGACACCAGCGCCTGGCTGGGCCTGCGCCACACCCGCCTGCACCGCGAAAGCGTGCGCACCGACGGCACGAGCCCGACCGACTACCGGCAAGGCTTCACCACGCCCTGGGTGGCGGTCAGCCATGCCATCGCGAGCGACTGGCTGGCCTACGCCAGCTGGGGCGAGGGCGTCGAGAGCGAGGTCACCCCCAACCGCCCGCGCTACATCAACGCCGGCCAGGCCCTGCCCGCGCTCAAGAGCCGCCAGACCGAGATCGGCCTGAAGACCGGCACGCAGCGCGTCGAAGGCGCGCTGACCGTCTTCGACATCCGCCACCCGCTGTGGCGCGACATCGGCAGCTGCGACGTCGACCTCAGCTGCGAGCACCGTGCCGATGGCTACGCCCGCCACCGCGGCATCGAGGCCAGCGCCGACCTCAAATGGAGTGGCGGCGGCCTGTTCGCCAGCGCCAGCCGCCTGCGCGCCCGCCGCGAAGGCAGCAGCGACGCCAGCCTCAACGGCCTGGTGCCCCCCAACGTGCCGCAGACCACGCTCAAGGCCCAGCTGCGCCAGGACCTGCTGCCGGGCCTGCAGGTCCAAGTCGGCCTGCTGCACGAGGGCAGCCGCTTCGCCACGCCCGACAACAGCATCCCCGTGCCCGCCTGGACCGTCGTCGACGCCGGCCTGCGCTACATGCAGGGCGTGGGCAACCAGACCTGGATCTGGCGCGCGGGCGTGGACAACCTGACCAACCGCCGTGCCTGGCGCGAGTCGCCCTGGCAGTTCGAACACAGCTATCTCTACCCTCTCGCTCCGCGGACTTTCCGCACGAGTCTTGAGATTCGTCTCTGACGCCTCTGAAAAAACTGCTATAGTGGCGGGCTCTGTTCCTCGATAGCTCAGTCGGTAGAGCGCCGGACTGTTAATCCGTAGGTCCCTGGTTCGAGCCCAGGTCGGGGAGCCAACAGAACCCATGACGCACGTCGCAACCGTTTGACGTGCCGACATACAAAACCATTCCTCGATAGCTCAGTCGGTAGAGCGCCGGACTGTTAATCCGTAGGTCCCTGGTTCGAGCCCAGGTCGGGGAGCCAAATCAAGCCTCACAAGCGCAAGCCTGTGGGGCTTTTTCTTTGCCGCCAAGGAAAGCCGCTATGTCTACCCTGCCCGCCTGCCCCCGATGTCAATCGGCCTACACCTACGAAGACGGCGCGATGCTCATCTGCCCGGAGTGCGGCCATGAGTGGTCGGCCCAAGATTCGGGCCCCGCGGCGACCGACGAGGCGCGCGTTGTCAAAGACGCCGTGGGCAATGTGCTCCAGGACGGTGACACCGTGACCGTCATCAAGGACCTCAAGATCAAGGGCTCGTCGCTGGTCGTCAAGGTCGGCACCAAGGTCAAGAACATCCGCCTGACTGACGGCGACCACGACATCGATTGCAAGATCGACGGGATTGGGGCGATGGGGCTGAAGTCGGAGTTCGTGAAGAAGGCGTGACCGCCGTCGGCACTGGACGCATCGTTCGGACTGAGGGCCTGCTGACCTGCCCTGCAGGCCCCTGGCTCGAGCCCAACTCAGTCTGCTCGGACGGGTGAGGCTTACCCCAGCATGCGTGGGGTCTGCTTCAGGCTGAGCGCGACGACGTCGGACTGCTAATCCGTAGCCCCCCTGGTTCGAGCCTAAGTCGTGGAGGCAAATCGAAGCCTCAATCGCGCTCGCGGATGAGGCTCCTTTCTTACCAGTACCGCCGGCTACGCATGCGCCTGTCCGAGCGACGGCCGGTGCGCCTGCACGACGGGCGCGTTTGCAAGCTTCGCTCGGCTGGTGCAGACGCCGCGTCAAGTACGCTGAACGCGCCCAGCCCCGGCTGGAAAAATACCCCAGCAATCCTCACCGGGACGTTCTTCTCGAAATCGGCGGCCACACGAGCCGCGGAGACTTTCAGCGACGGCGGCGGGCGACGCCGGTAGCGAGCAAAGCCAACCCCACAAGGGCGAACGACGCCGGCTCAGGCAAGGCCCCGGCGTCATGCCAGACGATGTTGTCCATGGCGAAATAGCCATCCCCCAACGTGAACCTCACCGTCACCGACGAAACGTTCTGGAGGGTTGTCAGGGCGAAGGTCTGATAGTTACCGGTCAGGGTGAGCAAATCGCCATCGACAGTGATCTCCCCAGTGGTTCCCAGGGTGTACCAACTCAGGCCTGCATCAAACTGATCGATGGAAAACATGCCCCCGCCGACCTTCGTGATCGTGAACGACGCGCCAATACCGGAAATCAGGCTCAGCGTGCCGTTGTCCGAATGGACACCATCTCCGCTCCAGACGTAGGTGCTACCGGGGCTCTCGAACCGCAGTCCGCCAGACTCGAAAGGCGCGCCCGTGTGATTAGCTACGTCATCAAACGTCACGATGTCGGCCTGAGCCGACGAGGCCAGCATCGCCAGCGATGCAACCACCGAGCCGAGGCCCAATTGACGAAGAACACCCATGTCGATCTCCCTGACTGGTTGAGATGCCGTCAAACGACGTCAGCAGCGACAGCAATGTTCATGCCGAATACGAATTTCTCATTAGGGACAAGGACTTGCATTTCACGCCAGGAGTGACAACGAACTAACTGTCAAAGCAATCGACAGCCCCCCCCAAGAAGAGAGCCCGCCAAAGGCCTGTGGACTTGGCCTTACGCGACGGTGCGACCCTGACCGTTAATCCGTAGGCCCCTGGTTCGAAAACGTTAGCCCTCCACCGGGACGGCCCGATCGTGCCCAGCATCTCTGTTTCTGCTAACGAAACATCAGCGCCGACGTCGCTTGCCAACGACCATGCATTTCTAGGGGTCAATATTTGTTTGATACCTAAATCATCAGCGCCTAAATTCATGTCGACGTAGTTGACATATAAAGCATCCTTCCAGGGAGGTCGCTCATGAAGATCGTCCACATCGAGCAAGAGGCGACACCCGACACGACGCTTCGGTCGCCGTCCGGGGACGGCGGCGCGGCACCCGCCCCGTCGGCTCACGTCCTCCGCTGAGCGCATCGTTTTCCTTTGCAGTCGGGCGTCCCGGGTGACGGCTTGGCTGCCATCGCAAGTGCATGGTTTGCGCCGGATCGGGCGTCGGGAGAGATCTCGAGCCTCGACCGGTTCGGCCGCCGCATGCGCGGTGATCTCCGGCATCGGCCAACCTCGTCACCCACGTTCCGCGACCACCGTTGAAAGAGAGCACATTATGAACAGCATCGCACTGAGCATCATCCTGATCCACGGCGGCTTCGTCGACGGCTCCGGCTGGGAGCCGGTCTACAACATCCTCAAGAAGGACGGCTACTCGGTCAGCATCGCGCAGCACCCGACGACCTCGCTGAGCGACGACGTGGCCTATGTGCGCCGGCTCGTCGCCGAGCAGAAGGGGCCCGTCCTGCTGGTGGGACATTCGTACGGCGGGGTCATCACGACCGAGGCCGGCAACGACCCCAAGGTCAAGGGCCTGGTCTACATCGCCGCCTTCGCGCCGGACCAGGGCGAGTCCGTCGAGTCGCTGATCAAGAACCCCGTCCCGGGCGCGCCGGTGCCGCCCATCCTGCCGCCGAAGGACGGCTTCCTGCTGCTGGACTCATCGAAGTTCGCCGCGTCGTTCGCCGCCGACGTCGGCGAGCAGAAGGCGGCCTTCATGGCGGCGTCCCAGGTGCCCTGGGGAGTGGCGGCCCTGGGCGGCGCCGTGTCGCAGGCCTCATGGAAGAACAAGCCCAGCTGGTACCTCGTCGCCAAGGACGACAAGATGATCCCGCCGGCGGCGCAGCGCGCGATGTCGCAGCGCGCGGGCTCCTCGGTCGTCGAGGTGCCTGGCAGCCATGCGGTCTACGTCTCGCAACCGGAGGCGGTCGCCGCGCTGATCCAGAAGGCCGCCGCGGCCATCGCGCGCTGACGGCGCCGCGGCAGCGAGGCGCTCCGGCGGCGGCGTCCGACGCGTGTCCATCACGCCGGGCGGGCGCCGCCCGCCTGGCTCGCCTACTCCGCCGTCCGCCGGTTCAGGAAAAGTCGCGCGCCTCGTCGACCGGCGTCCATGCGATGACCTGGTCATCGCACAGCCGGTCGGTGTCGGTCAGCCCGACCGTCCGGGCCACGCCATGCGGGAAGGTGTCGAGCAGCGCGGTGCCCTCGATGTCCAGCTCGTGCGCGCGCGCGCTCCAGCACGACAGGTACAGCAGGCTGGAATACATCTTCTCCTCGCCCTCCTGCGGCTCGCACTGGAAGCGGATGGACTCGACGATCCTGTCCGGAAAGCGCCAGCGCGAAGCGAAGGCCGCGCCGACCTCCGGGTAGGCATAACCCAGCTCGGCGAGCTGGGCCTCATAACGGCCGTCATCGGCGGCAAAGCCCGGCTGCAGGCTGGCGCGGTCGGGCATCGCCATCTTCAGGATCAGGTCGCCCACGCCGTGCAGCAGCCCGGCGGTGAACGACACCCCCTTGTCCAGCCTCAGCTCCTCGGCCAGGGACTGCGAGATCTTCGCGACATCCAGGCTGTGGCGCCAGAAATCGGTCATATCCACGCCGGGCACGCCCTTGAAGGCACCGCCCACGGCCGCCGCCTGGACCAGTTGCCGCGTGGCATCCAGCCCCAGGATGGCCGTAGCCGCTTCGACGGTGGCGATGCGCTCGCCACCCGTCGCGTAGCGCGCGGAGTTCACCAGCCGCAGGATGCGAACCGTCAGCCCGACCTCGCCGGACAGCAGCTGGTTGACTCGACGCAGGTCGGGCTCGTCGTTCTGGAGTTCCGCGAGGATCTGGTCGACCGCCTCCGGCAATGAGGGGATCAATGCATCGGTGGCGAGAATGTCTTCGAGCTTCATGGCGGGGGGCCTCGCGAGGGATGCGCAATGCTAATAGATCGGCCCTGGGCAACGTCGCACCCGCTCCACCTGCGCCGGCCCGCCCCGATTCACGCATCGAATCCGGGGTGGTGGGCAGGGTTCGCGCCGAGGGCGTCCAGGCGCGCTATCGTTGCGACCATGAGCGACGCAGCCGCCCTGCCCCTGGACACCCGGATCCCGGCCTGGGGCGCGGAATCGCCCGACGCCGCGCCGCAGCTGCTGGCCGGCGGCGAGGCGGGCGCGCCGGAATGGCGTGTCAGCGGTGACTGGACGGTGCTGGCGCTGCGTGAGCGCTACGCCGAGTTCCGCGAGCGCGTGGCAGCCGCCGTGGCCGCGGCGCCGGACGCGCTGTGGGACCTGCGCTCCCTGCGTCGCCTGGACAGTGCCGGCGCGTTGACGCTGTGGCAGGGCTGGGGCCGCAAGCCGCCGCCGCGGCTGCTGTGGCTGCCCGAGCATGTGATGCTGTTCGCCCAGTTCGCACAGCCCGCCGCCCTACCCCGCTACAGGCGCAGCCTGGGGCCGGGGTTGGAGCGGGCCGGCCTGCGGCTGCTGGACTTCATGGGCCACGGCGTGGACATCGTCGCCCTGATCGGCCGCCTGCTGCTGGACTTCATCCAGGTGCTGCGCCAGCCCGCGCTGATCGGCTGGCGCGAGATCTCGGCCAACGTCTTCCGCACCGGCGCCCAGGCCCTGCCCATCACGGCCCTGGTGGGATTTCTCGTCGGGTTGACGCTGTCCTACCTGATCTCGCGCCAGCTCAAGACCTATGGCGCCGACATCTTCGTCATCAACATCCTCGGCCTGGCAGTGGTGCGCGAGCTGGGGCCGCTGCTGGCCGCCATCATCGTGGCCGGCCGCTCGGGCTCGGCGATGACGGCGCAGATCGGCGTCATGCGCGTCACGCAGGAGCTGGACGCGCTCTCCGTCATGGGCATCTCGCACACCGTGCGGCTGGTACTGCCCAAGGTGCTGGCGCTGGCCGTGTCGCTGCCGCTGGTGGCGCTGTGGACCAGCGCACTGATGCTGCTGGGCGGCATGGCAGCGGCCGGCGCCCAGCTGGGGCTGGACCCGGCCACATTCCTGCGCACGCTGCCCAGCGTCGTCGAGCCGGCCAACCTGTGGCTGGGCTGGACCAAGTCCGTCCTCTTCGGCGGCCTCATCGCGCTGCTGGCCAGCCATTTCGGCCTGCGCGTGAAGCCCAACACCGAGAGCCTGGGCCAGAGCGTCACGCAATCGGTCGTCACGGCCATCACGCTGGTGATCGTCGTCGACGCGGTGTTCGCCGTACTGTTCTCCGACGTGGGCATCTGAGCCATGGCGCACCCTGAAGCCATCATCGAGGTCGACAACGTGACGACCGCCTATGGCGGCCATGTCATCCATCGCGACCTCAACCTCACCGTCCACCGCGGCGAGGTCGTCGCCCTGATCGGCGGCTCGGGCTCGGGCAAGACGACGCTGCTTCGCCTGCTGCTGGGCCTGGAGGTGCCGCAGGCTGGCAGCGTGAAGATCTTCGGCCACCCGCTGGGCCGCTGCGCCGCGCGCGACCTGGAGCGCGTGCGCTACCGCTGGGGCGTGCTGTTCCAGAACGGCGCGCTGTTCTCGGCGCTGAACGTGTTCGACAACGTCGCGCTGCCGTTGCGCGAGCTCAAGAGCGTGCCGCCGGACCTGGTGAAGCCGCTGGTCATGCTCAAGCTGGCCCAGGTGGGCCTCAAGCCCGAGGACGCGCTGAAGCGCCCGGCGGAGCTCTCGGGCGGCATGGTCAAGCGCGTGTCGCTGGCGCGCGCCCTCATCCTCGACCCGCAGCTGCTCTTCCTGGACGAACCCACCGCCGGCCTGGATCCGGACAGCAGCAAGCAGTTCGTCAAGCTGCTGCGCCGGCTGCGCCAGGAGCTGGGCCTGACCGTCGTCATGGTCACCCACGACGTCGACACCCTGTTCGCCGTCGTCGACCGCGTCGCCGTGCTGGCCGACCAGCACATCATCGCCAGTGGTCCGCTGGCCGAGGTCGCCCGCCTGCCCCATCCCTTCGTGCGCAACTTCTTCCTCGGCCACCTGGAGCGCTGCGCCGAGGAGGACGTGAGGCGCTTCCGCCTCAGTCTGGACGACACCAGCGACGACGGCGGCGTGCCGGCCGTGCTGTGCGAGGAAGAACCCGCCCACTGAGATCCCGCATGGAAAACAAAGCCCACGCCATCGCCGCCGGCCTGTTCGTGCTGCTGCTCGGCCTCGCGCTGGCCGCCAGCGTCGCCTGGTTCCAGGGCGACCACACCGAGCGCGTGCACTACACCGTCGTCTCGCGCAGCGGCGT
Source organism: Roseateles sp. (assembly GCF_019237615.1). Lineage (GTDB taxonomy): Bacteria > Pseudomonadota > Gammaproteobacteria > Burkholderiales > Burkholderiaceae_C > Pelomonas. Next base: position 26,856 of record NZ_JAFAGT010000077.1, on the reverse strand, counting down.
TGCCGGGCTGAACCTGAAGGCGCCGGTCAAGCTGCGCGGCGTCGACGTAGGCCATGTCGAGAGCATCGCCTTCGACCCCGCCGATCCGCGCCAGATCCTCGTCGGCATCGCCGTCGACGCGGCCGCGCCTGTGTCCACCGGCACCTATGCCCAGCTGGGCCTGCAGGGCGTCACCGGCCTGTCCTTCGTCGGGCTGGAGGAGGCCGATGCCAGTGCGCCGCTGCAGCGCGCCGCGCCTGGCGCCCGCCTCCAGCTGCGACCCACGCTGCTGGACCGCCTGGCCCAGAGCGGCCCAGGCCTCGTCGCCGGCTTCGCCGAGGTGGCCACGCGCCTGAACGCTCTGCTCAGCGACGACAACCGCGTCCAGCTCGGCCACACGCTGGCCGGCCTGCAGCAGGCCGCTGGCGACACCAGCCGGCTGATGGCTGCACTGCAGCCCGGCGCCCGCGGACTACCGGCCCTGCTGAAGGATGCCGATACCGCCACCCAGCGTGCCGACGCCGCGCTGCGCCGCATCGAGGCACTGGCAGCCGACGGCCAGCAACTGGCCCAGGAACTGAAGTCGCGCGCCGCCCTGCTGGATCGCCTGGACGCCGCCGCCGCCCAGGTGCAGGCCACCAGCCGCAACCTCGAACTCGCGCTGGTGGGCGACACGCCGCCGCGCACCCGCCCCGTGCTGACCGACATCGCGGCGGCGAGCCGCAGCGTCGAGCGCGCCGCCAACGAACTCGGTGACCAGCCGCAGAGCCTGCTGTTCGGCCGCAGCGCCCGGCCGCCCGGCCCCGGTGAGGCCGGCTTTGCCGAGCGGCTGAAGGCGGGCGGCAAATGAGAACCCGCTTCACGCTGCTTGCCGTGGCCCTGCTGCTGGGGGCGTGCTCACTCGCGCCGACGGCGCAGCCGCGCACGGTCTACGACCTCGGCCCGTCGCCCGCGGCGAGCGATGGCGGCGGTGCGATCGCCTGGCGCATCGCCGACGTCAGCGCGCCGCCCTGGCTGGCCGGCGAGGGCATCGCCTACCGCCTCGCCTTCCAGCAGGCCCAGCGCCTGGAGTACTACCGCGACAGCTTCTGGGCGGCGCCGCCCGCCGCGCTGCTGACGCAGCGGCTGCGCGAGCAGCTCGCGACGCCGCCGGCCTGTGCCGGCCGGCCCGCTGTCCTGCTGACCGTGAGCCTGGACGAGTTCGAGCAGGTCTTCACCGGCCCGGCCAGCAGCCAGGTGGTGCTGCGCCTGCACGCGACGCTGTGGCCCGCCGGCGCCACCGGCCCGGCGCTGCAGCAGCACTGGCGCCTCGAGCGCCCGGCCGACACGCCCGACGCGCCCGGCGCCGTGCACGCGCTGGCCCAGGCGGTGGACGCATGGCTGCCGCGGCTTGCCGACTGGCTGGCCGCGTCGTCCTGTCGCTGAGAGCCCGCGCGCCCGTCCACAGACTTGATGAGCCGGCGTTCGCACTGCGGCCGCCGAGTTCCTACATTGAGGCGGATGGCCCCCAGCTCCATGCGCCCCTGCCCAGCCCCGCCCGCCTTCATCTTGGCCGGCCTGCTGTCATGCGCCGGCCTGCAGGCCGCGCGGGCCAATGAGTTCCCGCCACCGCAGCCGGCCAATGCGGCGTCCGCGATCAAGATCGTCCGAGTCCCGGCCAGGAGCGATGCGCGCGGCATGCCTCCCACAGCGCCCGCGCCGGCGTCCGAACCCGCGCCGCCCCCGCCCTCACGCTCGAGCGGTTCTGCCGGCGCCATCGCAGCCGTCGCAACGCTCGCGGGCCTGGCCGGGCTGGCCGAGATCAAGTCGCTCAAGAACAAGATCGAGGTGCTGAGCAAGGAGAACGAGGCGCTGCAGAAGACGAATGCGGAGTTGTCGCAGCGGCTTGCCGAGTCGAACAGCGGCAACGCCGACCAGCGTCGGCGCATCGAGGCGCAGGTGAGCCAGCTGTCCGCCGCGAAGGACGAACTGCAAGGCGCCAGGCGCGATGCCAGGAAGCAGGCCGCGGAACTGGATGTCCGGCAGCACGATCTGGCCGAGGCACGCCACAGGATCGAGGCACTGGAGGTCGCCGCGGCCAACGGCACTGCCCGCGAGCGGCGGCTGTCCGGCCAGCTCGAAGCCATCCGGCGCGATCGCTGGCTGTGGGCCGCGCTGGCGGCGGCGCTGGCCGGCGCCATGGCAGCGGCCGGCGTGCGCCGCTGGTGGCCAAGGCGGGTGACCGTCGCGAAGCCGCTTTCGGTATCGGTCGAGTGGGGACCCTGGTCGGCGCAGGCCGGCGACCTTGCGGCGGCGGGGGATGCCACCTTCCGCGTGGTCACGCAGTGGCTGCCGTGCGGCTCTGCGGTCGTTGCGCCCGCCGGAGCCGGACTGCTCCTCAAGGGCGACATCGTCGCCCTGCATGGGCAGGCCGCATGAGCAGTGCCCCTTCCAGCCTCACGCTGGCGGCCCTGCTGCCGGCCGGGCTGAGCGTGGATGCGTCCAGGATGCAGCTGGGCGCCGGCAACCATGGCGACGAAGGCGGCTTCCTGCGCAGCAAGATCGGCGAAGGTGTCACGGCCGCGCTGAAGCTCGACGTCATGGAGCTCATCGCCGAGGCCTGGGCCAAGACGGATGAGTTGCGCGGCGCCGCGGCCGGCGCCGGGTCCGGCTCACCCGCCCACCTGTTCCTGGCCGGGCACGACGTGTCCTGCGACAGCGAACTCAAGGTGGTGCTCGAGTTCGCCGGCATGCCGGCGCTGACGGATCACCTCAAGCTGCGCCTGAAGGCCATGTTTCAGGGCGTGGGCGTCACGGTGGCCAACGGCTGCATCGTCGCACTCGATGCGGGGCGCGGCGCCGCCAAGGCCGAGCTGCTCTACAGCAACACCAGCCTGCTGAGCGAATCCAGCGACTGGGTCACGCTGCCCGGCCAATACACGCTGGCGCGCCCGGTGCGGATCGGCCACGCCTGACGGCGGCACCGCGGTACGGCGGCGCGCTCAGGCGCCTGGCGCCGCCGCAATGCACTCGATCTCGACGCGCGCGCCCAGCGCCAGGCCGTTGCAGCCCAGCGCGCTGCGCGCCGGCAGCGGCGTCGCGCCGAAGAACTCGCGGTAGACCTCGTTGAAGGCCGGCCAGTCGGCCATGTCGGCCAGCATCACCGTGCAGCGCACGAGGTGCTGCAGGTCCAGCTCCTGGCCGCGCAGCACGCTGCGGATGTTCTCCAGCGTCTGCCGCGCCTCGGCGCGCAGTCCGCCCTCGACGAGCCTGAGCTGGCCCGGCACGTTGCCGAGCTGGCCGGAGAGGTAAAGCATGTCGCCGACGCGCACGCCCTCCGGAAAGGGCACGCTGGCCGGCACGACCCGGCCGCTGTCGAAGCGTTCGATCTGGTTCATCGCGAGGTCATCCCCATGGCTTGCTCCAACGCGGCGGGGTCGAAGACCCGGCCGCCCTTGATGGTGCGGTGGACGCGGCGGATGTCGCTCATGTCGGTGAGCGGATCGCCGTCGACCAGGATCATGTCGGCCAGCTTGCCGGCCGTGATCGTGCCGCGGTCCTTCTCGACGCCCAGCACGCGCGCCGGCACCAGCGTGGCGATGCGCAGCACCTCGGCCCTGGCGATGCCGGCCTGGGCATAGAGCTCCAGCTCGCGGTGCAGGCTGTAGCCGGCAAAGCCGTCGCTGCCCGGCATGATCGTCACGCCGCCGTCGTGCAGGCGCTTGAGCATGCGCAGCAGGCCCGGCAGGGCCTGGGCGTAGACGGCCTCCCTGCCGGCCGGCACCGCGACGGCGCCGGACAGCTGGCGGCGCCTCACCACGGTCGGGAAGCGCTGCACCACCGGGCGCAGCGCCGGCGCGGCGCGCGCGGGCTCGCCGGAGAACAGGCCTTCCAGCACCACCATCGTCGGGTCCAGCACGGTCTGGTGCCGGCGCAGGAAGGCGACGAACTCGTCGAAGCGGCCGTCGTCGAAGTCGAACTGCGCCAGCTTCTCCGCCAGCACCGTGTAGCGGTCGCGGGTGCGCGTGTCCTTCACCTCGTCGGCGAAGAAGTTCAGCAGGATGAAGTTCAGGTGCTGGATCTCGTCCGCCCCGGCCTCGACGAAGGCGCGCGCATAGGTGAAGGCGGGCACGTGGCCGCTGACGCGCAGGCCGCGCTCATGCGCGCGGTCGGCCACCATGGCGACCAGGGCCGGGCTGAAGGACGAGTAGATCTTGACCTGGGCATAGCCGCGGTCGGCATACCAGTCCACCGCGGCATGGGCCTTCTCGGGCGTGTCCACGCGCACGTCGGTCGGGCCGGCCAGCGGGCCCACGCCTTCGATGATGCCGGCGAGCACGACGCGCGGGCCCAGCTCGGTGCCGGCGTCGAAGCGCTTCACGCGGGCCAGCAGGGGCAGGTTGTCGTTGGCCATGTCGCGGGCGCTGGTCACGCCGGCGATCAGGTCGAACACGCCGTCGACATTGCCGAAGTGCTGGTGCGCATCCCACAGGCCCGGCATCAGGAAGCGGCCGGAGGCGTCCAGCAGCTCGGCATCGGCCGGCGCGTCGACGTCGGCATCGGGGCCCACGCGCACGATGCGCTCGCCGCGGACCAGCACGCTGGTGCCGGCGCGCACGCTCAGGCTCACCGGGTCGAACAGCCGCGCGTTGCGGATCAGCAGCGCGCCCCCGGGCTTGTGCGTGTGCTGGCGGGCCAGCTTCGCATGCCAGGCCTGGCCGGCGGCCTGCTGGGCGGCCTGCAGCCCGGCGAGCCGGGGCAGGTTCGCGGCTTCCAGCACCTCGAACCAGTCGTCGATGACGCCGGCCGTCTCGCCCTGCTCGTCCAGCCACACGGACAGCGGCGTGAACTCGATGCCGCCGATGCGGTACAGCGTCAGCCGGCCCTGGGTCTCGCCCTGCTCCAGCCAGGCCTCTCCGGCGGGCAGCAGCTTGAGCCGGCGCCCCGGCGCCTTCAGCAGCGCGCGGGTCAGCACGCCCATGAACTCGGGCGGCGGGTTGGCCGGCAGGTAGAAGCCCGCTGCGCGGGTCTCGCCGGTCTCGATGCGGTTCTGCCAGCGCGCCTGGCCGGCGGCGTCACGCTCGAAGCGCTCGCTGAACTCGACCTTCCAGTAGTCGTTGCCCCTGGCCTCGTAGCTGACGGGCAGTCCGCGCGCATCGAGCCGCCAGCGCGCCTGGACGACGTCGCCGCGGCCGCGGTCGTTGAAGCGGTAGTCGGCCGTGGTGACGCCGGGCTCCGGCTGGGCCAGCGTCTGCGTGCCGGCGGCGTTGCCGTGGATCTGGACCTGGTCGACCCGCGCCTGCGCGGCGCCGGCGAGCAGCGCCAGGATGAGCAGCCAGCGTTTCATGCCCAGGCCTCCTGCATCAGGCGGCGGAAGTTGCCGCCGAGGATCTTGTCGATGCGCGCCTCGCCGTGGCCGCGCGCGGCCAGCAACTCGGCCAGCCGGGTGAACTGCGTCGGCCCGCAGAGGTCGGGCAGGAACAGGCTGATGTCCGGCGTCTCTCCCGGCGCGCCTATACCCATGCTGCGCCGCAGCTCGGTCTCGGCCGCCAGCATGGCGCGGTAGGCGGCCATGTCGTCGATGGCCGTCGTGCCGCCGTCGGTGCCCAGGCCGACGTGGTCTTCGCCGCAGACGTCGAGGGCATGCTCCAGGTGCGCGATCAGGTCGTCCGCCAGCGGCTGGCCGGCCAGGCGCAGATAGGGCATGAAGTACAGGCCCACGACGCCGCCGCGCTCGGCCAGCAGGCGCAGCTCGGCGTCGCTCTTGTTGCGCGGGTGGTCGGCCACGGCACGGCAGCCGCTGTGGGTGATGGCCAGCGGCCGGCGCGCGAGGCGCAGCGCGTCCAGGCAGGTCCGCTCGCTGCTGTGGCTGAGGTCGACGAGCAGCGCCTCGGCCTGCAGCCGCTCGACGACCTCGGCGCCGAAGCCGCTCAGGCCGTCGTCGTCGGGCACCGTGGCGCCGCAGCCGACGGCGTTGCGGCCGTTGTAGGTGAGCTGGATGACGCGCACGCCCAGCTTGGCGAACAGCGCGATGCGGTCGACGTCACGGCCCAGCATCTCGGTGTTCTGGAAGCCGTAGACGACGCCGATCTGGCCGGCCGCCTGCGCCGCATCCATGTCGGCCACGCCGTAGACCTTGCGCAGCGCCGCCGGCCGGGCGCGGATGAAGGCATCCCAGCCAGCGATGTCGCCCACCGTGGCCTCGAAGGGCTCGGCGCTGCCGGCCACATGGCCCAGCGTGATGTTGACGACCGACAGCCCGGCCGCGCGGGCGTCCGCCAGCGCGCGGTCGTCGACGTTCTGGCCGGTGCTGGTGTAGGCCATGACGCTGCGGTCCTCGGCGTCGGGCGGCGTGCGGAGGTTGGGGTTGTCGAGGACACCCAGGGCGTTGATGACGATTTTCATGGCTTGGGCCGCAGCAGCGGCAGCAGGAGGAGGCAGCTCAGGCCGAGCAGGGCATCCAGGCCCAGCGTCGCGGCGTAGCCCCAATGCTGGACGGCATGCCCCTGCCAGACAACGCTGTAGGTGATGGAGAGGTTGGTCAGCGCCATGTAGGCCGCGAACTGCGTGGCCGCCACGGCGGGCCGGGTGATGCCCATGAAGACGGCCACGCGCGCGCCGTAGATGAAGCCGAACAGCAGGTGGTAGGCGACGACGGCGGCCATGAAGGCCGTGATGAGCGCCGCCGGCGCGGCCTGGCCCGGCGCCCAGCCATGGCGCTGCAGCTCCAGCATCAGCGCCAGGCCCGGCAGGCTCAGCAGCACGACGTACAGGCCCAGGGCCTTGCGCAGGTTGACGCGGTCCGACAGCCAGCCGCCGGCGATGCAGGTCACGGCCGTGACCGCCTGCGAGGCCGTGGCCAGCCAGGCGATCTGGTCGTCGCTCAGGCCCAGGTCCACGGCCAGGTTGGCCTGCAGCCCCCGCGACAGCGCCATCGCCGAGATGGGCAGCAGGCCAAACAGCAGGCCCGCGAAGGCCAGCCGGGAGCCCAGCAGGGCCTGCAGCGCCTCGCGCATGAAGGCGCCCAACCCGCCCGCCAGCGCCGACAGCGAGGCGCCGCCGCGCGCCGCCGCCGCGTCCGGGGTCTCGCGCATCGGCAGCACCACCAGGCCCATGACGGCCAGGATGGTCAGCGCCAGCACGACGATGCCGGCGTCGAAGCCGATGCGGCCCATCAGCAGCAGCGCCCCGCCGCCGCCCATCAGCACGCCCAGCGACTGGCCCGCGAACATCATGCCGCTGGCGAAGGCGCGCTCCTCCTCGCGCAGCGTCGTGACCGCCAGCGCGTCGACCGCCACGTCCTGCACCGCGCCGAACAGGTTGTGCACGACCAGCAGCGCCGTGAACAGGCCCAGCTGCGTCGCCAGGTCCAGCCGGACCAGCGGCAGCAGCGTCAGCACCATCATCAGCTGCGCGCCCAGGATCCAGCCGCGCCGCGGGCCCAGGCGCCGCGACGCGATCAGGTCGACGAAGGGGCCATAGGCCCACTTGAACGCCCAGGGCAGCAGCACCAGGCCCATGAAGCCGCCGATCTCGGCCGTGCCGACGCCCTGGCGGCGCAGCTGTGTCGCGACCGCGGTCATCGCGAAGCCGATGGGCAGGCCCTCGGTGAGGTACATCAGGAAGAACGCCGCGATGCGCCCCCTGCGGGACACCAGCAGATTCGGCAGTCGCATGCGTCTGTCACCCCTTCGCGTGAACGGCAAACGATTCTAGAATTTTGTTCTAATGAAGCGACCCCGTGGTTCCACCAGCCGCCTCGCCGCCGTGCTCGAGCTCGCGTCGCCGGGCGAGCGCGGCGCCAGCCGGCGCGCGGTGCTGATGCACGCCCTGCCCTGTTTCAACGCGCGCGGCATCGAGGCCGCCACCATCGAGGACCTGCGCCAGCGCAGTGGCCAGAGCGTGGGCACGATCTACCACCACTTCCGCAACAAGGAGGGCGTGGCGGCGGCGCTGTTCTTCGCCGGCTTCGACGACCAGAGCCGCGCCATCGCCGAGCGCACGGCGGACGCGCCGGACGCCCAAGCCGTGGTGGCAGCGCTCGTTGCGGCCTATGTGGAATGGGTGAGCGCCCTGCCCGAGCTGGCCGCCTTCCTCTTTCTCGCGCGCGAGACCATCGCCCAGGGGCCGTATGGCGCAGAGCTGGCCCGGCGGCTGGAGGCCCGCTACGCGCCCATCGACGCGCGGCTGGCCGAGGGCGTGCGCGCCGGCCTCATCGCGGAGCTGCCCGCCGAGCTGATCCCGGCCCTGGTGCTGGGCGGCACGGAGTCCTACTGCCGGGCCTGGCTGGCCGGTCGGCGCCGGGCCCGGCCCACGGCCCATGCCGGCCTGCTGGCCGAGGCGGCCTGGCGCGGCATCGCCGCCTAGCGCGGGCGATGCGCGATCGGCGCGTGTGCCGGGCGCCGGCCCTGGCGACGGCAGAGGCATCTCGCGGGAGCCCCTTCGGCTGCGCGCCGTCGGGTGGCGCCACGCCGCTGCCGCTCCCGCGCGCCGCCGGCCGGGGTAAACCATGTGATTCAAATGAACCGGTTAAGCTATCTTTATTGAACCACTGTTTCATTTTAATCCGTGACCACTTTTTCCTCGGCCCCGGCGCGGCCGGTGTCGATCGCCGCGCTGGGCGAATGCATGCTGGAGCTGCAGGGCCAGGCCTTCGGCCAGCTGCGCCAGACCTTCGGCGGCGACACGCTGAACACCGCCGTCTACCTGTCCCGCTGCGGCGGCACGCAGCTGCGCGTGCATTACGCGACGGCCCTGGGCGATGACGCCCTCAGCGCCGGCCTGCTGGAGCGCTGGGCCGCGGAGGGCGTACAGACCGGCCTGGTGCAGCGCCTGCCCGGACGGCTGCCGGGCCTCTACCTGATCGAGCTGGACGAGGGCGGGGAGCGGCGCTTCCACTACTGGCGCGGCCAGGCGGCGGCGCGCTCCTATTTCGATGCCGCCGCCACGGCGCTGGAGGAGCAGGCCGACGCGCTGGACGCGCTCTACCTGTCCGGCATCAGCCTGGCCATCCTCCCGCCAGCCGGCCGCGAACGCGTGCTGGCGCTGATGGCGCGCATGCGCGCCCGCGGCGCCGTCGTCGCCTTCGACAACAACTTCCGCCCGCGGCTGTGGGAGTCCCCCGCTGACGCGCGCTACTGGTACGGCCGAGCCTTCGCGGCCGCCTCCGTCGCCCTCATCACGGCCGACGACCACCAGGCCCTGCACAGCCTGCCCCACCTGGCCTCGGCCGTCAGCGCCGCCCAGGCCCTGCCGGTGGACGAGGTCGCCATCAAGCGGGGCGCCCTGCCCACCATCGTCGGCGGCGATGGCGCGTGGCAGGAGGTGGCCACCGAGGCCGTGGCCCGCGTCGTCGACACCACGGCCGCCGGCGACTCCTTCGCGGCGGGCTACCTGAGCCAGCGCCTGGCAGGCGTCGCGCCGGCGGCGGCCGCGGCCTTCGGCAACCGGCTGGCGGCCCGCGTCATCCAGCATCCCGGCGCGCTGATCCCGCGCGAGGCGATGCAGGACCTCATGAGCCGCGGATGAGGCTCGCCTGGACGCTCGCGCTGGGACCGGCCTGTGCCAGGCCCATGGCACGGCGCCGCTGCACCCGGCCACCTACGTCCACGCCGGCTGGGTCCAGACCACGGGCGGCCATGGCGGCAAGATCCTGCGCGTGACGACGCCGGCCCGCGACGGCCCCGATCACCGCTAATGGCCCGGGTAGCGCGCCAATACCCGGTTCCACTCAGGCTGCTGGCGCGCCCGCTGCAGGCCCAGGTTGAGGCGCTGCAGCAGGTCCGGCCGCCGCCCCAGCGTGCGCCGGCTGACATAGAGATGCACGGGGCTCACCGCCAGTTCCAGCACCACTTCCACCGCCTCGCCGGGCTCTCGCGCGGCGCGGTGGAGCAACGTGCTGGGGTCCTCGATGATGTAGTCCACCCGCCGCCCGCGCAGGGCCGACAGCGTCAGGTCGTTGGCATGCAGTGACACCAGCAGCCCCGCCAGCCCGGGGTCCTCCAGCTCGCGGCGCACGGTCAGCGGGAAGACCACGCCGCGGATCACGCCCACCTTGACGGCACGGCCCTTCAGGTCGGCCAGCCGGCGCGGCGGGCTGGCGCCACCCGCCAGGCCCAGCAGCGCGACGCGCTCGTTACGGTAGGACTGCGTGAAGTCGCCGAAGGCCAGGCGCTCCGGCATGTGCGTGGCCGAAGCCATCAGGTCCAGCTCGCCCTGCGCGATGTCCGGGAGCTGCCGCGCCCAGGGCCGGCGCGACCATTGCAGGCGCTCGCCCGCGGCCTGGGCCGCCAGTTCCAGCAGCTCCACATCCAGTCCCTGCGGCGTGCCGGCTGCGCTCCGGCTCTGGAAGGGCGGGTAGTCGCTCCAGCCTATGCTCAGCGGCGCCCGCTCCTCGCCCAGGGCCGGCACGCCCGGCAAGGCCAGGGGCAGGAGGCAGGCATCACGGCGGCGCAGGCGCATGGCCGCACTCTCTCACGGCGGAGCCCGCCTGACAGCCCGTGCGGACCATGAGACGCGGGCGCCGCCGCCTGCTGGGCGCGCGACGGCCCGATAATGCACCCGCCCCTGTCGCGAAGATGCATGATCCGTCGACCGCTACGGGATACCGCCTCTCCATCCAACGACACGCCGTGCAAACACGCATCGACATCTCGGGCACGGACCACGAAGTGGCTTCCTGGATCTGGAACCACCTGGTGCCAGAGCAGGGCCAGGCCGGCAGCATCCAGGGCGAGATGCTGCGCGCCGTCGAGAAGCTGCGCTGGGAGGCGCAGGAAAACGGCAACATCAACTGGGACGAGGGCTTCCTGATCCTGCTGGGCTTTCTCGAAGAGCACCTGGCCGGCCACCAGGGCTTCAGCGCCGCCGAGCGCCAGGCGATCCGGAACGATCTCGCGCGCCTGCGGGACTTTCTTCCTGCGGACGAACTGGCCGACGGCGCGGACGATAGCGCCCTGCCCTGCACCGAGGACGAGCTCTACGACCGGTTGGAAGGCTTTGTCGTGGCGTTCGCGAGGACTCAACCCCAACCCCTGCCGCGCGCGCACGATCCGCGCCTGCAGCGCTGACGCAGACCCTTATGGACCTGCTGGCGGTCTTCACGACGGTGGCGACGCAGGCCCAGGCCGACGCACTGGCGCACGCTGCCATCGAGCGGCGCATGGCCGCCTGCGTACAGGCCGAGACCGTGCGCAGCACCTACCGGTGGCAGGGCGCCGTCGCATGCGAGCCCGAGCTGCGGCTGATGTTCAAGACGGACCACGCCCATGGCCCCGCCCTCGAAGCATTGCTGCGCGAGCTGCACCCCTATGAACTGCCGGCGATCTTTGCGGTGCCGGTCGTTGCGGCCACGCCGGAGTACATCGCGTGGGTGCGCGAGTCACTCGCCTGAGCCTGGCCCAGGGTGCCGGCGTCCGGGCGCCTGCCTGGGGCCCGAGCTGGTTCGCTCAAAGCGCGGCGGCTTGGCTGGCGGCATCCAGGCCCAGCACCGGCACGTCCAACGCCCGGCCCCGACCTCGAGGCCTGCCTCCGCCCAGGGCCGCGGCCCGCTGCCAAGCCGACCGTCGTTGAGCTGATGGGGTTCGCGGGTTCATGCCGGCCGGCGAACACCACCCGCCGGAAGGGGGCCGTTGTCCCGGCGCATCGTCGGGCAACCCTCTTCATGCTGACGGCGGGACGGATGGAACACGGGCGGGCGTCGTCTCCTGGTGCAAGGCCACCTGGGCACGATGCGCCGGTGGCTCTCGGCGTGCGCGAAGGCGGTTGAGCCCGGGCGCATTCAGGGCGCCCATCGATTTCGGGCCAGGCGATGCTGCAGTGCGAGCGCCGGCGCTGGTCGCCCGCGACGACAGGTCGTCGTCGCGGCGAGGAGAAAGCTGGTCGCGCAGCGTGGCACTGTCGTCGAGGGCGACGACGCCGTGCAGGGTCGGCCGCGGTGCCACGAAGGCGTCGCTTGGCCTGCGGGCGCGCTTCTCGCCGCCGATGTCGGACTCGAAGCGGTCGGCGATCACGAAGGCGATCGGTTCGTGGGCGTCATGGGCATGCGGGGTGCCGATGGCGCCCTTGTCGAACTGGACGAGCACCGACATCAGCGCGCGTGTGGCCGACGATCCTGCGGCGGATGCCGTCGCCGAGTTCGGTCCAGGGCGTCTCGTCATCCAGGAAGAAACTGCTCAGGCTTGTGCACTCTTGGCCTGTCCGGTGGACGACGACAGGCGAAAGATGCAAAATTCGGAACGTCGGTTCATTAATTGAAAACCACTATTCCACCCAACCATCTGCGTGACTAGAGTCGCGTCGACCGAAAAGTGGAGCGGTGTTTCAGGCAATTCCCAACCCTTGCGGCCGCGCCGAGGCCCGCGCAACCGGTGCCCCAGGCACCTTGGACAAAGACATGGTTCTTCAGAATTTCAATCTGGCCGGCAAGACGGCCATCGTGACGGGCTGCAACACGGGCCTGGGCCAGGGCATGGCCTTGGCGCTCGCGCAGGCAGGCGCCGACATCGTCGGCGTCAACGTCGCCGAGCCCGATGAGACCAAGGCCAGCGTCGAGGCGCTGGGCCGCCGCTTCCTGGACCTGCGCGCCAACCTGGGCGACGTCGGCTGCATCCCCGACTTGGTGGCCCAGGCCACGGCCCTCAATGGCGCGGTGCACATCCTCGTCAACAACGCCGGCATCATCCGCCGCGAGGATGCGATCAAGTTCACGGAGGCCGACTGGGACGACGTGATGGACCTGAACCTGAAGTCGGTGTTTTTCTTGTCGCAGGCCGTGGCCAAGGTCTTCATGGCTCAGGGTACGGGCGGCAAGATCGTCAACATCGCCTCCATGCTGAGCTTCCAGGGCGGCATCCGCGTGCCCTCCTACACCGCCAGCAAGAGCGGCGTCATGGGCATCACGCGGCTGATGGCCAACGAATGGGCCCAGCACGGCATCAACGTCAACGCCATCGCCCCGGGCTACATGGCGACCAACAACACCGCCGCGCTGCGCGCCGACGAGCAGCGCAACAGCGCCATCCTGGAGCGCATCCCGGCAGCGCGCTGGGGCAAGCCAGAGGATCTGGCCGGTCCGGTGGTGTTCCTGGCGTCGCCCGCGTCGGATTACGTCAATGGCTACACCATCGCCGTCGACGGCGGCTGGCTGGCCCGGTAGAAGGCACTTCGCGTCACGGGGCCCGCGACACGCAGGCCAGGAGAGGTCTGCGTCCGTCCCCTGGCTGGCCGACGCGCATGGCTGGATTAGCCCATCGTGCCGCTGGTCGTCGGCCATTCGCTGGGCGTTGCCGTGCGCTCGCGGCTGTATGGCGAGCTCAACGCCTGACAGTTGCCACCCGAGAGGTGGGCTCGGACCGCCTGATCCTGCGCCGCAAGGGCGACGCCTTCCTCGACCGCGGCAGCCGACTGGCAGGCCGCCCACCGGGGCGCGGCCCCGTCCGCCGATGTCGGCCGCGCCCCGACGAGGCCCACGACGCCGCGCGCCGCGACCTGTCGAGCCCGATCGTCTCACTGAGCAAATCCGCGCCGGCGTCGGGCCGCGGCGGGCCTGAGTCAGAATCCGGTTCCCACACCATGGAACAAACGTCCGAAAGAATCAGAACGATGGATGAAGACATTGGTGATTCAAAGCAGCCGGAATCGGTCGCGGCGGTGCTCAAGGTGTTCGCGATCCTGAACGCGCTGGGAGAGCGCAGCGACATCGGCATCACCGACCTGTCGGTGCGCCTGGCCATGCCCAAGGCCACGGTCTACCGCTTCCTGCAGACGATGAAGAGCCTGGGCTATGTGCGCCAGGAGGCCGGCAGCGAGCGCTACGGCCTGGCCATGCGCATGTTCGAGATCGGCGCCAAGGCCCTGCCCTCGCCCGACCTCGTCGACCTGGCCAAGCACCCCATGCAGATGCTGGCCGACAGCACCGGCGAGACCGTCCACCTGGGCAGCCTCATCGACAGCGAGATCATCTACATCCACAAGGTCGACTCGCGCCACATGCTGGGCATGTACTCGCGCGTCGGCCGCCGCGCGCCGCTGCACTGCACGGCCATCGGCAAGGTGCTGATGGCCTGGGAGCACCCCGAGCGCCGCGACCGCATCCTGGACGGCGCCGAGTTCAAGCGCTTCCGCGACAAGACCATCACCGAGCGCCCGGCCTTCCTGGCCGAGCTGGCGCAGGTCAAGCGCCAGGGCTTCGGCGAGGACCGCGAGGAATTCGACGACCACATCCGCTGCCTGGGCGTTCCCATCTTCGACCGCCTGGGCCAGCCCATCGCGGGCCTGAGCGTGTCCTTCCCGACCTTCCGCTTCGACGAGGCCAAGGCGCCTGAGGTCGTCAAGATGCTGCAGGCCGCCAGCCGCGGTATTTCCGAGCGTCTGGGCTGCACGCACTTCCCGCTGGACGCCCCCGGCGCCTGACGCGCGCCGGCCGAAGCCCCCACGGCCTCGCCCCGCCGCAGACGCCGGCGCGGGCGGCCCCGATCACCCTGTCGCACCTGGGACGCGCAAGAATCCCGCCGGGTGCTTCAATGCGTGCCAGTTTCAACATGGGGATCGCCATGAGCCAGATCAATCGCCAAATCCTGCTCGCCTCCCGCCCCAAGGGCGAGGTCAGCCCCGGCAACTTCCGCCTCGTCGAGGCGCCGCTCGCGCCGCTGGCCGAAGGCCAGGTGCGCGTGCGCAACCATTTCCTCAGCCTGGACCCGTACATGCGCGGCCGCATGAACGACAGCAAGAGCTACGCCGCCGCCCAGGCGCTGGACGAGGTCATGATCGGCGGCACGGCCGGCGAGGTGGTCGAGTCCAGGAACGCCAACTTCGCCGTCGGCGACCGGGTGGTGGGCATGGGCGGCTGGCAGGAGTTCCAGACCGTCGACGCCACGCAGCGCGGCGTGCTGAACAAGGTCGACACGACGCACATCCCGCTGTCCGCCTACCTCGGCGCCGTCGGCATGCCGGGCGTGACGGCCTGGTACGGCCTCGTGAAGATCATCGCCCCCAAGGCCGGCGAGACCGTGGTGGTGAGCGCCGCCAGCGGCGCGGTCGGCTCGGTGGTGGGCCAGCTCGCCAAGGCGCGCGGCTGCCGCGCGGTAGGCCTGGCTGGCGGCGCGGACAAGTGCCGCTACGTCGTCGAGGAGCTGGGCTTCGATGCCTGCATCGACTACAAGCAGCACCCCGACCTGAAGTCGCTGTCCGCCGCACTGAAGGCCGAATGCCCCGACGGCATCGACGGCTACTTCGAGAACGTCGGCGGCATGATCCTGGACGCCGTGCTGCTGCGCGCCAACGCCTTCGCCCGCATCGCCATGTGCGGCATGATCTCCGGCTACAACGGCGAGCCCATCCCGCTGCAGTACCCGCAGCTCATCCTGACCAACCGCATGAAGGTCGAGGGCTTCATCGTCTCCGAGCACATGGAGGTCTGGCCCGAGGCGCTGAAGGAGCTGGGCGGGCTGGTCGCCGGCGGCAAGCTCAAGTACCGCGAGTCCGTCGCCCAGGGCATCGCCGCGGCCCCCGAGGCTTTCATGGGCCTGCTCAAGGGCCGCAACTTCGGCAAGCAGCTGGTCAAGCTCGTCTGATGCACTGGGCCTGCATCCCGTTCGCCGAGCTGAGCACGGCGCAGCTCTACGACCTGCTGGCCCTGCGCTCCGAGGTCTTCGTCGTTGAACAGAACTGCGTCTTCCTCGACATCGACGGCGTGGACCGGCAGACCTGGCACTTGCTGGGCAGCGACGCCGCGGGCCTGAAGGCCTATGCCCGGCTGCTGCCGCCCGGCATGAAGTCGCCCACCGACGCGGTCATCGGCCGCGTCGTCACGGCGCCCGCCGCGCGCGGCGGCGGCGCCGGCCGCGCGCTGATGGCCCGGGCCATCGCGGACTGCGAACGGCTGTGGCCCGGCCACGCGGTCACGCTGCACGCCCAGGCCCATCTGGAGCGCTTCTACGCCGGCTTCGGCTTCGCGCCGGTCGGCACGCCCTATGTGGAAGACGGCATCCCGCACGTGGAGATGCGCAAGGAGACACGCCCATGAAGAAGACCGCCGTCATCACCGGCGCCGGCTCCGGCTTCGGCCTGGAGACCGCCCGCCTCGCCGCCGCGCGCGGCATGAACCTCGTCCTCGTGGACGTGCAGGCCGATGCGCTGGACAAGGCCGTGGCCGAGTTCCGGGACGTGGAGGTGCTGGCCCGCGTAGTCGACGTCGCCAAGGCCGCCCCGATGGAAGCACTGGCCGAGGCGGTGCAGGCGCGCTTCGGCGCGCCGCACTTCGTCTTCAACAACGCCGGTGTCGGCGCGGGCGGCCTGGTCTGGGAGAACGCCCTCAGCGACTGGGACTGGGTCATGGGCGTCAACCTGATGGGCGTCGTGCACGGCGTGCGCCTGTTCACGCCCATGATGCTGGCGGCCGCCAAGGCCGACCCGGCCTACTCGGGCCACATCGTCAACACGGCCTCCATGGCCGGCCTGCTGGTGCCGCCCATGTCCGGCGTCTACAACGTCAGCAAGGCGGCCGTGGTGGCGCTCACCGAAACCCTGCACCACGACCTGCGCATGGTCACCGAGCAGGTGCATGCCTCCTTGCTGTGCCCGTTCTACGTGCCCACCGGCATCAGCCAGAGCCAGCGCAACCGGCCCGGCGACCTGCCCGGCGCCACGCCCACGCAAAGCCAGCTGGTCTCGCAGGCCCAGACCGACAAGGCCGTGTCCTCCGGCAAGCTGACCGCGGCCGACGTGGCGGCCATGGTGTTCGACGCCATCGACCACAACAAGTTCTACATCTTCAGCCACCCCAAGGCCCTGGCCGGCCTGCAGACGCGGATGGAAGACGCGATGCTGCAACGCAACCCGACCGACCCCTACGCCGCCCGGCCGGACATCGGCGAGGCGCTGAAGGCCAAGCTGCGCGCTGGGTGAGCCCCCCGGGGACAATCGGGGCATGAGCTCCCCGATTTCCATCGCCATCGTCGGCGGCGGCCCCGCCGGCCTGATGGCCGCCGAGGTGCTGGCCGCGGCCGGCCACGCCATCACCGTCTACGACGCCAAGCCCAGCGTCGGCCGCAAGTTCCTGCTGGCCGGCAAGGGCGGCCTGAACCTGACCCATTCCGAGCCCTTCGAGCCCTTCGTCGACCGCTTCGGGGCGCGCGCCGCCCAGATCGAGCCGCTGCTGCGCGGCTTCGACGCCGACGCGCTGCGCGGCTGGGCCGCCGGACTGGGCGTCAACACCTTCGTCGGCACGTCGGGCCGCGTCTTCCCCAAGGACTTGAAGGCCGCGCCGCTGCTGCGCGCCTGGCTGCACCGGCTGCGCGCGGCCGGCGTGAAGTTCGCAATGCGCCACCGCTGGACGGGCTGGGCCGAGGATGGCGCGCTGCGCTTCGCCACGCCCGACGGCGAGCGCCTCGTCACGCCGCGCGCAACGCTTCTGGCGCTGGGCGGCGCCTCCTGGCCCCAGTTAGGCTCCGACGGTGCCTGGGTGCCCTGGCTGGCCGCCCGCGGCGTGGACGTCGCGCCGCTGCAGCCGGCCAACTGCGGCTTCGACGTCGGCGCCACGGCCGCCCACCCGGCCGGGCCGGGCTGGAGCGAGCGCTTCGCCGCCGAGTTCGCCGGCCAGCCGGTCAAGCCCGTGGCGCTGGCCACCGAGGGCTTCGCCGGCCGCCCCGGCGAGTTCGTCATCACCGCCACCGGCATCGAGGGCTCGCTGGTCTACGCCGCCAGCAGCGCGCTGCGCGGGCAGATCGAGCGCCTGGGGCAGGCCACGCTGGTGCTGGACCTGCTGCCGCAGCTCACGCCCGAGCGCGTGCTTGCCGAGGTGAAGCACCCGCGCGGCAGCCGCTCGCTGTCCTCGCACCTGAAGAGTCGGCTCAACCTGGGCGCGCTGAAGCTGGGCCTGCTGCACGAGCTGCTGACGCGCGAGCAGATGCTGGATCCCGTACAGCTCGCCGCCGCGCTCAAGCGCCTGCCGCTGGTGCTGCAGGCGCCGCGGCCGGTGGCAGAGGCCATCAGCACCGCGGGCGGCGTGCGCTTCGAGGCGTTGACCGGCGAGCTGATGCTGAACGCACTGCCCGGCGTCTTCGTCGCCGGCGAGATGCTGGACTGGGAGGCCCCCACCGGCGGCTATCTGCTGACGGCCAGCATGGCCAGCGGCCGGGCTGCGGCCCAGGGCCTGGCGCACTGGCTGCGGGCCGCCTGAACCCCATGCGCCGGCGCGACCTGCTGGGGTCCCTCGCCCTCGCCCTGTCGGCGCCCGCCCGGTCGGCGGGCCGGCTGGCGCGGGTCACCATCGGCGCCGAGAACGACTGGCTCCCCTACTCCGGCGAGCGCGACGGCCGCGCCCAGGGCATGACGGTGGAGTTGGTCACCGCGGCCTTTGCAGCCATGGGCATCGCGGTGCAGTTCGAACTGCTGCCCTATGCACGCTGCATGGCCCAGACCCGCAACGGCGCGCTGGCGGCCTGCTTCAACACGACGCGCACGGCGCTGATCGAGAGCGACTTCCTGTGGCCGGCCCGACCGATGTTCAGCGAGCGCTTCCTGATCTACGCCCGCGCCGACGACCCGCATACGGGCCCGCCGCTGCAGGTGCGCGACCTGGAGGGCCAGCAGGTGGCCGTCACGCGCGGCTACGAGTACGGCAGCGAGTTCGACGCCAACCCGCGCACCCTGCGCGTCGTCACCGGCCATGACGAGAACAACTTCCAGCTGCTGCTGCGCGGCCGCGCCCGCTACACGCTGGCCCCCGAGGCCAATACCCGCCTGCTGCTGCAGCGCCGCCCGGAACTGGCCCACCAGTTCAAGGTCGTCGGCGCGCTGAGCTATTTCGGCATCTACACGACCTTCTCACGCCACCACCCCGATGCGCGCGCGGCGCTGGCCGCGTTCGACGAGGGCATGAGGCTCATCCACGCCAGCGGCCAGGCCAAGGCCATCCAGGAGCGCTGGCGCCAGGACGGCGCGGGCCGCTGAGGCCCTGGCAGAATCGCCGGCTTTTTGCTGCGTCGAGTGCCATCGCGAGGGCCTGTTTTGGACAAGTTGATCGTTTCCCAGATCGCCGCCGAGTTGAAAGTGCGACCCGCCCAGGTGCAGGCCGCCGTCGAACTGCTGGATGGCGGGGCCACCGTGCCCTTCATCGCCCGCTACCGCAAGGAGGCCACCGACGGCCTCGACGACATCCAGCTGCGCGAGCTGGACACGCGGCTGAGCTATTTGCGCGAACTGGCCGAGCGCCGTGAGGCCGTGCTGAAGAGCATCGCCGAGCAGGGCAAGCTGACGCCCGAGCTGGAGGCCGCCGTGCGCGCCGCGCCTACCAAGCAGGAGCTGGAAGACCTCTACCTGCCCTACAAGCCCCGCCGCCGCACCAAGGGCATGATCGCCCGCGAAGCCGGCCTGGAGCCGCTGGCCGACCAGCTGTTCGCCGACCCGACGCTGGACCCGCAGGCCGAGGCCGCCAGGTTCATCAACGCCGAGGCCGGCTTCGCCGATGCCTTCGCCGTGCTGGACGGGGTGCGCGACCTGCTCAGTGAGCGCTGGGCCGAGGACGCGGCGCTGGTGGGCAAGCTGCGCGAATGGCTCTGGGCCGAGGGCCTGTTCCAGTCCAGGATCATGGACGGCAAGAGCCCCGACACGCCAGACAACGCCAAGTTCCGCGACTACTTCGACTACGCCGAGCCCATCCGTACCGTGCCCTCGCACCGCGCGCTGGCCGTCTTCCGCGGCCGCACGCAGGAGCTGCTGGATGCCAAGCTGGTGCTGGACGAGGAGCCCGTTGCCGGCAAGCCCGGCCTGGCCGAGGGCCGCATCGCCTCCCACCTGGGCTGGCGCCATGCCAGCCGCCCGGCCGACGAGCTGATCCGCAAGACCGTCGCCTGGACCTGGAAGGTCAAGCTGTCGCTGAGCCTGGAGCGCGACCTGTTCGCCCGCCTGCGCGAGGCCGCCGAGGCCACCGCGATCAAGGTCTTCGCCGAGAACCTGCGCGATCTGCTGCTGGCCGCACCCGCCGGCAAGCGCGTCGTCATGGGGCTGGACCCGGGCATACGCACCGGCGTCAAGGTGGCCGTCGTCTCCGACACCGGCCGGGTGCTGGACACCTCCACCGTCTACCCGCACGAGCCCAGGCGCGACTGGGACGGCTCGCTGCACACGCTGGCCAGGCTGTGCGCCGCGCATGGCGTCAACCTGATCGCCATCGGCAACGGCACGGCCAGCCGCGAGACCGACAAGCTGGCCGGCGAGCTGATCAAGAAGCTGCAGGCCCTGGACGCGGACGTGAAGATCGAGCGCGTGGTCGTCAGCGAGGCGGGCGCCTCGGTCTACTCGGCGTCCGAGTTCGCGTCCAAGGAGCTGCCGGACCTGGACGTGTCGCTGCGTGGCGCCGTGTCCATCGCACGCCGCCTGCAGGACCCGCTGGCCGAGCTGGTCAAGATCGATCCCAAGAGCATAGGCGTGGGCCAGTACCAGCACGACGTCAACCAGAGCGAGATGGCCCGCGCGCTGGATGCCGTCGTCGAGGACTGCGTGAACAAGGTGGGCGTCGACCTGAACACGGCTTCATCGGCCCTGCTGGCAAGGGTCTCCGGCCTGTCGGCCTCGGTGGCCAGCAGCATCGTGCGCTGGCGCGACGCGAACGGCGCCTTCCGCAACCGCCAGCAACTGCTGGACGTCAGCGGCCTGGGCCCCAAGACCTTCGAGCAGTCGGCCGGCTTCCTGCGCATCCGCGGCGGCGACAACCCGCTGGATTTCTCGGGCGTCCACCCCGAGACCTACCCCATCGTCGAGCGCGCGCTGAGCGCATTGAAGCGCCCTGCCGAGGAAATCATCGGCCGCAGCGAGGTGCTGCGCACGCTCAAGCCGGAGCTGCTGGCGGACGAGAAGTTCGGGGCGATCACCGTCAAGGACGTGCTGGCCGAGCTGGAGAAGCCCGGCCGCGACCCGCGCCCGGACTTCAAGGTGGCCCGCTTCAACGACGGCGTCGAGGACGTCAAGGACCTGCAGCCCGGCATGCTGCTGGAGGGCACCGTCAGCAACGTCGCGCAGTTCGGCGCCTTCGTCGACCTGGGCGTGCACCAGGACGGGCTGATCCACGTCAGCCAGCTGTCCAGCAAGTTCGTCAACGACGCCCGCGAGGTGGTGAAGACCGGCGACATCGTCAAGGTCAAGGTGCTGGAGGTGGACCTGGCCCGCCAGCGCATCTCGCTGACGATGAAGCTGGACGCCCAGGCGCCGCGGGGCCCCAAGCCGGACAACAGCTTCCGCCCGGCGGCGCGCAACGAGCGCGGCCCGCGCGAACCGCAAGCCCCCGCCGGCGGCAACGCCATGGCCGCGGCCTTCGCCAAGCTCAAGCGCTGACCCGACGGGGTCAGTCCTTGACACGCGGCGCCAACATCGCCACGGCCTGCACCACAGGCCGTCGATTGACGCCCCTCAAACCGCAACTGGTCGCAACGCGGCCGCATGGGCCAGGTGTTGCCGCTATGGTGCGCACCGCCTCAAACATACGGAGCCTCTTTTTGAAAACCCCCGCCCTCGCCTCGCTGCTCTTGCTCAGCCCTGCCCTGGTCCTGGCCCAGCAGGAGGTCGATCGCGCATCCACGTCGCCCACGCCCACCAACAGCCAGCTCGAACGCGTCTCCGTGACGCGCCAGCAGACCGACACCGACCTGCGCCGCCGCCAGCCCGTGGCCAAGCAGCTCTACGGCCGCGATGAGCTGGACAAGTACGGCGACACGCAGCTGTCCGACGTGCTCAAGCGCCTGCCCGGCATCAACGTCTCCGGCGGCCAGTTGCGCATGCGCGGCCTGGGCGGGGCCTACACGCAGATCCTCGTCAACGGCGAGCCGGCGCCCCCGGGATTCAGCCTGGACAACCTCAACCCGGCCCAGGTCGAGCGCCTGGAGGTCAGCAAGGCCCCCACGGCCGACCAGAGCGCCCAGGCCATCGCCGGCACGCTGAACATCATCCTGAAGGACGCGCCGCGGGTCGTGCAGAAGGACTTGCGCCTGGGCGTTTCCTACGCGAACGAGAAGCCCGTCGTCGGCGGCAGCTTCACCTACGGTGACCGCATCGTCGGCGGCCTCGGCCTGGTGCTGCCGATCTCGTTCTTCCAGTGGGACATGAGGAACGAGGCTAGCAGCGACCGCCTGCGCGACTTCGGCGCCACCCATCTCACGTCGGAGGGCTTCGACCACTCCTACGGCCGCGGCATCAACATCTCGCCGCGCCTGAACTGGAAGCTCGGCGACGACGAGACGCTGACCATGCAGGGCTTCTTCGTGCGCAACCGCTTCCGCAACACGGGCGAGAGCGACACGCAGGTCCTCGCCTCCACGCCGGGCAAGAGCGTGCTGCCGGTCAGCGTGCTGGACAGCACCCGCAACCGCGGCAGCTTCGCGGCCAACCGCGTCAACCTGCAATACAACAACCGCTTCGGCGAAGACCGCCGCATCGAGCTGCGCGCCGGCACGGGCAGCGGCGGCGCGGACTTCAACTTCAACCTCTTCGGCCGCAACGCGGCAGGCCTGCCCGTCATCGAGCGCATCACGACCGGCGACAACAGCAACCGCAACACGACGCTGTCGGGCAAGTACAGCCAGTACGCCGGCGAGGCGCACACCATCACGGTCGGCAGCGAGATCGAACGCCGCACCCGCGACGAAGTTCGCCGCACCACCGAGCACGACCTGGTCACGAACGTGATCAAGGACCTGCTGCCGGGCCAGGAAGGCCAGCCCTTCAACGCGACCATCACCCGCACGGCCGTCTACGGACAGGACGAGTGGGAGATCAGCAAGCAATGGTCGGCCTACCTCGGCGTGCGTCATGAGGAGATCAAGACGGTCAGCCGGGGCGTGGGCAGCGAGTTCAACAACACCAGCAAGGTGACGACGCCGGTGCTGCACCTGAACTTCAAGCCCGACCCCAAGGGCCGCGACATGGTGCGCGCCAGCCTGACGCGCAGCTACAAGGCCGCCGACATGCAGCAGCTCATCGCGCGCACGACGATCAACGCCGACTACCCCGCCAGGGGCGACGACGCAGCCTCCAACACGCAGACCACGCCCGACCGCATCGGCAACCCCAACCTCAAGCCTGAGCTGGCCACGGGCCTGGACGTCGCCTGGGAGAGCTACCTCCCGGCCGGTGGCATGTTCTCCGTCGGCGTGTTCCACCGCCGCATCAGCGGCCTGGTCCGCAACGCGCTGATGCTGGAGAACCACCCCAGCTGGGCGGACAAGGCGCGCTGGGTCGCCATGCCCATCAACCTGAGCAAGGCGACGACGCAAGGCCTGGAGCTGGAGGTCAAGGGCCGCGCCGGCGAGCTGTTCCCGGGCCTGTTCGAGCCCGCCACGGCGTTGAGCCTGCGCGCATCGCTGAACCTGTACCGTTCCAGCGTCGCCGACATCCCCGGCCCCGACAACCGCCTGGAAGGCCAGCAGCCCTGGCAGTTCAACTTCGGCGCCGACTACCGCTTCAAGAGCCTGCCGCTGAGCGTGGGCTTCAGCGGCCAGATCGCACCGAAGTACACCGTGCAGCAGACCGCGCTGCTGAGCCAGTCATCGCTGCCGGCGCGCTCCTTCGACGCATTCGCCATGCTGCAGCTCAGCCCCAAGGACAGCCTGCGGGTGGCCACCAGCGGCCAGTTCCAGCCCACGCAGGGCACGCGCGTAACCATCACCGGCCTGCCCGACTACAACCTCAACGAGCGCAAGCCCGTCGCCTGGTGGTCCGTGAACTGGGAACACAAGTTCTGAGCCCAACGGCCGACGCCGGCCCGCAAGCCGTCGCGGCCGCGTCAGTCGATGCGGCCGGGCTCGGCTATCTTGTCGGGCAATGACTTCCGCAGCCCTTCAAGTATTTGCCGGCCCGGCCGCCCGTGCGCGCCTGGCCGAGCGCGGCCTGCGCGCCGAGGACGTGGGCCTCATCCCCGCCGCCGCGGGCGGCCCCAAGGGCCTGATCCTCAACGGCCTGGACCGTCATGTCTTCGGCGACTGGCTGCCGCAGGGCCGCCAGACCGTGCACCTGGTGGGCGCCAGCATCGGTGCCTGGCGCATGGCCACGGCCGCACTGGCCCACCGCGACGTGGCAACTGCCTTCGACACCATGGCCGAGGCCTATGTGACGCAGGAGTACGACGTGCTGCCGGGCGAGAAGCGCCCGCGGCCCGAGGGCGTCAGCCGGCGCTTCGGCGAGATCCTGGGCGAGATCTTCCAGGGCCGCGAGGCCGAGGTGCTGGCCCACCCGCGGCTGCGCCTGCATGTCGTCACGTCGCGCGGCCAGGACAAGGGCCTGGGCCTGCTGGCCCGCGAGGGCCGGCTGCGCACGCCGCTGGGCTATCTCGGCGCGTTCGCGGCCAACGCGGTGTCGCGGCCGCTGCTGGGCCGCTTCCTGGAGCGCGTCGTGTTCTCCGACCCGCGCGACCGCCTGCCACTGAAGCTCAACGACTTCGCGAGCCGCGAGGTGGAGCTGTCGCGCGCCAACCTGCGCGGTGCGCTGCTGGCGAGCTGCTCCATCCCCTTCTGGCTGCAGGCCCAGCATGACCTGCCCGGCGCCCCGCGCGGCGCCTACTGGGACGGCGGCATCACCGACTACCACTTGCACCTCAACTACGCGGCCATGGCCGGCGAGGGGCTGGTGCTGTATCCGCATTTCCAGCAGCAGGTGATTCCCGGCTGGCTGGACAAAGGCCTCAAGCGCCGGCATGGTCCCACATCGTTCCTGGATCGCGTGGTGCTGCTCGTGCCCAATCCGGAATGGGTCAAGACTTTGCCCAATGCCAAGCTGCCTGATCGCAATGACTTCCAGGCCTACGCAGGCGACCTGCCTGGACGCGTCAAAGCCTGGCAGGGCGCGATCGCGCGGAGCGAGCAGTTGCGCGATGAGTTTGCGGCGGCGTGCGGGGCCGAATCGCTGGACGCCTTGCCGCTTTGAAAGCGGGATCAGTCTCGGCCAGTAACAGCTTGTCACAGTGTCAAGCCGCGTAAAGATCGCGGTCCGGCCCACAGTCCCTGACAACCGGCTCGCCCGGCGCGCCGTTGTCTGCTCATCAGATTCACAAATGGAGAACACTGATGCGCAAGATCCTCGCCCTGACCCTCGCGGCCCTGGTTTTCAACGCCCTCGGCGGCTGCGTCATCATCCCCGAGCGTCACTGGGGATACCGGCACTACGGCGACGCGGGCAACGTGGACGTTTCCCACGGCGCAAATTCGGTGAAGCAGGCCTGATCCCATACCGTACAATCCCCGGCACTTCAACCAACAAGGGCTGAGAAAGGCAAGATGGTTATGACACCGCGAACTACGACCACCTCCACACAGGTTTAGTCGGCCGCGGCTCGTCACGTCTTTTCTCATCTCCTCAAAAGCGCGGCATTCATGGCCGCGCTTTTTTGTTTTTTGCTTCCGGAGTTCTGAACATGATCTCGATTCAATTGCCCGATGGTTCCAAGCGCGAATTTGCCCAGGCCGTGACCGTGGCCGAGGTGGCCGCCAGCATCGGCGCAGGCCTGGCCAAGGCCGCGCTGGCCGGCCGCGTGGGGCAGGGCGACAGCGCCCGCCTGGTTGATACCAGCCATTTGATCGAGGCTGACACGCAGCTCGCCATCATTACCGACAAGGACACCGACGGCCTGGAGATCATTCGCCACTCCACGGCCCATTTGCTGGCCTACGCGGTCAAGGAGCTGTTCCCGGATGCCCAGGTCACCATCGGTCCGGTGATCGAGAACGGCTTCTATTACGACTTTGCCTACAAGCGCCCCTTCACGCCCGACGACCTGGCCGCCATCGAGTCGAAGATGAGCGAGCTGGCCAAGAAGGACGAGAAGGTGCAGCGCTCGGTGCTGCCGCGCGACGAGGCCGTGGCCTACTTCAAGGGCCTGGGCGAGGCCTACAAGGCCGAGATCATCGCCAGCATCCCGGCCGACCAGGACGTGTCGCTCTACGCCGAAGGCGGCTTCACCGACCTGTGCCGCGGCCCCCACGTGCCGTCCACGGGCAAGCTCAAGCATTTCAAGCTGATGAAGGTGGCCGGCGCCTACTGGCGCGGCGACCACCGCAACGAACAGCTGCAGCGCATCTACGGCACGGCCTGGGCCAGCAAGGACGACCTGCAGAAGTACCTGACCATGCTCGAGGAGGCCGAGAAGCGCGACCACCGCAAGATCGGCAAGGAGCTCGACCTGTTCCACATCGACGAGCACGCGCCCGGCGTGGTGTTTTGGCATCCCAAGGGCTGGACGGTCTGGCAGGAGGTCGAGCAGTACATGCGCCGTGTCTACCGCGACAACGGCTACCAGGAGGTCAAGGGTCCGCAGCTGCTCGACAAGACGCTGTGGGAGGCCACCGGGCACTGGGACAAGTACCGCGACAACATGTTCACGACCGAGTCGGAAAAGCGCGACTACGCGCTCAAGCCGATGAACTGCCCCGGCCACATCCTGATCTTCAAGCAGGGCATCAAGAGCTACCGCGACCTGCCCCTGCGCTTCGGCGAGTTCGGCCAGTGCCACCGCAACGAGCCCACGGGCGGCCTGCACGGCATCATGCGCGTGCGCGGCTTTACGCAGGATGACGGCCATATCTTCTGCACCGAGGACATGATCCAGTCCGAGGTCAAGGCCTTTACGGCGCTGCTGCAGAAGGTCTACAAGGACTTCGGCTTCGACCACATCATCTACAAGCTGTCGACGCGGCCCGAGAAGCGTATCGGCACGGAAGAAAGCTGGGACAAGGCCGAGGCCGCGCTGGCCGAGGGCCTGCGCGCCTCGGGGTGCGAGTTCGAATACCTGCCGGGTGAAGGGGCGTTCTACGGCCCCAAGATCGAGTACACGCTCAAGGATGCTTTGGGCCGTGAGTGGCAGTGCGGCACCATCCAGGTCGACCCCAATATGCCCGAGCGCCTGGATGCCGAATTCGT
>NZ_JAFAGT010000040.1 GCF_019237615.1 Roseateles sp. | reverse complement strand
GAATCGCCATAGCAACGAGGCCTCGACAACCGTTGCCACATGCGCCGCGGTTTCCTCCCTAGAGGTTTATCCAACACCTGCCCTCAAGTCGGCTTGATGCGCAGACCTGCACAGCGCGACGGGCAGGTGTCGGACAAACCTAAACTGAAGCCGACGGCGCCTCTGCCGCGACTGCGGTCTCTCATGTCCTAGAGCTCGGCGGCCTAAGATGCCGTTCAACTTTTTGCACTCAGTGGTTGATGACGCTCACAGAGCACGCTCCATCCACTGCGAGCTGATGTACTGCCCGTTCTTGACAGCGTACTCGTTGAACACCCCAACCTTGGTATAGCCGAACTTCTCGTGCAGCCGCACCGACGCCTCGTTGGGCAGCGCGATGCCGACGACTGCCCGGTGAAGCCTATGACTTTGCAGCGAGCGAAACAGGTGGGCATACAGCGCCGACCCTACGCCCCGGCCACCGCCGCCGGGCCCGACATAGACACTGGTTTCGATGGTATGCCTAAAGGCAGGGTGTGTCCGGTAGGGTTGGCTGCTGCAGAAGCCAAGCAGCTCACCATTTGCGTAAGCAACGAGCAGTTGGTACGGGCCCTCGGGATTGAACGACGAAACCCAGATTCCGATGAACTCGGCCGTATGTGGCGCTTCATCGAAGGTGGCAAACGAATTTGCGACGTAGTGATTGCGCAGCTCCAAGAGAGCCAGCACATCCGCTGCACCCGCATGCCTGATTTCCACTTGCACCACCAACGTTGAAGCTGGGCTGAGAGTGGCGACTTGCCGACGCGTGTCCGGCTCGAGCAACTGGTTAGGCCTCATCTTGGCATGTCCGTAGTTTCAGTCTTGCCAGCGACAACGCCGCCCTTGACAGCGAACATGATGTATCGCTCATATCGAGATTGATAGCCCATACCCGAGCCTACGGTGCTTTCAGCTTGAGCAGTGTACGGACGAGCTCGCACATGTTGGTGAACGGTTGTCGCCCGTCATGCGCATTGGTTTGCATGGCCTGGGCGTCCGCTCGGGCCATGGCCATGTCGAGCCAGCCCTTGGTGCTAGCCCAATGGCCGACCTGACTTTTATCTGCACTCGGCGCGCCCCCTTCGCAGGGAGGGCCGCACAATTCTGCGGGCCGACAACCACTGGTACTCCGTGCGCGAGAACTCCGCATGCACGGTTTGAACGGGGGTGTCGGCTCTTGTTTCTGTCCTTTGGCTTGATAGGGGCCAACATCTACCCATGACTACGACCGTCCTGCTGATCTTCGGCTTGGTATACCTCGGCATGATCCTGGGCGGGCTGCCATTCCTGCAGCTCGATCGCACCGGCATCGGGCTGCTGGGTGCCATCGCCGTGATTGCGACGGAAGCCGTTTCGGTCGAACAGGCGGCTCGATCGATCGACCTGCCAACGCTGCTACTGCTGTTCGCCTTCATGGTCGTGTCCGCGCAAATGCGCCTCGGCGGCTTCTACGACTGGGTCACGGCACGCCTGTCGGCGCTGGCCGTCTCGCCGCCAACGCTGCTGGGCATGTTGATTGCTGTTGTCGCGCTGCTGTCCGCCGTGTTCAGCAATGACATCGTCTGCCTGGCCGTCGCCCCCGTACTGGTGGATGCCTGCATGCGCCGAAGCCTTGATCCCGTGCCGTTTCTGCTGGGACTCGCCTGCGCCGCCAACGTCGGCTCGGCTGCCACCTTGATCGGCAACCCGCAGAACATGCTGATCGGCCAGACGCTGCAGCTGTCCTTTGCGGGCTATGCCGCAGAGGCGGCCGTGCCGGTGCTGGCAGGGCTCGCGCTGACATGGGCGGTGATCGTGGTCCGCGTCCAGGGGCGCTGGCAATTGGCGGGAGGTGCCACGCCCGAGATCCGGCCCGGGTTCGGGACCCAGGACCTGGATCGTTGGCAGACCGTCAAGGGAATGATGGCCGCGCTCGCGATCCTCCTGGCATTTCTGTTCGCGCCTTGGCCAAGAGAAGTGGTTGCGCTGACCGTCGCTGGCGTGCTGCTGATGAGCCGGCAGCTGCATTCGAGCCGCATGCTGGGCTTGGTCGACTGGGAATTGCTCGTGCTCTTCATGGGGCTCTTCGTCGTCAACGACGCGTTGCAACGCACCGGCGTCCCGGCGCAGCTGGTGACCGACTCGGCGGCCCTGGGGTTTCACCTGGACCACCCGGTGCCGCTGTTCGGGGCGACCTTCGTGCTGTCCAACCTGGTCTCCAACGTCCCCGCCGTGATGCTGCTCCTGCCGCTCGCGCATCACCCGCTCTCGGGCCCATTGCTGGCCTTGGCCAGCACGTTTGCCGGCAACCTGTTCATCGTCGGCAGCATCGCCAACATCATCGTCGTCGACGCGGCCAAGCGCCGAGGCATCTTCATCGACTGGCGGCAGCACGCCCGTATCGGCGTGCCTGTGACGATCGCCACCATGGCCGTGACGGCGCTCTATTTGTGGTGGCGCATGCACAGCTGACCCAGGCGTTGGCTTGCCGTTGTCGGCAAGTTCGGCACATCAGGTCCTGGTTGTCCGCGGCAATTGCTCTGGTGAACGACCGATCCCTGCCGACTTGCCACCCGCAGCCTTGCGATCTGCTCATTGACCGGAGCGGACGCCAGCCGTCACTCGGGAGCCAGGCAGCGAGCGGCAGTAGCCAGTCTGCAGCCGCCCCCCTCGAATGCCGTTTTCGCCAGCTCCCTACGCACCGTGTCGCCGCAGTCGCAATCCTGGCACAGCCATCAACAGGGCTGCGCCCTCTCCTTGCTCCGACCGGCTCAAGCCTCCCGCAGGGCCGTCGTCACCGGCACCGACGCCGCACGCACCGCCGGGAACAGCCCGCCGACGAAGCCGATGGCCAACGCCCACTTGATGCCCTCCCACAGCAGGCCCGGTGACACGGCCAGGTTGAAGCTGAGCTTGCCGACCGAACCGGCCGCCATCGTCGAGGCCTCGAAGCCGTTGAACAGCAGATAGGCCGCCACCCCGCCGATGAGGCCGCCGACCAGCGCCAGCAGCGTCGTCTCCAGCATCACCGCGACGACGACCGGCAGGCCGCGGAAGCCGATGGCGCGCAGCGTCGCGATCTCGCGGGCCCGCGAGGCCACGGCGGCGAACATGGTGTTCAGCGCGCCAAACACCGCGCCCACGGCCATGATGGCGCCCACCGTGATGCCGATGATGCGCAGGATCTTGGTCATCTGCTCGCTCTGCTTGGCGAAGAACTCCAGCGTCGTGCTGGCCTTGACCTTGAGCTGCGGGTTGGCCTCCAGCGCGTCGCTGAAGACCTTGATGGCGGCAGGACGCTCCAGCTTCACCGTCGCCGAGTTGCGGCCGCTGCCGCGCTTGTAGGTGTCGTTGACGACGTTGGCGTCGGCCCAGAGCTCGGACTCCATCGCGTCACCCGACGCGAAGATGCCGACGATGGTCCAGGGCTGGTTACCCAGCTTCAGCGTAGCGCCCACCGTGAGCCCCTCGAACTGCCGCACCGCCCCTCTGCCGACGATGATCTCGCGCAGCCCGGGCTGGAAGGTCCGGCCCTCGACGATCTTGGCGTTGGGCCGCACGACGAAGGCGGCTTCGCTGACTCCGCGCACCTGGGCGCTGCCCGAGTCGCCGGTCTTGCTGCCCTTGACCGGCAGGTTGGCGGCCACCACGGTCTCGGCCGAGATGATGGGCTCGCCCTTGGCATTGCGGGCGATGCCGGGGGTCTGCTCGATCTGCACCAGGTCCTCGCGGCTCAGCGAGGACGAGACCTCGTTGGCCGACGCGCCGCGCATGACGATGGCGGTGTCCAGCGAGCCCGAGTTTCGCAGCGTCTGCGCATAGCCGTCGGCCATGGCCAGCAGGGCCACCAGCACACCCACCACGCCGGCGATGCCGACGACGATGACGGCCGAGGAGCCCAGGCGCTGCATCAGCGTGCTGATACCCACCGCCGCGACGGAGCGCGCCTGCATGCCGCTGCGGAACAGCAACATCCACAGCGCAAACAGGACGGCGACGGCGAGCGCGCCATACCAGGGCATGAGCACCCACAGGACCAGCATCAGCACGGTGAGCAGCAGGAGTCCGAGGTTCTTGAGGAATTTCATGTCATGCCCTCCCGGCCAGTGCGTCGGTGATGTTCACGCGCATGGCGCGCAGGGCCGGCAGTGCGCCGACGGCCAGGCCGAACAGCAGCGCCAGGCCCACGCCTATCATCCAGCTGGTGAGGCCGGCTGCCGGCAGGTTGAGCGCACCGCCGCTGCCGGCGCCGACGATGGGGCCGATGACGCTGGCCAGGCCCAGGCCGACGACGCCGCCGATCAGCAGCAGCAGCACAGACTCGGCCAGCACCATGGCCAGCACGCTCTCGCCGGAGAAGCCCAGCGTCTTCAGCACGGCGATCTCGCCGGTGCGCTCGCGCACGGCCTGCATCATGGTGTTGCCGGCCAGCAGCAGCAGCGTGAAGAAGACGGCGCCCATGATGGAGGTGACGATGAGGTTGATGTCGGCCAGCTGCTTCATCCAGCTGGACATGGCGGCCTGCTCGGTCAGCGTGCGCGTCTCGTGGTCGGAGTTGGCCGAGATCTCGTCGATGGCCTTGAGCACGCGGTCGGCCTGGTTGACGTCCTTCACCCGCGTCACGTACCAGCCCACCTGGCCCTGGTTCCAGGGCGTGGTGTCGTCGAAGTACTTCCAGTTCAGCAGGAACATCTGGCTCCACCAGCCGGCCGTCTTCTTGTCGGGCACATGGATGATGCCGACGATCTTGAACGGCCAGTTCTGGCTGCCGTTCCTGTCCGGGAAGATGGTGGATTGCATGGGCACCTGGTCGCCCACCTTCCAGCCGAACTTGCGCGCCAGGCCCTCGCCCACCAACGCACCGTCCTTGGTCTCGGCAAAGGCCTTGCGGTGCTCGGCCGAGACTTCCATCTCCGGATAGATGTCCAGGTAGTTGGGTGCCACGGCGAAGCTGAAGACCTGGTTCTCGGGCTTCTGGTAGGCACCACCGAACCAGTTCGCGTACGTGGTGTCCTTGACGCCGTCGATCTGCGTGATGCGCGCACCGAGGGACATCGGCAGCAGCTGGATGAAGCTCAGCTTGGCGCCGGTCTGCAGGCGCTGCGCGCCGTTGGCGCTCTGGCCGGCCTGGTCGAAGCCGACGCGCACCGCGTCCAGCAGGCCGAACAGCAGGAACGCCGTGATGATGGACACCAGGGTCAGGAAGGTCCGCCCCTTGCGCCTGAACAGCGCGGCCCAGATCAGGTGGAGGTATTTCATGGCACCTCCCCTCAGGCGAGTGCTTCGGCGGCGGAGACCAGCGTGCCCTTGTCCAGGTGCAGCGTGTGGCTTGCGCGGGCGGCGGCGCGCGGGTCGTGGGTGACCATGACGATGGTCTTGCCATGCTCGCGGTTGAGGGCCTGCAGCAGCGTCAGCACGTCCTCGGCGGACTGGCGGTCCAGGTCACCGGTGGGTTCGTCGCAGACCAGCAGCGTCGGGTCCGAGACGATGGCCCGCGCGATGGACACGCGCTGCTGCTGGCCGCCCGACAGCTCGGTGGGCTTGTGCGAGGCGCGATCGGCCAGTCCCACCAGCTGCAGCGCGATGGCCGCGCGCTTCCTGCGCTCGGCGGCCGAAAGCTTGGTCAGCAGCAGCGGCAGCTCGACGTTCCTCTGTGCCGACAGCGTCGGCATCAGGTTGTAGAACTGGAACACGAAACCGACTCGGGAGGCGCGCCACTTGGCCAGCGCCGCGCCGGACAACTGGTCAATGCGCTCGCCGCCCACGATGATGGAGCCGCCGCTGGGAGCGTCCAGGCCGCCGATCAGGTTCAGCAGCGTCGTCTTGCCCGAGCCCGAGGGGCCCATCAGCGCGAAGAAGTCGCCCTGCTGCACGTCGAGGTCGATGTGGTGCAACACCTCCACCTTCTGCTTGCCGCGGGTATAGACCTTGGACAGGTCGCGGATCTCGATCAATGCGCTCATGCTCTCAGTCCTTGCTCACGATGTTGGAACCCTGCTTCAGCTCGGCCGGCGGCGAGACGACGACAGTCTCGCCCGCCTTCAACCCGCCGGTGGCCAGCTTGAACTTGCCCATGTCGGCGCCCAGCTGCACCGCACGCTGCTCGGCGTGTTCTTCGCGGACGACGAACACCACCGGCACGCCGTCACGCTGAACGACGGCCTCCGGCGGCAGCAACACGCCCGGCACGGGCTTGGCCTCGGCCTTGGGCTTGGTGGCCAGGAAGCTCACGCGCACGCCCATGTCCGGCACGACGCGGTCGTCCTTCTTCTCCAGCGCCACGCGCACCTTGACGGTGGCCTTGCCACGATCGGCGCTAGGGATGACGGCGACGACGTGGGCCGGGATCTTCCAGTCCGGGTAGGCGTCCAGCACGGCCTCGCAGGGCATGTCGGCCTTGACCTGGGCGATATAGGCCTCGTTGACGTCGACGTTCACCTCCAGCGAGTCCATGTCGACGATGGTGCCCACGCCGGTGCGCGTGAAGCCGCCGCCGGCGGACAGCGGCGAGATGATCTCGCCCACCTGGGCTGCACGCGCCGTGACGACGCCGTCGAAGGGCGCACGCACGGTGGCGTAGTCGAAGTTGACGCGCGCCTGCCGGGCCTGGGCCTGGGCGGCCTCGATCTGGCGCTGCGCCGCCTCCATCTGGGCGGACACGGTCTTCACGGCCGTCGCCGCCTGCTCGCGGGACTGGCGCGTCGTCATGCCGCTGGCCGCCAGTTCGGCCTGGCGTCGCTCGTCGGCCTGGACTTGCGCGAGCTGGGCGCGCAGTTGGCCGAGGTTGGCCTCGGCGGTGCGGACCTGGGCTTCGGCGGCCGCGACCCCAGCCTTCAGCCCGGTGTCGTCCAGCCGCGCCAGCACCTGGCCCTTCTTGACCTTGAAGCCCTCGTCGATGAGCACCTCGATCAGCGTGCCGGTCATCTGCGCCGAGACGGTCGCCATGCGGCGCGCCGTCACATAGCCGGAGGCCTGCAGCACGGCGTCGGCCGCCGGCCCCTGGCCGTTGGCGCGCACGGTCACCGTCTGCACGGCGATGGCTTGATGACCCGCCACGAACCACCAGGCCGCGCCGCCGGCCAAGGCCAGCGCGACCAGACCCGCCAGCCCGCCCCAGACCCACTTGGGCGGCCCGCCGCCATGGTCCTCGCGATGCGCACCGTCGATGCGCAACTCCTTCAGCAATCCGGTATCGATGACACGCCCCCTGAAAGTCTCGCCCGGCAGACCTCAACGGCCCTAGGACGCAACGGCCTCTCGGCCACCCACTTGGAACCCGCGCGCATTGTGCAGTGGCCGCTGCCACCGGGTGTCATCATTCGACGAACGGCAGCCGGCGGTGGCGAATCGACGGCCGGGATCGACGAACGGCGGCCGCGCGGCTCAGCTGGCGACGAGGCCGTTGCGGATGGCGTAGACGGTCAGCTCGGAGTTGTTGGAAAGGCTCAGCTTCTCCAGCACGCGGGCGCGGTAGACGCTGACCGTCTTGGGACTGAGCGTCAGCTCCTCGGCGATGTCCGACAGGCGCTTGCCCGAGGCGATCATCACCAGGGTCTGCAGCTCGCGGTCGGAGAGCTTGTGGTGCGCCTGCTCGGTGACGGGCGCGGTCAGGCTCTCGACCAGCATCTGAGCGATCTCGGGCGTCACGTACTTGCGGCCCTGGGCCACCGTGCGCACGGCCTGCACCAGGGTGGCCGGGTCGCCGCCCTTGTTGACGTAGCCGTAGGCGCCGGCGCGCAGCGCGCGGATGGCGTACTGGTCCTCGGGGTACATGGACACGACGAGGGTGCGCACCGGGTTGCCCTCTTCCTTGAGCACGTGCAGCACATCCAGGCCCGAACGGCCGGGCATGTTGATGTCCAGCACCAGCACGTCACAGGGGTTGTTGCCCAGCGTGTGCAGCAGGCCGCGCAGCTCGGTGTAGTCGCCGGCCTCGCCGACAACCTCAATGTCCTGCACGTCGGCCAGCGTGTCGCGGATGCCGCGGCGGATCAGGCCATGGTCGTCGCAGAGGATGACGCGGATCATGCGCGGCCCCAGATGGAGTGGCAGTCATCCTTGCCGAAGTCGGTCGCGTCGTCCAGCGCGTCGATGGCATCCTGGGCCAGCGGCACGGTCAGGATGAGGCTGGTGCCGCCGCCGGGCGCGCTGGACAGGTCCACCCAGCCGCCCACCGTGGCGGCGCGCTCGTGCAGGCCGCGGATGCCGAAGGATCGCTCCTTGGCCAGGTCCTGGGGGGCCATGCCGCGGCCGTTGTCGCGGATCTCCAGCGTCAGCACGCCGGAGTCCAGGCTGAGCTCGACGTCGACGCGGGTCGCGAGCGCATGCTTGGAGACGTTAGTCAACGCCTCCTGGGCCGTCCGGTAGGCCACCAGCGGCACGCCCGGCGGCAGCGCGAGGCGCTCGTCGCCCAGCCGCAGGCCGGCCTCGATGCCGGTGCGGCGCTCGAAGCGCGCCGTCATCCATTGCAGCGCGGCCACCAGGCCCTGCTCCAGGATGGCCGGGCGCAGGTTGTGCATGATGCGCTGGCTGGCGTCGATGGCCGAATTGACGGTCTCCAGCGCCGCGCTGACGCGCTGGCGCACCTCGGGATCGCGGGCGTGGCGGTCTATCCAGGCCAGGTCGAACTTGATCGCCGTCAGCGAACCGCCAACGTCGTCGTGGATCTCGCGCGCGATGGCGGCGCGCTCCAGCTCGACGCTGGTCTGCAGATGGCCGGCCAGCTCGTGCAGGCGTTGCTTGGACTTGACCAGCTCGTGGTCCGCCACCAACCGCGCCCGCTCGTTCTCGGCCGCGTCGACGGCGTGCAGCAGGGCCGGCGCCAGACGGTTCAGGTTGTTCTTCAGCAGGTAGTCGGACGCGCCGTCGCGCATCGCGCCGACGGCGATGTCCTCGCCGATCTCGCCCGAGACG
Source organism: Roseateles sp. (assembly GCF_019237615.1). GTDB lineage: Bacteria > Pseudomonadota > Gammaproteobacteria > Burkholderiales > Burkholderiaceae_C > Pelomonas. The sequence goes on along the minus strand of NZ_JAFAGT010000040.1, from coordinate 68,911 downwards.
AGGATGAAGGGGACCGTCGAGCGGCGCGCCTTCAGCGCCTCCAGCACGTCCAGGCCCGAATAGCCCGGCAGGTTGTAGTCGGAGAGGATGGCGTCCCACGGGCGCTCCAGCGCGGCCAGCACGGCAGGCAGCGCATCCTGCCTCTCCATGTCCACCTTCAGCCCGGAACGGGCGAGCTGGGCCACGATGAGTTGATGGTCGAGTTCGGAGTCCTCGACATGCAGCACTCGCAGGACCCGGGAGGCCTGCTCCAGACCAGAAATCGTCATGGGGGCGCAGTATGCCGCGCGCCGGGGCTCATGGCCGGCGCCACAATCAACGCCGTGCAGAGCGGTAATACGGCTCGTTCCCCCGGGATCTCCGCGTCGACAGGTGTCGGAAAAGGGGTGAACATGCCATGATTCATTTGCCCTGAGAGTATCCACAGGGCCCTGGGACACAAAAGCAAGCATCCCCTCGCGGAGCCACGATGCAGTCAGAACCTTCCACCGCCGCTGATTTCGATGGAGCCGCGGCCGCCATGCCGCTGCTGGCGGCCGCGGAACTGCAGGACCATCTGCTGACGGTGACGAACGACCTCGAGCGGCTGCAGCGCCTGCTCGACGACGCCGGCGAGGCCCTGTCCACGCATTTCTTCAGCGCCTCCAGCCAGGCCATGAGCCTGCTCAGCACCAGCGACGGCACGCCCGCCTCGGAGGGCCTCAAGCAGATCATGCAGGACATTGCCGGCGCCATCACCGCGCTGCAGTTCCAGGACATGGCCACGCAGCTCATCGCACACACCAGCCAGCGCCTTCGCAACTGCTCGGACCAGTTGGCGCGCGATACCTTCGGCATGGATGACGAGGACGGCGCCGCCGTCGTCGAGATCGCGCCGCTGCGCCCCAACCCGGTCACGCAGGACGAGATGGATGCCGGATCCATCGAGCTCTTCTGAATCCCCCCGCCAATTTCGCCCCCAGGCAACACGTCCCCTCGGAGAAAACCCAATGCACTCAATCCTCGCTGTCGACGACTCGGCCTCGATGCGCCAGATGGTGGCCTTCACGCTCAAGAACGCCGGCTTCAACGTGGTGGAAGCTGTGGACGGGCAGGACGCCTGGGAGAAATCCGGCCAGCGGGACTTCGACCTCGTGCTGACCGACCAGAACATGCCGCGCATGGACGGCATCAGCCTGACCAAGAAGCTGCGCGAGAACCCGAAGTTCAAGAGCACGCCTATCCTGATCCTGACCACCGAATCGAGCGACACGATGAAGCAGGCCGGCCGCGCCGCCGGCGCCACCGGCTGGCTGGTCAAGCCTTTCGACCCGGCCAAGCTGATCGAAGTGATCGGCAAGGTCATCCGCTGAAGCCCATCCCAGAGAGAGCACCGCCATGGGTGACATGACCACCGAAGGCGCCAGCATCAGTGCTGGCATCGACCTCAGCCAGTTCTACCAAGTCTTCTTCGAGGAAGCCGGCGAGAACCTCGACAACATGGAGCAGCTGCTGCTCAACGTCAATGTCGAGGCCGCCGACGACGAGGAACTGAACGCCATCTTCCGTTGCGCCCATTCCATCAAGGGCGGCGCGGCGACCTTCGGTTTCTCCGATGTCGCCGAACTGACCCACCAGATGGAGACGCTGCTGGACAAGCTGCGCCGCCACGAGCTGCAGCCCAACGCGGCCATGGTGGACGTGCTGCTGCAGTCCGGCGATGCGCTGCGCGCGCAGCTGGGCCGCCACCAGGGCTCGGGCGCCGCCCCGGTCGACACGACCGAGCTGCTGACCCGTATCAAGGCCTTCGTCGAAGGCGGCGCGGCGCCGGCTGCGGCCGCACCCGCACCCGCGCCGGTCTCTGCACCCGCGCCGGCTCCGGCCGCCGTCACGACCGGCACTCGCCTGCTGGAGCTGCAGGTCGGCCCGCTGGCCGACATGAGCCTGGCCGACAACCTCGTCGAGCTGTTCAAGGAAATCACCGACCTCGGCACCATAGAGCCGCTGGATGCCGGCCAGGGCTCGGATGGCATGCGCCGCTTCAAGGTGCTGACCAGCTCCACCGACAACGACTTGCTGGACCTCTTCACCTTCCACGTCGCCCGCGAACAGGTCAAGTTGATGCCGCTGGGCCCCGGCTTCGGCTTCCACGAGGGCGCGCCCGGCGCGCCGCCGGCCGAGCCGCCGTCCAACGACCCGGGCTACGGCTTCTTCGACAACGCCCCGGGCGTGCCGGCCGGGGTCGCGCCCGCCGTCGAAGCCGAGGTCAAGCCCGCGGCCGCCATCGTGCCGGCCCGCCCGGCCACGCCAGCCAAGACCGAGGCCAAGCCCGCCGGCGGCGGCATGGACCAGACCACGCTGCGCGTCTCCATCGAGAAGGTGGACCAGCTCATCAACCTCGTCGGCGAGCTCGTCATCACACAGGCCATGCTGGCCCAGAACAGCCGCGAGCTGGACCCGGCGCTGTACCAGCAGCTCACCAGTGGCCTGGCCGACCTGGAGCGCAACACGCGCGACCTGCAGGAATCGGTGATGTCGATCCGCATGATTCCGATGTCGACGGTGTTCAACCGCTTTCCGCGCATGCTGCGCGACCTGGCCGCCAAGCTGGGCAAGAAGGTCGAGCTGGTCACGCAGGGCGAGGCCACCGAGCTGGACAAGAGCCTGGTGGAGAAGATCACCGACCCGCTGACCCACCTGGTGCGCAACAGCTGCGACCATGGCATCGAGATGCCCGAGGACCGCCTCGCGCGCGGCAAGCCCGAGCAGGGCACGATCACGCTGGTGGCCTCCCACCAGGGCGGCAGCATCGTCATCGAGGTGCGCGACGACGGCCGCGGCCTGAACCGCGACAAGCTCATCAAGAAGGCCCGCGAGAAGGGCATAGACGCGCCGGACACGATGACCGACGCCGAATGCTGGAACCTGATCTTCGCGCCGGGCTTCTCCACGGCCGATGTCGTCACCGACGTGTCCGGCCGCGGTGTCGGCATGGACGTCGTGAAGAAGAACATCACGTCACTGGGCGGCACGGTGGAGATCGACTCCGCCGAGGGCTACGGCATGAAGGTGTCCGTGCGCCTGCCGCTCACACTGGCCATCATGGACGGCATGAGCGTGGGCGTGGGTGACGAGTGCTACATCCTGCCGCTGTCCAGCGTGGTCGAGTCCTTCCAGGTGCAGGCCGACACCATCAAGACGGTGGCCGGCTCCGGCCGCGTCGTCGAGGTGCGTGACGAGTACATGCCCGTCATCGAGATGGAGAAGGTCTTCGACGTACCGCGCTTCGACTTCGAGCATGTCAGCTCCATCATGGTCGTCGTCGAGGCCGAAGGAGGCCGCGTCGCGCTGCTGGTGGACGAGTTGCTGGGCCAGCAGCAGGTCGTCGTGAAGAACCTCGAAGCCAATTACCGCAAGGTCAACGACGTGTCGGGCGCCACCATCATGGGTGACGGCCGCGTCGCGCTGATCCTGGACGTCGGCAGCCTGGTGCGCCGCTCGCGCCACTAACAATTCAACCCATACAGAGAGGTCCCCATGGAAGCCAGCAACGTCCCCGCCCTGCGCCAGCAAGGCGCCGTCACTGCCCCGTCCGCCGGCCCCAAGAGCGGCGAATACCTGACCTTCCGGCTCGGCTCGGAGGAATACGGCATCGACATCCTGAAGGTGCAGGAGATCCGCTCCTACGAAGCCCCCACGCGCATCGCCAACGCGCCGGACTTCATCAAGGGCGTCGTCAACCTGCGTGGCGTCATCGTCCCCATCGTCGACCTGCGCCTGAAGCTGGGCTGCCCCAGCGCCGAGTACAACAGCTTCACGGTCGTCATCGTGCTGAACGTGAAGAACCGCGTCGTCGGCGCCGTGGTGGACTCGGTCTCCGACGTTCTGGAACTGAGCCGCGACGCGATCAAGCCGGCGCCCGAGCTGAGCACCTCGTCGGTGGACACCAGCTTCATCACCGGCATCGGCTCGGTGGCCGACCGCATGCTGATCCTGATGGACATCGAAGGCCTGATGAGCAGCGCCGAGATGGGCCTGATGGACGCCGCCGTCGCGGCCTGATCCGGCAATAGCAAGCAAAACGGGCGGCCCGCGGGCCGCCCGTTTCTCATTTCGCGGCCAGTCTCAGACGCGCTCGGACACCCAGCCGACCACGCTCTGCAGGGCCGCCGCGACCCCCGCGGGCTCCGTGCCGCCGGCCATGGCCAGGTCCGGCTTGCCGCCGCCCTTGCCGCCCACCTGGCTGGCGACGAAGTTGACCAGCTCGCCGGCCTTGACCTTGGCCACGCTGTCGGCCGTCACGCCCGCCGCCAGCTGCACCTTGTCGCCGTCCACGGCTGCCAGCACGATGGCGGCGGTCTTGAGCTTGTCCTTGAGCTTGTCCATGGTCTCGCGCAGCGTCTTGGCGTCGGCGCCTTCGAGCCTGGCGGCAAGCACTTTCAGGCCCTTCACGTCCACGGCCTGGGCCAGCAGCTCATCGCCCTGGGCGGACGCCAGCTTGCTCTTGGCCGCGGTGAGCTCCTTCTCCAGCGCCTTGACCTGGTCCAGCACCGCATGCAGGCGGGCACCCAGCTCGTGCGGCGAGGTCTTGAGCGTCAGCGCCGCGCCCTGCACCGTCGCTTCGAGCGACTGCAGATAGGCCAGCGCGTTGTCGCCGGTGACGGCCTCCACGCGGCGGATGCCGGCCGCGACGCCCGATTCGGCGACGATCTTGAACAGGCCGATGTCGCCCGTCGCCTTCACGTGCGTGCCGCCGCACAGCTCCTTGGAGGAGCCGATGCTGAGCACGCGCACCGTGTCGCCGTACTTTTCGCCGAACAGCATCATGGCGCCCGACTTCTGCGCGTCCTCCAGCGCCATGACCTGCGCGTTCGCGCCGGCATTGGCCAGGATCTCGGCGTTCACGAGCGACTCGATCTCGCGGATCTCCTCGGCCGTCAGCGGCGCGTTGTGCGCGAAGTCGAAGCGGGTGCGCTCGGCGTTCACCAGCGAGCCCTTCTGCTGCACATGGGCGCCCAGCACCTCGCGCAAGGCCTTGTGCATCAGGTGGGTGGCGCTGTGGTTGCGCACGGTCCTGGCGCGGCGCTCGGCGTCCACGCGGGCCACGAACACGTCGCCGACCTTGACCGAGCCCTCGGTCACGCGGCCGTGGTGGCCGAAGACGTCGGCCTGGATCTTGACGGTGTCCTCGATGACGACGCGCGTCGTGCCGCTGCGCAGCTCGCCGGCGTCGCCGACCTGGCCGCCGCTCTCGGCGTAGAAGGGCGTGTGGTCCAGCACGATGACGGCGTCGTCGCCGGCCTGCGCCTCGGAGACCGGGGCGCCGTCGACGTAGACGGCCGTGACCTTGGCGGCCTCGCAGACCAGGTGCTCGTAGCCGTGGAACTCAGTCGGCTGGCCGCTGTAGGCCAGGCCCTGCGCCATCTTGAACTTGCCGGCCGCGCGGGCACGGTTCTTCTGCTCTTCCAGCAACTCGTTGAAGCGCGCCTCGTCCACCGACACGCCGCGCTCGCGGCAGACATCGGCGGTCAGGTCGACCGGGAAGCCATAGGTGTCGTGCAGCTTGAAGGCGGTGTCGCCATCGACGTTGCCGCCCTTGGCCAGCGCCGCTTCGAGGATCTCCATGCCGGTGGCGATGGTCTGGAAGAAGCGCTCCTCCTCCTGCTTCAGCACGTCGGTGACGCGGGCCTGCGCCTGGCGCAGCTCGGGGTAGGCATCGCCCATCTCGATGGCCAGCGCGGCGACCAGCTTGTGGAAGAACGGCGTGCGCGCGCCCAGCTTGTAGCCGTGGCGGATGGCGCGGCGGGCGATGCGGCGCAGCACATAGCCGCGGCCGGCGTTGCCGGGGATGACGCCGTCGACGACCGTAAAGGAGCAGGCGCGGATGTGGTCGGCGATGACCTTCAGCGACGGGCTGTCCTTGTCGCAGTCGCCGCCGCCGGCCTCATCCACGGCCTTCTTGGCCGCGGCGAGCAGGTTCACGAAGGTGTCGATCTCGTAGTTGCTGTGCACATGCTGCAGCACGGCCGCCAGGCGCTCCAGGCCCATGCCGGTGTCCACGCTGGGCTTGGGCAGCGGGTGCATGACGCCGTCTTCTGTGCGGTTGAACTGCATGAAGACGTTGTTCCAGATCTCGATGTAGCGGTCACCATCCTCGTCCGGGCTGCCCGGGGGGCCGCCGGCGATCTCGGGGCCGTGGTCGTAGAAGATCTCGGTGCAGGGGCCGCAGGGGCCCGTGTCGCCCATCATCCAGAAGTTGTCGGACATGTAGCGCGCGCCCTTGTTGTCGCCGATGCGCACGATGCGCTCGGCGGGCACGCCCACGGCCTTGTTCCAGATGTCGTAGGCCTCGTCGTCCTCTTCGTAGACGGTAACCCAGAGCTTTTCCTTGGGCAGGCCGAAGTTGACCGTCAGCAGCTCCCAGGCGTAGCTGATGGCGTCCTTCTTGAAATAGTCGCCGAAGCTGAAGTTGCCCAGCATCTCGAAGAAGGTGTGGTGGCGCGCCGTATAGCCGACGTTGTCCAGGTCGTTGTGCTTGCCGCCGGCGCGGATGCATTTCTGGCTGGTCGTCGCTCGCGTGTAGGGGCGCTTGTCGAAGCCCAGGAAGACGTCCTTGAACTGGTTCATGCCCGCGTTCGTGAACAGCAGCGTCGGATCGTCGCCCGGCACCACCGGGCTGGAGGCGACGATCTGGTGGCCTTTCGACTCGAAGAACTTCAGAAAGGTCTGGCGGATCTCGGCGGCTTTCATCCCGGGGTCTTCCTGGAAAAGGTCAGTGACAAAGAGGGGCGATTGTAGAGAGGGGGCTTTACATGCCACGGGTAGAGTGATGCGCAAACCCCTCTGGAGAACCCCCGATGGACCCGAATTCCCCGCTGGCGGCACTGGACGACGCCAGCCTGCTGCGCAGCCAGGCGCTGATCAACGGCGAATGGGTGGCTGGCACCGCCAGCTTCGCCGTGACGGACCCCGCCACCGGCCAGGAGCTGGCCCAGGTGCCCAACCTGGGCCGCGCCGACACCGAGGCGGCAATAGCCGCAGCGGCCAACGCGCTGAACGCCTGGAAGGCCAAGCCGGCCAAGGAGCGCGCCGCCGTGCTGGTGCGCTGGCAACAGCTGCTGGTCAAGCATGCCGACGACCTGGCCCGGTTGATGACGGCCGAGCAGGGCAAGCCGCTGGCCGAGGCTCGAGGCGAGGTGGTCTACGGCGCGAGCTTCCTGGACTGGTTTGCCGAGGAGGGCAAGCGCATCTACGGCGAGACCATCCCGACGACCGACCCGACCAAGCGTTACCTGGTCGTCAAGCAGGCCGTGGGCGTCTGCGCGGCCATCACGCCTTGGAACTTCCCGCTGGCGATGATCACGCGCAAGGTCGCGCCGGCGCTGGCCGCCGGCTGCACCGTCATCATCAAGCCGGCCGAGGCCACGCCGCTGACGGCGCTGGCCGTCGCCGAACTGGCCCAGCGCGCCGGCATGCCCTCGGGCGTGCTGAACGTGCTGACGGCCGATGCCGCGCAGTCCGTCGAGATCGGCAAGCTGCTGTGCGAGAGCGACGTGGTGCGCCACCTGTCGTTCACCGGCTCCACCGAGGTGGGTCGCATCCTGATGGCTCAGTGCGCGCCGACGATCAAGAAGCTCAGCCTGGAGCTGGGCGGCAACGCCCCCTTCATCGTCTTCGACGACGCCGACCTGGACTCCGCCGTGGATGGGGCGTTGGCCAGCAAGTACCGCAACGCCGGCCAGACCTGCGTCTGCGCCAACCGCATCTATGTGCAGGCGGGCGTCTACGACGCCTTCCTGGAGAAGTTCGCGGCCAAGGTCGCGGGCCTGAAGACCGGCAACGGCTTCGAGGCCGGCGTCAGCGTCGGTCCGCTGATCGACGACCAGGCCCTGCAGAAGGTCGAGACGCACGTGGCCGACGCCATCGCGCTGGGCGCCAAGCTGCTGGCCGGCGGCAAGCGCATCGAGACGGCGGGCGGCAACTTCTTCGAGCCCACGCTGCTGGCCGACGCGACGCCGCAGATGCTGTGCTCGCGCGAGGAGACCTTCGGCCCCGTCGCGCCCATCTTCAAGTTCCAGACCGAGGAAGATGCGATACGCCTCGCCAACTCCACCGAGTTCGGTCTGGCCAGCTATTTCTACAGCCGCGACATCGGCCGCATCTTCCGCGTCGGCGAGGCGCTGGAGTACGGCATGGTGGGCATCAACACGGGCCTGATCTCGACGGCCGAGGTGCCCTTTGGCGGCGTCAAGCAATCGGGCCTGGGGCGTGAGGGCGGCCGCCAGGGCATCGAGGACTATGTCGAGGTGAAGTACCTTTGCCTGGGCGACCTCTTGAAGTGATCGCCGTCACGCACCAAACAGAAAAGGGCCCCGGAGGGCCCTTTTGTTTGGGTAGCCGCCGGCGGGCGGCTGCCACTCAGGATCAGAACTCGTAACGAGCCGTGATCTGCATCGCCCACTGCGACTCGCCCTTGACCTGGCGCAGCGTGTAGTCGTCCACCGTCGGGTTGACCTGGTAGATGTACTTGCCGTTCGGATCCAGGCCGACGTAGTTCACGAAGCTGCGGCGCTGGCCACCGGAGGAGCTGAAGGCCATCTCGTTGATGCGGCCCCAACGCGTGTTCAGCAGGTTGCCGAAGTTCAGGATGTCGAGCGTGACGACGCCCTTTTGCTTGCCGAAGAAGCCGGGGACTTCCTGGCTCAGGCGCACGTCGAAGCTGTTCACCCAGGGCGAGAACGCGCTGTTGCGAGCAACCACCCCGCCCTTGGCATTGCGCAGCGCCTTGTTGGCGTCGACGATGCTCCAGAACAGGTCTTCGTTGCCGTGGTTGGTGGCCGTGTCGCCGAGGAAGACGACATCGCCGGAACCCGGGGCCTTGGGGATGTACATCAGGTCGTTGCCCGCGATGCCGTCACCGTTCAGGTCGTTGCGGTAGGTCCAGCTGTAGGGCTTGCCGGAGCGGCCCTCGTAGAACACACCAACCGTGGTCTTGTACGCGCCCCAGAAGGCCTTGGACCAGTTCAACGACGCGCTGACGCGGTCCTTGATCAGGTAGGCCGAGTTGGCCGCCGCATCTTCATTGGCGTTGAAGACCGAACGCGAGTTGAAGTTCGAGTTCGACACCGACGACGTCAGCGGGCTCACTTCGGTCGCCGAAGTGCGCGTGTAGGCCACTTGCCAGCCCAGACCAGCCTTGTTGGGGCTGCTCAGCGACAGCGTCAGGGCATTGCCGCCACCCTTGTTGGTGCCCGTGGCCAGCAGCACGTTGTTGAAGTTGGGGTTGGACAGCGCGCGGGCACGCACGCCGCCGTTGGTGGCCGAGACCGCGCAAGAAGCGCCCGACGTGACCGTGCCGCCGGTGGCCGTCCAGCAGGCCGGGTCATAGGCTGCCGGCGTGTAGTACAGCTCACGGCCATCCGTGCCGGTGCGGGTCGGCGCGCCCAGGTTCAGGTGCTGGTAGAAGATGCCCGTCTTGGTCTTGGTGTGGATCAGCTCGGCGCCAGCCACGAGGCCGGCCCAGGGCAGTTCCGCGTCATAGGCCAGGTTGAACTTCCAGACCGAAGGCTGCGTCAGCGAGGGGTCCAGGAAGTCGACGTTGGCTGCCGGCGGCGTGCCGGGGAACACCGTCGGCTGCTTGGAGGGATCCGGGTTGAAGATGGAGGAGCCATCGCAGGCCGGGAAGCCTTGCGTGCCGCAACCGACGATCTTGGTCGCCAGGCCCGTGTTGGAGAACGGGTTGGAGACCCAGACGTTGGCCGCCGCGCCCTGGAACAGGCCGAAGCCGCCGCGGACCTGCTTCTTCTGGCTGGCCTTGTCGTCCAGCGTGTACTTGAAGTCGAAGCGCGGCTGCACGAGGCTCTGGCCGTCGGGCGTGATCGAGTTGTCGCGTCCAAAACCACCGGAATTGCGGGTGACCAGCTTGCCGTTGACGCTGCCGGCGACCAGCGCGCCGCCCGCAACGGTGTTGAGCGCCGGGTGGTCGGGGATGGCAATCCGGTCGATCCGGATACCGCCCGTCACCGTCAGCCGCTTGCTGAGGGCCCAGGTGTCCTGCAGGAACACGCCGGTGTTGGCCGTGGACCAGTTCGCGATACCCGCGTCCAGGCCGCCGGCCGTGGCCGGCACCTGCACCTGGTAGTTCGACGGACGGCCCTTGCTGAAGTTCTCCAGCACGGCCTGCTCGATCACGGCAGCACTGGCCGTGCCGCAGTTGACGGCGCCGAAGCTGTAGGTGACGGTGGCGGAGCTGTTGATGCAACCGAACGTGTAGTTGCCATTCACGTTCTGGAAGAAGGCGTTGTAGATCTTGTTGTTGCTGTAGTCGAAGCCGCCCTTGACTTCGTGGTCCCCCACGACCCAGTTGGCGCCGAAATAGCTGTCAAAGGTCTTGGTGTCCAGCACGTTGTACTGGCGGCTCAGCTCGGTACCGAAGTTCAGGAAGCGGCTGCCGGTGTTCACGCCCGCGGGCGCGCCTGCGGGTGCCGGACCCGTGAACTGCAGCGCCATGGCCGGCAGGTTGCTGTTGTTCTTCGGGACGCTGTTGTAGTCGCGGTTGGTCAGCTTCAGCTCGGTCGAGAAGTTGGGCGTCCAGTCGGCGAACCACTGCCCGACCACGGTCTCCAGCGTCTTCTTCTGGTTCCACCACCAGGACGTCAGGTTGACGCTGGTGCCGCTGAAGTTGCCGAAGTTGGTTTCGCTCTGGTCCGTCTTGGTGTAGCGGATGCTGGCGCGATGGTTCTCGTTGATGTTCCAGTCGAGCTTGAGCAGCGTGTCCTTGACCTTCACGGGCGCGGGGCCGTTGGCGGCGCCGACGTCGAAGCCGTACTTGGTCTTGGCGATGCTGGTCAGCGAGTCGATGGCGGTCTGCGAGATCGCCACGTTGGTCAGCGGGCTGCCGACCGGGCCGAACTCGGGCTGGGCACGGTTGCTCGTCATTTCCTCGTAGCTGGCGAAGAAGAAGAGCTTGTCCTTGATGATGGGGCCGCCCAGCGTGACGCCGGCGGTCTTCTCGGTGAAGGGCAGGAAGGAGAAGTAGGTGTCGGCCGCGCGGTTGTAGCGCTTGCCCACCACGGAGTCGTTGCGGAAGACGTAGTAGACGCTGCCCTTGACCTCGTTGGTGCCCGACTTCGTCACCGCGTTGATGTTCGCGCCGGTGTAGCCCTGCTGGGTGACGTCGTAGTTCGAGATGTTGACCTGCACCGACTGGATGGCGTCGATGGAAATCGGCTGCTTGATCGTCGGCAGGTTGTTGGCCTCGAGGCCGAAGGTGTCGTTGATGCGGACGCCGTCGACCGTGATCGAGTTGTAGCGCGAGTTCTGGCCGCCAGCCGAGATCTCACCACGCTCCTTGTCGGTCTGCGACAGGCGCGGATCCTGGCGGGCATAGTCCTGCAGGTTGCGGGCGATGGATGCATAGGCATCCAGTTCCTGGCGGCTCAGGCTGGTGCCGGCGCCACCGCCAGAGGCGGCGAACTTGCTGTTGGCGGCCGCGCTGCCGGTCACGACGACGGCTTCGAGCGTCTGGCCACCCAGGCGGATGTCGAAGTTCAGGCTTTCGGCCAGCTGCAGATAGATGTCGTCCTGGGCATTCTTGTCGGCACCCTTGACGGCGGTGACGGAGTACGGGCCGCCGACGCGCAGGCCGCGGACGTAGTAGCGGCCTTCGCTGTCGGTGACGAGCGTGTTGGCCGAGCCCGACTCACGGTGCAGGACGGTCACCGTGGCGCCAGCCACCGGCTTGCCATCCGCGGTCGCCACGCGGCCGCCGATGGCGGCCGTCGTGTTTTGCGCCATCGCCGGCGCTGCCGCCACGATGGCCACGGCGGCGCACAGCGCCGACAGCGGGAATCCAGACCCAATCCTGTTGCTCATCCCAATCACTCCTGTTGTGCGCGCGGGGCGCGTCTGATGTCAAAAAATAGTCACAGAAGCGTCATGAAGCGCTTCTTGCGGTCGCGCCGCCCGGCCCTGCAAAAAGGCGGGGCGCGACGGTGAACGGGATTGTCATGACTTTCTGTGACAGAACTTTACGGGTAAGTCAGAAGTGGCCCCGTTCCACCCCTCGCCACGGCCTGCGGCACCTGCTCAGTGCGTCGTTAAGCCGCGACATTGCATGCCAAACGCCCTGCCGGCCGGGGCATTTGCGCTGGGAAATCCGCCCATGCCGGTCGTTTGCGCACCTTGTTGGTGCAATTTTTTCTGCAATGTAAACATTGAGAACCCATGTGGCCTTGTCGCGAAACTGCGACAAACTCGGGCAACAAAGCCACTTCTAAGATCGCGCCCTCCTTCAAGCCCTCCCCGCCATGGTCCACACCTCCTCCCTCCGCCTCGGTGCCGGCCTGCTGCTCGGCGCCCTGCTCGCCGGCTGCGCCACCCAGCCACCAAAGACGACCGAGCTGACGCTGTTCTCCATCAACGACTTCCACGGCAACATCCAGCCCGCCCAGCCGACGCCGCTGATGCCGCGCGTGGCCGACCCGGCCACCGGCGAGGTCAAGGCGCAGCCCGCAGGCGGCGTGGCCCACCTGGCGACGGCGATGGCCACGCTGCGCGCCAAGTACCCCGACTCCATCGTCGTCGCCGGCGGCGACCTGATCGGCGCGTCGCCGCTGATCTCCAGCCTGCTGCGCGACGAGCCCACGCTGGCGGCGATGTCGCAACTCGACATCTCGGCCAGCGCCTTGGGCAACCATGAGCTCGACGCCGGCCTGCCCGAGCTGCTGCGCAAGGCGCGCGGGGAATGCGGGCCGACGGAATGCCTGTGGCCCGGCTTCAAGGGCCCCGGCTTCCCCTATCTGGGCGCCAACGTGCTGGACGCCAACACCGGCAAGCCGCTGCTGCCCACCCATGTGATGAAACAGGCGGCCGGCCTCAAGGTCGCCATCGCCGGTGTCGCGACGAAGGACACGCCCCACGTCATCGTCGCCCGGGCGATCAAGGGGATACGCTTCGCCGACGAAGCCGACACGCTGAACGCTCTTGTGCCCCAGTTGAAGGCCGAAGGCGCCCAGGTGCTGGTGGCCATCATGCACGAGGGCGGCGTCCAGGGCGCCGGCGGTGGCGCGAACGACCCGACCTACGCCTGCCCGACGCTGACCGGCCGCGTGCAGGACATCGCCAAGCGGCTGGACCCGGCCTACGCCATCATCATCGGCGGCCACACCCACCAGGCCTACACCTGCAAGATCGACGGCCGCCTCGTCGTGCAGGCCGGCAGCTATGGCGGCTGGATCACCGAAACCCACCTCAAGCTCGATGCCGCCGGCCACGTGCTGGACGCGCAGGCCGTCAACCACCCGGTGCTGCAGTCCGTCTACGCGCCCAACCCGGCACTCGCCAGCCTCGTCGCCCAGGCCGCGGCGCTGACCCAGGCCGCGCGCAACAAGCCGGTCGCCACGCTGCCGCGCGGCGCGACGCGCCACCCCAAGGAGCCGAACGGCGACTCCTGGCTGGGCAACCTGGTGGCCGACAGCCAGCTCGCCTTCGCACGCAAGCAGGGCCCGGCCGACATCGCCTTCATGAACCCGGGTGGCATCCGCGCAGACCTCACCGTCGAGCCCGGCAAGGCCACGACGATGAGCGACCTGCTGGCCATCCAGCCCTTCGGCAATGACATCGTCGCGCTGACGCTGACCGGCCAGCAGCTGTGGGACATCCTGCAGCGCCAGTTGCCCAAGGGCGACGCCTCGCCGCGCATGCTGCAGGCCTCGTCCACGCTGCGCTACCACTGGCGCATGGGCGCCGACGGCACGGCCCAGCTCGGCGAGATCCTCATCGACGGACAGCCGCTGAACCGCACCCGCGACTACCGCGTCGTCGTCAACAACTTCCTGTCCGAAGGCGGCGACGCCCAGACCGGCTTCAAGCATGGCCGTGACCGCGCCGTGCTCGGCACCGACATCGACGCGCTCGTCGACCTGCTGCGCGACAACCCCCAGGCTGTCGTGCAGGCCGCTCCCGGCCGCATCGTGCGGGACTGACAGACCGCGCCGAGGCACTAGGGCAAACCTGTAACCTCTTGCGGCTACCCCGTCCCGGGGTGCCGAGACGCCCACCCTAGACTCGAAGCGCCCGACCCGGTAGCGTCGGGCGCCAGCGAGTCGGGAGAACGATGGCGGCCAGGGAAATACAAGATGGCGCAGGCGGTCCGCCTCGGGCCGCCGCCGTGGCTGCGGGCGCCCCAGGCAGCCCGCCGCCCAGCCCGCTGATCCGCGAGGTCATCGCCCACCTCCCCTGCGGCCTGGCCGTCTTCGACGCCGAGCGCCGCCTGCTCGTGCACAACGCCGAATTCGAACGCCTGCTGAACGTGCCGGCCTCGCTGTTCGAAGAACCGCCGCTGCGCTTCGACGACCTCATCCTCTTCTTCGCCGCCCGCGGCGACTACGGTCAGGGCGAGCCGGCCCGAGCCGCCGTCGAGGCTGCCCTGGCCCTGGGCCGTGACCCGAACGCCAACCGCCTGGAGACCTGCCGCGCAGGCGACCACCTCATCGAGGCCCGTACCGCGCCACTGCCCGACGGAGGCCTGGTGCTGACCTGCCTGGACCTGACCCCGCAGGCCCAGGCTCGCCTCGCCGCCGAGCGCGCCTCGCAGGCCAAGACGCGCTTCCTGGCCAACATGAGCCACGAGATCCGCACGCCGATGAACGCCGTGCTGGGCATGCTGCGCCTGCTGCAGAAGACGCCGCTGGACGCCCGCCAGCGCGACTACGCCGTCAAGAGCGAGGGCGCGGCGCGCGGCCTGCTGGGCCTGCTCAACGACGTGCTGGACTTCTCCAAGATCGAGGCCGGCCGCCTCAGCCTGGACCCGCACCCGACGCGCCTGGACGAGCTGCTGCGCGACCTCTCCGTCATCCTCGCCGCCAACGTCGACAAGCGCGAGCTGGAACTGCTCTTCGACCTCGACCCCAAGCTGCCGCCCGTCATCGTCGCCGACGCGTTGCGCCTGCAGCAAGTCCTCATCAACCTGGCCGGCAACGCCATCAAGTTCACTCCGGCCGGCGAGGTCGTGCTCGGCATCACCCAGGCTGCGCGAAGCGCCGGCAGCGTCGTGCTGGATTTCTCCGTGCGCGACACCGGCATCGGCATCGCGCCAGAGCAGCAGGAGCGCATCTTCTCCGGCTTCAGCCAGGCCGAGGTGTCGACGGCGCGGCGCTTCGGCGGCACCGGCCTGGGTCTGGCCATCAGCCGCCGCCTCGTGCGCCTGATGGGCGGCGACATCCACCTGCAGAGCACGCCCGGCCAGGGCAGCCGCTTCGGCTTCACGCTGAGCTTCCCGCTGCCCGCCGACGCGCCGGCGCCGCGCCCGGCCGGGGACGCCTTGCGGGTCCTCGTCATCGACGACCACGCCGAAGCGCGCCGCGTCATCGGCGCGCTGGCCGAATCCCTGGGCTGGCGGGTCAGGCTGGCGGCCGGAGCCGCCGAAGCCCTGGAGCTTATGGTCGGCGACACGCCGGACGTCGTGCTGCTGGACTGGGTCATGCCCGGCATGGACGGCTGGCAGACCGCCGTGCGCCTGCGCCAGCGGCTCGGCGCCGAGCCGCTGATCCTGATGGTCACCAGCCACGACCGCGAACGCCTGGCCCAGCGCAGCGCTGCCGAGCAGGCCCTGCTCGATGGCTTCCTCGTCAAGCCCGTCACGGCGACCCTGCTGGAACAGGCCGTCACCGCCGCCCGCCAGGCCCGCCGCGGCGAAGGCCCGCCACCCGAGCCCGCGCCGCAGCGCCTGGCCGGCTTCAGCCTCCTCGTCGTCGAGGACAACCCGGGCAACCAGCAGGTCACGCGCGAGCTGCTGGCGCTGGAGGGCGCCACCGTAGTGCTGGCCGGCGACGGCCAGCAGGCCCTGACCCTTCTGGCCCAGACGCGCGGCCGGCGAGGGTTCGACGCCGTGCTGATGGACGTGCAGATGCCCGTCATGGACGGCACGACGGCGACCCGGCTGATCCGCCGCCAGCTGGGCCTGACCCTGCCCGTCATCGCGATGACGGCCGGCGCCCTCGACGCCGAACGCAAGGCCTGCCTGGATGCCGGCATGGACGAGCACATCGGCAAGCCCTTCGACCCCGACACCCTGGTCGCCGTGCTGCGGCGCCGCTGCGGCACGGCGCCGCCCCCGGGGCACGCCATGGCCGCCGAGCTGCCCCCGGCCCTGCTGGCCGACGCCGGCCGCGCCGGCATCGCGCTGGCCGAAGCGCTGGCGCGCATGTCGGGTCGCGTCGAGCTCTTCGAGCGCACGCTGGCCGCCCTGCACGAGCAGGACCGCAAGCTCGCCCCGACCCTGGCCAAGGGCGGCCGCAGCGCCGCGCGCGGCCTGCACGGCTATCGTGGTCTGGCCGCCATGCTCGGTGCCGGCGAACTGGCCGCGCTGGCCGCCGAGGGTGAGCATGCCGCCCAGCCCAGCCCCGAATGGCACCGCCGCTTCCTCGAGCGCCGCGAGGCTGACCTCGCGGCGCTGGACCGCTTCGGCGCTGCCCTGCTGGCGCGCCAGGCCCAGCAGGACGACCCGACCGGGGTGGAGACCGCCCCCGCACCACCGGGCCAGCTGGCCCAGCGCCTGGATGCCCTCACCACGCTGCTGGACGGCGCCGACCTCGAAGCCCTGGATGCCCATCAGGCGCTGCGGCCCCTGCTGCCGGCCGACACTGTCGCGCCGCTGGACACCGCCATGGCCGCCCTCGACTTCCCCGCGGCCCTGAGCCTGTGTCAGCAACTGCGCGCCACGCTGGAGGCACAGCCATGATGCAACTCGCCCTGCCCGGCCTGGTGACGCTGCAGCAGGACCCGGCGTTGCCCGATCGCCGCCCGCGCCTGCTCATCGTCGACGACCAGCCCGTCAACATCCAGGCCCTGCACCGGGTCTTCGCGGCCGACTGCCAGGTGCTGATGGCCACCGACGGCGCCCGCGCGCTGCAGCTGTGCCGCGAGCGCCAGCCCGACCTCGTGCTGCTGGACGTGCAGATGCCCGGCATGGATGGCCATCAGCTCTGCGCGGAGCTGAAGGCCGACCCGCAGCTGCGCGCCATCGCCGTCATCTTCGTCACCGCGCAGGACCGGCCCGAGGACGAGACCCGCGCGCTGGACGCCGGCGCAGCCGACTTCATCACCAAGCCCTTCAACCCCACCGTCGTGCGTGCCCGCGTGCGCACCCAGCTGACGCTCAAGGCCCAGGCCGACCTGCTGCGCGAGCTGGCCTTCGTCGACGGCCTGACCGGCGTGCACAACCGCCGCCACTTCGACGAGCGCCTCGCCGCCGAGGCGCGCCGCGCCCAGCGCACGCGCGCGCCGCTGGCCGTCGTGCTGGCCGACGTGGACCATTTCAAGCGCTTCAACGACGCCCTCGGCCACCTGGCCGGCGACGACTGCCTGCGCCGCGTCTCTACCGCGCTGCGCGCCTGCCTGCGCCGCCCCACCGACCTGCTGGCACGCTACGGCGGCGAGGAGTTCGTCTGCCTGCTGCCCGACACGGATCTCGCCGGCGCCATCGGCGTCGCGCAGCTGATGGAGGACACGGTGCGCAAGCTGGCCCTGCCGCATCCGGCCATCGAGAGCAGCGTGACGATCAGCCTGGGCGTGTCGGCCGGCACGCAGGCCCAGGGACTGGTCGAGGCGGCGGACCGGGCGCTGTATCTGGCCAAGGCGGCGGGGCGGGGGCGGGTGAGCTGGGTGGCGGGCTGATCGTCCCCTCACTTGTGGACGCGGCGGGCGCCGCGACGGGCCGGGTCCACAAACCTGCTGAAGACAGTGCCGAACGCCCCCCGGAGCATGGCGGCTCCACGCTTCGAGGAGCTCGCCATGGTGACGAGGAAACGCGATTTCGATGGTGACGGGCGGGCCGACATCCCCGTGACGAGTCCCTGGGGCCTTGGACTGCTCAGCCTGACCGGAGGCGCGCTCTCGGCCACGGTGATGGCCGCCAACGGCACGCGCTTCGGCGGCTGGCTGCTGAATACCGCCGACAACCGCCTCGACCTGATCGGCGACTTCGACGGCGACGGCCGCGTCGAGATGCTGGTCACCAGCCCCTGGGGCATCGCGCTGCTGCGCAAGATCGGCGCCAGCTTCGCGCCCGTCGTCATGGCGCCCAACGGCACGCGCTTCGGCGACTGGCTGCTCAACACCGGCGACAACCGCTTTGGCCCGATCGGCGACTTCGACGGCGACGGCCGCGACGAGATCCTCGTCACCAGCCCCTGGGGCGTGGGCGTGCTCAAGCTCGCGGGCTCCGGCTTCACCAGCATCCTGATGGCGGCCAACGGCACACGTTTCGGCGGCTGGCTGCTCAACACAGCTGACAACCGCTTCAGCGCGGTCGGCGACCTGGACGGCGACCGCCACGACGAACTCATGGTCACCAGCCCCTGGGGGCTGGGCGTGCTCAAGCTCGCCGGCGCCAGCTTCGCCGCGCCGGTGATGGCCGCCAACGGCACGCGCTTCGGCGGCTGGCTGCTGAACACGGCCGACAACCACATCGTGACGCTGGCCGACCTCGACGGCGACGGCCGTGCCGACATCGTCATCACCAGCCCCTGGGGCCTGGGCGTGCTGGGGCTGGCCGGCAACACGCTGAACGCCAAGCTGATGGCGCCCAACGGCACCCGCTTCGGCGGCTGGCTGCTGAACACGCTGGACAATCGCATCATCCGGGCGGCCGATCTCGACGGTGACGGTCGCAACGAACTCATCGTCACCAGCCCCTGGGGCCTGGGCGTGCTCAAGCTCGCCGGCAGCAGCTTCAGCGTGCCGGCGATGGCCGCCAACGGCACGCGCTTCGGCGGCTGGCTGCTCAACACGGCCGACAACCACTTCGACGCGGTCAGCGACTTCAACGGAGACAACCGCGCCGACCTGCTCGTCACCAGCCCCTGGGGCCTGGGCCTGCTGCGCTTCACCGGCAGCGGCTTCGACGCGCTGACCATGGCCGCCAACGGCACGCGATTTGCCGGCGGCTGGCTGCTCAACACGGCGGACAACCGCTTCGAGGTCGGCGAGCAGACGGTGCGACTGCACATCAAGGTGCTGTCCACCCCCACGCTGCCCATCGACCAGATGATGCAGGCCATGCAGAGGGTCTACGAGGCGGTCGGCATCCGCGTGCACCGCGTCAGCACCGAGACGCTGAACTTGCCCGCCCTGGTGGACTGCGACGTGGGGGCCTGCACGATGGGCAGTACCACCGGCGAGCAGAACACCTTGTTCGGCAACCGCAACTTCGCCTGGGGCAGCGATGTCGTCGTCTACTTCGTGCGCTCCACGGTACCGGCCTACAACGGCTGCGCCGCCCATCCCGCCGGGCGACCCGGCGCCGTCGTGGCGTCCATCGCCACGCAGTGGACCATGGCTCACGAGGTGGGCCATGTGCTGGGCCTGCCACACGTGAACGACAACAACCGGCTGATGACCGGCAACGGCACGGCCAACATCACCAACCCGCCGCCCGACCTGGTGAGCACCGAGGTGAACACCATGCGCGCCGCGCCGATGACCTTCGCCACCTGAGTCCCGAGGAGCAAGCACCATGGCCGACATCCCGCAAGTCAAGACCTGGCTCGACCCCGAGGAGCCCGACTACGCCGCCGCCGCCCGGACCCTGGGTGCCGCCGCGCTGCCGGCGCTCAAGCAGTTGATCGGCGGCGCCGACCTCGCGCTGGCCAGCAAGGCGACCTACCTGGCCAGCCTGATCCCCCACCCCGACGCCACCACCGCCCTGCGCCTGGCGCAGGGCCGCAGCGAACCGCTGATGCGCGTGGCCGCCGCCGCGGGCATCCGCAACCTCGCCCCCGCGCATGGCGAGGCCTTGTTCGATGCGCTGCAGCACGACCCGGACGCCGGTGTGCGCAAGGTGGCCCTGAGCGCGGCCGCGACGCTGACATCGCCGGCCATGCTGCAGCGGCTGCGCGCACTGTCGACCAGCGATCCCGAGCCCCATCTGCGGGAGCTCGCGGGGGCCTTGCTGCGAAGTGGCGGGGGGGGGGGGCAGCCCTGAGGGCGGCGAGGCCGTCAAGGCAGCGGAATCCCATCCCGGGGTCTCGTTCCAAATGCGAACGGCCCCGAAAGGGGCCGTCTGCATTTGGAGCGGGTGATGGGAATCGAACCCACGTAGTCAGCTTGGGAAGCTGAAGTTCTACCATTGAACTACACCCGCATCGGGCCGCGAGTTTACGTGATCGCCAGGCATGCCTGGACATGTAGGACAAGGCCGCGACATGGCGGCTGCACCGCGCCACGGCGCGCTGGCCGCCCTAGCATGCCGCCCCATTCCAACATCGCCCGCCCACAGGAGCACGACATGAACAACCCCGCCCGCCGCGTACTGACCTCGCTCCTCGTTGCCTCCGTCGTCTTCAGCGGCATGGCCCAGGCTGCGCCGACGGCGCTGATCGGCACCGAGCAGGCCGCCGCCGCCCTTCAACCGGCCCGCAGCGAGGCCCACGCCAAGCTGCAGGCCGTGCTGGACCGCGCCGACCTCGCCGCCATGCTGCAGGCCCGCGGCGTCGCCGTCGACGAGATGCGCGCCCGCGTCGACGCACTGACCGATACCGAGGCCCAGCAGATGCTGACGCAGATCGACAACGCCCCGGCCGGCAGCAGCGACGTCGTCGGCGTGCTGTTCACCATCTTCATCATCCTGCTGGTGACCGACATCCTCGGCCTGACCAAGGTGTTCCCGTTCACGCGCTCGATGCGTTGATCGCCCGTTGCGCCGCGGCGCTGGCCGCACTGCTGCTGTCCGGCTGCGCGACGTTCTTCACGCCGCCGCAGACGGCTGCGCTGCTGGCCAAGCCGCCGCCCGACCTCCCGCCGCGCGTCGAGCGTGCAGAGACGCCCTTCTTCCCGCAGACGCGCGACCACTGCGGCCCCGCCGCCCTCGCCACGGCGCTGGCCGACATCGGCCTGCCCGCCGACCCCGACCGCCTGGCCGACGCCGTCTTCCTGCCCTCGCGGGCCGGCACGCTGCAGCTGGAGATGCTGGGCGGCGCCCGCCGCCAGGGCGCCGTGGCGACCCGGCTGCCGCGCGAGCTGGAGGCGCTGCTGCGCGAGGTCGCGGCCGGCCATGTCGTCGTCGTGCTGCAGAACCTGGGCCTGGAGCTCATCCCGCGCTGGCATTACGCCGTCGTCGTCGGCTACGACCTGGAAGCGCGCGAGATCATCCTGCGCAGTGGCACGACCGAGCGCGCCACGCTGCCGCTGCGCACCTTCGACTACACCTGGACGCGCGCCGGCCGCTGGGCCATCGCCGTGCTGCCGCCCGAGCAGTTGGCCGCCACCGCGACCGAGGCCGATGCGCAGGAGGCCGCCCTCGGCTTCGAGCGCGCCGCGCCGCCGGGGCGGGCCGCCCAGGCCTGGCGCGCGCTGCTGGCACGCTGGCCGGGCAATCTACTGGCCGGCATCGGCCTGGGCAACACGCTGAACGCAGCCGGCGACGCCGTTGGCGCGCGCACCGCCTTCGAGTCCGCCGCACAGCGCCACGACAGCGCCGTGGCCTGGATCAATCTCGCCCGGCTGCGCCTGGACGCGGGCGACCGCGCAGGGGCCCGCGCTGCGGCCCTGCGCGGCCTGCAGCGCGCCGAGGCGGCCGAGCCGGCTTGGCGCGAGGCGGCCCGCACCACCTGGGCCGCCACCACGGACTGAGCTTTCGCACCGCCGCGCGGCTACAGTCGCGCGCATGTCGTCCCCTGCCGTTTCGCGTCCGCCCGCCACGTTGTCGATTGCCTGGCGCCAGCTGCTGCGGGACTGGCGCGCCGGCGAGCTGCGCCTGCTGATGCTGGCCGTGGCCCTGGCCGTCGCCGCGCTGTGCGCGGTGGCCTTCCTGTCGGACCGGCTGGACCAGGGCCTGCGCCGCGATGCGGCCCAGTTGCTGGGCGGCGACGCCGTCGTCGCCAGCGACCAGCCCACACCCCAGCCCCTGGTCGACCTGGCCCGCGAGCTGAAGCTGGCGGCGGTACGCAGCGCCACCTTCCCGAGCATGGCGCGCGCGACCGATGCCCAGGGCGGCGAGAGCCGCCTGGTCGCCGTCAAGGCGGTCAGCGCGGGCTATCCGCTGCGCGGCCGCATCGCGCTGCGCGAGGCCCTGCCCGGCCGCGGCGACGCGCCAGCGGCTGGCGAGGTCTGGATAGACCCGGCCGTTGCCGACGGCCTGGGGCTGAAGCCGGGCGACCCGCTGCTGCTGGGCGACAGCCAGTTGCGGGTGGGCGCCCTCATCGAGACCGAGCCCGACCGCGGCGCCGGCTTCATGAACTTCGCGCCGCGCGTGCTGCTGGCCGAGTCCGACCTGGCCTCCACCCACCTGGTGCAGCCGGCCAGCCGCATCACCTACCGCCTGGCGCTGGTGCCCGGCCCAGGCGCGGCACCGGACGCCGTGCGGCGCTTCGTCGACGCGGCCGAGCAACAGATCAAGAAGGACGGGCTGCGCGGCGTGCGACTGGAGTCGCTGGAATCGGGGCGGCCCGAGATGCGCCAGACGCTGGACCGCGCGGCGCGCTTCCTGCGCCTCGTCGCGATGCTGTCGGCCCTGCTGGCAGCCGTGGCCGTGGCGCTGGCGGCGCGCGACTTCGCGGCTCGCCACCTGGACGCCTGCGCCATGCTGCGCGTGCTGGGTCAGCCGCAGCGGCGCATCGCCTGGGCCTATGGCCTGGAGTTCGCGCTGGCCGGCCTGGCCGCCAGCCTGGCCGGCGTCCTGGTGGGCCTGGGCCTGCACCAGGTCTTCGTGTCGCTGCTGGCCGGCCTCGTCGACGTGAGCCTGCCGCCGCCCAGCATCTGGCCGGCGCTGCTGGGGCTGGGACTGGGGCTGTCGCTGCTGCTGGGTTTCGGGCTGCCGCCGGTGCTGCAGCTGGCGGCCGTGCCGCCGCTGCGCGTGATCCGCCGCGACCTGGGCGCGCCCAAGGCCGGCTCGCTGCTGGTGCTGGGCGCGGGCGTGGTGGGCCTGGCCGCCATCCTCGTGGTGCTGGCCGACGACCTGATGCTGGGCGGCATCGCGGCAGCGGGCTTTGCCGGCGCGGTGCTGCTGTTCGCGCTGCTGGCCTGGGTTGCCGTGAAATTGCTGCGGCGCATCGTGCCCAGCAATGTCAGCGGCGCGGGCGTGCCGCGCTGGCTGCTGCTGGCGACGCGCCAGGTCGCCGCGCGGCCGGGCTTTGCCGTCATGCAGGTGGCGTCGCTGGCCGTGGGTCTGCTGGCGCTGGCGCTGCTGGTGCTGCTGCGCACCGACCTGGTCTCCAGCTGGCGCCAGGCCACGCCGGCGTCGGCGCCCGACCGCTTCGTCATCAACATCCAGCCCGACCAGGCCGAGGCCTTCCGCAAGACGCTGGCCGATGCCGGCGTGCAAGGCTACGACTGGTATCCCATGATCCGCGGCCGGCTGACGGCGATCAACGGCGAGGCCGTGCAGGGCCGGCACTTCGCCGAGGCGCGTGCCCAGCGCCTGGCCGAGCGCGAATTCAACCTCAGCAACGCCGCCACGCAGCCGGCGCACAACCAGATCGTGGCCGGCCGCTGGGGAGACACGAAACCGGGCGAGATGGGCATGAGCGTGGAAGAGGGCCTGGCGCACTCGCTGGGGCTCAAGCTGGGCGACCGACTGGCCTTCGACATCGCCGGCCAGCCGGTGCAGGGCCGCGTCACCAGCCTGCGCAAGGTGGACTGGTCGTCGATGCGGGTCAATTTCTTCGTGCTGTTCGAGGCCGCGGAGCTCCCCGATCTGCCGTCCACGCAGATCGCCGCCTACCGCAGCCCTCCGGCCGCCAAGCTGGACCGCGCGCTGGCGCGGCAGTTCCCCAACCTGACCGTCATCGACGTGTCGGCCCAGCTCAACCAGGTGCAGGGCGTGCTGAACCAGGTCATCCAGGCCGTGCAGTTCCTGTTCGGCTTCACGCTGGCGACCGGCCTGGTGGTGCTGCTGGCCGCCGTGGGCAGCACCCGCGAGGCGCGCACGCGCGAGTTCGCCCTGATGCGCGCCTTGGGCGCGCCGTCCTCGCTGCTGGCCCAGGTACAGCGTGCCGAGCTGCTGGGCGTCGGCGCGCTGGCGGGTTTCCTGGCCGGTGCGGTGGCGCTGGTGCTGGCGGCACTGCTGGCACGCTACGTCTTCCAGTTCGACTGGCAGCTCAAGCCCTGGGTGCCCCTGGCCAGCGCCGCGGTGGGCGCACTGCTGGCCTGGAGCGCTGGCTGGTGGAGCCTGCGCGGCGTGCTGCAGCGGCCGGTGGTGCAGACGCTGCGCGAGGCCCAGGCCAAATGAGCGCCGCGCCGGGCCGCGCCAAGCACGCCTGGCCGCGCTGTCGGCCAGGCAATGCCGCCGGCCGAAGGGTGCGCCCGTGACCATGCCCGGCGCCCTGTCGTCCGCCCGCGGCATCGGCCGCTATCTGGCGCTGTCCGCCGGCATCACCGCCATCTACCTGCTGCTGGGCCGGCTGGGCCTGCTGATGGTGTTGCCGCCCTACGAAGTGGCGCCGCTCTACCCGGCTGCGGGCTGGGGGCTCGCGGTGCTGCTGGTGCTGGGCCTGCGCTACCTGCCGGCCGTGGCCCTGGGCTCGTTCATCGTGCAGGCCGCGATGCTGGGCCACCTCAGCAGCCAGGTGCTGCCGCTGGCCGCGGGCATCGCGCTGGGCGCCGCGGCCCAGGGCGCCGTCGGCACGTTGCTGATACGGCGCTGGTGCGGCCGGCCGCTGCTGCTGGCGTCGCCGCGCGAAGTGGGCGCCTATCTCGCGGCGATCACGCTCGCGGGTCTCGTCAGCCCGAGCTGCGCGACGCTGGTGCTGATGGCGACCGACACCATCGCCCGCGCGCAGATGGGCAACGTCTGGCTGGTCTGGTGGACGGGCGACCTGATGGGCGTGCTGATCGCCACGCCCATCACGCTGGCGCTGATCGGACAGCCCCGCACTGCCTGGAGCGCGCGCCGCTTCAGCGTCGGCCTGCCCATGCTGCTGACGACTCTGCTGGTCGGCATGGGCGTGGCGGCCACGGTCGATTGGGACCGCCAGCGCAGCCGCGCCGACTTCACGCGCGAGGCGACCAACGCGGCCCAGGCGCTGGCCGGCCGCCTGCGCGAGCCGCTGCTGGCGCTGGAGGGCCTGCACGGCATGGTCAAGCTCAAGCCACGGCCGACGCGCGAGGAGTTCGCGCGCGCCACCAGCGGCTTCCTGACCCAGGACAGCCCGCTGATCGCGCTTGGGCTGACGCTGCGCGTCGCGCGCGCCGATGTCGAGCGCTTCAACGCTGCGGCGGCTGCCGATGCCTTCCCCGGCAGCTACCGGGCCCGCGACCGGCGGCGCGCCGGCGACCTGACGCCGCCCGCGGACGAGGACATGCTGGCCATCCGCCTCATCGAGCCGCTGTCGCGCAATGCCGGCGCGCTGGGCATCAATGTGCGCACCGTCCCGGGCGCGCGCGCCGCCATCGAACGGGCTGCCGCCGCGGGGCTCCCGACGGCCTCGGCGGGCATCCAGCTGTCGCAGGACCGGGACGCGGCGGTCGGCGTGGTCCTCTACCAGCCGCTGTACCGCGACCAGGCGCGGCGCGACGAGGCGGCGCTGGACGGCGTCGTCTTCGCGACGCTGCGGCCCGACCTGCTGCTCTCCAGGCTGGCCGCGGACTGGCCCGAGTACCTGGGGGCCTGCCTGGTCGACCTGGAGCCCGACGCCCTCTACACGCGGCTGGGCGGCCGCCTGGGCTGCGAGGCCGTGCAGCGCGGCGGCGACTCGGCGCTGCCGCTGGTCAAGATGCCGCTGGAGTTCGGCGGCCGGCGCTGGGAGGTGCGCGTCTACGACTTGCCCGGCCCGCTGCCGGCGCCGGGTCGCAGCTGGGCCTTCGCGCTGGTGGGCCTGCTCGCCACCGCCATGGTGGGCGCGCTGCTGCTGCTGATGTCGGGGCGCACCCTGCACGTCGAGGCCCTGGTGAGGGAGCGCACCGCGGCGCTCGCGCGCGAGGTCGCCGGCCGTGCCCAGGGCGAGCGTGCCCTGAACCAGAGCGAGCAGCGCTTTCGCAGCGTCTTCGAGACGGCGCCCATAGGCATCGCCTTCACCGACCTGAACGGCGGCTTCCAGGAAGTCAATGCGCAGTTCTGCAACCTGGTGGGCTACCCGGCCGAGGCGCTGGCGGCCAAGCGTTCCGTCGACCTGACCCATCCCGACGACCGCCGCGAGGACATCCGCCTGACGCGCCGGCTGATGCGCGGCGAGATCCCGTTCTACCGGCGCCAGAAGCGCTATGTCCGCCCGGACGGCCGCATCGCCCATGCGCGCGCCCTCGTCAGCCTGCTGCGCGGCACGGATGGCCGGCCGCACCGGCTGGTGGGCATCGTCGAGGACATCACCGACCAGCTGCGCATCGAGGAGCTGGACCGGGCCCGCGAGGCGGCCGAGGCTGCCAACCAGGCCAAGAACGAGTTCCTTTCGCGCATGAGCCATGAGCTGCGCACGCCCATGAACGCCATCCTGGGCTTCACCCAGTTGATGCAGATGGACGCCGCCGAGCCGCTGCCGCCGGGCCAGCGCGGTCGCGCCCAGCAGATCGCCCAGGCGGGCTGGCACCTGCTGGAGATGATCAACGACACGCTGGACCTGTCACGCATCGAGGCCGGCTCGCTGAGGATGGAGATGGCGGCGCTCCCCCTGCAGCCGCTGCTGGACCGAGCGCTGGCGCTGGTGCAGGGCCAGGCGGCGGAGCGGGGCCTGGCCATCAACCAGCACATCGACGCCAGCCACGTGGGCATCGTCGGAGATCCGACGCGGGTCACGCAGATCCTGACAAACCTGCTCAGCAACGCCGTCAAGTACAACCGCCCCGGCGGCAGCATCGGCATAACGGCCGGCAGCCCCGAGCCGGGCTGGGTCGAGATCGCCGTGCGCGACACCGGCCTGGGCCTGACGGCCGAGCAGCGTGCCAAGCTGTTCCAGCCCTTCAACCGCCTCGGCCGCGAGCACAGCGGGCTGCCGGGCACCGGCATCGGCCTCGTCATCAGTCGGCGCCTGGCCGAAATGATGGGCGGCAGCCTGCGCGCCGAGGCCCTGGACCCCGCGCAGGGCCCCGGCGCCTGTTTCGTACTGAGGCTGGCCGCGGCGGGCACCGCGACGATCCGGGTCGGGGGCGACGCCCACGACGCCCACGACGCCCACGACACGCCCGCCCGGCCCGGCGCCGGACCCAGGCGGCACCTGCTCTACGTCGAGGACAACCCGCTGAACGCCGAGGTCATGCGCAGCATCCTGGCGCAGCGCCCCGACATCGACCTGGAAGTGGCAGGGACGGTCGAGGCCGGCCTGCTCGCCCTGCGCGAGCGGCCACCGAGCCTGCTGCTGCTGGACTGGCATCTGCCCGACGGCGACGGCCGGGCGCTGCTGGGCCGGCTGCGCGGGCCACGGCCGCCGGTCGTCGTCGTGTCGGCCAACGCCCAGCCGGAACAGATCGCCGCGGCGCACGCGGCCGGTGCCGAGCATTACCTCACCAAGCCGCTGGACGTGCGCGAGGTGCTGGCCCTGGTCGACGAACTGTTGGCGACGGGCGGGGGGACGGCGCGGGCAGAATGAGGCCCAGCCTTCCCATCCGACACCGTCCCCGATGAGCTCCACCGACCTCGTTCCCAGCCCCGGCGCCCAGGCCGTGCAGGTCTTGGCGCATGCCGCTGGCCAGCAGTTCCTGACCTTCCGCATCGGTGCGGAGGAATACGGCCTGGACATCCTGCGCGTGCAGGAGATCCGCTCCTACGAACCGCCCACGCGAGTCGCCAACGCGCCAGCCTTCGTCAAGGGCGTCGTCAACCTGCGCGGCATCATCGTCCCCATCCTGGACCTGCGGCTGCGCCTGGGCCAGCCTGGCGAGGTCAACGCCTTCACCGTCGTCATCGTGCTGAACCTGACCGGCCGGGTGGTCGGCATCGTCGTGGACTCGGTGTCCGACGTGCTGGAGCTGGGCGCCGACAAGATCAAGCCCCGCCCCGAGGTGCCGGCTGCGCTGGACGCCCGCTTCATCACCGGCCTGGGCAAGCTCGGCGAGCGCATGCTGATCCTGCTGGACATCGAGGCGATGCTCGCCAGCCCGGATTTCGGCCTGGTTGACTGAATCCAGGCCGAAGACAGCCCCTGCCGCCTGTCCGACGCCCGACAAGGCCCGGCGACATGCAGGTCGGCAGACGTGAGCCAGGACCGGGTGCAGGCGGCGTGGCATGAAGAAAGTTAGCGCGCGCCAACTGTTTCATCCCCGGAAACACTGCTTTTCACCCTCGACACCGCCACCCTTAGCACTCGCCGGATTGGAGTGCTAATATCTTTCTCGCCGCGGTACTTCCACGCTGCGGTTCTGAAGGATTCAAGACGATGTCTGCTGCTTCTGCCATTGCCGTCCGCGACCCCTGGGCCATGGTGCCCTCGCTGGGCAATCTGGACGCCTACATCTCCGCCGTCAACCGCCTGCCGCTGCTGACCGCGGAGGAGGAGAGCTCGGCCGCGCGCAGCCTGCGCGACAAGGGCGACCTGGAGGCCGCCGGCCGCATGGTGCTGTCGCACCTGCGTCTGGTCGTGTCCATCTCGCGCCAGTACGTCGGCTACGGCCTGCCCCAGGGCGACCTGATCCAGGAGGGCAACGTGGGCCTGATGAAGGCCGTCAAGCGCTTCGACCCCGACCAGGGCGTTCGCCTGGTCAGCTATGCCATGCACTGGATCAAGGCCGAGATCCACGAGTACATCCTGAAGAACTGGCGCATGGTCAAGGTCGCGACGACCAAGGCGCAGCGCAAGCTGTTCTTCAACCTGCGCTCTATGAAGCACCAGCTCAAGGCCGAGCAGGCCGACGGCCAGACGCACCGCAACACGCTGAGCGAGGCCGAGGTGGCCCATGTGGCCCGCGAGCTCAACGTCAAGCGCGAGGAAGTGCTGGAGATGGAGACCCGCTTGTCGGGCGGCGACGTCGCGCTGGAACCCCAGACCGACGATGACGGCGAGGGTTTCGCACCCATCGCCTACCTGGCCGACGAGAGCCATGAGCCGACGCGCGTCATCGAAGCCCGCTCGCGTGATGCGCTGGCCGGCGACGGCATCGCCCGTGCGCTGGACGTGCTGGACCCGCGCAGCCGCCGCATCGTCGAGGAGCGCTGGCTGAAGGTGAACGACGACGCCTCGGGCGGCATGACGCTGCACGAACTGGCAGCCGAGTACGGCGTGTCGGCCGAGCGCATCCGCCAGATCGAGGTGGCCGCGATGAAGAAGATGAAGAAGGCGCTGACGGCGGCCTGAGCTGCTGCGCCGCCGACAACCGGGCCTGCTTGCAGGCCTTTTTTTCGCCCCTGGCTGGCGTCGGCGCGACGGCCGTCAGTCGCCCCCCGGAGTGGCGCCCCCCCTGAAGACGCCCCGGAACACCACGCCATCGCCATCGACGCCGGCGGCCGCCGGCAACCCGATCAACCGGCGCAGCAGCGGGTAGATATCCACGTTCTCGAAGTCCGGCAGCACCCGGCCCGCCGCGAAGGCAGGACCGTGCGCGATGAACAAGGCATTCATCTCCGGCGCCATGTTGTCGTAGCCATGGTTGCCGCCGCTGGCAGGCTGGCGCGGCGCGCTGGCCAGGATCAGCCAGCCGGGCTCGGCCAGGCACAGGATGGGCGGAATGCGCGGGTTCGATCCGTAGTGAAACCGCGCCGGGATGTCGGCCTTGCGCCAGCACTGCATGTGCTCATGCGGCACGAGCAGGGACCGCTCCACTTCCTCGGCAGCACCGGACAGCGGCGCGAGGCTGGCAAAGGTGCCCGTCTCGACCAGGTGGTAGCGACTGGGATCGACCAGCGTGTCCAGCGCAATCGTGCGCTCGCTGCTGGTCGCGGCCATCCCGTGATCCGCCACGATGACGAGATTCGCGGGCTGGCCCAGCGCCTTCAACCCGGCCACGAGCGTGCCGATCGCCGCGTCGACCTCGGCCACCGCCTGGGTGGTTTGCGCGCCGTCAGGGCCATGGAGATGGCCGGCCGCGTCGACCTTGTCGAAGTACAGCGTCACGAAGCTGGGACGTATCTCCTCGGGCCGGCGCAGCCAGTCCAGCACCGTGTTCACCCGCTGCGAGTCGTTCACGGCCTGGTTGTAGGGCACCCAGTCCGAGGGGCGCGTGCCGGTGGGTCCCGACGCCCCGCCGAACGCGACGTTCGCGCCCGGCCAGAACATCGCGGCGGTGCGTATGCCGGCCTTTTCCGCATCCACCCACACTGGCGGCGCCGCGTCCCACCACCAGGGATCGTCCGTGGCCATGGTGAAGACCTCCTTGCGCTCGGACGCCTCCATCCGGTTGCCGACGATGCCATGGCGATCCGGGCGCAGGCCGGTCACCAGCGTCCAGTGGTTGGGGAACGTCTTGGACGGGAAGGACGGATGCATGATGCCCGTGACGCCGGCGGCCGCCAGCCGCGACAGCGTCGGGCTGACGCCGCGCCGCAAGTAGTCGTCGCGGAACCCGTCGATGGAGATCAGGATCGTCACCGGCTGGCGCGCGGCTGCGCTGCCCGACACCGGCGGCTGCGACGGGGCCTCGCCCGGCCCCGAGGTGGCGCAGCCGGACAGCGTGAAGACGGCTGCAGCCAGCAGGCAGGTGACGGCCGTGGCCAAGGCGGCCCATGGCCTCGCACGGCGAGAGTCGCGGTTTGCCATGCGGACTCAGCTCTTCTTCTCGGCCAGCAGGAGCTTGATGTCGTCCGCCAGCGGCTGGGCGCCGGAGCCATAGCGGGCATAGACGCGCACACGGCCCTCGGTGTCGAAGATGAAGCTGGCGGCCGTATGGTCCATCGTGTAGGTGTCGGGCGTCTTGCCCGGCACCTTGGCGTAGAAGACCTTGAACTCCTTGGCGGCGGCCTGGGTCTGCTCGGCGCTGCCGCGCAGCGCGACGAAGCTGGGGTCGAAGCTGGCCATGTAGGCCTTCAGCAGCTGGCCGGTGTCGCGCTCGGGGTCGATGGTCACGAAGATGCCCTGCACCTTGTCGCCGTCAGCGCCCAGCGAGCGCTTGACCTCGGCCACCTCGGCCATGGTCGTCGGGCAGACGTCGGGGCATTGGGTGTAGCCGAAGAAGACCACCAGCACCTTGCCCTTGAAGTCGGCCAGCGAGCGGGCCCGGCCGTCCTGGTCGGTCAGGTTCAGCTGCCGGGCGTACTCGGCGCCGGTCAGGTCTATGCCCTTGAAGGCAGGTTTGTCGGGGCCGGACTTCTGGCAGGCGGCCAGGGTCAGCGCGGCCAGCGCGGCCAGGGCGAAGCGACGGGTGTTCATGCGATGTAGTGGTCGATCAACAAGGCCGCGAAGAGCAGCGACAGATGCCAGATGGAGAACCAGAAGGTCCGCCTCGCCAGCATCTCCGAATAGGCGCGCCACAGCCGGAAGGCATAGCCGCAGAAGCCCAGGCCCAGGACCACGGCGCTGACGAGGTAGAACCAGCCGCTCATGCCGGTCAGGAAGGGCAGCAACGTGGCCGCGAACAGCACCCAGGTGTAGAGCAGGATCTGCAGCCGCGTGTAGTCGTTGCCATGCGTGACCGGCAGCATGGGCAGGCCGGCGCGGGCATAGTCCTCGGCGCGGTACAGCGCCAGCGCCCAGAAGTGCGGCGGCGTCCACAGGAAGATGATGAGGCACAGCAGCCAGGGCTCGGGGCCCAGCTCGCCGCGCAGCGCGGCCCAGCCCAGCACCGGCGGCATGGCGCCGGAGGCGCCGCCGATGACGATGTTCTGCGGCGTCATCGGCTTCAGGATGACGGTGTAGATGACGGCATAGCCGACGAAGGTGGCAAAGGTCAGCCACATCGTCAGCAGGTTGACGTAGACACCCAGGATGGCCATGCCGATGCCGCACAGCAGCGCCGAGAAGGCCAGCGTCCGCGGGCGGCTCAGCTCGCCCTTGGCGGTGGCCCGCCAGGCGGTGCGCTTCATGCGCGCGTCGATGCCGTCCTCGATGAGGCAGTTGAAGGCCGCCGCCGCGCCCGCCACCAGCCAGATGCCGGCGATGGCCGCGAGCATGGTCAGCGCCTGCTGCAGGTCGGGCAGGCCCGGCACGGCCAGGGCCATGCCGATGGCGGCGCAGAAGACGATGAGCTGAACGACCTTGGGCTTCGTGAGCTGGTAGAACTGCTGCCAGCGCGGGCTGTGCACGATGGCACTGGCGGTGGATGTGGAGGCCATGGTCAGGATTGGGCGCGCTGCAGGCGCGCGAGCAAGGTGGTGAGCAGGCCCAGCAGCACGGCCGCGCCGGCGGTGTGGGCCAGGGCGGCGCCTATGGGCCAGTCGAGGACGACGTTGGACAGGCCGGATGCCAGCTGCCAGCCGGCGGCGGCGAGCAGCCCCCTCGACCAGGCCGGCGCCGACCCGCGCAGCACCCAGGCCAGCGCGATGACTGCGGCGAAGACGCCGAAGGCGCCGATGCGGTGGGCCATGTGGATGGCGGCCAGGGCCTCGAAGCCGAGGTAGCTGCCGTCGGCACGCTGGCCCAGCTCGCGCCAGAGCTGGAAGCCCTGGGCGAAGTCCAGGTGTGGCCACCACTGGCCGCCGTGGCAGGTGGGGAACTCGTCGCAGGCCAGCACCGCGTAGTTGGTGCTGACCCAGCCGCCCAGCGCCACCTGGACCAGGACCAGCACGAGGACGGCGGCGACCGCGAGGCGCAGCCCGGGCCGCAGCGCGATGGGGCGCGGCCGATAGGCCTCATGCTGCCAGGCCAGCAGCATCAGCAGGCCCAGGCCGAACAGCAGGTGCAGCGTGACGATCGCCGGGAACAGCTTCATCGTGACGGTCAGCGCACCGAAGGCGCCCTGCACGCAGACCCAGACGAAGGTCAGCGTCGGCAGCCAGGCCGAGGGCGCGGCTTCGCCGGCCGCGCGCCTGAGCCGCCAGCCCAGCACCGTCATGACGAGGATAAGCAGGCCCACGCCGCTGGCCAGGTAGCGATGGACCATCTCTATCCAGGCCTTGCCATGCGTGACCGGGCCGGTGGGCATCGCGGTCTGCGCCGCCTCGATGTGGTGGTGGGCGCCGACCGGGCTGGCCGCGCTGTAGCAGCCGGGCCAGTCGGGGCAGCCCAGGCCGGAATCGGTCAGGCGCGTGAAGGCGCCGAAGACGATGAGGTCGAAGGTCAGGAACAGCGTCAGCAGCGTCAGCGCGCGCAGCCGGCCGGCGGGGCTGTGATCGCGCGAACGCTGGCGCCACCAGATCAGCGGGCCGAGGGCGACCGCGCCGCCGATGGCGGCGACCTGGCCCAGGGGGAGCAGCACGTCGTTCATCGCGAGCTCAACGACCCGGGCTGTCCCAGCCGGCGCTGGCCTTGAGCAGCTTGTCGAGGTCGGCCTTGAACTTCTTGGGGTCGGGTTCGGCCGGGGCGCGCAGCATCCAGCGCCCCATGGGATCGACGACGTAGAAGTGGTCGCTCAGGGCCTTGCCGGGCGCGGGCTTCAGCCAGGCGGCCAGGCGCTGCTGCGGTACACGCAGCACGGTGACCTCCACGCCCTTCTGGCCGACGGCGGCCAGCACCTCGGGGCGAGGCATGCCCTCGTCCGGGATGAGCCAGACCTTGTCGACGCGCGTGCGCTCCTTGCCGAGCATCTCGCGCAGCTGACGCTGCACATAGAGCTGGCGCTCGCAGGCCGCGCCGCAGGCCGCGGGCTGGACGACGGCCAGCAGCCACTGGCCGCGCAGCGAGTCGGCCGGCACCGCACGCCCCTGCAGGTCGGCCAGCGGCAGGTCGGCAGGCAGGTCGACGGTGGGCGCGATCAGCTCGCCATAGGCCGAGCCGCTGGGCCTGACGACGTAGAAGGTGAAGTAGGACGCGACGACCGGCGCCGCGCAGACGGCCAGCACCAGCAGCATCTTCCAGCGCCCGGAGCGCTGCTGGGGGGGCACGCGCGGGTCGGGCAGGCTATGCACCGCGAAGCTCAGCGGCTCAGGACTGCCGGCGGCGGAGCCAGGGACGGAGGTGTTGGAACCAGACATAGAGGAAAAGGATCAGCGCGCAGAGCGCGAACCATTGGAAGGCGTAGCCATAGTGTTTGTGCAGGCCAAGGTCCGGCGCCGGCCAGTGGCGCAGCAGGCCGTCGTCGTCGGTGCCGGCGGTCTGCACGACGGTCAGTGGAAGCAGCTTGAGCCCTGACTCGGCGGCCAGGGCCGCAGCATCGAGATTTTGCCGGATCGCACCCGACGCGCCCTCGCCCAGCTCGTAAAGCCGCGACGGCGAGGCGGCCAGGCGGCCGCCGACCTCGACCTCGCCGGCCGGCGTGGCCAGCGACGGCAGGCGGCTGCGGTCGGACGGGTCGCGCGGCACCCAGCCGCGCTGCACCAGGATGGCCTCGTCGCGGCCCGCGAGGCGCAGCGGCGTGACGACGTAGAAGCCGGCGCGGCCGTCCATGGGCCGGTTGTCCAGCCAGACGGTGCGCTCGGCGGCCCAGCGACCGCGCAGCGCGACGCGGCGGTGCAGTTGCTGTTCGCCGCCCAGCTCGGCGTTGGTCAGCGGCGGCCGGGCGGCCTCGGCGTCGATGGCGGCCTGCAGGGCCAGCTTCTGCTGCGCGCGGTCGAGCTGCCAGACACCCAGGCGCGCGGTCAGCGCCGCGCCCAGCAGCATGGCGCCCAGCAGCAGCCAGCGCCTGGCGTTCACGCCGGCACCCCGCGCGGATAATCCATCGCCATGAAATTCGTGTTCCTGATCGCCTTCATCGGCATCCTCGGCGCACTGGCGGCGGCCGGCGTCTTCATGCTGCGCAAGGGCCGCAGCGACGGTCGGCGCAGCCCCAACATGGCGCGCGCGCTAGCTGTGCGAGTGGCGCTCTCGGTGGCGCTGTTCCTCATCATCCTGCTGAGCTGGAAGCTGGGCTGGATACAGCCGACGGGGCTGCCGCTGCGGTCCTGATTGGACTCAAAAAAAAGCGCCGCGACTGCGGCGCTTGTGTCCTGCGGGGTGGCCCGCGTCACATCCAGTAGACGACGACGTACAGGCCCAGCCAGACGACGTCGACGAAGTGCCAGTACCAGGCCGCGCCCTCGAAGCCGAAGTGGCGCTCGGGCGTGAAGTGGCCCTTCATCAGGCGGATGGTGATGAACAGCAGCATCAGCGCGCCCACGCAGACGTGGAAGCCGTGGAAACCGGTCAGCAGGAAGAAAGTCGAGCCGAAGATGCCGGAGCTGAGCTTGAGGTTGAGCTCGGCATAGGCGTGGTGGTATTCATAGGCCTGGAAGCCCAGGAAGGTCACGCCCAGCAGCACGGTGACCCACATCCAGGCGATGGTCTTGGCGCGGTGGCCGGCGATCAGCGCGTGGTGGGCGATGGTCAGCGTGACGCCCGAGGTCAGCAGCAACGCGGTGTTGATGGTCGGGATGGGCCAGGGGCCCATGGTGCTGAAGGCCTCGACGGTACCGCCCGGCGCGGCGGTGAAGCCCGGCGCGGTGCTGGGCCAGATGGCCTTGAAGTCCGGCCACAGCAGCGAGTTCTCCAGGCTGCCCAGCGAGGGCACCGAGAACACCCGGGCCCAGTACAGCGCACCGAAGAAGGCGGCGAAGAACATCACCTCCGAGAAGATGAACCAGCCCATGCTCCAGCGGAAGGAGACATCGATGCGGTCGCTGTAGAGGCCGCCCTCGCTCTCGCCGATGGCGTCGCGGAACCATTGCTGCAGCACGAAGGCCCACAGGGCCAGGCCGCCGAACAGCGAGTACATGCCCCAGCCATGGCCGTTGACCCATTGGCCGGCACCGAGGATGACGAAGAACAGGCCAATGGCGGCCATCACCGGATGCCGCGAGGGCGCCGGGACGTAGTAGTACGGGGCCTTGCCCGGGGTTGTCGCTGCCGACATGTCGTTCTCCTAGTTCTACTCTCGTTCTGAACCTTGTCGCGACCGGCGCTCAGGCGCCGGCCACGCCGCTGCTGATGACCCAACGGACCAGCAGCACCAGCACCAATACAAACAGGGCCGCGCCCAGCACGCCCGCGATGATCAGGTGCACCGGGTTGAGCTTGGCCACGTCGTTCGCGTGATCCTTGCCCCGGCGCACGCCGAAGAAGCCCCAGGCCACGGCCGAGACCGTCTGCAGCAGCGACGCCTTGCGGCCCACTGCCTCCTTCAGATCCTTGCCGGGCTCGCTCACAGCGCGGCTCCCGCGCCGCCCTTGGGCGCCTCGCCTAGCTTGACCCCGCCCTTGCCCGCCACCTCGAAGAAGGTGTAGGACAGGGTGATGGTCTTCACGTCCTTGGGCAGCTTGGGGTCGATGACGAACACGACCGGCCACTGCTTGCTCTCGCCCGGCTTCAGCGTGTACTCGTTGAAGCAGAAGCACTCCAGCTTGTTGAAATGCGCGCTGGCCTGCATCGGCGCATAGCTGGGAATGGCCTGCGCGGCCATGGTGCGGCCTTGCTTGTTGCGGAACTCGTACATGACCTGGCCCAGCTCGCCCGGGTGCACCGTCATGTGGCGCACCGCCGGCTTGAAGTCCCAGGGGCCGCGCGCATTGGTGTCGAACTCGACCGTGATCTCGCGGCTGTAGTCGATCTGGCCGTTGCCGTTGGCGATGCCCTTGTCGGCCAGCAGCGTCTGCCGCTCGGACAGCGAAAGCACGTTGATGCCCAGCGCCTCGCAGATCGCCTTGTAGAGCGGCACCAGCGCGTAGCCGAAGCCGAACATCAGCGCAACGATGAGCGCCAGCTTGGTGAGCAGCTGGCGGTTGTCGCGGCGCAGGGCGTCGAGCAGGCGCATGTCAGTGCGCGAACAGCGTCATCTTGGCGATGAAGCCGAGGCCGAAGACCAGCGCCACCGACAGCAGGATCAAACCCAGCCGCCGGTTGGCCTTGCGTTGCTCGGGCGTCATGCGATATCCCTCAGCCGACGATGCGGGTGGCCGAGGCGTCCAGCTTGGGCGGCTCCTCGAAGGTGTGGAAGGGCGCCGGCGACGGCACTTCCCACTCCAGGCCCTCGGCGGCTTCCCAGGGCTTCTGTACGGCCTTCTCGCCCTTGCCGCGCATCATGGGGACAACGACGAAGAGGAAGAAGTACACCTGCATCAGGCCGAAACCAAAGGCGCCGATGGTGGCGATCTGGTTGAAGTCGGTGAACTGCATCGGGTAGTCGGCATAGCGGCGCGGCATGCCGGCCAGACCGAGGAAGTGCATCGGGAAGAAGGTGACGTTGAAGAAGATCAGCGAGCCCCAGAAGTGGATCTTGCCGCGGGTCTCCGAATACATCACGCCGGTCCACTTCGGCCCCCAGTAGTACACGCCGGCGAAGAGGGCGTACAGCGAGCCGGCCACCAGCACGTAGTGGAAGTGCGCCACGACGTAGTAGGTGTCCTGGATCTGGATGTCGATGGGGGCCATCGCGCAGATCAGGCCGGTGAAGCCGCCCATCGTGAACACGAAGATGAAGCCGACCGCCCACAGCATGGGCGTCTCGAAGGTCATCGAGCCGCGCCACATCGTCGCAAGCCAGTTGAAGATCTTCACGCCCGTGGGCACGGCGATCAGCATGGTCGCGTACATGAAGAACAGCTGACCCGTCACCGGCATGCCGGTGGCGAACATGTGGTGGGCCCAGACGATGAAGGACAGGATCGCGATGGACGCCGTGGCGTACACCATGGACGCATAGCCGAACAGGCGCTTGCGGGCGAAGGCCGGCACGATCTGGCTGACGATGCCGAAGGCCGGCAAGATCATGATGTAGACCTCGGGGTGGCCGAAGAACCAGAAGATGTGCTGGTACATGACCGGGTCGCCGCCGCCCGCGGGGTTGAAGAAGGCGGTGCCGAAGTGGCGGTCCGTCAGCGTCATCGTGATGGCGCCGGCCAGCACGGGCATCACCGCGATCAGCAGGTAGGCCGTGATCAGCCAGGTCCAGGCGAACATCGGCATCTTCATCAGCGTCATGCCGGGGGCGCGCATGTTGAGGATGGTCACGATGATGTTGATGGAGCCCATGATGGACGAGGCACCCATGATGTGCATCGCGAAGATGCCGGCGTCCATGGAGGGGCCCATCTGCAGCGTCAGCGGCGCGTAGAGCGTCCAGCCCGCGGCGGGGGCGCCGCCGGGCATGAAGAAGCTAGCGACCAGCATGATGGCCGCCGGGATCAGCAGCCAGAAGCTGAAGTTGTTCATCCGCGCGAACGCCATGTCGCTGGCGCCGATCTGCAGCGGGATCATCCAGTTCGCGAAGCCCACGAAGGCCGGCATGATGGCGCCGAACACCATGATCAGGCCGTGCATGGTCGTGAACTGGTTGAACAGCTCAGGATTAAAGAACTGCAGGCCCGGCTTGAACAGCTCGGCGCGGATGCACAGCGCCAGGATGCCGCCGATCATCAGCATCGTGAAGCTGAACAGCAGGTACAGCGTGCCGATGTCCTTGTGGTTGGTCGCGAAGACCCAGCGGCGCCAGCCGGTGGGGGCGTGATGGTCGTGGTGATCGTCGTGGGCGTGGTCGCCAGCGTGGCCACCGTGAACGCCGTGGGGGGGGAGCACTGCACTCATGTGATTTCCTCTGATTCGGCGTTCGGGCTTACTTGCGCGCGGCGACCACTTCGGCCGGCTGCACCGTCTGACCCGTCTTGTTGGACCAGCTGTTCTTCGTGTACGTGATCAGCGCGGCGATGTCGGTGTCGCTCAGCTGCTTCCAGGCGGGCATGCCCTTGTCCATGCGGCCGTTCAGCACGACCTGGATCTGCTCCAGGTGGTTCTCGGCCAGCACGACGGGCGACTTGTCCAGCGGCTTGATCGGGCCGGCACCGGTGCCGTCGGGCTTGTGGCAGACCGCGCAGTTGGCGGCATAGACCTTCTCGCCGCGGGCGATCAGGGCCGCCTGCTCCCAGACCTTGCTCGGGTCGTCGGCCTTGGCGGCCATTTCCTTCTGCTTGCCCTCGACCCACTTGGTGTAGTCCTCGGCGGACACGACCTTCACGTGGATGGGCATGTAGGCATGCTCCTTGCCGCACAACTCGGCGCACTGGCCGTAGTAGTCGCCCACCTTCTCGGCCTTGAACCAGGTGTCGCGCACGAAGCCGGGGATGGCGTCCTGCTTGACGCCGAAGGCCGGCACCATCCATGCGTGGATGACGTCGTTGGCCGTCGTGATGATGCGGACCTTCTTGTCCACCGGCACGATCAGCGGGTTGTCGACCTTGAGCAGGTAGTCGTCGACCGGCGCGGGATTGCCGGAGTTGGACTGCTCGCGCTGCTCGGTGTCCAGCGTGGCCAGGAAGCTGATGCCCTCGCCCTCGCCCTTCAGGTAGTCGTAACCCCACTTCCACTGGTAGCCGGTAGCCTTGATGGTCACGTCGGCGTTGGTCGTGTCCTTCATCGCGACGACCACCTTGGTGGCCGGCAGCGCCATGCCGATGACGATGAGGAAGGGCACCACGGTCCAGGCGATCTCGACGGCCACACTCTCGTGGAAGTTGGCGGACACCGCGCCCTTGGACTTGCGGTGCTTGAAGATGGAATAGAACATCACGCCGAACACCGCCACGAAGATGACGAGGCAGACGATCAGCATGAAGTTGTGCAACCACATCTGGTCACGGGCGATGTTGGTCACCGGCTCGTGCAGATTGATCTGATTGACGCCCGGGCCGCCCTTGAGGTCGTTCACCGCGAGGGCCGGGCCCGCCGCCAGGGCCGTCGCCGCCGCGGCCCAACGGCCCCAAGCGCGTGAGGCGCTCTGCACTCGTGCGTTCATCATCGTCATGGTTGTCACTTGGTTCTTTGAAAAGCGGGGCTTGCAATCCGGTCATACGACCTGATTTGCAACGCAAGTTCCGTGGAGTGGACCGGGTTTGTGCCAGTCCTTGATGCGGCGCAAGAGTTTAGCCCAGGCCCATCCCGCCTCAGGGGCGCGCCAGCCCCGGGGAATCACCCACCTTCAGCCCGATTCGCGCCCCTTGCGCAGCGAGGCGCGCATGGCGTCGACGGACACATGCGTCTCGGCCGCGACGGTCAGCCGCGGCGCGGCCTTGAAGGCATGGCCGAACACCAGCTCCAACGTCAGCGCCAGCCGCCCTTCGGCGTCGCGCAGCGTATCCAGCTCCACCAGCAGCCGCTCGCGCCAGGCGCGCCCGCGCAGGCCGGCGAAGCGCGTCGGCGCCAGATTGCCGCCCAGCGCACGCAAGTCCGCCAGCAGGCTCTCGGGGCTGGCCCAGGTCAGGCGAAGCCTCTGCTGGTCCATGACGGGGTCGGCGAAGCCGGCCTTCAGCACCAGATCACCGATGTCGTGCATGTCCCACCAGTCCGGCGCCGGCCGGCCCCAGCCGTTGCGGGCGTAAAGCGCGCGCAGCTCGACGAAGCTGTCCGGCCCCAGGCAGGAGAACATGACGAAGCCACCCACCGCGATGCTGGCCTGCCAGGCGCCCAGCAGCGCGGGCAGGTCGGCACAGGCATGCAGGGCCATGTTGGACCAGAGCAGGTCCACCTCGGGCCGGGCTGGCAGCGCCTCGACCTGCCCCAGGGACTCACCACGCAGCTTGCGCCACCAGTTCAGCGCGCGCGCCTGGGCGGCACGCGTGGCCAGCACGGCGTCCGCCTCGTGCCACAGCAGCTGGGCGCTCGGATAGGCCAGCCGCAACAGTTCCGCGCTGGCGCCCAACGTGGGCGAGGCGTCGAGCACGCGGGCCGGCTGGAGCTTGATGTAGCCCAGGCGCTCGGCCATGCGGCCCGCCACCTCGGCATGCAGCCAAGGCGACTGCTGGGCTCCGGCCAGGCGCCGCGCGTGGTGGAGCAGCGCGGCCGCGTCCAGGTCCTGGGGCCGCGGCCCCTTGTTTGAAGTAGGGGTCGATGCCGGCTCGTTCATGGGCCGCTCAGTATATTGAGGCGATGCCCGAGCGTCCCTTGCCCGCCTGCAAGCCCGCACCGATCGGGAAGGTGCTGCTGCGCTGCGCCGGCCAATGCACCGTCTGCCGGACCTGGAGCCGCCAGACCATTTGCGAGGGCTGCCTGGCCCTCTACGCCCGCCCGCAGCCGCGCTGCTGGACCTGCGCGGCCCGCCTGCCGCTGGAGCTCCTCGGCCGGCCGCGACCGCAATGCGGGCGCTGCCTGCGCGAGGCGCCGCCGCTGGACCGCACCATCGCCGCGCTGGACTACCGCTTTCCCTGGGATGGCCTGCTGCAGCAGTACGAGTACCACCAGGCGCTGGACCTGCGCGAGAGCCTGCTGGAGCGACTGAACACGGCGCTGAGCGCGGCCGCGGTCGAAGCACCGGACTGGCTGCTGCCCGTACCGGTGTCGGCCGATCGCCTGCGCGAGCGCGGCTACAACCAGTCGCACGAACTGGCCCGCGCGCTGGCGCGGCGGCGCGGCCTGCGCTGCAAGCCCGAGCTGCTGCAGCGCGTGCGCCACAACCGTCGCCAGGCCGAACTCCAACTGGAGGCGCGCGCGGCCAATGTGCGCGGCGTCTTCGCCGTCGAGCCGCTGCACGCGGCCCGCCTGCGCGGCAGCAGCGTCGCGCTGCTGGACGACGTGATGACCAGCGGCGCCACACTGTTCGAACTGGCCGGCCTGCTGCTCAACACCGGCGTGATGAGCGTGCAGGCCTGGGTCATCGCGCGCACGCCCGAGCCCGGGGACGAATGAAGCGCTCGCGACCGCCGGACGCAATGTGTCCGGGCTCCCCCTCTTGGGCCGGCCCGATACTCCCGACCATGTTCCACATCGTCCTCGTCCAGCCGGAGATTCCGCCCAACACCGGCAACGTGATCCGGCTCGCCGCCAACACCGGCTGCAGCCTGCACCTGATCGAACCGCTGGGTTTCTCGATGGAGGACCGGCTGCTGCAGCGCGCCGGCCTGGATTACCACGAGTACGCCCGCGTGCAGCGCCACGCCGACTGGGCATCCTTGCTCGCAGCCGAGTCGCCCGACCCGGCGCGCATGTTCGCCTTCACGACGCGCGGCAGCCGACCCTTTGGCGAGGTCGCGTGGCAGCCG
Source organism: Roseateles sp. (assembly GCF_019237615.1). Lineage (GTDB taxonomy): Bacteria > Pseudomonadota > Gammaproteobacteria > Burkholderiales > Burkholderiaceae_C > Pelomonas. Next base: position 27,048 of record NZ_JAFAGT010000040.1, on the reverse strand, counting down.
GGCGACTGGCTGGTCTTCGGCAGCGAAACGGCCGGACTGGCGCCGGCGCTGCGCGACGGCTTCCCCACGGCGCAGCGCGTGCGCCTGCCCATGCGCGCAGGCCAGCGCAGCCTCAACCTGAGCAACAGCGTCGCGGTCGCCGTCTTCGAGGCCTGGCGGCAGAACGGCTATGCCGGCGGAGTCTGAGGCCCAAGGCCCCTCATCCAAGGAATACCTTCGCAATGACGAGCCCCGGGAACGGCCTGGCGCTCAGCCCATGGACCCGCCCTACTCCGCCTTCGCGTCGCGCCCCATCAGGCGCGCAACCGCCTCGGACACGCGCAGCCGGCCGTCCAGCAAGGCCACCATGGCCTCGGTGATGGGCATTTCGACACCGGCCGCGCGGGCCCGCGCCAGCACGGTTGGCGCGCTGTAGACGCCCTCGGCCACATGACCGAGCCGGGCCAGGATCTGCGGCAGGGCCAGGCCTTGCGCCAGCATCAGGCCGACGCGGCGGTTGCGCGACAGGTCACCTGTGGCCGTCAGCACGAGGTCGCCCAGGCCCGACAGGCCCATGAAGGTCTCGGCCCGCGCACCCAGCGCCTGGCCCAGGCGCAGCATCTCGGCCAGGCCGCGGGTGATGAGCGCGGCGCGCGCATTCAGCCCCGGCGCATCCGGCGCGACGCCCGAGAGGCCATCGCAGACGCCCACCGCGATGGCCATGACGTTCTTGACCGCGCCGCCGACCTCGACGCCTGCGGGGTCGCTGGAGGTGTAGACGCGCAGCCGGTCGCCATGGAAGGCATCGACGGCGGCCTGGGCCAGGTCGGCGTCCTCGCTGGCCGCGACCAGGGCCGTGGGCCGGCCGGCCGCCACCTCCTGCGCGAAGCTGGGGCCGGACAGCACGCCCACGCGCATCCCCGGCTGCAGCTCGCGCGCGATCTCGTGGCCCAACCGCCCCGTACCGGCCTCGAAGCCCTTGCACAGCCACAGCACGCGCTGCGTGGACGGGAGCGCGGCCAGCGTCTCGCGCAGGCCGGACATCGGCGTGGCGACGATGGTCAGACCCTGCGCCGCATGGGCGATGGAGGCCTCGCGGTCGGCGGTCAGGCCCAGCGCGGCAGGCAGATCGCTGTCGGGCAGGTAGGCCGCGTTGCGGCGGCTCGCACGCATCTGCGCCACGGCTGCGGCATCGCGCCCCCACAGACTCACCTCATGACCGGCATTGGCCGCCTGGATGGCCATGGCCGTGCCCCAGGCGCCGGCGCCAAGCACGCTGATCTTCATCGTCGTCATGCGCGGAAGTGTCCACCAAGAAAACAAAACGCCCCGCGCTCGGCGGGGCGTCATCACGGCCGGGGCTCATGCCCGCCGGCCCGCAGGCCGCCAGGCCTGTCCTCGGTCCAGGCTCAGTTGACCGACTGGCCGCCCTGGGCGGCGCGCTGGGCCTGCTGGGCCTCGAACATGGCCTGGAAGTTCACTTCGGTCAGCAGCACGGGCGGGAAGCCGGCGCGGGTGCAGACGTCCGAGACGATGGCGCGCAGATAGGGGTAGACCATCTGCGGGCAGACGATGCCGAGGATGCCCTCGACCTGGTCCTGCGGCACGTTGCGGATCTCGAAGATGCCGGCTTGCTTGGCCTCGACCAGGAACAGCGTCTTGTCGCCGACCTTGGTGTTGACGGTGGCCGTCACGCAGACCTCGTAGATGCCGTCGGTGACGTTTTCGGCCGACAGCGTCAGGTTGATATCGACCTGCGGCTGCTGCTGCTCCAGCAGGATGTGCGGCGCGTTGGGCTGCTCCAGCGACAGATCCTTCAGGTACATGCGCTGGATCTGGAACACGGGGGTGCCCTCGGGGGCAGCTTGGATCTCGTCGGCCATGGGATTCTTTCGAGCGGAGAAGTCAAACAAAAGCCCGCAGGCGCTGTGCTGCGGGCGGTGAAGGGATTATGAGCGAGGCCCCGTGACAAGCCGATCGGGCTTGCCCGGGCTTGAAATCACGCGGCCTGGAGCAAGGGCATCAGACCGCCCTGCTGATCCAGCGCGATCAGGTCGTCGCAGCCACCCACATGGGTGTCCCCGATGAAGATCTGCGGCACCGTGCGGCGGCCGGTCTTGTCCATCATGGACTGGCGCTCGGCCGGGTTCAGGTCGACGCGAACCTCATCGATCTGCTCCACGCCGCGCTGCTTCAGCAGCATCTTGGCGCGCACGCAGAACGGGCAGACCAGGGTCGTATACATCTTGACGGAAGCCATTCACCAATCCTCTCGGGCAGTCTTGCGATGATCCGCTCAGGCGGACTTCTCGATCGGCAGATTGGCGTCGCGCCAGGCCTTGAGGCCGCCTGCCAGCGCCTGGGCCTTCTCATAGCCCAGCTTGCGCATCATGCCCGCGGCGCGGCCGGCGCGTGCGCCGGTCGGGCACACCAGCACCAGCGGCAGGGCCTTGTTGCTGGGCAGGGACTTGTGGCCCTCCATCTGGCCGAAGGGGATGTTGCGCGCGCCGACCGCGTGGCCCTTGGCAAACTCCTCCGGCTCGCTGACGTCGATGAGCACGCCTTTCTCGCGGTTGATCAGTTGCACCGCCTCGGCCGGGCCGATGGCGGCCCCCTGTGAGCCTGACACCAGCAGGGGCCAGAGCAGCATGCCGCCGGACACCAGGGCAGCGACGAGCAGAAACCAGTTCTCGATCAGGAAGTTCAAGCAAGCATCCCGTGTAATTCAACGAAGCCGATCATTATCGCCGGGCCGGATAATCCGCGGCTTCCCACCCTCTGTGCGCATCCCGCCCATGTACAAGCTCGTCCTCATCCGCCACGGCGAATCGACCTGGAACCTGGAAAACCGCTTCACCGGCTGGACCGATGTGGACCTGACGCCCACCGGCGTGGAACAGGCCAAGACGGCTGGCCGGCTGCTGAAGGAAGCCGGCTACGACTTCGACATCGCCTACACCTCGGTGCTCAAGCGCGCCGTCTGGACGCTGTGGCATTGCCTGGACCAGATGGAGCGCACCTGGCTGCCGGTGCGCCATGCCTGGCGCCTGAACGAGCGCCACTACGGCGCGCTGCAAGGCCTGAACAAGGCCGACATGGCCAAGCAGTACGGCGATGAACAGGTGCTTGTCTGGCGCCGCAGCTACGACACGCCGCCGCCGGCACTGGAGGCGGGAGACCCGCGCAGCGAGCGCGGCGACCGCCGCTATGCCGGCCTGGCCGACGGCGAAGTGCCGCTGACCGAATGCCTGAAGGACACCGTTGCCCGCGTGCTGCCGTTCTGGAACGAGACCGTCGCGCCGACCATCAAGTCCGGCCAGCGCGTGCTGATCGCCGCCCATGGCAACAGCATCCGCGCGCTGGTGAAGTACCTGGACGGCATCGCCGACGACGCCATCGTCGGCGTCAACATCCCCAACGGCATCCCGCTGGTCTACGAGCTGGACGCCGACCTCAAGCCCATCAAGAGCTACTACCTGGGCGACGCCGAGGCGGCCGCCAAGGCCGCCGCCGCCGTCGCGGCTCAGGGCAAGGCCTGAGCGAAGCGGTGCTGGCGGGGCCGGCGCGGACGGTCGAGCCCATCAGCCGCCGCGACATGCCGGGCGATTCATGCGGCGCGATTTGCCGCACCGCCGGGCCCAGGCGCCGGACTTGGCCGGCGGCGCCTGGCTCGCCGCGCGTGCAGTTGCAGCTGAACCTCCACCACTACCGCATCGCCCATGTCGGCGAATCGCTGGGGCACCTCGCCCGCGCGCTGGGCCTGGATCTGTTGGAGCACGTCCAGCTCGCCGGCGTCAACAGCCGGAACGAACGCGAGGCGGACGAGTACGCGGCCGAGCCGGCCCGGCAGGTCACGCGCAGCTGAAACGGCGCCATCGGCCTGGGGCAGCGGACCCGCGGCGACACGCGGGCCGGGCCGGGCTGAACCAGCTCAGTCCCCGCCGCCCTGCCGGCGCCACAGCCAGTAGGACTTGAACACCGATGCCAGCGCTGCGGTCAGCGTTGCGACGCAGATCGGGACGGCCTGCCATCGGGCCGGCAGGGGCGACATCGACAGCGCCAGCAACAGCAGGCCGGCCGCGACGAAGGCCTTGCCGGCGAAGCGGTGCGTCTGGTCCCAGACACGCTCGTTGGCCAGCGTCCACGGCGTGCGGATGCCCACCGTGTAGTTGGCGCGCAGCTTGCCCAGCACATTGCCCATGGCGATGAAAAGTCCGCCCACCAGCAGCATCGGCAGCTTGGGCACCGGCCCCGACAGGCCCAGCGACATCGCGACCACCTGGGCCTGCACCAGTGCCAGCAGCAGGGAGACCGCGACCCAGATCGTCGAGATGGCCTTGCCCGACTTGCGCAGGTTCTCGCCACGCGGATCCAGGCGCGGCAGCAGCCACCGCAGGCCGAGGAGTACCAGTGCCAGCAGCGGCAGCATGAAGAGACCCTTGCCGGCGCTGGCCCAGCCATCGGCCTCGCCCTGCGCGTTGAAATGCACCGGCACCAGGGCGCCCGCCGGCAGCTGGGCGAAAGCCCAGGCACCCGCCAGCGCCATGGCCGCGATCAGCGCGATCTGGATGGGAGTGCTGAATCGTTCAAGCATGTGAGCCTCCGGGCTTGCGGCGGGTTGAGGATCTGACTTTGGTCTCGCCGATGCCGAAGACCTCGGCGAAGCCCAGCAAGGCCTCCTCCAGCGTCGACACGTTGAGTCGATAGGTGATCGTGGTGCCGGCGCGGTCGGAGCTCACGAGGTCGGCCTCGCGCAGCACGGCGAAGTGGCCCGACAGCGTCGGCTTGGACAGGTCGAAGCAGTCGGCCAGCTCGCCGGCCGTCATCTCGCGCTCGCGCAGCAACTGCAGGATGCGCCGCCGCGTCGGATCGCTCAATGCCTTGAAGACCTTGTCCATGATTCGCTATTTTGCAAATTAACAAAACAGAAGGCAAGCCCCCGGCGCCAGAGGGGCACGAGTCAGCCCAACCGGGCGGCGATCTGACTGCGCAGCACCTCGCCCAGGCCGCGTCGGTCCTGGTCCCCGGCCATGACGCTGGGCAGCATCTGGACCGAAATGGCCAGGCCTCGTGCCGAGGCGATGCGCCACAGGCTCTGCAACAGCGTCGTGTCGCCGATGAAGCGGGCCGCGCTGCTGAAGCGCTCGTCCGGCTCATGCCAGCGCAGCACCACGGGCAGTACCGGCGCCTGCACGGACACCGCCGCCTGCAGCAGGTTGGCGTGGAATGGCAGCAGCTCGGGGCCCGCGCCCGTGGTGCCCTCGGGGAAGACGGCCACGCAGTCGCCCGCCTGAAGCGCGGCGGCCGTCTGGTGCACCACCCGCAGCGCGTCGCGCTTGCTGCTGCGCTCGATGAACAAGGTACCGGCGCCCTCGACAAGGGCGCCCACCAGCGGCCAATGCTTCACGTCGGCCTTGGAGACGAAGCGGGCCTGCGGCAGCACCGCATGCACCGCCGCAATGTCCAGCCAGGAGACATGATTGGCCACCATCAGATGTCCCGCCGGCACGGCCTGGCCCTCGGACTCCAGCGTGATGCCGAGGATGCGCAGCGTCTTGATGGACCACCACTGGATCAGCCCATGCCGCTCGGCCGCCGTTAGCAGGTCGAAGCGCCGCCTGACGATCCACAGGCCGTGCAGCGTGTGGGGCGCAAGGCGCGCGAGGCGCCAGGCGGCGACCAGGCTTCTCATTCAGCCCCGTAGGCGATATGGCCCGCGACCAGCGTGCAGCGCACCCGTGCCGGCAGCTCGAAGCCGCTGGAAGCGAACGCGAACGGCGTGTGCTTGCCCTGGCTGGTCAGCGCCTCGGAGGTCACGGCCCAGCTGGCGCCGGCGTCGAAGACACAGACATCGGCCACGCCGCCCTCGACCAGGCGGCCGGCGCTGGCCGCCAGCGAGCCCAGTGCGCTGCCCAGCACGCGTACCGGCTCGGCCGTGACGACGGCCAGCGCGCGCTGCAGCGGCAGGCCGGCGTCCCGGGCCCAGCGCAGGCTCAGGCTCAAGAGCAGCTCCAGGCCCGTCGCGCCGGGCGTGGCCTCGGCGAAGGGCACGGCCTTCTCGTCACTGGTGACGGGCATGTGATCGGACACCAGGGCGTCGATGGTGCCGTCCGCCAGGCCGGCGCGCAGCGCATCGCGGTCGCGGCCCTGGCGCAGCGGCGGCGTCAGACGCATGGCCGAGTCGAAGTAGCCGATGTCGACGTCGCTGAGGTGCAGCGAGTTGATGGACACGTCGGCCGTGACGGGCAGGCCCTCGCGCTTGGCGGCGCGCACCAGCTCGACGCCGGCCGCACTGCTGAGGCGACAGATGTGCACCCGGGCGCCAGTCGCGCGGACCAGTTCGAAGATGGTGTGCAACGCCACCGTCTCGGCCGCAGCCGGCACGCCGGACAGGCCCAGCCGCGTCGCGACCGCACCGCTGGCGGCCACGCCGCCGCCCAGCCAGGCGTCCTGCGGGCGCAGCCAGACGGTGTAGCCGTAGGTCGCGGCATACTGCAGCGCCCGGCTCAGCACCAGCGTGTCCTTGATGGCCACCTCGGCCTGCGAGAAGCCGATGCAGCCAGCCTCGGTCAGCTCGGCCATCTCGGTCAGCGCGCCGCCCTCCAGCTGGCGCGTCAGCGCGCCGAGCGGGAACAGCCGGCAGCGGCTCAGCTTGCGGGCACGGAACTTCAGCATCTCGACCAGGCCCGGCTCATCCAGCACCGGGTCGGTGTCGGGCGGGCACACGAGGCTGGTCACGCCGCCGGCGGCCGCGGCTGCGAGTTCGCTCTCCAGCAGGCCTTCATGCTCATGGCCGGGCTCGCGCAGGCGGGCGCACAGGTCCACCAGGCCGGGAGCGACGACGAGACCCGTCGCATCGACCACGCGCTCGGCGGCGAAATCGGTCGCATCGCCCAAGTGCACGATGCGGCCATTGGCGATGGCGACGTCGCCGACGCGATCAAGATTGGAGGCCGGATCGACAAGACGGCCGTTCTTGATGAGGATCTTCATGCTTCGTTCCCTGCCAGAATGGCCATGACGGCCATGCGCACCGCGATGCCGAATGTCACCTGGGGCAGGATGACGCTGCTCTTGCCGTCCGCCACTTCGGAGGCGATCTCCACGCCACGGTTGATGGGCCCCGGATGCATGACGATGGCGTCGGGCTTGGCCAGTGCCAGCTTGTCCGGCGTCAGGCCGAAGTGCTTGAAGAACTCGCCGCTGCTGGGCAGCATGCCGCCGTTCATGCGCTCGTTCTGCAGTCGCAGCATGATGACGACGTCGGCGTCGCGCACGCCCTCGGCCATGTCGTGGCAGACGCGCACGCCCATGTCGCGCAGGTCGCCGGGCACCAGCGTCTTGGGGCCCACCGCACGGATCTCCGGCACGCCCAGGATACTGAGCGCATGGATGTCGCTGCGGGCCACGCGCGAATGCACGATGTCGCCGACGATGGCCACCGTGAGGTTGCGGAAGTCGCTCTTGAAGTGCCGGATCGTGTACATGTCCAGCAGGCCCTGCGTCGGGTGCGCATGGCGGCCGTCGCCGGCGTTCACCACGTGCACGTGAGGCGCGCAATGCTGAGCGATCAGGTGGGGAGCGCCGCTCTCGCTGTGGCGCACGACGAACATGTCGGCGTGCATGGCGCTGAGGTTGGCTACCGTGTCCAGCAGCGTCTCGCCCTTGGCCGTGGAGCTGCGCGCGATATCCAGGTTGATGACATCCGCCGACAGGCGCTTGGCCGCGATCTCGAAGGTGGTTCGGGTGCGCGTGCTGTTCTCGAAGAACAGGTTGAAAACCGACTTGCCGCGCAGCAGCGGCACCTTCTTGACCTCGCGGTCGTTGACGGACAGGAAGCTGCCCGCCGTATCCAGGATCTGCTCGATGACCGCGCGCGGCAGGCCTTCGACGGACAGCAGGTGGATCAGCTCACCATGCTTGTTCAGCTGGGGATTGCGTTTGCTGAGCATCACTTCACCTCGAACGAGAAGCGACCGCCGTCGGCGCGGGCCAGGCGCAGGCTCTGGTCGGCCCTGAGCGTCACACGCGCCGCCGAGAACGCCGGCTCTATGGGGAGTTCGCGCCCGCCGCGGTCCACCAACACGGCGAGCTGCACACGCGCCGGGCGGCCGAAATCGAAAAGCTCGTTGATGACGGCGCGCGTCGTGCGGCCGGTATAGAGCACATCGTCGATGAGCAGGATGTCGCGGCCGTTGACGTCGAAGGGCAGCGTCGTGTGATCGGCCTTGGCCAGGCCGCGCGAGCCGAAGTCGTCGCGGTGCAAGGCGCTGGAGATGGTGCCGGAGGCGACGCTGAAGTCGGCCGCCAGGCGTTCGGCCAGCCAGGCGCCGCCACTCCAGATGCCCACCAGGGCGGTGTCGGGTGTCAGCAGGCGCTGCACACCGCGTTTGAGCTCGAGGTACAGGGCCTCGGCATCGAGCAGCAGTTCACTCATGGGTGTTCTCGGAAAAACTGTTCCAGGATCAGTGCGGCGGCCGCGGCATCCACGTCGTGCGCGCCTTCCGCCTCGGCCTCGACGCTGGTGTAGCGCTCGTCCACCTCGAAGACAGGCAGGTGATAGCGCCCGCAGAGCCGGCGACCGAAGTTCTGCGCCTTGGCAGTCATCTCGTGCGGCGCGCCGTCAGGGTGGCGCGGCACGCCGATGACGAGGGCGTCGGGCTGCCAGGTCTTGATGAGGGCGGCGATGGCGTCGAAGTCGCCGCTCTTGAGCGTCACCCGCGGCTCGGCGGCGCCGAGCAGGCGCGTGCCCGAAGCCACGCCGATGCGGCGGGTGCCAAAGTCAAAAGCTAGGAAGGATTGGTGGGCCGGTGTGAGGGCGTCAGCCTTCATCACGCATGCCCCGCGTCCGAGCTGAGCATGCGCGGGTCAATGCCCAGCAGGCCCAGGGCCTTCTCGTAGCGCAGCTCGGCAGGGGTGTCGAAGATGATGGCCGGCGAGGCGTCCACCGTCAGCCAGCCATTGCGGCCGATTTCCTCTTCCAGCTGGCCGGCGGCCCAGCCGCTGTAGCCCAGCGTGACGAGCAGCTTCTTGGGGCCGGCGCCATTGGACAAGGCCTCCAGCACGTCGCGGCTGGTGGTCATCTCCAGGCCGCCGGGCACGGCCAGAGTCGCGTTGTAGTGGCCGCCCTCCTCGTCCAGCGGCTCGTGCAGCACGAATCCGCGGTCGGTCTGAACCGGGCCGCCGTAGAACACCGGGGTCTCTGCCAGCGGCTCGCTGGGCGGGCTCAGCTCGACCTTTTCGAACAGCGTGCCCAGCGTCAAGGAGATGGGCTTGTTGATGACCAGCCCCAGCGCACCGTTGTCGTTGTGCTCGCAGAGGTAGACCACAGTGCCGGCGAAAGCCTCGTCGGCCATGCCGGGCATGGCGATGAGGAACTGGTTGGTCAGGACGATCCGGTCGGCGGGCATGGCAACCATTTTATTCTGCGGGTATGAACCCCTCCGCCAATCAGGTCGACCGCGCCCTCGTCTGGTTCCGCCGCGACCTGCGCGTGGACGACCACGCCGCGCTGTATCGGGCGCTACGGAGCGCGAAACAGGTGTTCTGCGCCTTCGTGCTGGACCGCACCATCCTCGACGCCCTGCCCCGCACGGACCGGCGCGTGGAGTTCATCCTCGACGCGCTGCAGGTGCTGGACGAGGACTTGCGCCGACTGGGTGGTGCGCTGATCGTCCGCCACGGCTTCGCCGCCGACGAAATCCCGCGCCTGGCCACCGAGCTGGGAGTGCAGGCCGTGTTCGCCAACCACGACGACGAACCGCAGGCCCTGGAACGCGACGTCGTCGTGGCCGGGCGGCTGCGTGACTGCGGCACCGAGCTGCGCACGTTCAAGGACCATGTCGTCTTCGAGCGCCGCGAGGTCATGACGGCGGCGGGCGGGCCTTACGGCGTCTTCACGCCCTACAAGAACGCCTGGCTGCGCAAGGTGGACGGGTTCTACCTGAGCGGCTACCCGGTCGAGCGGCATGCGCGGGCGCTCGCGCGCAGCGACCAGGCCCGGGGCGTGCCGGAGCTCCAGGACATCGGCTTCGAGCCGGGCGGCCTGAGCAGGCATGTGGGCCGGGGCAGCCGCGGTGCCGGGGCGCTGCTGGACGACTTCCTGGACCGTATCGACCGGTACGCCGCCCAACGAGACTTCCCGGCCCTCAAGGGGCCCAGCTACCTGAGCGTGCACCTGCGCTTCGGCACCCTGTCCGTGCGCCGCCTGGCGCGCCTGGCCCACCAGCGCATGCAGGGCGGCGACCATGGAGCCGAGGTCTGGCTGTCGGAGCTGATCTGGCGCGATTTCTACCACCAGGTCATGCACCACCACCCGCACGCGATGACGGCCTCCTTCCGGCCCGAGTACGACGCCATTCGCTGGGACACCGGCCCGCAGGCCGACGCCCTCTTCCAGGCCTGGTGCGAGGGCCGCACCGGCTTCCCGCTGGTGGACGCGGCCATGCGCCAACTCCACCAGACCGGCTACATGCACAACCGCCTGCGCATGGTGACGGCCAGCTTTCTGTGCAAGGACCTGGGCCTGGACTGGCGCCGCGGCGAGGCCTGGTTCGCCCGGCAGTTGCTGGACTTCGACCTGGCCGCCAACAACGGTGGCTGGCAATGGGCCAGCAGCAGCGGCTGCGACGCCCAGCCCTGGTTTCGCGTATTCAACCCCACCACGCAGAGCGAGAAGTTCGATGCCAGAGGTCGCTTCATCCGCCGCTACTGTCCCGAACTGGCCGCCCTGGACGACAAGACCATCCATGCGCCCTGGGAGCGGGCGCCGCTGGCGATGGCGGGCGTGGACTACCCGCGGCCCGCCGTCGACCATGCCCTGGCTCGGGAACGGACGCTGGCGCGCTATGCCGTCGTCAAGTCGCGAACGCTGCCGCCCGGCGAGGCCGTTGGACTCAGAACAGCTCGACGTCGCTGAGCTGAGCGGTTTCCTGGATCACGCCGCTGGCGATCAGGGCCGCGTAGTTGTGCACCTGGTTGCGGCCATGTGCCTTGGCGTGATAGACGGCCTTGTCGGCGCGCTCGAAGGCGGCGGCCGGCGCATCGCCGGCGCGCACCTCGGTGAAGCCAATGCTGACGGTGATGCGCCCCACCTGCGGGAAGGCGTAGCGCTCCGTGTTCACCCGCAGACGCTCGAAGGCCTCGCCGGCATGGATCTCCTCGTCGCAGCACATCAGCACCACGAACTCCTCGCCGCCGAAGCGATAGAGCAGGTCGTGGAACCGGAAGGAGCCGCGCATCAACCGCGACAGCAGCAGCAGCACTTCGTCGCCAATCAGGTGGCCGAAACGGTCATTGACGGACTTGAAGTGGTCGATGTCGATGACACCCAGCACATAGTGTGGCGTGGCCGTCTCGTGGCGGCGGTCTTCGGCCTCGTACTTGAGCGCGTGCTTGGCCGGGATGTCGGACAGCACCTTCAGGAAGCTCTCGTCGAAGGTCTTGCGGTTGAGCAGGCCGGTCAACGTGTCACGCTCGGAGTAGTCCAACAGGCCCTGGAAGTTGTGATAGATGCGCAGCACGCTGCTGACCATGCGCTGCGCGCCCGTGCCCAGGCGGCGCGTGGACAGGATCTCTATGACACCGATGACGTCGCGGTCGGTCGCGATCGGGAACAGGTAGAGCCACTGCCCGGCCTGCGCCACCTGCGTCACGCTGCGGCTGCGCATGGCCTCCAGGCGTAGCGGATGGGCACTGGCCGGCGGCAGCGCCGCGGGCTTGGCCCACAGCGGGTCGGCTGACGCGACGGCGTCGCCAGCGCGCAGGTGGGCACGGGTCAGCCAGCGCTCCTCGCCAGGCTCGCCTACGCAGCGGTAGATCGCCACCGACTCCGGCTCCAGCAGGTCGCGCAATGCCATGACAAGCGTGACGTCCATGACGTCCCGGTCACGGAACCCGGTCAGCTCGGCAAGATGATCGACGACCTGGGACATGGGCTAGGCCGCCACGGTCCGCTGGGTGTACTGCTGGATCAGGCCGAGGAGGTGGTCCTCGTCGTAGGGCTTGCCGAGATAGTGGTCCACGCCGAGCTGGGCAGCGTAGTCGCGGTGCTTCTGCGCGATTCGCGACGTGATCATGATGACCGGCAGGCCGGCAAGCCGCGCATCGGCGTGCATGTTGCGCACCAGGTCGAAGCCGTCCATGCGAGGCATCTCGATGTCGGACAGCACCACCGCGGGCAACTCGTCGCCGGCCAGCTTCTCCATCGCGTCCAGGCCGTCCTTGGCCAGCATGACGCGCAGGCCGACGCGCTCAAGCAGACGCTGCGTCACACGGCGCACCGTCAGTGAATCGTCGACGACCAGCACCAGCGGTGCCAGCACCACCTCGGCCACCGGCTCCGCCTGAAGCGGGGCCGACGACTGCGCCTGGGCCGCGACCATGCGTGCCCGGGCCTCGACGCCATACCAGTCGGCCAGCGCGACGACGTTGTAGATCAGCGCCACGTCGCCAGAGGCCAGCAGGCTGATGCCCGCCAGGCCCGGCACGCGGTTGAGCTGGGCGCCGAGGTTCTTGACGACGACTTCCTGGTTGCCGATGACTTCGTCCACATGCAGGGCCAGCGACGCCTGGGCGCTGCGCACGAGCACGACGTGGGCATGGCGGCCGTGGGTGTGGCCACGACCGACATGGCCCAGCAGGCCGCCCAGCCAGTAGAACGGCATCTCGACACCGCCATGCTGCAGCTTGCCGGTGGCATAGGCCTGCTCGACCGCCTCGACCGGCACGCGCTGCACAGAGGCCATCAGCGCCGCCGGCACAGCGACGACCTGGTCCGCGCTCTGCAGCAGCACGATCTGCGTCAGCGCCGTCGTCAACGGCAGGCGCAGCAGGAAGCTGGTGCCCTGCCCGGCCGTCGACGTGGTTTCAATGCTGCCGCCCAGCGTGCCGACCTCGGCGCGCACGACGTCCATGCCGATGCCGCGGCCGCTGAGTTCGGTGACCTGGCTGGCCGTCGAGAAGCCCGGCGCGAAGATCAGGCGCTGCAGTTGGGCTTCGTCGGGCGCGTCGTCGGGCGAGATCAGGCCCAGCTGCAGGCCGCGCTCGCGGATGCGGGCGAGGTTGAGGCCGGCGCCGTTGTCCGAGAAGTTCAGCAGCACCTCGTTGCCATGCTGGCCGACGTCGATGCGCAGCGTGCCTACCGGGTCCTTGCCGGCCGCGGCACGCGCCTCGGGCGACTCGATGCCATGGGCGACGCTGTTGCGCAGCAGGTGCTCGAAAGCGCCGGCCGTGCGCTCCAGCACCGAACGGTCCAGCTCGGTCTGGCCGCCGGTTATCTCCAGCCTGACCTGCTTGGCGCCGTCGCGGGCAGCCTGGCGCACGACGCGGTGCATGCGCTCGCCGACGGAGTCGAACTCGACCAGCCGGGTGCGCAACAGGTCGTCCTGCAGCTCGCGCGTCAGCCGCGACTGCGCGGCCAGCTCGTCTTCGCCGGTCTGCACGTTGCGCCCCAGCGCGCGCTGCAACGTGGCAACGTCGCCGACCGACTCGGCCAGCATGCGTGTCAGTTCCTGGAAGCGGGTGTAGCGGTCGAACTCCAACGGGTCGAACTCGCGGCCGCCCTGCTGCGCCAGCTCCTGCTGGGTGTGCATCTGGGCCTCGGCTTGCAGCTCCAGCTCGCGCAGCTGGGTGCGCATACGCTCCAGGTTGTCGTCCAGGTCCAGCAGCGCGCTCTTCATCTGGGCCAGCTCGGACTCCATGCGCGCGCGGCGGATGCTGACCTCGCCGGCCTGCGTGGCCATGCGTTCCAGCAGGCTGCCGCGCACGCGCACCTGAGCCAGGCCGATCGCCAGGTTGTCGCTGCCGGCGGCGATCTCGGCGCCATCGGTGAAGCGGCTCCAGTCGATCTCGCGGGCCGGCTCGGCAGGCCTGTCGGCCGTGGCGGGCGGGGCCGGCGACGCCTCGACCGGGACCGGGACCGGGACCACGGGCCGGGCTGCCGGCGCAGGTGGTGGTGGTGCGACGGTTGTGGGCGCTGGCGGCGATGCGGCGGCCGTCAGGCTGCGGCCCAAAGCCTCGAAGGCATGCTCTAGCGCATCGCCCTCATGCTGCAGCGCCTGGACCTGAGCGTGGTCGGCACTGCCGGCACGCAGCAGCGCCTCGATGGCCGACTCCAGGTGGTGGGCCTGCTCGCCCAGACGCATGGCGCCAGCGAGGCGAGCGCCGCCCTTGAAGGTGTGCAGGGCACGCATGCAGGCGTCGGAGCGGCCCAGCTCGCCCGGATGGGCCAGCCAGTCGCGCAGCGCGCCGTGCAGTTGCTGCAGCAGGTCGCGGCCCTCTTCCTCGAAGATGGGATAGAGGTCGGGCTCGATGTTGTCGGGCAAGCCTGGCTCGGGCTCGGGCTCGGGCTCGGGTGCGGGCTCGGGCTCGGGCTCGGGTGCGGGCTCCACGCCCAGCAGCGGCTCTGGTGCGGCTTCGACAAACTCGGTCAACTCGATGGACTCATCCAACGGCATCGCGATGACGGCTTCGACGGGCAGTCCGTCCAGCTCGGAGGCGGCAGTGAGCGACTCCTCTTGCGGCTCGTAGGCATGCAGGCGGCTGACGACCTCGGGATCGTTTGGCTTCAGGAAGCCGGCTGCGAACTGGTGCAGCAGTCGACGGATGTCGTCGGCGGCTCGCACGAACAGCTCGGCTTCTGCCTCCTCGTGCCGCACGGCGCGCTGGGCACGGCCCAGTGCATGCTCGAGCTCGCGAGCCAACGCGGACAGTTCTTCGTAGCCAACCGTCGCCGCATTGCCGGCCAGCGCATGGGCCAGGGCCTCGCAGTTCGGCGGCACCCGCGGGTTCAGCTCGGCCGCCCATTCGGCCAGGCCCATGGACAGCTTGCGCGAGAGCTCGTCGGCCTCGTTCAAGAAGATGTTGAAGAGGGCGATGCTGATGCGCAGCGGTCCGATGAGCTTGAAGCCCTCCTCCGGGTCCACAGGCGCCGGCTCAGGTGTCGCCGCGTTGTCCACCACCAGCCGTGGCAAGGCCAGTGTGACCTCCTCCGGCCTGGGCGGCGCTTCAGCCAGCGCCTCATCGACCGACACGACGGCATCGGGCTCATGGTCCAGGTCGAGGATGACGCCGAAATTGGCCAGCGTCTGCTCCTCCCTTGGCGGCGCGGGCGGCGGTTCGGCCGGCACGTCGAGGGCAGCGGCGAGGTCCATGGTGGGCTCGTCGTCCAGCCATTCGGGCGCGTCGAGGTCCAGCGTCACCTCCGGCACCGGCAGCGGCACCTCGGCGGGCGGCGCGTCCAGCTCGAGCACGAAGTCGGGCGCCAGCGCCGCCTCCATCTCGACCACTTCGGCAGCAGCCTCGGCCCGCTCGGCGGACTCGGCGGGCTCCGGCATCGGTGCCATGGCCGGGGCTTGCGCAGGCCAGTGCAGCGGCAGGGGCTGGCCCTGCAGGCGCAGGGAATCGGCGCTGCGGCGCAGCGGGTCCGGCAGGCTGTGGCCAGGCGCGGTGCCGGCAATCTGCTGGCGCCAATGGTCGAAATAGTCCAGTGCCTCGGCCGTAAAGCCCAGCAGGGCCGCATCGGCCTGCGGGCCGGCCTCGGCGAGGCGGGCGTTGTAGAGCTGCTCGCAGGCCCAGGCGCCTTCGCCGAAGTCGTCCAGGCCCACCATGCGGGCGCTGCCCTTGAGCGTGTGGAAGGCGCGGCGCACGACGGTGAGCTGACCATGGTCGGCCGGCTGCTGGCGCAGTTCGGCCAGCGCGGTACGCGCGTTGGCGATGACCTCGTCAGCCTCCTCCAGGAAGATCTCGCGCATCTCCGGGTCGTCGGCGACGCTGGGCGCCGGCGGCGCGACGACCGGCGCGGGCTGCGACAGGTCGACGTCGGGCAAGCTGAGGTCGGGCAGGTCCATGCTGCCCAGATCGACATGCAGGGGCTGCGTCGCCTCCAATGCGGGCGAGGCCGGCGGCTCGGCGTCGAGGTCGACGTGGAAGCCACTGGCCTCGAAGTCGGGCAGCTCGACCGCGCCTTCGCGGCGGCCCATGACGGCGTCCAGACGACCCGTGGCCTCGTCAAACCGGAACATGCGCTTGGCCAGGGCCGGCTGCACGCTGAGCATGTCGATGAGGAAGCCCAGGGCGCCAAGGTTGTTGGCCAGGCGCTCGAAGACATCGCGCGCACCAGGGCGGTTGAAGTCGATCTCGGTGTTGGCCAGGCCGTCGACCTCGTCGCGCATGCGCACGGTGGCCTGGGCGGCCTGGTCCAGGCCCAGCACGCTGAGCACGCCGCGCATGGCCTGCAGCTGTCCCGGCACGGGGATCAGCAGCTCGCGCTGCGTCGGGCTGCGGAAGTACTCGTCGCATTGCCGCTCGATGTCCGCCAGGCTGGCGCGCAGCTCGTGCACGACGCTGCCCAGCGTCTGGCGGTCGGAGACCCGGCGATACAGGTCCTCCATCCAGTCTTCCAGCGGCTCCGCCGCCTGCCCATGGGCGACGGCCTCGACGCGGCGCGCCAGGCGGCGCACGCGGTCGGCCTGGTCAGGCTGGTCGAAGGCGGCATCCTCTAGCGCGGCTTCGACGTAAAGCAGGCTGGTGGCGACCTCCATCGCCAAGGCCGGCGGCGGCGCCGCACGCGAGCGCAGCGTCGCGACGACAGCGCGCTGCAGCGTCTGGGCCAGCACCTCTCCGCTGGGGAAGAGCCGGGTCAGCGAGTCGGCCAGCGCGGCAAACTGCTCGTCCAGGCCGCCCAGCCGGTGCTGGTCGCCCTCGGCAGCGCTGGACCAGCCCTCCTTGGCGGCCAGCACGCGGCGCTTGGCCTGCGCGACCCAGGCGGGATCGATGCGGCCCAGGCTGGCGTCCTCGTAGTCGCCAGCCTGCTCGTCGGTCAGCCGGTAGGCCTCATGCACGGCCGTCAGGCGCGGGCCGGCGCCCTGGCTGACGCGGCATTGGGCGCAGAAGAAGAGCAGATCCTGGGCCAGGCGTTCACGCGCGGGGTCCGCCTGGTCGCCCTGGCCGCTGGCACCGACCTTGCGCAGCTCGTGCAGCAGCTTGGAGCCCAGGCGCTTGGTATACGCGTCGCTGTCCAGCAGCTTCAGCGCCAGGCCCTCGAAGACTGCGGCGGCCAGTTGCCACAAAGTACGCGAGGTGCCCTCCGGCAGCGCGGCGGCAAGGCCGGCGCACAGGCCCGACAGGTTGGCCGCATGCGTGGAGCTGGGCTCGCGCATATGGCGCAGCAGCGCGGCCTCGAAGGGCGCGCGCACGGCCTCGGGTGAACGCGGCGGCGCACCGGCCTCCAGCGGGATGCTGCGCCAGGTCCAGTCGAAGGGCCACAGGTCGGCCGGGTGGATGCGCTCGACGCCGTTGAGCTGCTGCAACGCACGATAGCTCGGGTAGAGGGACAGCGGCGAGGCCTTGTTGCCGGCCAGCAGGCGGGCGACATAGGCCAGCAGCGCGAAGTCGGCCCGCTCTATGGTGTCGACGGTGCTGGCCTCGATCTCCAGCGGCCGCTCGGCCAGTCGGGCCACGGCCATCTCGGCGGCTCGCAGCACGCCGGCGCCGGCCGGCAGGCCCACCATGGACAGCACTCCGCTGACCTGGTGCAACTGGGCCGCTGCCTGCTGCAGCGGCGCGCTGGGCTGGGCATCGGCACCAAAGGCGGCGAGCCGGCTGTCGCCGCCATCGCGCACGAGGCGGCGCAGGGTCTTGTGTACCGACTCCAGGGAACGGCGCAATTCCTCCTGGACCCAGGCCAGCGGGCTGAGGTCGACCGGGAATTCGGAGTCGCGCAGGGAGCTGTCCATGCGGTGGGCTTTCTGCTCGGTGCGGGGGGCCGGTCAGGCCACCTTGAATCGGGACACGGAAGTACGCAGCGCTTCGGCGGAGCGGGACAGCTCATGCACCATCTGGGCGGTGGAGCGCGTGCCCTCCGAGGTCTGCTCCGTCACCGCGAAGATGTGCTGGATGTTGGAGGCCACGTCGTTGGCATGCGCCGCCTCCTGCTGGGCCTGCGAGGAGATGCGCACGATCAGCTGGTCCAGTTGGCGCGACACGCTGTCGATGTCTTCCAGCGCCTTGCCGGCCGCGTCGGACAGTTGCGTACCCTCCACCACGCCACGCGTCGAGCGCTCCATGGCGGCCACGGCGTCGTGGGTGTCGGTCTGAATGGTCTTGACCAGCGCGGCAATTCGGCGCGTCGCGTCGCCGGAGCGTTCCGCGAGGCGCTGCACTTCCTCCGCAACCACCGAGAAGCCGCGGCCCGCCTCGCCGGCGGACGCGGCCTGGATGGCGGCGTTCAGGGCCAGCACGTTGGTCTGCTCGGTAATGTCCGAGATCAGCTCCGTGATCTCGCCGATTTCCTGCGACGACTCGCCCAGGCGCTTGATGCGCTTGGAGGTCTCCTGGATGGAGTCGCGGATGGCGTTCATGCCGGCGATGTTGTTCTGCATCGCGGACAGGCCCTGCTCAGCGGCCTGACGGCTCTTGCGCGCCACCTCGGCCGTCGTCTGCGCGTGGGCGGACACCTCGGTGATTCGGTTCGCCATGCCCAGCACGGCCTCGCCGGTCGCTCGGATCTCGTGCAGTTGCTCCTTGGAGGCGGCCAGCAGGTCGGTGGAGGTCTGGTCCACCGCGCCGGTCGTGTCCGTCACGCGGGCGGCCGTGGCCTGCACCTGGCCGACCAGGTTGCGCAACTCCTCCACCGTGTAGTTCACTGAATCGGCGATGGCGCCGGTGATGTCCTCCGTCACCGTCGCCTGCTGCGTCAGGTCGCCCTCGGCGACACTGGCCAGCTCGTTCATCAGCCGCAGAATGGCCGCCTGGTTGGCGTCGTTGACGCGCTTGGCCTCCTGCTCCTGCGCCTCGGCCTCGCGCTTCTGTGCCTCGGCGAGCGCCGCGCGCTCGGACTGGTCGGCCACGAAGAGGCGCAGGAAACCGACGGCGCCTGCGACCAGCGCAATCAGCGACAGCGCCAGCGCCAGGATCAGGCCCCAGCCGGCACCGCCGGACTTCTCCAGCTCACCGGCGACCTGCTCCAGGCCTTTGCGCAGTGGCTCGGAGTCGTTCAGGATGGCCGTCTGCGCCTCGCGCGCAGACACCAGGCCCTGCAGGTTGCCCAGGATCGCGGAGGCCTGGGTGCGGGTCTGCTCGTACTGCTTGAGCAGGGTCTGCAAGCGCTCCTTCAGCTGCGGGTCGCGCGCGGCGTTCAGGCGCAGCTCGGGGCTGCCGCTGATCAGGGCCTCGGTGATGAGCTTGAAGGAATTCAAGTCCTTGCCGAGCAGGAACACGGCCTCGGGGCTGACGCCCTCCTGGGTCAGGAACTCGTTGGCGCTCTTGCCGATGCGCTGGGTCAGCATGACGAGCTGGCCGACCGCGGAGACCTCGCCGGCAGAGGAGCCGATCTGAAGGGCCTGCGACGACACGGCCTCCGCACTTTCCAGCAGGTCGCTGGACTGGCGGTTGATGGCACGCAGCGCCTGGCCCACCTGGGTCAGGATCTTTTCCTGCGCCTGCACGACCTTGCCGTTCTTCTCCGCGCGCTCGACCAGTGGCTTGAGGGTGTCCAGCGTCGGCTGCACGGCGGCCGGCGCGATGGCCAGGTCACCCTCGCCGGTGCTCAGGTTGTTGACGACGCCACTCAGCGTGCTGACCGACTCGCGCAGCTCCGCGAAGGCTGCCGGGTTGCCGACCAGTGCCGCGGACACGGACTTGGCCATGCGCTGCGAATGCATCAGCGCCTGGCCGGAGGCGCGCACCTGCGCCGCGCTGCGGTTGGACGACGCCAGCACCAGGCTGACGGAGACGGCCGTGCCGATGAAACCCAGCGCCACCAGGCCCGTCAGCACGCGCTGGCGGTGGCGGCCGAAGAACCCGCCTGGCTTCCCTGCGGGGGCCGCGGGCGGCAGTTGCGTGGGGTCGGCCGCCTGCGTCGTCGGCGCGAAGCTCATCGCGCCGCTGGGCGGGAACTCGCTGATCGGCCCCGGCTCGGATGGCAGGGCCTGCGAGATGATGGACGGCATCTCGGCGCGCGTGTGGATCTCGTCGCCAACAAGGGTGGAGTCGGCATGGTGGCCGGCATCGAAGCCAGCGTTGGCGCGCGAATCGAGGGTCGTGTCGACACTTTCCGGTGGCACCAGCGGCTGCTCATCGGCTTCGGGCTTTCCCCTGAGTTTGTCCAGCAGGCTCATCTCACCCTCGTCCTTCAGTGTTTGTGATGTCCGCGCTCGCGCGCGGCATGAAGCTTGGAAACAGAGCGCGCATCAGGCGACGATGTGCAGGAAGTCCTCCTGCCGCGACAACGCCTCGAGATTGATCTCCTGCCAGGGGCGTCCGGCCTCGTCGCGGTGCAGCGCGCCGGCAAAGCGCGGCAATGGCCCGGCCGGCTGCTGGGTGGCAAGCGGCAGCTGCTCGTCGCTGCGCAGGCCGGCCAGCCGGTCCACGAGCAGCGCGCAGTTCAGGTTCAGGTCGCTGCCCAGCGACACCAGGCGGCTCTGCGTCGGCACGGCGCGGCCGGGCGCGGGGTCTCGCAAGCCCAGGTACACGGCCAGGTCGACCACCGTGAACAGGCCGCCGCGCAGGTTGGCCACGCCGGCCAGCCAGGGCTTGGCATAGGGCACCGCCTTGATGGGCACGGGGGCGAAGATCTCGCTGGCCTGCTTGAGCGAGAACAGCAGACCCACGCCGGCGCATTCCACGGCCAGCCAGTTCGCGATCAGCGTCTGCTCGCGCGCCGCCTGCATGCGCTCCGCCAGGCGCTGCTGCAGTTCGCGGAGGGCGGTCTTGTTGGCCATCAACGCCGCCCGGCCGCCGGAAGGCGCTGATTTGCCCCTTCGGGGAGCGATAAGCGAACTGAGCGTGCGGGCTGCATCACGGGATCAGCCCAGGGCCTTGATCTTGGCGAGCAGTTCCTCGGCCTTGACGGGCTTGACGACGTAGTCGCTGGCGCCCTGGCGCATGCCCCAGACCTTATCGGTTTCCTGGCCCTTGCTGGTGCACATGATCACGGGCACGCCGGCGTAGCGCTCGTCGCGGGTGATGGCGCGCGTCAGCTGGAAGCCATTCTGGCCGGGCATGACAACGTCCATCAGGATCAGGTCGGGCTTGGCCTCGGCCAGGCGCTTCATGGCCTCATCGCCGTTCTCGGCGGTGCGCACATTGAAGCCGCGCTTGCCCAGCATCTCCGACAGCGCGTGCAGCTCGGTCTTGGAGTCGTCGACCAGCAGGATGTTGTGAATGCTCATGGCGGTTCTCTCTCGATGGGCGCCGCTCAGGGCCGGTGCTGCAGCACCGCCTGAAGCAGCTGGTCCTTGGTGAAGGGCTTGGTCAGGTAGTCCTGCGAGCCCACCATGCGTCCGCGGGCCTTGTCGAAGAGGCCGTCTTTCGACGACAGCATGATTACCGGCACTCCCGAGAACTGCGGGTTGCGCTTGATGATGGCGCAGGTCTGGTAGCCGTCCAGACGCGGCATCAGGATGTCGCAGAACACGAGATCGGGATGGAAGTCGCCCAGCTTGGCCAGCGCATCGAAGCCATCCTCAGCCAGGGCCACCTCGTGACCGCCCTGCTTCAGGAAGATCTCCGCGCTGCGACGGATGGTGTTGCTGTCGTCGATGACCAGGATGCGGGTGGGTCCCGCACCGGAAACTTGCTCGTTCAAACGTCGTCTCCTGGGAACTTCAGCTCGAGGCCAGGCCCATTCGGCCGCCTGTGAGGCAGGGTCAGATGCGCACCATCTCGAAATCTTCCTTGCGTGCGCCGCAATCGGGGCAGGTCCAGTTCATGTCGACATCGGCCCAGGCCGTGCCGGGCGCAATGCCATGCTCGGGATCGCCCGCAGCTTCGTCATAGATCCATCCACAGATCAGGCACATCCAGGTACTGGGTTCGCTCACGGTGCTCAGAGTTTGCTCACTACAATCAAATCATTCTAGCCAGGGCCCGAGAGCGCAATGCTGAGGGCAAACGCCTGTGCCCAGGGTCTCGCAAGCGCCCTTTTAGCGGCAGACTCCACGCTTTGCGGCAGCTCCTCGTCCGCGCCCGCCATGACTTCCCCATGAGCCCAACACCCAACCCCACCGACCCCGAGGTCGATGCCCCCCAAGACGAACAGGAAAGCCCGCCGCCGGCCTGCGTGCTGAGCTTCAACGCCAGCGACGCCTCCGGCGCGGGCGGCCTGGCCGGCGACGTGGCCACGATCGCGGCCATGGGCGCGCATTGCCTGCCCGTCGTCACCGCGATCGTGCTGCGCGACACCGCCGAGGTCTTCGAGCATGAGAACCTCGACGCCGACACGGTCGCCGAACAGGCCCGCCACATCCTGGAGGACGTGCCCATCACGGCCTGGAAGGTCGGCTTCCTCGGCAATGCAGAGGCGGTCAGCGCCGTCGCCGAGGTGCTGAGCGACTACCCGGACGTTCCGCTGGTGACCTACCTGCCTTCGGTCGCCTGGATCGACGAGGACGAGCAGCAGAGCTACCTGGACGCGCTGCGCGAGCTGGTGCTGCCGCAGACGGCCGTGCTGGTGGGCAACCACAAGACCATGACCGACTTCCTGTTGCCTGACTGGGACAGCGAACGCAGTCCCTCGGCGCGCGAGCTGGCGGTGGCCGCCGCACAGGCCGGCGCCCAGCATGTGCTGGTGACCGGCGTGCAACTGCCCAACCAGTACGTGGACAACGTGCTGGCCAACGCGCAAGGCCCCATTACCGGCGAGAAGTTCGAGCGCTTCGAGACCGCTTTCGTCGGCGCGGGTGACACGCTGTCGGCGGCGCTGGCGGCGCTGCTGTCGGTGGGCGCCGAGCTGCACTCGGCCGTCAGCGAGGCCCTGTCCTTCCTCGACCAGTCGCTGGACGCGGGCTTCCGCCCCGGCATGGGCAACGTCATTCCCGACCGCTTCTTCTGGGCCTTGCCCGCGGCGGACGAGGACGGCGGCGAGCCGCCCGACTTCGAGCCCGATCCCGAACCAGAGCAGCCGCCAAAAACGCCGCGGCGCATGCATTGACCTCCTGATTTCCCTCTCATGGCCAGCAATTCCGAGCTCTTCG
Source organism: Roseateles sp. (assembly GCF_019237615.1). Classification (GTDB taxonomy): domain Bacteria; phylum Pseudomonadota; class Gammaproteobacteria; order Burkholderiales; family Burkholderiaceae_C; genus Pelomonas. The sequence goes on along the minus strand of NZ_JAFAGT010000040.1, from coordinate 4,096 downwards.
AGCGTGCCGCCCGCGTCATTCCCGGCGGCGTGAACTCCCCCGTGCGCGCCTTTCGCGCCGTCGGCGGCACGCCGCGCTTCATCGCCCGCGGCGAGGGCGCCTACATCGTCGACGCCGAAGGCAAGCGCTACATCGACTACATCGGCTCCTGGGGGCCCATGATCCTGGGCCACGGCCATCCGGCCGTGCTGGAGGCCGTGCAGCGAGCGGCCATCGAGGGTTTCTCCTTCGGCGCGCCGACCGAGCGCGAGATCGAACTGGCAGAAGAGATCCTGAAGCTGGTGCCCAGCATGGACCAGGTGCGCCTGGTCAGCTCCGGCACCGAGGCGACGATGAGCGCCATCCGCCTGGCGCGCGGCGCCACCGGCCGGCACAAGTTCATCAAGTTCGAGGGCTGCTACCACGGCCACACCGACGCGCTGCTCGTGAAGGCCGGTTCGGGCCTGGCCACCTTCGGCCACCCCACCAGCGCCGGCGTCACGCCCGGTGCGGCGGCGGACACGGTCGTCCTCGAATACAACAACGTCGAGCAGCTGGAGGCCGCGTTCGCCGAGGCAGGCCATGAGCTGGCATGCGTCATCATCGAGCCCATCGCGGGCAACATGAACTTCGTGCGGGCATCGCTGCCCTTCATGACGGCGCTGCGGCGCCTGTGCACCCAGCATGGCGCGCTGCTGGTGCTGGACGAGGTCATGACGGGCTTCCGCGTCGGCCTGGGTTCCGCGCAGGCTCATTACGCCCGGCTCATCCCCGGCTTCGCGCCTGACATCTCCACCTTCGGCAAGGTCATAGGCGGCGGCATGCCGCTGGCTGCCTTCGGCGCCAAGCGCGAGGTCATGCAGCATCTGGCGCCGCAGGGCGGCGTCTACCAGGCCGGCACCCTGTCGGGCAACCCGGTGGCCACGGCCTGCGGCCTGGCGACGCTGCGCGAGATCCAGAAACCCGGCTTCTTCGAGTCGCTGTCCGCCAAGACGCGCCAGCTCGTCGATGGCCTGAAGGCCGTGGCCGCCGAGAACGGCGTGCCCTTCAGCGCCGACTCCGAGGGCGGCATGTTCGGCTTCTTCCTGCTGCCAGAGCTGCCGCAGAACTACACGACGGTCATGACGACCGACAAGGAGCGCTTCAACCGCTTCTTCCACGCGATGCTGGATGCCGGCATCTATCTCGCGCCGGCCCTGTACGAGGCGGGCTTCGTGTCGGCGGCGCACAGCGCGGCGGACATCGACGCGACGCTGGCGGCCGCACGCACCGCCCTGCGCTGACATGCATCTCCACATTCTCGGCATCTGCGGCACCTTCATGGGGGGCCTGGCGGCGCTCGCGCGCGAGGCCGGCCACCGCGTGACCGGCTGCGACGCCAACGTCTACCCGCCCATGAGCACCCAGCTCGAGGCGCTGGGCATAGAACTCATCACCGGCTTCGGCGCCGAACAGCTGGAACTGAAGCCGGACGTCTTCGTCATCGGCAATGTCGTCACACGCGGCGAGCGCTTTCCGCTGATGGAGGCCATCCTCGACGCGGGCCTGCCCTATGTCTCGGGCCCGCAATGGCTGGCCGAGCATGTGCTGCAGGGCCGTCATGTGCTGGCGGTGGCCGGCACTCATGGCAAGACGACGACGACGTCCATGCTGGCCTGGGTCCTGGAGCACGCCGGCCTGAAGCCCGGCTTCCTGGTGGGCGGCGTGCCGCAGAACTTCGGCGTGTCGGCACGCCTGGGCGAGGGCAAGGCCTTTGTCATCGAGGCGGACGAATACGACACCGCCTTCTTCGACAAGCGCAGCAAGTTCGTGCACTACCGCCCGCGCACGGCCATCCTGAACAACCTCGAGCACGACCACGCCGACATCTTCCCCGACCTGGCCGCCATCGAGACGCAGTTCCATCACCTCGTGCGCACGGTGCCGGCCAGCGGCCGCCTCGTCGTCAACGCCCGCGAGGAGGCGCTGCAGCGCGTCATCGCGCGCGGTTGCTGGAGCGAGGTGCAGCGCTTCGGCGCCAAGAAGGAGGAGGCCGGCATGCTGCGGGCCCGCGGCGAGCCGCAGTCCTTCGATGTGCTGCGCGGCGGCCTGAAGGTCGCGCGCGTCGAGTGGGGCCTCATCGGCGAACACAACCAGCTCAACGCGCTGGCGGCAATCGCCGCAGCCGAGCATGTGGGCGTGCCGCCCGAGCAAGCCGCCGCCGCGCTGGCCGAGTTCCAGAACGTGCGTCGCCGCATGGAGCTGCGCGGCGAAGTGAGACGTGAAGGCGGCGTCATCAAGGTCTACGACGATTTCGCCCACCACCCGACCGCCATCCGCACCACCATCAACGGCCTGCGTCGCCGCATCGCGCCGGCCGAGCGCATCTTGGCCATCTTCGAACCGCGCTCCAACACGATGAAGCTGGGCACGATGAAGGCCCAACTGCCCTGGGCACTGGAGGAGGCCGACCTGGCCTTCTGCAACCAGCAGGGCTTGAGCTGGGACGCCAGGGAGGCGCTGGCGCCCATGGGCGCACAGGCCGTCGTCGGCGCCGATGTCGATGAGCTGGTGAAGGCGGTCGTCAAGGCCGCCAGGCCGGGCGACCATCTGCTGTGCATGAGCAACGGCGGCTTCGGCGGCATCCACGACAAGCTGCTGGCGGCCCTGGCCGCCTAAGGCGGCCGCCGGCCCGCGGCGCGACGAAACGCTGCCCTGCCGACCATGGGGATTCCAAGCCGCTACGAAGCCTTCTGGGCCGCTGCCGAGCGGGCGCAGGTTGCGCTTGATCGCCATCGGTTCCTGGAAGCCTTCGCATTCGGCGGCAGCGAGCACCTGGCCGCGACGCTGGCCGAGCTGGTGCTCACCGGCGCCAAGCGGGCCACCGCCAGCCTGGCCTGGGTCTACGAGTTCGAGAAGAGGCCGCAGCCCCGTTGCGGCGATCTCAGCATCGTGACGTCCTGGGCCGGCGAGCCGCTGTGCATCATCGAGACGACCGCGGTGGACGTTCTCCCCTTCGATGCCGTGCCCGAGGACTTTGCGAGAGCCGAGGGCGAGGGCGACGGCACGCTGGCGTCGTGGCGGGTCCTGCACACCGAGTTCTTTGCCGGCGAATGCGCCCGCATCGATCGCGTGCCCAGCGCCACCATGCCGGTCGTCTGCGAGCGCTTCCGGGTGGTGTTCCCGCCAGAGGCGCGCTGAGCTTACTTCCCGTACAGCACCATCTGCGTGCAGCGGAACAGGGCCATCGTCTTGCCCGTCTCGCGGTGCGTCACCACCGCGTCCCAGACCTGCGTCGTGCGCCCGCCATGCACCAGCCGCGCCACGCAGTCCACCGTGCCGTCGCGCGCGGTCCCCAGGAAGTTGGACTTCAGCTCCACGGTCGTGAAGCCCACGGCGCCAGCCGGCAGGTGGGCCAGGCAGCCGTAGCCGGCACAGCTGTCGGCCAGCGTGACGACGCTGCCGGCATGCAGGAATCCGTTGGGCGCCATCAGCTGCTGCCGCACCGGCATCTCACCCTGCACCTCCCCGCCTGCATTGGCGGTGACGACGATGCCGAGGTGGTCGGGGAGGTAGGGCGCGGGCGTGCTGGTCATGGAGCTTCCTGGTGCAGAGGCCCGCATGCTAGCGAGCATCGGGACAGGGGGGCCATTGTCGGTTCCGCCCCTCCCACACCACCGGGCATGCGGGTCCGCACCGGGCGGTTCGAGAGCTTGAGGTCATGAGAGCCGGGCGGGCCCAACCGGTCGAAGTAGCCGATGGTCAGCACCGTCCTGAGCAGACCATCACTGTTTCGCCACCAACTCCGGCTGTTGCCCGCCATCCGCTTCGCTACGGTTCGCGCGGCGCCGCGGGCTTTGCGTTCCCGGTAGATCGTGCTTGCCCCCCCATTGCCTGAGTTGGATGGCCCGCAGGCGATGGCGCAGCCATGCGTGCAGCCTTCGCCAGACTCCTGGGGTTTGCGCCATGCCGAAGTACGCCTTCCAGCCCAGTAGGTAGTCGGCCCTGCAAAATCCGTTTTCTCCATCGAGCCCGCGAACGGCGCTCTCGCTGTGACGGCTGGCGGCGTCGGCGCGTCGGCGTGCGATTCGGCTTAGGCTTGAGCCGGCGAGCCTCCTGAGGCGTCCAATGGCGCCCA
>NZ_JAFAGT010000038.1 GCF_019237615.1 Roseateles sp. | reverse complement strand
GAATCGCCATAGCAACGAGGCCTCGACAACCGTTGCCACATGCGCCGCGGTTTCCTCCCTAGAGGTTTATCCAACACCTGCCCTCAAGTCGGCTTGATGCGCAGACCTGCACAGCGCGACGGGCAGGTGTCGGACAAACCTAAACTGTTCCGGTCGGCGGTGGTTTGGTCAATTTGAAGCTGCACAGGCGGTCGTACCCGCCGGAATCCGCATCCGAACACATGGGGTGGCCTCGGCCACCCCATGTGTTCCATAGCGAGGGCTTCGCGGGCTGCGAGACTGTCGCGATGTCTACGCCACCACCCCACCTCACGCTGCGCACGCTGACGCGCGGCGACGGCCTGCTGGGCCTGCGCCCGCGTGGCGTGCTGGGCCCGCGCGGCGAGCAGGTGACGGTGGCGCAACTGGCCTCGCCAGATTTGCCATCCGAGCAGATGCTGCTCGGCGCCGGCCTCGTGCGGCTGGACCCTGCCCTGCTGCAATGGCGCGGCGCGCCACAGGCTTTGGGTGAATCGCTCTGGACCCTGGCCCAGGAGGAGTTCTTCGGCGACTTCCAGGCCGACAAAGTGCCCGAGCTGCTGGCCCAGGGCTGGCAGGTCACGACGGAGCCGGGCTTTGCCCATCACAGCCAGTTCGTCAGCGGCTGGCAGCTGGGGCTGGAGGAGGCCGCGCCCGAGGCGCCCAAGCCCGGCCGCCGCGTCGAAGGCCTGGGCCTGGAGCGGCGCACCGGGGCCTGGCTGGTCAGCCTGGGCATGGAGGTGGACGGCAAGCAGCTCGACCTCGCCCCGCTGATCGCCAACCTGCTGCGCCGCGACAAGCGCTGGCTGGACGCCATTGCCATCGCCGCCATCGAGGACGACGCGATCGTCTCGCTGCGTGCGCCCGGCGGCCGCCGCTATCACGCCCAGGCCGCGCCGTTGAAGGCCATGATGCTGGCGCTGCTGGACCTGCTGAAGCCGGTGGAGCTGGAGAAGGGCAAGCCGCTCAAGCTGGGCGAATGGGATGCCGAGCGCCTGCGCTGCATCGAGGACGAATCGCGCGGCCGCTGGCAGATCCACGGCGACGCCGGCCTGAGGGCGCCGGGCCGGCGCCTGCTGGCGGCCGGCGCACCCGCGGCGATGGCACAGCCACCGGGCCTGGGCCTGCCGCTGCGGCCCTACCAGCTGCACGGCCTGGCCTGGCTGCAGTACCTCCGCGAGCAGAACCTCGCCGGCATCCTGGCCGACGACATGGGCCTGGGCAAGACGGCCCAGGCGCTGGCCCATGTCTGGGCCGAGAAACAGGCCGGCCGGCTGGATCGTCCGGCGTTGGTCATCGTGCCGACCTCGCTGCTGTTCAACTGGCAGCAGGAGGCCGCGCGCATCGCGCCCGGGCTCGGATTGCTGACCTGGCATGGCGCCGATCGCGAGGCGGCCCAGCTCGCGGGCGCCGACGTCGTGCTCAGCACCTACAACCTCGTCTGGCGCGACCTGCGCACGCTGTCGGCCCAGCCCTGGCATCTGCTGATCCTCGACGAGGCCCAGTCGGTGAAGAACGCGCAGGCCCGTGCGGCCCGCGCGCTGCGCCGGCTGCAGACGCGCCACCGCCTCGCGCTCACCGGCACGCCGCTGGAGAACCACCTCGGCGAGCTGTGGTCACTGTTCGACCTGCTGATGCCGGGCTTCCTCGGCGACTCGCGCACGTTCGCGCGCCACTGGCGCAAGCCCATCGAGGTCAATCGCGACGGCGCGCGCGCACGGCTGCTGGCTGCGCGCGTGCGGCCCTTCATCCTGCGCCGCATGAAGACCGAGGTCGCCACCGAGCTGCCGCCGCTGACCGAGCTGGTCCGGCGCGTCACGCTGGTGGGCCAGCAGAAGCAGCTCTACGAGAGCGTGCGCGTCGCGGCCGACCACATGGTGCGGCGCATACTGGCCAGCGACGGCTTCACGCCCACCAGCCTCATCAGCGTGCTGGACGCCATGCTCAAGCTGCGCCAGGTCTGCTGCGACCCGCGCCTGCTCAAGGGCGTGGCGCTGGCCCCGCACACCGAGCGAGCCAAGCTGGAATGGCTGCGCGAGCACCTGCCTGACTTCGTGGCCCAGGGCCGGCGGCTGCTGGTGTTTTCGCAGTTCACCGAGATGCTCGACCTGATCGCCGCGGAACTCGACGCGCTGAAGCTGCCGCACCTGCGCCTGACCGGACAGACGCCTGCCAGCCAGCGTGGCGAGGTCGTTCGGCGCTTCCAGGCGCGCGAGGAACCCATCCTGCTTGCCAGCCTGAAGGCCGGCGGCGTGGGCCTGAACCTCACCGCTGCCGATACCGTCATTCACGTGGACCCCTGGTGGAACCCGGCCGTGCAGGCCCAGGCGAGCGCGCGAGCGCATCGCATCGGGCAGGAGCAGCCGGTTTTCGTCTACCAGCTCGTGGCCCAGGGCAGCATCGAGGAGCGCATGCTGGAGCTGCAGTCGCGCAAGCAAGCGCTGGCCGACGGCCTTCTGGGCCGCGACGACGGCGGGGCCTTGAGCAAGTTCGGCGCGCCCGAGCTGAACTTGCTGCTCGCGCCCCTGGAGGCGGGCGAGTCGTCCGGGACTCTCTAGAATGCGCCCCCTTTTTGCCCGCATGCACGCCCCGGCCGCCATGGACATCGTCGTCAACGAAGAACTCAAGGCTTACATCGATCCGTTGACGCCGGAGGAGCACGACGCGCTGGAGCGCAGCCTGCTGGCCGAGGGCTGCCGTGATGCGTTGGTGCTGTGGGGCGAGGTGCTCGTGGACGGGCACAACCGCTACGGCATCTGCCGCAAGCACGGCCTGCCCTTCAAGACGGTGCAGAACCCGCGCTTCAAGTCCATCGAGGACGTACACCTGTGGATGATCGATCAGCACCTGGGCCGGCGCAGCATCTCGGACTTCCAGCGCGGCGTGTTGGCGCTGCGCAAGCGCGAGATCGTGTCCGAGCGGCGCGCGCGCCGCGCCGAGGCGGAGGCGCCGGCCACCGAGGTGCAGGCCCAGGCGGTGGAGGCGAGCGTGGAGGCTGCGCCGCCGCCCGCCGAGGCTCTGGAGACGCGCGAGGCGCTGGCCCGGGCCGCAAGGTTGAGCAGCAGCCAGGTGGTGCAGATCGAGAAGATCCAGAAGCGCGGCACGCCGGAGCTGGTGGCTGCAGTGAAGGCCGGCACGATCTCGATCAACGCGGCCGCGGCCGTCGCCACGCTGCCGGCCGAGGAACAGGCCGCGGCGGCGACCGCTGGGGCCGAGGAGCTCAAGCAGGCCGCCAAGCGTGCCCGCGAGGCCAAGCGCAGGTCCCCCGCGGCCGGCGACGCGCCGGATGCGGCGGCCGATGCGGTGCCGACCCAGGCGGCGGTCGTGCCGGAGCATGACGTGGATGCGCTGCGCCAGCGCGTGGCGGCGCTGGAGGCCGAGAACGCGGCATTGCGACAGGAGCTGGCTGCCCTGCGCCTGCCGTTGTAGCCGACGCGGCTCCCGTTGCAGCGGGAGCCGGTGGCGCTGCCGCCGTGGCCGCGGCCCAACTGGCTTGTGCATTGCCTAACGCGTCAGCAGAATAGGTCGCCGGCGCGGTGACCGCCCGTGCAGGAGCGTTTGATGAAAGCGAGCCCATCGGGAAGCGAGCGGCCGGGCGAGCCACTGGCTGTGCTGCAGCCGGCGGGCGGGGCCGAGGACGCGTTGCGCGGCGAGATGGCTGCGCCCGGTTTTGATCGAGCCGCCACGTTCACGCATTGGGGCGTGCGCGGGATCAGTGTCAAGACCAAGCTGCTTGCCGTCGTCGTTGCGGCATGCGCCGCCGTGCTCATCCTGACCGGCGCGGCCATCGCCGTGCTGCTGCAGACGATCGAAGGCGCGGCCAAGCTGGAGGCCCGCAACCTGGCGGCCTCCGTGGCCCTGGAAGCCGGCCACCGCGAGCGGGATCTGCAGGGCTATGTCGAGAGCCTGGACGAGCTGTACAAGCGCGACCTATTCATCCTGGACGCGCGTCGCATCACCATCGGCGACATCGTGCCGCAGGAGATCGGGACGCCCTACAACGAGGACCGGGGCGACGAGATCGGCCAGACGCTGCGCGATGGACAGTCGCGCGCCTTCATCGAGGTCAGCGGTCAGCATCCGACCGGCGCCAAGCAAATGGTGGTGCCCGTCCGCGCCTCGGTGGCGCGGGACGCCCCCATCGTCGGCGTGGTGGTGCTGGAGTACACCCACATCGCCGAACAGCTGTACAAGGAGAACGCCTGGACGCTGTACGCCGTCGGCCTTGCCGGGTTGATGGCCGTCGCGGGCATCGGCATGGGCGGCCTGCGGGTCGTGCGCAGGCTGGGCCGGAACATCGGGCAGATCCACCTGGGCGTGCGCGCCTTCGCCACCGGCAATACCGCGGCGCGCGTGCCGCCGCTGGACCCCGACGAGGTCGGCGACCTCGCGCTCGCCTTCAACCACCTGGCCGACGACCTGCAGCGCAATCAGCGGGAGCTTGCGCTGGAGATGGCGCTGGTCAAGGAGGCCATGCACCATGCGGAGATCCTGGCGTACACCGACAAGCTGACCGGCCTTGCCAATCGGACCGAGTTGACGCGGCTCATGGAGCGCCTGCTCCCGCAGGCGGAGGCCGATTCCAAGGTGCTGGGCGTGCTGTTCCTGGACCTGGACCGATTCAAGAACGTCAACGACACGCTGGGCCATGACAACGGCGACCGCCTGCTGAGGACGGTGGCCGATCGGCTGACCGAGGTCTGCGGCGACAGTGCCCATGTCTGCCGAATGGGCGGCGACGAGTTCGTGATCCTGGTGCCGGGCCTTGACGCGCCGACATGGCTTGCGGGCCTCGCCCGCCGGCTTCTCATCGCCATCGCCAAGCCTGTGCGCCTGCAGGGCCAGGAGATCCGTACCGCCGCAAGCATAGGCATCAGCGCCTTCCCCATAGACGGCAGGGATGAGCATCTGTTGATGAAGCATGCCGACATCGCGCTCTACCAGGTCAAGGAGCATGGGCGCAACGACTTCTCCTTCTACAACGCTTCGTTCAACCACCATTCTGTCGAGCGGCTGGCCTTCGAGTCGGAGCTGCGCCGGGCCTTCGAGCAGCGGCAGCTCAGCGTGCATTACCAGCCCAAGATCGGTCTCGCGTCGGGCCAGATCGACGGCGTCGAGGCGCTGCTGCGCTGGCAGCATCCGACGATGGGCGCCGTCTCGCCGGTGCAGTTCATCCCGGTCGCGGAGGAGATCGGGCTCATCGTCGAGATCGGCCGCTGGGTGCTGGAGCAGGCCTGCAGGCAGTATGTGGCATGGCGGGCCCAGGGCCTTCCGCCCCTCAAGATGGCGGTCAACCTCTCGGCGGGTCAGTTCGCCGACGAGAACCTGCTGGCCGACGTCCGGAGGGTGCTGCAGGAAACGGGCATGGACCCCACCGCGCTGGAGCTGGAGATCACGGAGAGCATGCTCGGCCAGGACGAGGAGCGCTGCATCGCGCTGCTGCATGAATTCAAGCGCATGGGCATGAAGGTGGCCGTCGACGACTTCGGCACCGGCTATTCGTCGCTGGCCAAGCTCAAGCTGTTCCCCATAGACACGCTCAAGATCGACAGGGCCTTCGTGCGGGACCTCGAGAGCAACAGCGAAGACCAGGCCATCGCCCAGGCCATCATCACGATAGGCAAGTCGATGAACATGACGCTCGTGGCCGAGGGTGTCGAAACCGAGGCGCAGCTGGACTTCCTGCGTGAGCGCGGTTGCGACCTGATCCAGGGCTTTCTGTTCAGCAAGGCCCTCCCGTCCCATCAGCTCGCCGAGTTCTCCCTGGAGCAGCACCTGCCGTTGCACGGGGAGTCGGCCTAGTTCCACGGGCGCCTCGTCCGATTCCGTCGCCCGCATCGCGCGTGAATTTGCAATGGCGGCCCGTCGGCTGCCAAGGGGAGATGTCAATGGATTGGATCCGCCAGATTTCCGTCGCCCGGCGCTTGGCGATTGCGTTCTCCGTCCAGGTGGCGTTGCTGCTCGTGACGGCCGGCTTCGGCTCCCTGCAGATGAGCCGCATCAATGCCAATGTGCTCGACCTGTCCACGAACTGGCTGGCCAGCGTCGAGGACCTGGGGGCGATGGACCATGCCTCCAGCAGCATGCGGCGCGCCACGCTGCGGCTGGGTTCGGCCGAGGGCGGGCAGGACGAGACGCTGGCCATGGCCGACGAGGCCAGGAAGGCCTTCGCCGCCGCCTGGAAGGAATACCTGCCCACCGTCACGACGCCGGAGGAGCGCGGGCTGGCCGAGCAGATAGAGGCCCAGTGGCAGCGCTATCTCATCGAGCATGACCGGCTGCAGGCGAAGCTGGCCGGCAAGGCCGACCCCGAAAGCATCCGGCGCGAGGTCAACGGTGCCAGTGCCGACATCTTCAAGGCGCTGTCGAAGGCGATCAGCGAAGACATCCGGCTGAACTCGCGCGGCGGCGCCGCCGCCAGCGACGAGGCCCAGGCGTCGTACGGCAGGGCCAAGCTGGTGACCTGGTCCCTCGTTGCGTTCGCCGCGGCCCTGAGCATCTTCGTCGCCATCGCGATGGCGCGCTCCATCCTGCAGCCGCTGCGGGACGCCGTCGTGGCGGTCAAGCAGGTGGCGGACGGTGACCTGACGCTGCCGCTTTCTCAGCGGCACTCGACGGACGAGCTGGGGACGCTGCAGACGGCCATGCAGGAGATGGTGGCCAACCTCAGGGACATCGTGCACCAGGTCCGCGAGGCCAGCGACAGCATTGCGCTGGGTGCCAACGAGATCGCCGCAGGCAACGCCAACCTCAGTCAGAGGACAGAGTCGCAGGCGAGCAGCCTGCAGGAGACGACGGCTTCCATGCACCAGATGACGTCGACCGTCGCGAGCAACTCGGCGTCGGCAGCGGAGGCCAACCGCGTGGCGGCTTCCGCCGCGTCGACGGCCGAATCGGGCGGCTCGGCCGTGTCGCATGTCATCACGACCATCGGCGACATCGCGTCGTCGTCCCGCAAGATAGGGGAGATCATCTCTGTCATCGACGCGATCGCCTTCCAGACCAACATCCTTGCGTTGAACGCGGCGGTCGAGTCGGCCAGGGCCGGCGACCACGGTCGTGGCTTCGCGGTGGTCGCTGGCGAGGTGCGCGCGCTGGCCCAGCGCTCCGCCACGGCCGCGCGCGAGATCAAGGGCCTCATCGAGGACAGCACTGCCAAGGTCGAGGCCGGCGTCGGCCAGGCCGGCCAGGCCGGCGAGGTCATGGCCAGCGTGCTGCAGCAGGTACGCAGCGTGAGCGGCCTCATCGGCGACATCGCGACGGCGTCGTCCGAGCAGGCCACCGGCGTCCGGCAGGTCGGTCAGGCGGTCTCGCATCTCGACGAGATGACCCAGCAGAACGCGGCGCTCGTCGAGGAGAGCGCGGCCGCGGCCGAGAGCTTGAAGCAGCAGGCGGACCTGCTGGCCCAGGTCGTGCGCCAGTTCAGGCTGGCGGGCCGCTGAGGCGCCGCCTCTATTCGGAGAACGGCCTGTCGATCGCGACGGACGGCGGCGTGAACCATCGAGCGCCGTCCTCGGTCACGTGGAAATGGTCCTCGAGCCGCACGCCGAACCGGCCCGGCACGACGATCATCGGCTCGTTGCTGCAGCACATGCCCGGCGCCAGCGCCCGTGTGTCGCCGCGCACCAGATAGGGCGCCTCGTGGACGGACAGGCCGCAGCCATGGCCGGTGCGGTGCGGCAGGCCCGGCAGGCGATAGCCGGGGCCGAGGCCGGCAGCCTCCAGCACGCCGCGCGCGGCGGCGTCCACCGCCTCGCAGGGCACGCCGGGGCGCACCGCGTCGAAGGCGGCCTGCTGGGCCGCGCGCTCCAGCGCCCAGATGCGCCGCTGCTCCGCGTTTGCCTCGCCGAAGATCCAGGTGCGCGTCACGTCCGAGTTGTAGCCTTCGATGCTGCAGCCGGTGTCGATCAGTACCAGCTCGTCGCGGCGCAGTTGCTGCACGCCTGGGATGCCGTGCGGATAGGCCGTCGCATGGCCGAACTGAACGATGCAGAAGGTGGAGCCGCCGTCCGCGCCCAGCGCGCGGTGCGCTTGGTCGATGAAGCGCACCAGCTCGTCCGTGCCCATGCCCTCGCGTGCACCGCCGGCGGCCAGGCGCTGCACCTGCAGCGTGATGTCGCAGGCATGCTGCATCAGCGCCAGCTCGGCAGCGCTCTTGCACATGCGGCAGCCGTCGATGATGGGCTGGGCGTCGACGATGCGGCCTGCATCCAGGTGGCGGCGCAACCCTGTGGCGATGCGGAAGGCGGCATCCGGATCCAGCGCCAGCGTGCGTGCGCCGCGCTCGGCCATGGCGGTGACCACCAGTGCATGCGGATCCTCGTGTTCCTCCCACAGCCGCTTGGCCGCCGGAATGCGCAGCACCGCGTCCAGCGAGCCCTCCTCGAAGGCCGGTGCGATCAGCAGCGGTTCGCCGTCGGCCGTCAGCAGCAGCGCGACGAGGCGCTCGCTGGCGCCCCAGCCGATGCCGGCGAAATAGTCGGCCCTGCAAAATCCGTTTTCTCCATCGAGCCCGCGAACGGCGCTCTCGCTGTGACGGCTGGCGGCGTCGGCGCGTCGGCGTGCGATTCGGCTTAGGCTTGAGCCGGCGAGCCTCCTGAGGCGTCCAATGGCGCCCACGGGGTGCGTGTGAGCGACAACGCGGCGTGCAGCA
>NZ_JAFAGT010000070.1 GCF_019237615.1 Roseateles sp. | reverse complement strand
TGGTCAGGCTCCACGCGGGACTGGTCCCCCATCGGGTCCGTCACGCTCAACCCGGAACGCGACTCGGTCGTCACCGCGGCCTCGCGCTCCCGAAATACTCAGCCATTGGCTGCGTGAACGAGGCGACAAGTAGCTTGACGCGCGCCGCCTTCCCGGCAGGGCGTTGAAGCGTTCCAATGCCTGGATTTATGAATTGGGGGTCACCGAATCGTCACATTCGATCCCTAGGATGCCGGTCATCGTCAAAACCGCCATGCGGAAGGTGTCTCAGATGAAGTTTGTCCAGGTCAGCAAGTCGTTCGCCCTCGTCGTCGGTCTGTTCGGTGCCCAGCTGGCGCTTGCCCAGGACGTGACCGGTGCCGGCGCCACGTTCCCGGCGCCCATCTACGCCAAGTGGGCCGATGCCTACAACAAGGCCAGCGGTGCCCGCATCAACTACCAGTCGGTGGGTTCCGGCGCCGGCATCAAGCAGATCAAGGCCAAGACGGTGGACTTCGGTGCCTCCGACATGCCTCTGAAGGACGAAGAGCTGGCCAAGGACGGCCTGGTGCAGTTCCCCACCGTCATCGGTGGCGTCGTGCCCGTCATCAACGTCAAGGGCATCGCCCCGGGCCAGCTGAAGCTGACCGGCCCCGTGCTGGCCGACATCTATCTCGGCAAGATTACGAAGTGGAATGATGCGGCCATCAGCGCGCTGAACCCCGGCGTCGCACTGCCTGACGCGGCCATCGCCCCCGTGGCACGCGCCGACGGCTCGGGCACGACCTTCATCTTCACGAACTACCTGTCCAAGGTCAGCGAGTCCTGGAAGAGCCAGGTCGGCGAGGGCACGACGGTCAAGTGGCTGACCGGCACGGCCGGCAAGGGCAACGAGGGCGTCGCCGCCTTCGTGCAGCGCCTGCCCAACTCCATCGGCTACGTCGAGTACGCCTATGTGAAGCAGAACAAGATGACCTACGTCCAGTTGAAGAACCGTGACGGCCAGTGGGTCAACCCGAGCGACGAGGCCTTCAAGGCCGCCGCGGCCGGCGCCGACTGGAACAAGACCTTCTACCAGATCACGACCGACCAGCCCGGCAAGACCGCCTGGCCGCTGACCAACCCGACCTACATCCTGATGTACAAGTCGCAGGACAAGGCAGCGCAAGCCGCCGCCGCGCTGAAGTTCTTCGACTGGGCCTATGTCAACGGTGACAAGGCCGCCGACGAGCTGGACTACGTGCCGCTGCCCGCCAGCGTGAAGGACCTGGTGCGCAAGCAGTGGGCCGACCACATCAAGGACACGGCTGGCAAGTCCATCGCCTATAAGTGATATCCGCGCGCTGAAGCGCAGCCCGGCTTCGGCCGGGCTTTGCCGTATCCGCAGCGCATCTCCATCCCGAGCAGACCTACGGAGGTTCCTTGGCCGCCATTCTTCCCGCCGATAGCGCTGATCGAAGCGAGCCTCAGCCGCATTCGATGAAGCCGCAGCCACCCCGCCGCCGTGTCGCCCCCTGGGCCGATACGCTGTTCGCCGCACTGTCCCAGGGGGCCGCGTGGCTGACGCTGGCCCTGATGGTCGGCATCATCGGCGCCCTCGTCATCGGCGCGGCGCCGGCGCTCAAGGCCTTCGGCCTGGGCTTCCTGACCAGCGCGGAATGGGATCCGGTGCAGGAGAAGTTCGGCGGCCTGGTGATGATCTACGGCACGCTGGCCAGCTCCTTCATCGCGCTGCTCATCGCGGTGCCGGTCAGTTTCGGCATCGCCATCTTCCTGACCGAACTCTCGCCCAGCTGGCTGAAGCGGCCGCTGGGCATCGCCATCGAGCTGCTGGCCGCCGTGCCCTCCATCGTCTACGGCATGTGGGGTCTGCTCGTCTTCGGCCCCATCCTCGCCACCTTCGTGCAGCAGCCGCTGCAGGCCCTGCTGGGCGGCGTGCCGTATCTGGGTTCGCTGGTGTCGGGCCCGCCGGTGGGCATAGGCATCCTGTCGGCCGGCATCATCCTGGCCATCATGATCATCCCCTTCATCGCCTCGGTGATGCGCGACGTCTTCGAGGTCACGCCGCCCATGCTGAAGGAGTCCGCCTACGGCCTGGGCGCGACGACCTGGGAGGTCGTCTCGCGCGTCGTGCTGCCGTACACCAAGACCGGCGTCGTCGGCGGCATCATGCTGGGCCTGGGCCGCGCGCTGGGCGAGACCATGGCCGTCACCTTCGTCATCGGCAACATGAACCAGCTCAACTCGCTGTCCGTCTTCGAGGCGGCCAACAGCATCACGTCCACCCTGGCCAACGAATTCGCCGAGGCCGGCGAGGGCATGCACCAGGCCGCGCTGATGTACCTCGGCCTGGTGCTGTTCCTGATCACCTTCATCGTGCTGTCGATTTCCAAGCTGCTGCTGGCGCGCCTGAAGAAGAACGAGGGAGCCCGCTCATGAGCAAGCTGGATGCGAGCCGCCTGGCCATGCATGCCAAGCGCAAGCGCGTCAACGTGGTCGCGCTGACGCTGTCGCTGGGGGCCATGGCCTTCGGCGTGTTCTGGCTGATCTGGATCCTGTTCGAGACCATCTACCTCGGCATCGGTGGCCTCAGCCTGGCCACCTTCACGCAGATGACGCCGCCGCCGCAGGGCGAGGGCGGTGGTCTGGCCAACGCCATCTTTGGCAGCTTCGTCATGGTGGGCCTGGCGACGCTGGTGGGCACGCCCATCGGCATCCTGGCCGGCGTCTACCTGGCCGAATACGGCCAGAAGAACTGGCTTGGCGGCGCGGTGCGCTTCATCAACGACATCCTGCTGTCCGCGCCCTCCATCGTCGTGGGCCTGTTCGTCTACGCGGTCGTCGTCGCCAAGCTGAAGAGCTTTTCCGGCTTCGCCGGCTCGATGGCGCTGGCGCTGCTGGTCATCCCCGTCGTCATCCGCACGACGGAGAACATGCTCAGCCTGGTGCCCAACGCGCTGCGCGAGGCGGCCTATGCCTTGGGCACGCCCAAGTGGAAGGTCATCCTGTCCATCACGCTGAAGGCGGCGAGCGCCGGCGTCATCACAGGCATTCTGCTGGCCCTGGCCCGCGTGTCCGGCGAGACCGCGCCGCTGCTGTTCACGGCGCTGTCCAACCAGTTCTGGACCAGCGACCTCGGCTCGCCGATGGCCAGCCTGCCGGTCACCATCTTCAAGTTCGCGATGAGCCCCTACGAGAACTGGCAGAAGCTGGCCTGGGCCGGCGTCTTCCTGATCACGGTGGGCGTGCTGCTGCTGAACATCCTGGCCCGCGTGCTCTTCAAGAACAAACACTAAGGACTCACCATGGACGCCAAGATCGAAACGCCCGTGGGCGAGCGCGCCAAGCTGTCGGTGCGCAACCTGAACTTCTACTACGGCGGCTTCCACGCGCTGAAGAACATCAACCTCGACATTCCCGAGAAGAAGGTCACCGCCTTCATCGGCCCGTCGGGCTGCGGCAAGTCCACGCTGCTGCGCACGCTGAACCGCATGTTCGAGCTGTATCCCGAGCAGCGCGCCGAAGGCCAGATCCTGCTGGACGGCGAGGACATCCTGACCAGCAAGGACGACGTCTCGCTCATCCGTGCCAAGGTCGGCATGGTGTTCCAGAAGCCCACGCCCTTCCCGATGTCCATCTACGACAACATCGCCTTCGGCGTGCGTCTGTTCGAGACGCTGCCGCGCGTCGAGATGGACGAGCGCGTGGAATGGGCGCTGAAGAAGGCCGCACTCTGGACGGAAGTGAAGGACAAGCTGAGCCAGAGCGGCGCCGGCCTGTCCGGCGGCCAGCAGCAGCGCCTGTGCATCGCGCGCGGCATCGCCATCAAGCCAGAGGTGCTGCTGCTCGACGAACCCTGCTCGGCGCTGGACCCGATCTCCACGGCCAAGATCGAAGAGCTGATTGCCGAGCTGAAGAACGAATACACCGTGGTGATCGTGACGCACAACATGCAGCAGGCCGCGCGCTGCTCCGACTACACCGCCTACATGTACCTGGGCGACCTGGTCGAATTCGGCGCCACCGAACAGATGTTCTTCAAGCCGCAGCGCAAGGAGACCGAGGACTACATCACGGGCCGCTTCGGCTGAGCCCGCAGGGAGAACACGCATGCCCGACAAACATCTTTCCACCCAGTTCGACAGTGAACTCAATGGCGTGTCCTCGCGCGTCATGGAGCTTGGCGGCCTGGTCGAATCGCAGATCCGCCAGGCGATCTACGCGCTGTCGCAGTTCAGCTCCGAAGCGGCCGACCAGGTGATCGACACCGAGGTGCGCGTCAACGGCCTGGAGGTCGAGATCGACCGCGAGCTGTCGTCCATCATCGCGCGGCGCCAGCCGACGGCGCGCGACCTGCGCCTGCTGATCGCCATCTCCAAGACCACCGCCAACCTCGAGCGCGTGGGCGACGAGGCCGAGAAGATCGCGCGCATGGTCAAGTCCATCATCGAAAGCGGCTCGGCCCGCGCGCTGCCGTCCACCGACCTGCGGGTGGCGGCCGAGCTGGCCTCGGGCCTGCTGCGCAAGGCACTCGACGCCTTCGCCCGCCTGGACACCGCGATGGCCCTGTCCATCCTCAAGGAAGACGACCTGATCGACCGCGAGTTCGACGGTTTCGTGCGCAAGCTCATCACCTACATGATGGAAGACCCGCGCACCATCTCCGCCAGCCTCGACCTGCTGTTCCTGGCCAGGGCCATCGAGCGCATTGGCGACCACGCCAAGAACATTGCCGAATTCATCATCTACATCGTGAAGGGGGCCGACGTCCGACACGCTTCGATGGAGCAGATCGAATCGGCCCTTCAGTCCCAGTAATGAAGAACCAGCCCCGAGTCCTGATTGTCGAAGACGAACCCGCGATCGCCGAGCTGATCGCCGTCAACCTACGCCACAACGGCTTCGCGCCGATCTGGGCGGAAGACGGCCTTTCGGCGCAGCGCGAGCTGGATGCCGTGCTGCCCGACGTGATCCTGCTCGACTGGATGCTGCCCGGCCAGAGCGGCCTGACGCTGGCGCGCAAGTGGCGCGCCGACGCCCGCACCAAGCCGATCCCGATCTTGATGCTGACCGCCCGCGGCGACGAACCGGACAAGGTGGCCGGGCTCGACGCGGGTGCCGACGATTACATCACCAAGCCGTTTTCCACCCAGGAGATGCTGGCGCGCATCCGCGCCGTGCTGCGCCGCCGCGCGCCGGAGCAGGTGAGCGACAGCGTCAGCATCGGGCCGCTGGTGCTGGATGCCTCCACGCACCGCGTGACCTGGCAGGGCCAGGCGCTCAAGGTGGGGCCGACCGAGTTCAAGCTGCTGCACTACCTGATGAAGCATCCGGAGCGGGTGCACAGCCGCTCGCAGCTGCTGGACAAGGTCTGGGGCGACCA
>NZ_JAFAGT010000041.1 GCF_019237615.1 Roseateles sp. | reverse complement strand
GTAAGCGCGGCCTGAAGGCCCTCTTGACGGAAGCGCGGTAACTCAGATGTCCAGCACGTGGCGCAGCAAGCCGAAGCCCACGCGCCACTTGGTGCCGTCGCCCGGGTCGATGCTGGCGGTGCGCTCGTTGATGCGCACGATGGTGCCGACCACCGTGTTGAGGTACTTGTCCTCGAAGGCGACCCTCTCGCCGCAGCGGAAGTCATTGCGCGTGGGGCGAGGCGCTGCGGGAGGCGGTGCAGCTTCGGCCTGTCGCGCCGCGGCGTTGGGAGCCGGCGGCTCGATGGCCGCATAGGGCAGCTTCCACTCGCGACGCTCGCGCAGGTCTTGTAGCGTGACCTGGGTGTGGCGCAGGGCCACGACCTTGCCTTCACGCAGGCTGCCATCGCGCCAGTCGAGGAAGCGCACGGTCTGGCCCAGGTGCATGTCCTTGCGGACCGCGATGATGCGCCGCGGGTCAGCCAGCAGCCGCTCGATCAGCGTGCTGAGCTGGAACAGCTCCAGGCTGCTGGCCTGGTGAAGGACGTCCAGCAGCCGCGGATCGATGCTCGGCCAGCTCATGCCGCCGCGCGCTCTTCAGCGTCGGCGCGCTCGCTGCCGATGTTCCAGGGCAGCAGCTCGTCGATGCGGTTCACCGGATGGTCGGCGATGCGCTGCAGCACCTCGCGCAGGTACGCCTCGGGATCCAGGCCGTTGAGCTTGGCGGTCTCGATCAGGCTGTACATCGATGCTGCGCGTTCACCGCCCGCGTTCGAGCCCATGAACAGGTAGTTGCCGCGCCCGAGCGCCACGCCGCGCAGCGCGCGCTCGGCGGCTGAGTTGTCGATCTCGATACGACCGTCGTCCACGTAGCGTGTCAACGCCTTCCAGCGCGCCAGGCTGTAGCGGGCCGCCTTGGCCAGCTCCGACTTCGTCGACACCTGGGTCAGCACCCCCTGCAGCCAGAGATGGAACTTCTCCAGCAAGGGGCCAGCTCGAGCCTGCCGATGCTGTCGCCGCACCTGCGGCGGGCTGCCCCGGATGTCGGCTTCGACGGCGTACAGCCCCTGGATGTGGCGCAGCGCCTGCGCCGCCAGCCCGGTGTCGTCCCGGTGCTGTTCGTACAGGTCCCACCAAGGTCGTCTTGCATGCGCCCAACATGCGGCTTCGACGACCTGGCCGCCGTCGTAGAGGGCGTTCCAGCCGCCGTAAGCATCGGCCTGCAGGATGCCGTGGAAGTCGCGCAGGTGGCGCTGCGGGTGCTCGCCCTTGCGGTCGGCCGAGTAGCGGAACCAGACGGCCGGCGGCGCCAGGTCACCCGCAGACCGGTCGTCGCGCACGTAAACCCACAGCCTGCCGGTGCGCGTCTTGCCTTCGCCGGGCGCGAGTACCTTCACCGGCGTGTCGTCGGCGTGCACCTTGGCCGCGTGCAGCACGTGTCGCCCCAGCGCGGTGAGCAGTGGATCGAACAAGGTGTGAACCTGCTCCACCCAGCCCGCCATCGTGCCGGGGTCGATGTCGACGCCTTCGCGGGCGTAGATGCGGCTCTGGCGGTGCAGTGGGGCGTGGTCACAGAACTTGGACACCATCACGTGGGCCAGCAGCGCCGGGCCCGCCAGGCCTCGGGTGATCGGCCGGCTCGGCGCGCTCGCCTGGAAGATGGCCTCGCACTTGGTGCAGGCCAGCTTGGGTCTGACGGTGCGGATGACCTTGAAGCGCGCGGGCACGTACTCCAGGTGCTCCGAGACGTCGGCACCGATGCTGCGCAGCCGGCCACCGCAGGCGGTGCAGCCGCAGGACTGTCCTGCCGCGTCGTGATGCGCTTCAGTGGTGGCCGGGCGAAGCTCGTGTTGTTCGCGAGGCAGGTGGCCGGGCAGGCTGCGGTCGACGCTGCCGGCGTTGGCGGCCGGCGTGGCCGGCTTGCGCACTTGCAGCTGCTCCAACGCCACCGGCTCGATGAGGCTGGCCTGCAGATCGAATCGCTCGCTGGAAGTGCCGAACTGCGCGCGCACGCGGCGTGCCAGTTGCAGCTTGAGCTTGTCGACCATCAGCTGGAGCCGCTGCACCTCGTTGGCGCTGATGCGCAGGTGCTGCTTGAGCAGCTGCGCGTCGTCGGGCAGTTGGCTGATCGGGTCGGTGTCTTGCGGCACGGACCTCAGTGTGCGACAGGGTCAGCGCGTCTGCATTGGGATCACTCCCGAGAAGGCATCGTCTATGCGGCCAGCTGAGGTGAGTTCGTGCGCGTCGGCATGCGCCAGTCGATGCCCTCCAGCAGCATCGACAGTTGTGCGGCGGTCAATGCCACGCGGCCGTCGACGGCCTGAGGCCAGACGAAGCGGCCGCGCTCCAGGCGCTTGGCCAGCAGCATCAAGCCCTGGCCATCGAACCACAGCAGCTTGACGATGTCGCCGCGCCGGCCGCGGAAGACGAACACGTGGCCGTCGAACGGGTTCTCGGCCAGCGCCGTCTGCACCACGGCGGCCAGGCCGTCGAAGCCCTTCCTCATGTCCGTGTGACCGGCGACGAGCCAGACGCGTGTGCCTGAGGGGAGTCCGATCATGCGAGGCTTCGCAGCGTGGTGAGCAGCGCCACGAGACTCTGCGGGTCGACGGCGCCACGCAGCCGCAACCGGGCGCCAGCGAAGTCGAGTTCGATGCTGCCGGCGCTGGCGCGGACATCGGCAGGGGGCGCCACCGCGGCTGTCGGTGGCGACGCATCCGCGGGTGCGGTCGAGTCGAGCGTGATGGGCAACAGCAGCGGCGCCGGCGCGCGCGCGAGGTCTGCCACAGCGGCCTGGGCTTCACGGTGCTCGCGCCGCCACTTGAACACCAGGTTCGCGTTGATGCCATGAGCCATTGCGATGCTGGACACCGACGCACCGGGCTGCAGGCATTGCCGGACCAGCTCGCGCTTGAGCTCGGGACTGTGGTCGCGCCTGCGGCGCCTGGAGGGTGTGTCTTGATCAGCCATGGTGTGCGCGAGCGATGCCTGATGCACACCATCCCAGGTGTGCAGGATCAGCCGATCTTGGTCACGAAGCCGCCGGCACACCAGAGGGCCGTGAGGCCACGCTTAC
>NZ_JAFAGT010000037.1 GCF_019237615.1 Roseateles sp. | reverse complement strand
TGCCGATGATCTGCCCGGCGCTCATCCCCGCAGTACGATTCATCTCGGACCCTCGATGGTGTTTGTGACGACCTTGGTCTATCACGCCCTGGGCACTTTGATGCCGTATCCATTCGAGGGTCCACCTTGTCCCTGCGACAACGGCCTTCCCACGAACAGCCACGCTGTTCATCCCTGTGCTCCAAGCTCAGTCCCCGTAGGGAGGGAGGCATCCATTACATCTCCGATGACATTGAGGCGCCGCATTCTGCGGGCAGCCGCTCAGGCGGACTTGAACAACGGCCAGACCATCAAGTCAGCGGTGCTGTGCCCTTCGCGAGCGGTAGCGACGAGGAGCTTTTCGACGGCCGGTCTGGCAACGGTCTGAAGGCTGTCCGAGCCCTGGGGGCGCACCTTCGCGCCGAAGCGGCATAGGCCTGGACTCATTCATCCGCGTCGTCACCCCCAAAGGTCGCCTTGAATGCCTCGGCGAACTCCGCCGACGCGCTGAACGTCAGCGTCACCGTCACCCAGCCACCCGCCTCATGCTGCACCAGCAGCTCGTGGTCCCAGGCGAAGCCGTCCTCCACCGGCCCCTGCCGGCCGCCAAACTCGGCCTGGGCCCAGGCCAGTACCTGCTCCACCTCGACCATCACGGCCGCACGCCCGGCCTCGCGCGTGGAGGCCATGGCTTCGAGCGTCAGGATGTCGTCGGAGCTGTCGGTGAGGTCGAAGGTGAGATGGCGCATGCGACGAGTGTCGGGGCAGAGGCAGGGCTGCGCGCCCAGCCTGCGCACCGGCCATTGGCAGCGGCGCGGTTGCGGCGGATGCGCCTGGCCGGGGACAGTGCTCATGCCTCGTGGCCGGATTGATGCTCTCGAGGCGGCTGCAGACACCCGGATTTCTTCCCAAAGCGGGTGGTCAGCCACCCGGGACCCGACAGGCAATCATTTTTTGAACTTGTGGATGCTGTTTTTCGCATCGTTACCGCGGGTATCCCCTGAGGCCTGCACGAGGATGCCCGAAACCCACCGGCGCCACGCCCTTATTATCGAAAACCCATTCCTGATGCCTGAAACCATGTCCGCCGAGGCCATTTCCCTGCCCATCGAAAAACCCCGCCAACCCGCCGGACTGTTCGTACTCGCCGGTGCGGAAATGTGGGAGCGGTTCAGTTTCTATGGCGTGCGCTCGCTGCTGGTGCTGTATTTGGTAGAGGCCTTGCAATATTCGCGGGCCGACGCGCTGTCGGTATATGGCATGTATACCGGTTCAGCATTCCTGTGCGCCATCGCCGGCGGCTGGCTGGCCGACCGTTTCCTGGGCCAGCGCCGGGCAGTGGTGCTGGGCATGCTGCTGATGATGGCGGGCCATGTGGCGCTCGGCCTGGATCAGCCGGTCGCGCTCGCACTGGGTTTCCTGGCGGTGGGCACGGGCCTGTTCAAACCCACGACCACGGCCATGGTCGGCGCGCTGTATGCGCCGGACGACGCACGGCGCCAGGGCGGGTATACGGTGTTCTATATGGGTATCAATATCGGCGCGGCGCTGTCGGCGCTGATCGGTGGATATCTGGCGCAGCGCCATGGCTGGGGTTATGGCTTCATGGCGGCCGCCGTGGGCATGGCCATCGGCGTGGTCGTCTTCATGGCCGGCTGGCGCTGGCTGCCGGCCGTCGCCGCACCGGCGCCCGAGCCGGCGCGCACCACCTGGAACGATGCAGGGGCACGACGCCGCATCCAGGTCATCCTGCTGATGTCGCTGGTGGCCATCTGCTTCTACCTGGGCTACGAGCAGGCGGCGGGCGTCATGACGCTGTTCGTGCGCGACCATGTCTCGCCGCAGTTCCTCGGCTTCGAGTTGACGGCGGCGCAGTTCCTGGCCGTGAACCCCATCCTCGTGATCCTGCTGGCGCCGCTGTCGGCGCGCCTGCTGTCGCGGCTGGACTGGCCGGAGTTCCGCGTGCAGGGCCTGGGCATGGGGGTGCTGGGCGCCAGCTTCGTGCTGCTGCACATGCTGCAGGGGCGGGCCGCGCAGGGCGAGCTCATCCCGGCCTGGATGATGGTGGGCATCATCGGCGTGCAGACCGCCGCCGAGTTGCTGGTCATCCCCATCGGCCTGGCCGTGGTGTCGCGCTATGCGCCGGCCGGCTGGACCGCGACGCTGATGGGCGCCTGGATGCTGGCCAAGGCCACGGCGGGCTTCCTGGCCGGCCAGCTCTACGGCTGGCTGCTGCCGACGGGGCTGTCGCTCTACGCCGTGCTGACCGCCGTCTGCCTGGCTGGTAGCTTGCTGCTGATCGCGCTGTCCGGCACGCTGCGGCGCTATGCCGGCATGCCCTGAGCGACCTTCAGCGCCGCCTGGTGCAGGCGCACCATGTGGTAGGGATCGGGTTGCTCGTCCTTGCAGCCGCCGCTCTTGCAGGGCAGGACATCGGCGGCGCGCCAGCCGCCCTGCTCGACGTCGATGAGCTGTTTCTTGATGAGGCCCTGGGTCTGTTCGTAGCGCCGCCACAGGTCGTTGCGGCCGGTGGCCTGGCCGGCGACGAGCAGCGCGTGCAGGCATTCGGCCTGCTGCCACCAGCCCTTGCTCAGGTCGGCCTTGCTGCCGTCGGTGAAAGCTCGCCGGCCGCAGCCGCCATCGATCTCGTCATAGCCGGCCGCGAGCGCATAGGCCAGCACGCGCTCGGCCACCTGCGCATAGACGGGCGACACGGAGGCACCCAGGGTCAGCAGGTGGCTCCATTCGAACTGGTGCCCCAGGTCGACGTAGCCACCCGCAGCCTTGCTGGGCAGTGGCAGCCAGGCCTCGTCATACCACTCGGGGATCAGGGCGCCGCCGTCGGCCTGGCCTTGCAGCAGCTTGTAGGCGGCGAAGTCGCCCAGGCGACGCGCGATGGTCTCGGCCAGCATGTCGCCGCTGGCCCCGCGCAAGGCCAGCAGCGCCTCGAACATGTGCATGACGGGGTTCTGCGTGCGCCCGCCTGGCATGGGCTTGAAGTCGCGCTCGCATTCGTTGTAGAGGCCGCCGGCCGGGTCGGTGAAACCGATGTCGATCTCGCGGCACAGTTGCATCGCCGCCTCGCGGTAGCGCACGCCGCCGCCCACGCGGTAGACCTCGGCCAGCGCCAGCAGCGCAAACGCATGGCCGTAGGCGCGCTTGATCGTGGCCCTTGGCTGGCCGTCGGCGCCCACGGTGTGGAAGAAGCCGCCATGCGTCGGGTCGCGAAAGCGCGCCAGCATGAAGTCGACGCCGCGCCGGGCGATGGCGAGATAACCCGCGTCCGGCATGAACTCGTGGGCGGCCGCGAAGGCGTAGACCAGGCGGGCGTGGCCGGTGAGGTCCATCTCGGGCTGGGGCCGGGGCTTCCAGGCCCGGTCGAACTGCAGCTGGAAGCTGCCGTCCGGTTGCGGCGCATGGCTTTGCCAGCGCAGCATCAGCGCGTCGAGATCGTCGCGGTGCCAGCCGGTATCGATACGGTTGCGAAAGCGCGCATCCGGGTCGGTGCAGGCCGTGAGGCCTGCCAGCAACGCGAGGACAGGACGGCGCGCGAGCGGCACGTCAGCGCCCGTGCGGCCAGGTGGCCTTCTTGGTGGGGCCCTTGCTCGTCTTGGCCCGCGCGGCCCACAGCTTGTAGGCCGCCGGCGTCAGCTCGCGCTTGAGCAGGGCCACCAGCTCGCCATGGCCTATGCCATGCATCAGCAACACCTTGTTGTAGGGCGGCACGTCCTCGAAAGCGGTGGCGATGACGCTCTGGGTCTGCTGGGGACTGAGTCGGGGTGCGGGCTTGGCCATGCGCCGCATTGTCATTCGCTCCACCCGCCTTGTCCCGCGGCGCCTCGGCCACCGCGCCGGCATGCGGCGGTTTCGCCACGGGCCCGCCGCCCTGGCGCGGTCAGGCCCCGCGCGTGACGGGCATGCTCATCCCGTCGGTCGGCAGCTTCATGTGCCGGGCCAGCTCCAGCTTGGCCAGCGAGTTGCGGTGCACCTCGTCCGGGCCGTCGGCCAGGCGCAGCGTGCGCTGGTGGGCCCACATGGTGGCCAGCGGCGTGTCCTGTGACACGCCCGCGCCGCCGAACACCTGGATGGCCCAGTCGATGACCTGCAGGGCCATGTTGGGCGCGACGATCTTGATCATCGCGATCTCGGCCTTGGCGACCTTGTTGCCCACCGTGTCCATCATGTAGGCAGCCTTCAGCGTCAGCAGGCGGGCCTGCTCGATCATGCAGCGCGCCTCGGCGATGCGCTCCTGTGTGACGGTCTGCTGGGCGATGGTCCTGCCGAAGGCGGTGCGCGCGATGGCGCGCTCGCACATCAGCTCCAGCGCGCGCTCGGCGGCGCCGATGCTGCGCATGCAGTGGTGGATGCGCCCCGGGCCCAGGCGGCCCTGCGCGATCTCGAAGCCCCGGCCCTCGCCCAGCAGGATGTTGGCCGCCGGCACGCGAACGTTCTTCAGCTCCACCTCCATGTGGCCATGCGGCGCATCGTCGTAGCCGAACACGGACAGCGGACGGATGACGGTGATGCCCGGCGTGTCGGCCGGCACCACGATCATGGACTGCTGCTCATGCTTGCCGGCCTCGGGGCTGGTCTTGCCCATGACGATGTAGACGGCGCAGCGCGGGTCGCCGGCGCCGGAACTCCACCACTTGCGGCCGTTGATGACGTAGTCGTCGCCGTCGCGCGCAATGCGGCACTCGATGTTGGTCGCGTCCGACGAGGCCACGGCAGGCTCCGTCATCAGGAAGGCCGAGCGGATCTCGCCGCGCAGCAGCGGCTCCAGCCACCGATCCTTCAGCGCCTCGGAGGCGTAGCGCTCCAGCGTCTCCATGTTGCCGGTGTCCGGCGCCGAGCAGTTGAAGACTTCGGGGGCCCAGAACACGCGGCCCATGATCTCGCACAGCGGCGCGTACTCCAGGTTGCTCAGCCCCTCGGGCGCGCGGCTGGAGCGGGGCAGGAACAGGTTCCACAGCCCGGCCGCGCGGGCCTTGGGCTTGAGCGCCTCGATGACCTGGGTGGCCACCCAGGGGTTGCCGGCGCGGCGGTTGGCTTCGACCTCCTCGAGATAGCGGCGCTCGTTCGGGTAGATGTGCTCGTCGAAGAAGGCGAGCAGGCGTTCGCGCATCTGCGCGACCTTGGGGCTGTAGTCGAAGTTCATGGCGCGGCTCCTCTGGCGGATGGCGCCAGTGTGGCGCAGCGGGCCGCGCGCGCTTGTCACGCAGGCGGCATCAGCCGAGCAGCCGGGCTTCGGCGAGCGCGAGGGCCGCGGGCATGCCGCTGATGACCAGCGTGTCACCGCCGGCCAGGGCGGTGCGCTCGTCAACGAGCACGGCCTTGCCGCTGGCGCGGCGCAGTGACAGCACCGCGACCCCCATGGCCTGAAGGGCCAGCTCCTCCAGCGCATGGCCGCCATGCGCGCTGTCCGAGGGGAGCGTGACGGAGGCCAGGCGGGCCTGGTCGAGCTCGTCCGCGGTGTCGTCGTCGGCACCGTGGAAATAGCCGCGCAGCAGGCCGTAGCGCCGGTCGCGCGCGTCGCGTGTGATGCGGATGACGCGCCGCATCGGCACGCCCACCAGCGCCAGCGCATGCGAGGCCAGCATCAGCGAACCCTCGATGGCCTCGGGCACGACCTCGGTGGCCCCGGCAGCCTTGAGCTTCTCCAGGTCGGCATCGTCGATGGTGCGCACGACCACCGGCACACGCGGCGCATGCGTGCGCACCAGGTGCAGGATGCGCAGCGCCGACGGCGTGTCGTGGTAGCTGACGACGACGGCGCTGGCGCGCGCCAGGCCCGCTGCCATCAGGCTCTGCACCTTGGCGGCGTCGCCGAAGACCACACTCTGCCCCGCCGCCGCCGCCTGGCGCACGCGGTCGGGGTCCAGGTCCAGCGCCATGTAGGGGATGTGCTCACCCTCCAGCAGCCGCGCCAGGTTCTGGCCCGAGCGACCGTAGCCACAGATGATGACGTGGGCCTCGGTCTGGATGCTCTTCCTGGCGATGGTCGTCAGCTGCACGGACTGCATCAGCCAGTCGCTGCTGGACAGCTTCATGACGATGCGGTTGCTGTACAGGATGAGCAGGGGCGTCGCCAGCATGGACAGCACCATGCTGGCCAGCACCGGGCTCACCCATTGCGGGGCGATGAGCTGGTGCTGGGCGCCCAGCGTCAGCAGCACGAAGCCGAACTCGCCGGCCTGGGCCAGGTACAGGCCCGTGCGCAGCGCCACGCCGGGCGGCGACTTGAACAGCCGCGCCAGGCCCGCGATGAGGGCGAACTTGGCGAGGACCGGCAGGGCCGTCAGCATGACGACCAGCCACCAGCTCTCCACCAGCGGATGCCAGTCCAGCTTCATGCCTATGGTGATGAAGAACAGGCCCAGCAGCACGTCGTGGAAGGGCCGGATGTCGGTCTCCACCTGGTGCTTGTATTCGGTCTCGGCGATCAGCATGCCGGCGACGAAGGCCCCCAGCGCCAGGCTGAGGCCGAAATGCTCGGTCAGCCAGGCCAGGCCCAGCGTGACCAGCAGCAGGTTGAGCATGAAGAGCTCGTCGCTCTTGCGCCGCGCCACGAGCGTCAGCCACCAGCGCATGGCCTTCTGGCCGCCATACAGCAGCAGCGTGAGCAGCGCGACCGCCTTCAGCCCGGCCCAGGCCAGGGCATTCACCATCTGGCCGCCGCTGCTGTTCAGCGCCGGGATCAGGACCAGCAGCGGCACGACGGCCAGGTCCTGGAACAGCAGCGCGCCCATCACCAGCCGGCCATGCGGGCTCTCAAGCTCCAGCCGCTCGGCCATCAGCTTGACGACGATGGCCGTCGAGCTCATGGCCATGGCCGCGCCCAGCACCAGGGCGCCCTTCCAGGGCAGCTCCCAGGCCCGGCCCAGCAGCGCGAAACCCGTCGCCAGAAGCACGTTGCCCGCCAGCGCGCCGGCGACGGTCAGCAGCACCTGGGCCAGCCCCAGGCCGAAGACGGCCGTGCGCAGCGCGCGCAGCTTGGGCAGATTGAACTCCAGCCCGATGGCGAACATCAGGAAGACGACGCCGAACTCGGCCAGGTACTCGATGCTGGCCGAATCGTGGGCGAAGGCCAGCGCGTTCGGCCCGATCAGCACGCCCACGGCCAGGTAGCCCAGCATGGGCGGCAGCTTCAGCGAGCGGCAGGCGACGACGCCCAGTACGGCAGCGACGAGGTAGAGCAGGGCGAGGTCGAGCGAGGTCACCCGGCGATGGTATTCGTCACCTCGCACACCCGGGATATCGCGGGCCACCGCCGTGGCGGGCCCTTCCTATATTCCCAACTCCTGGCACATGCCGGGGGCGGTGCAACGAAGCTTGCTCCGAACGATTCCAACCCTGAGGGAGAACCCATGTTTGCTATGAGAGAAGGGGCGCGGCGAGCCGCGCTCGGCATGCTCCTTGCCGCAACGGCCCTGCTTGGCGGCTGCGCCAGTGCCTACCTGGACGCCGGCACGAAGGAGGTGCCTGCGGCCCAGTTCAAGAAGCCGGCCAGCCCGGGTCCGGTGCAGCTGCTGTTCGAGTTCCAGACCAAGGGGGTCGCCAACGCCCAGGTCACCGGCATGCTGCGCGAGCGCGTCATCGCCCAGGTGAAGGCCAGCGGGCTGTTCAACGAGGTCGGCTCCGCAGCCGTGCCCGGCGGCGCCATGCTCAGCATCACGCTGAACAACGTCCCGATGTCGGACGACGCCTTCGCCAAGGGCTTCCTGACCGGGTTGACGCTGGGCCTGGCCGGCTCGCAGGTGGGCGACGGCTACGTCTGCACCGCGACCTACCGCGCCACGGGCAGCGATGCGCAGCTCGTCAAGCAGGCCCGCCACGCCATCTACACCACCATCGGCGCCACCGGCGGCCCCTCCAACGCCGTCAAGATGCCCGACCACAAGGAGGCCGCCTTCCAGATGACGACCCAGGTGGTCAGCAACGTGCTGAACGACCTGTCCCAGGACACCAGCTTCAAGTGACCGAGGCCCGACACATGACCGCCAAGCCCCTCCTTTCCAGCGCCCCGCTCCAGCGCATGGCACTAGCCGCCGCCCTGGCCATCCTCGCGGGCTGCGTCTCGGTCAAGATGCCTGCTCCGGCACCAAGCGCCGGCAACGCCGAGAAGCTGCGCACCGCAAAGCTGGTGCCGTCCCAGATGGGCAGCTTCAAGCTTGCCGCGGGCAAGCCGGCCGACATGGACACCTCGCTGAGCGGCCTGCGCGGCTCGTCCGTGAGCCCTGCCGGCGGCAGCTTTGCCGGCCAGCTGCGCGACGAGATCGCCGCGGAACTCGGCGCCGCGGGCCTGCTCGATGCCAAGTCCCGCTTCGTCGTCGAAGGACAGCTGACCGACAGCATGGTCGACGCCGGCATGAGCGTTGGCAAGGGCCGGCTGGCTGCACGGGTCCAGGTCAGGCGCGATGGCCAGACGCTCTTCGACAAGGAAGTCGTCGCCGAGGCGACGTGGGAATCCTCCTTCGTCGGCGCCATCGCCATCCCCACCGCCATCAACCAGTACGGCGCGCTCTACAAGACGCTGGCCGGCAAGCTGTTCGACGATGCCGATTTCCGTCGAGCCCTTGCCGCCCCCGGTTCCTGAGCCCGCGAGCCCCGACACGACCCGGCTGCGGCCGGGTTTTTGTTGCCGGCGCCACGGCCCGTGGCGTGAAATCAGGCACACGCCCCGTGGGCCATGCATTGCTTGCATAGGCACATGACCACTTGGCTAGACAAGTCCTGGCAGCGCAGGGGAGCTTCGCGCTACCGTTCGCCCCACTCAAAGTTACGGAGCATTTCATGCCCAACCTGTCGTTCGTTTCGCCCACGCGCAACAGCCCGTGGGGAACCTACCTGTCCCAGATCGATGCCGTGGAACCCTATCTGGGCAACCTGCGCCGCTGGGTCGAGACGCTGCGCCGTCCCAAGCGCGCCCTCATCGTCGACATTCCCATCGAGCTGGACAACGGCACCATCGCCCACTTCGAGGGCTTCCGCGTGCAGCACAGCCTGACGCGCGGCCCCGGCAAGGGCGGCGTGCGCTACCACCCCGACGTGACGCTGGAAGAGGTGATGGCCCTGTCGGCCTGGATGACGGTGAAGAACGCCGCCGTCAACCTGCCCTATGGCGGTGCCAAGGGCGGCATCCGCCTGGACCCTGCCATGCTGTCCCTGAAGGAGCTGGAGAAGGTGACGCGCCGCTACACCAGCGAGATCGGCATCATCATCGGCCCCAACCAGGACATCCCGGCGCCCGACGTGAACACCAACGGCCAGATCATGGCCTGGATGATGGACACCTACTCGATGAACACCGGCGCCACGGCGACCGGCGTCGTCACGGGCAAGCCCATCCCGCTGGGCGGCTCGCTGGGCCGCGTGGCCGCCACCGGCCGCGGCGTGTTCGTTGTCGGCCGCGAGGCGATGCGCCGCCTGAACATGGAGATGGACGGCGCCCGCATCGCCGTGCAGGGCTTCGGCAACGTCGGCTCCATCGCCGCCAAGCTGTTCGCTGCCAATGGCGCCAAGATCGTCGCTGTTCAGGACCATACGGGGACCATCGTCAACACCAACGGCTTCGACATGCAGAGCCTGCTGGACCATGTCGCCAAGACGCGCGGCGTGGCCGGGTTCAAGGGTGGCGACATGATCGCCAGCGAGGATTTCTGGGACGTCAAGAGCGACGTGCTGATCCCGGCCGCGCTCGAGGGCCAGCTGACCGGCGAGCGCGCCAGGCGCGTGCAGACGCGCATCGTGCTCGAGGGCGCGAACGGCCCGACCACGCCCGACGGCGACGCGATCCTCGCCGACCGCGGCATCGTCGTCGTGCCCGACGTGATCGCGAACTCGGGCGGCGTGACGGTCTCCTACTTCGAATGGGTGCAGGACTTCTCGTCCTTCTTCTGGACCGAGGACGAGATCAACGTGCGGCTCGACAAGATCATCACGGGCGCCTTCAAGGGCATCTGGGAGACCTCCGAGCACCACAAGATCTCGCTGCGCACGGCCGCGTTCACGGTCGCGTGCACGCGCGTGCTCGAGGCGCGCGAGGAGCGCGGTCTGTACCCCTGAGCGGCGGCGGGCGGGACTTCCTCCCGCCTGCGAAGGCTCGCCGAAACCCTGCCCGGCTACAAAGCGTGCCTT